>JAHLMM010000009.1 GCA_018920365.1 Candidatus Aenigmatarchaeota archaeon | reverse complement strand
AGGATTTCGGAGACGCTTTTGCCGGGATACAGTTCCTGAGTCCACAGGAGGGCTTTCTTTGGACTATCTCGGCAGAAGCGCGCACTTCTCTTTATCACACGCTGGACGGTGGTTCAACCTGGACCCTTTTGAATCCGTGAAAGGAGATGCACGATGAACACGCTACGTGAACGTTTGAATATCCCGGTGACCAGCCTGGAAGCCGTCAATGCGCTCTGGGGGGACACATCCATTCGCATCATTGATGAATTCCTGGATGTCGTCGCCCGTTATGGCACCCCTGAGGAGATCAATCGTCAGCATCGGGCCGCGCGCAACATGGAGAATCTGCTGGCATTGGTGCGCGAGCGGAATGCGGAATACCTGCGTGACCTAGAATGGCTGAAAGAGCAGCGCGATCGCCGCGCCTTCATCTCTATCGCTGACTATCGCCGCAAGGTGCTTGGGCCTAAAGCAGATAGCATGTCCTTCAAAGATGCCTATGCGGTGACGTTGGAGGTCAGCGCGCTGCAATACTTTCCCTGGATTCGCGCCATGTGCGAGAAGGCCATCGCCGAAGGTTCGCTCGTGCCGGCCCGCTTCATTGCAGTGCGCAAGATGAAAGAGCAAGAAGCGGATGGTGATTTGCCGGCCATCATCGCCGCTTGTGACCTGATGGGCGCTTCGCTGGTTGAGACGCTGGATACCAAAGGTACGGACGGTTCTAATCCCCATCTGGGTGGCCCGGCAAAAATATGAGAAAAATTTCCCAAGCCTCTCAAGCCTTTGACATATTGTTTGTTTATTATAATCTTTGATAAATTGTTTGTTTGCAAACCTTTTTCGCACGCTTTCCACGCGTCTTTAGGAGTTTTATAATCAGACAAGACATAACCTATTGGTTTGAATAAGATTTTCATAAAAATAGTTTAGATTTTTTGGTTTTTATAAAAAAAAGAAAAAAAAGAAAAAAGCTATTTAGTTCTAGCGTCTCTAGATTGCTTTACCGAATACCAAGATTTGGCCATTTGTGAATGTACCAACGCATGGCATTGGGTAAGTCAATTTGAACTCAACTTCTGCAAGTCCGCCATTTGTCAAAGCATTGTCCCATGGACCTGGTGAAGATACATAGGTACCATTGCCGACAAATGTTAATGGACTACCACCATAGCATGTGTTTTGGTATTGGTTGTATTGGTCGTAACCAATTGCGCAAAGTGCATTTTGGTTGTATTCTGTCATTTGTCTCCAACCTTCTTCACCTTGCCATTGTGTTCCAGACCAGCCTCTGTATTTCATGTATTGCTCGACATCAATCTTGTTTGTTATTGGACATTTTGAAGCGCCGTTTGGATCATATAGGTCTGTACCAGCGATATAGACCCACATGTTAACGCCGCCTTCAGCAATGTTTCTTACTTGGAGTCTGTTCAATGAGTGAACAGTTCTCTCTTCTGGTGTATCTGCGCCATAAGGCATTTGCTCAAATCTTATTGGTTGTCCATCGTTTGTGGAAACACTCAATGCTAGAGATGGGTTGAAAAACCATGTCTCTACGTGTGTTCCATCTGTTGGGACATTTGCAGAGTTGTATGCTGTCAATTTGACTTCCATTGGGCCATACCATTGTGGCTCAACAGTTATCAAGCAGTGGAAAGCCTTGTCTGTTGCTTGATCGCCATATAGGCTCAATTCACCCATACCATTGCAAGAGGAAACCTCTGGATATGATACTGGGTTACACAAGACTTCTGGACTGCCGCCAACTCTTGCTTTTAGGAAGCCAATGTCCAATGCACCGTTAGGATCTCTGACTACTGCATAAAATTCTATTTGCTCGCCTGTAAAGGCATATGAGCTGACTCTGTAGTCAAATGGATTTATGCTTGCGCCAGATCCTATTTGTGCATCTGTTCCTAGTATTATGTTTCTGTCATAAACACAGACTCTAGGTGTTTGATCACCTGGGCCTGCGCCTGCACCTACTGAACCAACTGCAACATCTGCTGCAACTAATCCTAGAGACATTGTAGCTAGAACCAAAGATAGTACTAATGTTGTCAAGTACTTCATTCTTTGGTACACCTCCAATGTCATTAGAAAATAGTTAATTAATTAATTATTTAAGCTTAATTCGGCAGAAAATAAAAGATTTTATCTATTAAAGTAAGAAAAATTCTTTTCTTAATGAAATAAACATTTTTTTCACTTTTTATTAATTATTTTTCTATAATTTACTGTTTTTATTTCTCATTTTATGAAAAATTGATAATCACTTTTTGATGGTTAACTACATCTGCCAACATAAGCATTGAACAAGCAGATGCCAAACACAGAGCTTATGCATCTCTTCTCACAAAAGCCGCTGCAGCATTCTTGGTTTATTTGGCACATATCGCCTTTTGCTTTACATTGGTGCGAAAAGGTTGTTGTAGTAGTTAGCTGTGTCGTTTGCAATGTTGTTGTCAAAGTTGTTTGCATGCTATCGCTGCAATATCCTGACAGTGGGTTGCCTATCCAAAAACAGTTTGGTAATGAAGTGCATGTCATAAAAGGTCTGTTTCTGCAGCTGATCAAAGTCGTTGTTGTCTCTGTAGGAGTTGATGTGGTTGTCGTAGTAGTTGTTGTTGCTTCGCCTTGAATTATTTTAAAGCCTTTAAACAATCCAGCGCCCAAAGAAACATCGCCTGGTAAAAATCTAAAGCCAAATGATGCATTAACATGATTTTCATATCTGCATATGCCTGGCGAGCATTCTTTGATGAATTTTGGCGGATCTATTTCTCTGTTCATTGAATCTATGTATTGATACAATTCACATTTTATAGCATCATCAGGGCAGACAAAAGTCGGTGTTGTTGTGTAGGCAGAATATATTTCAACTTGCAAAGCTGTTACTGTTGGCAATACAAGCAAAAGCAATATCCATTTCATGTTTTAGTTTATACAATGTTAATGATTTATTGAGATATGGAAATTTAATAGAAAATTTTTTCTAAATAATTGAGAATTCTTTGTAAAAGAGTTGATTGATGTTGATTGTCTGATTTAGGATGTTCAGTTTCATGTTGTGAATTTTCAATTCTGACAACTTGAATTTGATCATAAAAGCTAAATCTTGGTGTTGATACAATAATTTCCCTCCTCTCGCTCTCAATTGGATATCTAAAAATAAGATTCACCTCTTGAAAATTGATTCATATAATTTTTGCAATACCTCTTTTATTTTATCAAAATAACTTCCTGTTGATCTATTTCCATAAGGGTGTCGTGTATCTTGAGTTTCCCTCTGTGTATATGTATAAATGTTGCTCTCTTGTCTTTCGACTTTGAATTTTCTATCTTCTGACATAAATAGAATTTGAATAGAAAAGAATTAATAGGTTTAGAAAACACAAATTGTATCCCATTCTAAGCAAACAAGTCTTAGCCATCTTTTGCAAACATTTGAACACATTGTTGTGGTTGTTGGGGTTGGTGTTGGTGTGGTTGTTGTTGTTGGTGTGGTTGTAATAACAGCTGTGGTTGTTGTTGTTTCAACTTTCATAGAGCAATAACCAATTCTCATATCACCCATCCATTTGCAATTTGAGTTTGAATTGCATTGCCACAAATTGAGATTTCTGCAAACATCTATACTTGGTGTTTGAACTGTTGTTGTTGGTGTGGTTGTTGGTGTTGGAGTTGGTGTGGTAACATTTGTTTCTGTTGTAATAATTGTTGTAGTTGTAACAGGTTGTGTTGTTTGATAAATTGATCTACATGAGCCACTAAACATATTTCCTACCCATTCACAACCTGATAAAGAAATGCATGTGAAAAAACCTTTTCCAGTACAATTTGTATACTCTATAACAGTTGTTGTTGTAACTGTTGGTTGTGTCGTGTCAATTGGTATATATCCACCTTCAGGCAAAGCATAATAATTGCATATTAAAACAGATGAAAAACCATTTGACAAATCTGTTGAAGTCACACTTAATTTATCATAAACAGCTCTGTATGATCTGAATGATATTATTGCACTTTCTCCTGGCTCAAGATAGAATATATTTGACGGATAAATTGATATAAGAGAAAATCTGTTGTCAATATAGTATCTATATCTTGAAGTTTCGTTATTTGTAAAAATATAATCTCCCGTGAATATTCCATCTGGCGTGTATGGCCGACCGCACGTCACTGTGACAGCAGAAGCAGATGAAACCATCAGCATAACCAATACCAAAGCATAAACATATCTCATAATTCAAAATTAAAATTAAACTATTTAAACAGAAGTAATGTTACTTGAAAGTAGATTTGATTTTTTCTATTCTAAAAAGCATTAATTATCATTTTATATAAGACTAAAATAGCTTGAAATGTTTTATTTCAAAAAAACAGAAATCTAAATTCAATCCTTGAGTTTCAAAGCATTAACTAGAATTTCTATGTCAATTTTTTTTCTACAATGAGGGCATGTAAAATCCCAAAATACATCAAGCTGTTTTTGCATTTAAACTACCCTTTTAATAATTGTGATTATTCTTGGCTTAAAGATTGATGGATTTTTTATAGAAAATTTTTTTATTGAAAATATAATTTGTGTTTGCATTCTAAAGAAATAAAAAATTTTTCAAAGTTGAAATCTTCTATCTTATAATTGATGTTTGAGGTTATTGAAGAACATACAAATTATGTTGTTTTAAGAGATTTGGATGGCGATCTGGTTCTTTATGCAAAACCAAATAACAGCATATATGATGCAAGAGACCCTAGATTAAAGGAAATATTAAAAGAACCGTTAAAATTAGAATTTTGGGTTGATAAGGATTTTATTTTAAGAAATTTATATGGTCCTTGGGAAAAACTAGTTTTAGAAGTTACAACAAGTTGTGATAATAGATGCATTTATTGCATTTACAACGGTTCATATAAAGGTGAAAGGACACATTCAAATGAATTTATGAAAAGAGATGTTGCAGAAAAGGCTCTCCACTTATATTTACAGCACAATCCAAAAACGCCACAAATATCTTTTTGGGGAGGTGAACCTCTAGTCAATTTCGGGCTAATTTCATATGTTGTTTCTAGATCCAGAGATTTAGGATTGAATCCTTATTTTGGCATAACAACAAACATGAATCTTGCTTCTAAATATGCTGAATTTATAATAAGAAATTTAGTTTTAACAACCTCGTTAGATGGGCCTAAAGAGATACATGATAGGTTCAGAAAACCGATAAATGGAAAAAGCTCGTATGAAAATGTTATGCATGCTATAGAAGCCATAAGAAATTTATCGCCACAGTATGTAGATGATATAATTTTTTCTGTTGTTTTATCAGATCCTACAAGAATTGGCGATGTAAAAGACTTTTTTGAAAATTTATTTCCTAAAAATAGACTAAAAATATCAGAAGTTTATAGGGCGCAAGATCACAATTTTGAGACATATTCAGATAAAAGAAAATATATGGAATCTATGCAAAAATTAGCATTTGAATTTGTTGATTCTAAAAATCCATCAAACTTTCTCAGAGCTTTGTTCGGAACTGCTCTTTTAATCTCATCAAGGAAATTGGACAATCTTCAAAATAATAGAATATTTCCTATGGGTTTGTGTTTACCATCACATACAATATTTGTTGATACAAAAGGGTATTTACATCCATGTCAAGAAACGTCATCAATAGAAATAGGAAATGTGGATGATGGTTTGGATATATCTAAAATTGTTTCCAATACATTTGAGTATATTTCTAAGAAACAGACTTTGCTCAAATTGTTGGGCTGCAAGGATTTGCCATGTATGTTATGCGTCAGTAAAAGATGAAAACGGCGGCATGTCAAATGAATCTTTTGACAAGGCATGCAAAACAATGAAAAACCAAAATCTTCTTTCAATATCGCTTAACTCTGCAATTCAAAAAAGAAAAACGAGGTGAAGAAATGACTAAAATAGACGAAATATACAAAAAATTTAATGAAGTAAACCCATTATATAGAGGTACCACAAACATAGAAAGAGGCGATATTTGTGGTGCTGGCTGTTATCTTGGTTGTTTGGGCGAGGAGCAAGACGAAGATGGAAATGTAGTAAGGACTATAAAATCAACCCTAAAATGGGCAGCAGCCACAACAGTATTTTTGGCAGCGCTAGGTAACTAGAATGATACCATATAGTGAAGTCAAATTTCAGGGGAATTCTTATTTTATTCATGGAATTCCCCATCCTACTTCAATTTATTCTTTGAAAAGATCCTATGTAAAAAGTGTAAGAGATTTTGTAGAATCATCTATTGCTAAAGGGGAAAATTGGTATTGCGAAGATGGATTTAATTTGTATTTTGGTGTATCAGCAAAAAGAATAAAAGAATTTGAAATGCCAAACGCAATCACTATTGTCAAGAATTTGCTTCTTGCTATTAGATCATATAAAAAAATGGAAGAAGAAAAAGGCAACCCAAGAATATTGGCTGCGATGAATTTAGAATCAATTGATGATTTGATTCATTACAGAAAAATGTTTCACCCTGGTGTTGACTTGATAATAGCTGTAATGGAATTCAACTGTGGTTTGAAAACCTCAAGATATGAAAATCTTATTGAAAGATGTCTAAAGCAAATAAGAGAAATAACAAAAGATGGAAAAGATGCTCATCTGCTAACAGGAATAGCACATGAATTTGTTTTAAAGAATATAGAATGGTCTTTAGTTTTTGATCAACCAATTCAACAATCTGTTTAAAATTATATTTCCGTCTGCTGTCAGCCTTTCAGTCGAGCTTGCGCCAAACCATCCAACATAAGCATATTTATCAGCGACAAACAAAGTTGATGATGAATGCTGACCTGCATCTGCCAAATCTTTCACAACTGATGTAAGCTGATAGTCTGGTATGACATTGAATTTTGCATTTGTTATCACATTTACACTGCCTGAATAGCCTGATGTTATTTGATCTGCTGCTGTTATATGCATGGATTCTGATCTTGTCATACCAACATAGCTTCTTGCATACCCAAACCTGTATGCTGCTTGCGCATAAGGCTGATCAGCTATCTCTAAAAATGGAATACCTTTTTTGTGAGCTGAAAAAGCAGGATGCGAACCGTCAATTTTGCATGCCTTTAATTCGTCAGCACATGCAATCAATTTATAGTTTAGCAGTTCCTGCTCAGTCCAAGACCAATAACCTTTTGCATTAACAACCCATCCATTTTCAGTCAAAAAGTTGATAGCTGATTTTTCTAAACCATAATCACATGAATCTGTCCTGCATATAAAAGCAACATTACCAAATCTTTGTCCTCCTTTGAATGTTAATGTTGTTGAATAAATCGGTCTTCTTCCTAACAAATCTTGTCCTGTAATTGCAGAAACATTCACATTATAAATTCCTTCAGGCCAATTGTAAAGCCATTTTATCTTTACTTCAATTATTCCTGATGTATAGCCATACCCATAACCCCAATTGTTATTGCTGTCATACAAATAGCCATAGCTTTTTTGTGGATAAAAAACTTCTATCAACAGAAATCTGTCATCCTCGCATGTTGGGTTGTTTAATTCAAACTCACAAGATGAATAATTGTCATCATTGAATATTGTTATATTAATTTTCTCTATTGGCACCAACTTATCGTCTATGTTTATAGTTGTGTATAATTCTATGACTTGGTTTGGAAAGTAAAGATTTCTATTTGTCCTTGCCTCAATATCCAATGCTTTTGTGTTTGAAGAAAATAATATCAGCAGCATCAAAACAACTGTAAGTATTATTGTAAAAGAATTCTTGTTCATTTTGCTCACTTCTGTTTAAACAGAATAATATTATTTGTCTTTTCTTCAATAAAAATCATTATAAGACTACTTTGAAATAATTCTAAGTTTTTGTATTAGCAAATTTTCTATAAAATATTCATAGATTGTTTAAATTCAATAATTTTGCATTTTTTATAAAATAGATTATTTTTTTCTACAATAGCGAAAATAAAAATGTTTAAAAGAATTAACTTTTCTACTCTTATCAAGTGAGTATGAAAAGCTCTAATGTGTTTGCTTTAATCATGACTGGTTTTTTGTTAGCCTTAATCATATTTGCGTCGCCAACATATGGCATAAACCTTTCTGTATACAATTTGTATGGGATTCACACAAAAGGAAATATGATAAATTTTATTGTTAAAGCTGATGTTGAGAATGGAGAGCATATACCTGTAAATTATCTTAACATATCATTTAAAATGCCTGACAATAGTATAAAAAACTGTCAAATAATGCTTAATGGATCTGTTTATGAGTGCGAATTTGTTTATGTAAACTCTGTCCAAGCAACAAATCTTTCGTATGGATATGGTTATGGATATGGCAATAGTTACTATTTGGGATATGGTTATGGTTATTCTGGCCAAGGAAGCATTCTGTTTGATTTTGTGTTGGATACAAGCAAAATTCAAGAAGGAAATTATAATGCAAATATAATTTTGCATACAGGAATTTCGCCTAATGAAAAATCATTTTCAACAACTGAATCTTTTTCAGTCGTTCGATCAGCTAAATCTTTTTCAAGTGGCGGGTTTATCAAACAATCGCTTTTTGTTGATGTAAATGTCAACTTGAACAAAATCAATTTGAGAATAATAAATGATGGTACAGAAGATTTTGATAGAGTTTATGTATACATACCTCAAGACAACTATACATCAGAACCATTTTCATTGAAAGCAAAAGAAGAAGCTTTTATTGAATATATAACTGAAAAACAAGGAAATTATATTTTGGATGTCTATATCATTGGAGAAACAAAAAATGTGATAATTACAAGGCAAAAATCGGTTGAAATAAATTTCATTCAAAATGAAAGCAAATCTACTGAAAGTAGTGAAAATTTATATGAAGAGCAAAAGCAATTAGAACAGAAAAAACAACCTATAACAGGACTAGTTGTTCTTGAGCAACTTGTAAAGTATTGGTATGTTGGTGCTATATTGGTAGTTGGCGGTTTGATGCTTGGTTTGAAAAATTTGATATTAAGAAAGTTTAGTTAATTCACAAAACTTATTATCTGATAATAGCTTTCTGGATCGATTTCACCCCATGATGGAGGTTGCTTTATATATTTCCCTTTCACGGCAACTCTTTCAAACTCTTCTATTGTCAAGTTGTTCAGCATTTTTATTAATTTTGGATCAATTGAAGGAGGATATGTAAAAGCCGACAAATGGCCTATTATATATTTCCCTCCTTTGTAAACAATATAAACAGGCATGCCGCTATCGCCCAGAGACATATAGTTTTTTGATGTATCAAGTATCAAATAAAAATCATTTATCTCAACTGCGTCTGCTTCATTTGCTTTGACACCTAGATAATTTTCGCCCAATGAAAGCATGAATGATGCTTGCATTTCTTGAAAACATTTTTCTGGATCACCGCATTCTGTTTCTTCACCTTTTTCATAAATATCGGTGGTGTATGTGAAGACTTGTTCTATTTTTTCAGCGTCAAAATTAGGAGGAAATTGATGTTTGTATCTTTTGCACATAAGATTTTTATCGCATTTAACTGCATAATCAGGGAATGATTGGACTTGATTTAAAGGGACGACACAATGGTGGGCAGTGTAGATGCTTTCGCCATCTGTATAGCCTGAAAAAACTCTGTCCCCTGTGCTAACTAAGATTATGCCAGAGGAATTTTCTATAATTTGAATTTTATGCTCAACTGAAGTGCATGCTGCCAAAAACATTGAAAGAGCTGCTAAAGCATTTAACAATCTCATGCTTGATGTTTAAAATGTTAATTTTTTTAATGATTTTGCTCAGGCCAATCGCCTTATATGTGTGGTAATCACCTGAAAAATATGCCTATCTGGTAATATTTGTCTTTATCAATTCTGCCTTGATATGGAATTATTGATATTGAACTGCCTCTTACAGCAATTCTGGGGTTTTCTCTGTATTCAAACATTTCTATTAATGCTTGGATATCAAAAAGCGATGAATAGGTAAGAATACCATAAAAATATCCAATTATTGTTATGCTATTTCTGCTTACAGCATACAAAGGCGTTCCACTGTCACCTTTTCCAAGATAATTGGCTTGATTGTTAATTATTAGAAAATTTTCTCTTATTATATCAGCATCTCTCTCATCAACTTCAATTCCAACAATTATATATGATGGATGAATGGAAACAAAAGAAGGGTAGATTTTTTTAAAGCATGAGTTTTCTTCTCCTGGCTTTACAGTTGGTTCAAAATTGCATTTTGGGTTGTTTCTGTATTCAAACTCTGTGTTTGTGTATGTGAAAAAAGATTCAGGGTTTTTTATTGGATTTGGATGATGTCGTTTGCATGTGTTGCCTATGCATTGTACAACATAATCGCCTTTAGCATCATGTATGCAATGTCTTACTGTTGTAACGCTGTTTTGATCAACATAGCCAGTGCATGTCTTGAAAGTTTTATCTTCATTTATCACTGTAATTAATGAAACACCTTGTCCTGGTTTGTAGATTGTTGCTTTATCTACTGGATTAAAGATGAGGAAGAACGCAATACCTGCTGTTGCAAATAATCTTAATATACCCATAATTAGCTGTTTAGCAGCAAAACTTAAATTTGTTAAAAAGATTAAAGATTTTATGGATGCTTCAAGAATTATCCAAGTTTCATCTGTTGATGCTGTTGCAGCTGAGATGTATAGGAATAAAATAAATGAAGTTTCTTTTCAAGACGGTTGTGTAAAAATAAATTATGATGAAAAAGATGGAATTGTTGATGTTTATGTTTTTGGCAAATTAAATCCAGGATATTATAGATTAAAGAATACTGAAAAGGGTTGTGTTTTGGTAGAAGTTTTGATATAAAATTTAAATTTTTCAAATGTTAAATTGAAATGGCGATAGTTTGATAATTGATGTTTATAACTCTACAAAACCAGAAGATGTTGCTAGAGAATTATTTCAAATGGAAATACATCCAAGAACTATTAAGGTTTACAATAATGGAAATTCTTCATTAATAGAAATTATATATGATGGTAATTTTGCAACTGTTTATGGCTCAATCGAACCTGGAAGATATCAATTAAAGCAAAACGGATCAGAATGCATCCTTGAAAGTGTTAAATAGGAAAAGGTTAAATAGCTTATTGCGATTTAATTTTTATGGAAAGTCTTGTAAAAGGATATCAAAACTATGAAGTAATAGGGAGATACAAAATAAATATTGAAGCATATAGAGGATATGGTGTTTTTAAAAATAATGTGAGTGTTTATCTAATCATAAAGCCAAATAATATTTTTGGCATATTCAAAAGAACAGAATTATCTGGTATGTATGATGTAAGACTGCTGAAAGAAATTCCTCGTTATTTATGTGAAAGATTAAAGGGGGATTATCCTATAGAAGAAATAAAAAATATAATTGCCGATGCAATTAATGCTTTAAATACTTAACTGTAAAATTTTCTCTATGATTATAAGAGATACTTCATCATTAATAGTTGACGGTGTATCAAACGAAGATGTTTATACAGATGGTGTATTAATTGAAGTTAGATGCTATCCTGAATTATTAAAAGAAATTTACAGTAGATTAGCTTGTGGTTATGTTGAAATTTTGACTATACCAGAAAATACTGAAACAGCTTTAATTAGACAGACAATCCTGTCATTATCAGCCAAATATAAAATAAAGCCTAGTGCTGTTGATATAGAAGTCTCTGTTGCAGGAATAATAAGAAACTTGCCTGTAGCAAGTTATGACAGGGATATAAATTGGATAATGTTTCATTATTATGTTTTGTTTAATCAAAGGGATATTGATAAAATCAGATACTATGGCGCTGCTGTTTTGAATGACAACAGGAAAACTGGGGAAGAAATAAATCTTTTAAAAAGGTTTGACATTTATAGAGTTTGATTGATATGAAATTTCCAAGAACGCCACATGTATATGCTGAATATTCAGGGCTTGAGCCGGATGATCTTAGATACTCTTCTGAAGAATCTGATAATATACTTAAAGGTAAATATGTTGTTCTGACTGAAAAACTTGATGGATCAAATGTAAGCATAAGTTTTTCTCCTGGATTGGAAATTACACATAGAGGCAATCATACTGAAGGTTATGAATTTTCACTTCTTAAGAGTTGGTGTGCTGCGAATATGGATAAATTAAGGCAAGAGCTAAATGAAAAAACAATATTTGGTGAATGGCTTTATTTAAGACATACTATACCATATAAATACTTGCCACACTACTTGATATTGTTTGATGTTTTTGATCATAACAGAGGTTTTCTTTCTTATGAACAAGTTGTTAAAATAGCATCAAACCTAAATCTTCCTCACGCCCCAATATTATATGAAGGTATTTTTCCTGGGTTTGAATTTTTGAAAAACTTGCTTGAAAGAAAATCTGAATTTGGTGATGAAAAAATAGAAGGTGTTTATGGAAGAGTGCAAGAAAATGGTTTGACGGTTTTCAGATTCAAGTTTGTAAATCCTGAATTCATTCAAAAAGTTGACCAAAGCGATCATTGGAAAAGAAAAAGACCTGAAATTCAGGGGTTAAGGACAATTTTGGATGATCTATTTAATGTAGAGTAAATTTATTTCTTGAATTTTTGTCTTTTGAAAAATTTTTCCCTGTTTATTATGATCAATGGGATTGATGTTAGCAGCATTATTAGCAGCGACACATTCAGTATGTTTATCTTCATCTTGAAAAGGAAATTGAAATAAAAAACAACCAGAGGTACAAGGGCTATTGATAAACCAAATGACAATGCTATCCTCTCCAAAGCATCTATTTCACCTTTCTTGAAAAATACAAATGACCATGTAAAGCCTGGTAAGAACAAAACAAAAATGCTACCAAAAATTATTCTTGCTATTTCTATTATTTCCATGAATTAAAATATTCCAGAAAGCTTTTAAATGTTTAGCATAAATGTAACAAAAAGAATTGTCAGAATTGCTATAATCAGTATTATTGTTGATATTATATCATTGTTTGTTTTCATCATCATCTACCAGCAATAAAAAGTAATATAAGCAAAGTTATTATGCCAAATACAAGTAAAATTCCTATATCAAAAATCATTTCCCAACACCTTGCTTCTTATTAATCTAAACTTTTTAGTGAATTTTGTGAATGTCAAAATTAAACCAAAAATTATTGATAGGAATGATATGAAAATTGCTTTTTGTACACTTAAAACAGTTTGTTCTTTTAAAGACGCCGCAACAAGTGATATGGAAAATGATACAAGACCTCCCCATATAATTTGAAGAAATAGTTTTGACTCCTCATGCTCGAGCTTGCATGACTCGATATATCTATGATCTTTTGAAACCATTAATAATAATTTAATTTTTTAAAATAAAATTTTAGCATTTGTATTCCAGCAAAATATGAAAATCATCTTCATACGCAGTTGTGAAGCAACTGTTGTTGAATTTTTCCATGTTTTGTATGTTGTTTCTTTGTTTTGCTATGAAAACATACAATGGTTTTTCATAAACATCCAAAAGAGGTTTTATCTCGTCAAAGCTGGATGCTGACCAGTATTTTTGCCACTGGTCAAAAGACCATTTGTTGTGCTCAAATATCCCTGGTGCTATTGCTTTCCTGTCTGAATAGCCTAAAATCCATGGAGAATAATAGCTTGATGGAATTATTATATAGCTGTCTTTTTTTGTTGATGCCGAAACGTTTTTTATTGATTTTATCTCATTTTCATTCAGCAAAGGCTTTAATGATGATGCATAGATGAAAGCAAGCCATGCAGATGATAAAATCAATATAATAATTATAAACAGCTTCAAGTGATTTTGCTTTATCGGCAAGATGCTGTGGTAAATGCCCGCTGCGGCCAATATTGTTATTGCAAGATCAAAGTTTGTGAGGAAGCGGTTAAAGAAAAACAACTCTGCGAATATGATTATACCTGAAACAAACGCCCATATAAACAGCAGGTTGATTTTTTTCTGCTTAATCATATAGTGAAAGGCAAATGGCAAATATGATAGCGAAACAATCCTGAAATAAGTTGGAGAGAAAAATGTCCCGCCTGCTGATGGCGAGGAAATGTTTTTTATCAATGATGAAAATGTGTCAACTATTATCATGTTGAATCTCGGCAAGTAAATCAGCATCAATAGAAATGCTGTTATTATCATGCTTTTAAGGTAAATTTTTTTTGTTGCAATGCTGTTTACAAGCCACACTATTGCTAAAATGAGAAATGTCGGCCTGTGATAAAATCCTGTTGCTGTCGCAAAAATAACAGCAAGAAATTGATTTTTGTCTATGAAAACAAAAAACAAAAGCATTGTTGTTATTGCTATGATGTTTTTGTAATACATATAGCTGAATGTTGTTAGCTGAGTGTATGACAACGCAAATATAATGCATGCTATGACTGCTATTGTTGGGTTGAAATGTTTTTTTGCAAGCATGTATATTGGGAATATTGGAATAGATGAGAAAAGGATTAAAAGATGGATTAAAAGATGGTTGGTTGAAATGCCGAAAATGTATAGCAAGTCAGCAAGCACGAATAATCCTTGTTCATGTGA
>JAHLMM010000008.1 GCA_018920365.1 Candidatus Aenigmatarchaeota archaeon | reverse complement strand
TTGCGTATTCATTTACAGAGACTGCTCAAGGATAATGGTAGCACAATGGGATTATAATCAAACACTACCAGCTTGTTCGGCAAGAAAATACATAACAACAGAAGATTTCATGTCAGGTATGATTCACACAGTCAACTTGACAGTGCTAGTGCCAAGAGGCGTTCCAACAGGTAATACTTCCACAAGCATTTTAACAATAGTAGCAGAGTAATCTGTGATTTTATGGGACTTTTTGGAGGATATTCTTATAAAAACAAAAAGGGTGAAAAATACTATTTGCATTTTTCTGAAAAGAAAAAAGTCTACTATTTCTCAAAAGATCCTGTTGATTCAATAGATTTGCCAATAGGATATGAAGTAGTTGAAAGCCCTAGAACAGCTTTGCCAGTTTTAAGGAAGATAGGGAAAAAATAATCGTTTCACTAATGTTTCATCTAGTAAAAAAATGTTATAGGTGCCTAAATTTTAAAAATTTAAAATGTTATAGTTAACTAAAACAAAAAACGGGCAATTTCAAAAAACATACAGTTCAGACCGTCTGGCCGGGGGATAGAATGGAGAGGCAAATTTGGGCTTTTGACAAGTTTTGGATAATATGGTCAAGCTGTTTAGATAGACCAAGAACGATAAATGAAATACAAGATTTTTGGAGTTATGACGGCAATGCTTTATATCAAAAAGGTTTAAACAAATCAATTTGGAAGGAAATGTTAGAGAAAGGTTTTATTGAAAGTAAAGGCAAAGTCAAAGTAAGAGGCGTGTCTGGCGATCTAATATATGGCAAAACAGAATGGATATTTGATTTTTTGGATGAGAATGCTAAAAAGAGCAGAGTGTCGTTTGAAAACGATTTACCTTTTCACATATTAAGTTGCATAAAGAACAGGAAGAAGCTTTTGTATTATATTGATACAAACAGAGAAGTATTTTTCATGCTTCAGAGACTTAAGATATTGTTTGGCGACAAGCAGAATTTGAAAAACAATTATGAGCTTTGCATAACAGCACCATTGATAACTATTTTTAATTACTTTATAATAGTTACTTTAAAGAAAAAACTAAAAGTTGATTTAGACAGTATTTTGTTGCTATCACAATCATTGATTTTTACGCCTTATTTTGGTACAAACTTCTTTTCATATTACAAATCTGTAATAAAAGATTTGTCTACAAAAGAAATGCCTTTAGACTTGTTTGATGAGGCAAAAGTTTTCAAACTGTGGAAGGATTATTCAAAAGAAATAATGAAGGAAGTAAATGTTTAAACAAGCCTGTAATATTTCTTTCTATTCTCTATTTCTGATCTAGCCTCTTTGTTTCTTTCCATTTCTTTCAAATATTCATTGCATCTTGACCTTGACAATCCAATAAGCTTTGATAGATCTTCTGATGTCATTCTGCCTTTTTTTCTCAAAATTATTTTTATTGCTTCTTTTGTCTTATCCTTTTTAAGTTGAGCTTGACTTTCAAAACCATTGTCTGACATTGGAGTTTTATCCAACTTTTGTTTTATTTGTTCCAACTCAACAAATATTCTTTCTATTTTCTGATTCAATTCTCTCATATCTTCTATTACTTTAAACAGCTGAGCATGTTGTATGTTTAACTGCTTGTTTAGATCATCTTCTGTTTGTCTAGCTTTTTCCTGACCTAGAAACTTTATCATATCTTATTATTTGTATTGTCGATATAAAATTGTTTTCTATTCGACACTTGTATGTTCGACTTTTCATAAAAGTTGAAAATCGACAATTTTGAAAGAAATCGCCTGAAAATGAAAAATAATCATATAAAATATAGATATGTTTTTGTCGTTTTTTGAAAATACTGTCGATTCGACACTTTTGCTAGATTGATTCGCAGGGCTTATATCAATCGACAATATTGTATAACAATATTGGCCAATACTAGATGGGGAAATTCCATATGGAGCAAAACTTGATAAAAAACATTTTGGACGTTTTGTCAAAACATCCAGAAGGTTTGACAATATCTTCTTTAGCAGACAAAGCAGGTGTTCATAGACATACAGCAACGAAATATGTCAAAGATCTAATCCTATCAGGTAAGGTGGAAGAAAGAAAAGTTGGTATGGCAAAACTTTGCTTTTTGTCAAAATACAAACCAGTTCATGCAGTAACTAGCGAAAAAGCTGAAACAGGTCAGGTGCAAATCTTTCTCTTGACACTAATACTGATGGCAATACCTGTTCTTATAATAGCGCAGAACATCGACAATTCAACCAATGCTGTAACAGGCAATTTTCCTGAAGTTTTCGACACTTTGACAGTAACTTCATCTAGCGATATCATGTCAACTACGACATCTTTCGAAGATCAAGAATTATCGACAGTTTTAGATGATCAAATTTCTGCTACAACTTCAACAATGGTTGATGAATTATCGACAGTTTCTACAACCCAAATTTCAGATAGCAATTATTCAGAAAACCAAAATTCTGAATCCTATAATGTTTCAAATGATTTGCCTGACACCCCAAGCGGTAATGACAAAGTAAAAATAGAATTTGTTTATAACCAAAAGGTTACAAGAGGTAATACATTTTCAGTCAAGGCTGTATTGACAAGTAATTTGGATGGATTAAGAAAGATTTCTTATGAATGGGTAACACCAAATGACATGAATATTTTAAACGAAAAATCAGGCAGTTGCAATTTAGAATTTGGTCAAAGTTGTGATGCAGAGCTTTTGATAGACACAGAATCCTCTGAGCTAGGCCTCAAAAAAATAAAAATTGTGGTGACATATGAGTAAAAGCCAAGCAGCACTTTCAGCATTATCAATTGTCATGATTCCTTTATTCATAATTTTGCCGTTATACGCAAGTTTACTGCTAGCTTTTATATATGCAGTTTTTCTACATTTGAGTAAAAAATCAGAATCAGGCCAAACTCAATTGGTTACATCATTCATGATTTTACTAATAACCTCTGCTGCTGTAATAGCGACAAACTCCACATTAAATTCTCCAATAACAGGCATGTTTTCATCTGTTTCAGACGAAAAAATAGAGCAAGAAGCAACTGTTGAAATATGGGCCGATACTTTTATTACAGTTGATGATGGAAAGGCAATATTAAGAATGGACAATGGCTCTTTTGTACCAAATCAAGAATTGCAAGTGTATTCAGATGGTGTTTTGGAAAATTTATATACAAATGATCTTGGCGAGATATACATTCAGCAAGCGTCAAACATCTCAATAATATACAATGGTAATGACTCGTTATTTTTAAATCCGTCTTCACTTGAAATAAAAGCAAATTATACTGATATGCCGCAACAAAATTTCTTGACTGTTTTTACTGATAAATCAATATATAAGCAAAACGACACAGTAAAAGTTTACGGTTATACATCAATTAATGGCACTGTCCAAATAACAATAATTTACAATGATTCTAACATTTATGAAAATTATGTTTATTCTGATGGATATTATGAAGACAATCTTTCTGTTTATTCTGACGGCCAATATATAGTAAAAGTAAATTTCATTGGATTGGAAAATACAACAAATTTTGAATCCAAAACGAACAGACTAAAAATTAAGGCAGAAGGACATTCAGAGAATATAGGAGAAACAAAATTCAAGTCGATAATTGTAAATGGAAGCTTGATTTATGGGGAAGAAAGAGTAAGTGGAAATGTAAAACTTGTTTTGAAGGACACAAAGCACGACGTTGTTGCTCAAAGAGAAATTTATGCAGAAGGAGATTTCACATTTAATTTGACTGTGCTGCCGAAAAATTATGGTAAATACACAGCCGAAATAACCGCTGAAACAGAATATGGCAATTCAACTGAAATGATAAGTTTTGATGTGTTGAAACACAAAGTTGTAAAACCAAAAATCAAACAAGAAAAATTCAATTATGATCTTGGCGAAAAGATAAGATTTGAAATAGATGCTGTCGATGAAGATGGTATGCTTTATCCTGATGTCAACATATCTGCATTTTCTATAGATCCTGAAGGAAACATAACTGAATTGAACATAATTGTAGATGAAGAAATTCCAGGAAGATTTTACATTGAAGTTGACACTGAAAGAGATTTCAAACCAGGCGTTCACAAATTAAAAGTCAGATTAAGTTATGTTAGCCCAAATCCTGGTGAGGTTGTAGTTGAAGAGGAGATAGAATTTGCTGTTGGTTTGATAAATGTCAACACTGATAAAAGTATTTATCTGATTGGCGATAAGGCAAAAATAAACGTTGGTGTTTTAAATAATGAAGGAAAGAGGGCATATGATGCAACTGTAATTATGAATATAATATCACCATCTGGACAGATAGCGACATTCAACAGCTATAATGGAGATTTTTCAACAGATGAATTTGATGGAAGCTTGACATTGCTCTATGACATAAATGAAACAGGATATTATTCAATAGATGTTTTGGCTTATGGCTCAAATTTTTCAGTGGATTATCAAACTTTCTTTGAATCAAAAGATTATGTTGATTTTGACATACAAAGAAAAATGAAAACACTTATAGACATAGGTCATGCAAACACAGCTGAAATTAAAATAAAATCTAATGTTAATGCAAATAATGTTACATTTATAGAAAAATTACCAAACAGCTTTTTAGAGATAACAGTTTATGGTGCGAGAATAGAAAGAAAGGAAAATGAGACTTGGATTATATGGAATTTTAATAACTTGAGTGAGGATGATGAAAAAACATTAAAATATAGCTTTACAACACCTGATGTTGATCCTGCAATCTATTTAGCAGGTCCATTGACTGTTTATTATAACAATTCATTTGTTTTTGAAGAGTCAAAACCATGGACATTCATTGTTGTTGATGTTGTTTATTATTTCTTCAAATTCATGCCTTATTACTATAGAACAAGCAATGTAACTGATGCTGTTCAACATGTTGTTTTCAACAGCTTTGATCAATATAGAGATCCTGTTATTATGTGCAGAAATCACGAAAACTATTCATTCAATGTTTTTCTGACAGATGAGGCAGATGATGATGCAGGAATAACACAACAATGGGAGTTTCAAGTTTATGACGGATCTTGGAAACCTATAACAAACAATGGTGTAGCAGGATTTTATTTAATGTCTGGAGATAGCAACCCAGTTTCAGGTAGTGGTGTTGGACAAACAGATACTTGTACATCAAACTTTGGAACTGCTAACGGCGATAAGTGTGAATGGGGAGAGCATTTTAGGTGGAATATTACAATTAATAGAACAGCATCTTTAGGTTTAACAAGGCTGAGAGTTTTGCCAAAAACAAGAACACAAGGTCCAATGTTTGATACAAACGAGTTTTATGCATACATAATTGATTGTCAAAATATAAATCTAGTTAGACCAATAAAGATTTTTGGTCCATCTGGAGAACCGACAGATAAAATTTCAAGAGGTCATTTGGCAAAGATAGTAGTTCCATTAGCAAATTACAACACTTCCGCAAAGCAAGCAAACATAAGCATTGACATAAAAGATTTGACAGGTAATTCAGTTGATTGGCTTATTGAAGAAGGCAAAACACAATTTGTTTCATTGTCTGGAACAACTTCAAGACCAAATTGGAGTGAAAAAAGAATTGTATATACAGTATATGTGCCTGACAATGTACAAGCTACAACATATACAGCTTATGTAAATATATCATACAACCAAACAACAATTCAACATACTAAAACCTTCACTGTTTATACAGATGAAGGCGGAACATCAAACGATATTGTTTTGTTTGCTAGTTCTCCAAGAAAACTTGGTGCAAATTGTGAAGATACGGGTGGTCAAACAACAGGTTGTGGTACAGGTCATGCATCAGTATGTGCAGATGCAGATGGGCAGCCATGCTTCAAAAATTTCAGACAGATATACGTTTGTAATTATGGTGATTATAACTTAACTGTAAATGTTACTGATTTTACAGCTGGATCAAATGTTTATTTTACAACAGAAACAGATGGACCACCCGCAATCCCTCAACCGGATTACAATACAACAGGTGAGGTCAGATGGTATAATGTTAGAATAAATACGTCATCTTGCTTCGCAGCTGAAATTCCTTATAGGCCAACAGACGATACTGGTGAAGAAACATTTATTTTGCAAGCAGAATGGATAGACCCAATAATAGGAGAAACACAAATGGTCACTAGTAAGCATGTTTCTTTGATATCTGCATATACAGGAACACAATCTCCAACAATAACAACAACTTTAAACAGAACATATGCTTATCCAAACGAGCAATTAGCTTTAAGAGCAATTGCAAAATTGGGCGGAAGTGAAGGATATACATCAATTGACGGTGCCGCAACACAAACAGTTGTTCACTATGTCGAGCTATATATACCACCGGGATTTCAAATGCCAACAAATTTCAGGGTTGTAGATAACAATGGTGCAACTGTCAGAGCTACTTCACCAGATCCAGGCTATCCAATAGGTTCGCCAGAAGAAGGATGGATTGTTAAATTTTCACCATATTCAGTTGGCGGCACAGTAATAAGATTTGCAGCTGCGGCAACAGCATCTGTCGGTAACATAAACCATTATGTAGATTTTACAACAACAGTTTTACCTGAAAACAATATAACACCAGGTGGAAAAGTTTTTTATACAAACTATGTAGGTTGGATGAGACAAAACAAAGATTACCTTTTCAAAACTGACAGAAACGTTTTAAGCATTTTATCGCCATTTGTAAAAACTGTTAGATATTACAATACAACAATCGACAACGAAGAAGAAGGATTTCCATCTTCAAACATGTGTCAGCCATTTTCAGTGAAACTACAAGTTTTTAACAAAGGAAACTTGCCAGCAACAAATTTCAATGTAACAGAAAACAAATATAATCAAACTGTTACACACTGGAATGATTTGCAATTTTCAAATTTCAACCCATCTGCAAATGCTTACAGCAGCAACGGCATAATTTGGGGAAACAATAACATCAATTTCATACCAACAGGAAAAGATAATTCAAGAAACTACACATATTTGATTACAGTCCCATATCAGACAAACGGTACATTTGTTTTCAAGGCTTTAACAAGAAATGTGACATACTTGTTTTATGACAAAAATTATACAACACTGATTTCATGCGGTGCTGCGTTGTTTGTTGACGAACCTGTAATCAAAAAAGGAGAACTGACAAACCCGCCAATCTACAATGGTGATTCTTTCAATATTTCCTCATCAATATATAACAATGGTCCTGGTAGTGCTACAAATGTAATTGTCTTAATCAATTACACGGCTAATTTTAATGTGAGAAATTCATCAAATCATCAAAGCAATATAACATATATAGGCAATATTTCAAGCAAAGAGACAAAGCAAGCACATTTAGATTATTATTATACAGTTAACACCACAGGCATAACTCCAGGAACATACACATTTTGCATTATTGCAAACGCAACGGAAAATTCAACCAAAGTAGCATCATGTAAAGATGTCCAAATACAATCCCCGCCCGCGATAATAGAATTGGAAAATCCGTTAGTTATAAGTAAAGAGACAGGCACTTCAAGCGGTTCATGGGGTTATAATTTTACTTTCAATATTAGTGTGAGAGTAAGCAATTCTGATACAAATACAAATATATGCTCTTATTTCAGCAAAACAGGCAGTGAACCATGGATACAAATAGACAATTGCCAAAACTATAACGCACCAGGGCCAACAGTAGGTTCGTGGCAAAACTATACATACGAGTTTGATCCAAGCTGTGATGACATAGGTTCGCCTGTTTTTGTCAAGTTCAATGCGACAAATAATGCTGGCACAACAAATTCAACTCAAGCATTATTTACAATAACAAAAGACAAAATAATTTTTGAAAATGTTGTTGGCAATAATACAGAAACAAGAAGAGGAAAAACATCAACATTGCTTGCTTTGAGAGCAAGAGATTTAAACGGCACGCTCGTAAACAATTTACCACTCACATTTTACGTGACACTTGATGGCTCTATTTATGACGCAGGCTATACAACATCAACAAATGCTTCTGCTTATGCTAATTATTATTTTCAAGCTTCTTGTTCACCAAAATACCAGGTTGGTTTACAGAAATGGAGAGCTGTTTTGTCAAATAATAATTGCTATCAAGATAATAACACTGAAACAAGTTTTGGATTGACTGTAAATGTGACAGGTGATATAGTATTAAGCTTTGTCAGACCAGACGGGTCATCGAACTTTACGCAAGAGCAAGAAATTCCATTTTTGGGCGCTACAAGCGATGATTGTAATGATCCATTAACGCCGACAATAAGATATTTCATTAATAAATCTTCAACGAGTATAGAATGTACAGATATTAGCCAAGTAGGTTCAAACGCATTTACATGTGAAGTACCTACGACAATAAACACACCAATGGGTTGGTATAACGCAAGTATGTATGCCATAAGAGATCAACACTACACAAACTATACAAACAATCTAGGCAATCCAGGTTTGTTTTATTTATATCCAATCAAAAAATTATTCCAACCATATGCATATCCAACAACAGAAGGCTGGGGTTACAGAAACTGGAATTTTTCAATAAATGTTAGCAGCGGCGATTCTGAAAATGTTTTAAATGCTAGCATATACATGGCACAATTTTGGCCGCCAATAACTTTGTGTCCATCAAATATATGCTTAAATCAAACTCCTTTGGAATGTGCTAATTGTATAGGTTCAACTAAATTTTGGTATCGCAACTTTACAGCTTATGATCAAGGAACATGGTATTATCAATTCAAACTAGACGGTACACAAACAGAGCAAGTTTTATCCGTAACAGTTGAAAAGGATGATACAAACATAACTTATGGCGGCGAAGGCAATTTAACAACTTTGGTAAAAGACGTGCAACCCCAATATTTGTCAGCAAGAGTTTATGATTTAGATAGACAGACTTTCAATGTTACTAATCCATCAGCGACTGTTACTTTCAAGCTTTTCAATCCAGGATATCCAGAAGGTTATATAATTTTAGGGACAGCATTGACAAATGAAACTGGTTATGCAAGATTTTTATTTAACATCACAAGCTGTTACGGATTCTATGAAGGAACGCAATTATGGACAGCTGAAATCAATTCCTCAGAACCTTATTACAAACCAAGCCAAATGGGCAATGGTACGATAACAATTCAATTGCCTGGCTGTCAACCACAAATAGACGCAGAAGAAGTTTTGACGCCAAAAGAAGTTTTTTCGGGAAGAAACTTTACTGTCAATGCAACAATAACAGCTTGGGTTGCATCAGCAGAAAATGTTTTTGTAACTTTGTATGCGCCTTCAGGATGGCAAGTTGATCAACCAACAAAAAGTTTGGGTACTGTGAATGTTGGACAGCATGTAAAAATTTCATGGCAAGTGAATGCAACAAGTTATGACGAGCAAAACTTTACAGTTTATGTAAATTCAACGAATGCAAACAATGAAACTATATATTCAGAAAAACTCGTTTCTTACAAACCAGCAATGCCTTCTATTGTTGAAACTTTACCAACAATAATTCAACCTTTGCAATCAAAAACATTCAGCTGGCCTTGTGAAGTCGGCGATTATAGAATAGCAAATCTAACTGCTTTGTGGAATGGAACAGAAACAAAAGCAAAATTGTATGTTTACAATGGTACAAGTTGGATTGAAATTGCAGAAAGATATTTGAATTCAACATCAACAGAATTTATACCTATATTGCAAAACCAGCTAAATTCAAATGAAACAGGATACTGTGTTATAAAAATAGAAAATATAGGCGACAATTATATAAACATCAACCAATTGCAATTTTCATCTTATTACAATCAAACTGTCAAAATTCAAGATATAAATGTTACATCATCTTCTATGCAATTGACAGGTATAGAACTAAATGAAAAAATCAATGTTACTGTTAGAGTTGGAAATTCCGGTCAATCTCAAACAGGTGTTTTATGGTTGAATATAACAGGGCCTGGTGGAGTTGTTAATTATTCATCACAAAATGTAAACATACTAGCAGGTACAAGTTTATTTTATGTTGATAATATTGATACAACAGGATGGCAACAAGGCACCTATTCAATTAGAGCTTATATTGATTATGGAAATAAAACAGAAAGAGTAGAACCCTTTGAACTTAGCCAAATTCAAGCAAGAGTTTACACGTATGATTGGATCTGCAATTCTTCAACAGAAAGTTTTATTGTAAATCTATATCATCCATTCAATGATTTTGTTCAATACAATATATCTTTGCAACTTCCATCCGGTTGGTCATATCAACCCTCTTATGTTTTGGTGAATGCAACATCAAAAGGAAATTATACAGCAAACTTTTCAATAACGTCAAGCAATGCTGCATTTGAAACTGCAACAATAAATACAACAATAAAATACAATTATCCAACTGCTAAATCTATAACATTAAGCAAACAAATTCAGGAAAGCAATTCAATTGCAATTCTAGAAGTAACAAGAGAAATGCCAAAATATGTTGGCAATGACAAAGTATTTGACGCTCAATTAACAATTCACAACAAAGGTTGTGCACCAACATCAGGAACTACGATTGTTAGAGAAGATATATCGTCTGGATGGATACCTGCTAATCCATTCATAAAGACGAATGAATATGGCGACAATATTGATTTAATATCAACGCAAGTTGATTTAATAAGGAATAGAATAACATGGACATTGGGTCAAATAGGAGTGAATGAATACGCTGTTCTGACATATCAAATAAAAGCTCCAGTTGATGTGTCAAGAGAGGGTCAGTCCAGGTGGAATGTCTCTTGGGATAGCAAAAATATGATAGAAAGAGATCATTTCAAGGTTCAAACATCAAATTATTCTCAAGAAGCTCATTTGGAGTTTGATTTAGAAGCTTTGCAGCAATCAGATTATCCGTGGGTTGAGCCAAGATCATCACAATTAAACAGAAACTATGATTATTCACTCAAAGTTACAAATATAGGTGACATTAATGCTACTGGTTGGAATGTAACACTATTCATTCCACAAGAATGTTCTGTCACAGCAATTCAAAATTCTGGAAGCTGGAATTCAACTTCAAGAAAAATTTCTTGGGCTTTACCAGAAATACAATCATATGACAGCAGTTATTTGAACTTTACATTGAACTGTAGTGTCGAAGGCAAGAAAGTTTTAATAGCAGAAGCAATCAAAGATGAAAGGCAAAAAATAACTTTCACAAATGATACATCAATCTCTTGTGTGGGCAATAACTGTTTGACAGAGCAAATATATACATTCACAAAACCAACTAATGCAAGATATGAAACCCTTTCATCAATAAGCTTGCTAATAAGACAAGAGTTGTCTGGCTATAGAAATACAATAGGTCATGCAAAAATAAGCTTGACAAACGATTTAAATGCTTATTCGAGTTTATGGCAGAATTATAGTCATGACAGCTTTGTTTCATTTAACTGGCAAAACTATACAATATTAGATTCAAATTATGTTTTGCCTTCAAGACAAATAAAAATAGAAGGATATGCTGATGCAACTCATGATGCTTACACTAACATCACAATCAGCAAAATAGATTATATATGGAGCACAGGAAAGAAATTTGAAGAACCACAGGAGCTTTTCATAAAAACAAAAATATACAAATACACACCACTTCTTGAAAATTCAACTCTATATATAAATGGTAATAGTACAAGATTAACAGGCGGTTGGGGTGAGCAATTTAATTTTTCTGTTCAATTGAGAGATCGCTTTGGTAGAAACGTCACTGTTTATGCATGGCATAAAAAAGGTGCCGGCGAATATAGCTTGATCGGAAGCTGGATTTGCTATTCATGTTTAAATTGGAACCAAGCAAATTTCACTTATGATTATATTGGTAGCGATATAAGCAGTTGGGATTTCAAGTTTAATGCAACCAATGATGACGGCTCTTCTACGCTATACGGATATCCATACACAGTTGAGGCAGACGACATAAATGTTGATTTTGCATATCCAGAATATAATATGACAGTGAATAGAAGCAGAACAAGCGATTTTGTAATTCTTGTTTATGACAGAGACAATCAAACTTCATCTTATTATTTGACACAAGGTGAAATGGATGAAGGAAAAGGAAGAATTTATATTTCAAAATTCGGAAGCAACACAACATTTGATCTATCCCCATCATTATCAGCAAACACAACAGGCCACATAACAAGACAAATGAGTAATGTTTCAAACCAATGGTGTTTTGTTACAGATTATTATTTGGGTCAGAATTATTGGAAAGGCGGCATAGAAGGTGCTGTAACATACAAGAACAATGCTACAGGAATTTATCCATTTATGCTTGTCGGTGATTTGTCAAATTCATATTTAACTCAACCGTCAAACACTAACTTTACAAGAGGATCTATTGTCAATTTAGACGGTGTCATCAAAGACGATTGTAATGATGTGAAAACAGACTCTGCAAAATTCGGCGCAGAATATATTTTGTCACATGAATCAACACAATACAGAGTCACAGCTGATTTGACAACAACTTCTTGGTCAATACCATTAAACGCTCCTTTAGGATGGTATAATATTACAATGATATCTTTTGCAGAAGGTACAGAAGAAGGCAAATATTGGAACAGCAGCTTTTTCAAACAAAATGCATTTTTCCTGTCATCCATACCACAATTAAATGACGTTCAAATACAACCATATCCAACAGGCAGCTGGGAATTAAAACCATTCAACTTTTCTGTTTATGTCACAAACGTCGATAATGAATTTGTTTTAACAAGATTGTGGTTGAGAAATCAAACAGATAATTGGTTTGTACAAAATACAACCACATGCACTAACTGCAACAATTATTATTTCTTGACACAAAATAATTTCAGTTGCTATAATATAGGCGAGTGGCAGCTTCAATTCAATTCAACATCAGCAACATCATTTACAAATTCAACATCAACATTTACTTTCAATGTAACAAAATCAGACATATCAATCTTGCATTCAGAAGGCAATAATACAAACGTGAACAGAAGTGATGTAGAACCAAACAACCAAAGAAGATTAGCAGTGCAAATATACAATTTGGTAACTAAAAATTATGAAACAGCAGTATCGACTTCAGATGTATACACTTGGATTAATACAGGCAGTCAATATATAGAGGAGTTTGAATTAGCCAATGCAACTCATTATTATTTTGACTTTAATCCAAATTGTACATTTCAAGCAGGAATGCAAAAATGGAAAGTTAACACTACTTCAGCATGCTATTCAACAAACACATCTCAAGAATTTTTCGTCAACATTTACGGCAGCCTAATAAACAATTTAATTTTACCAGACGGAACAGTGAATTACACTCAAAATGATCAAATACTGCTTTTAGGTGAAATAACAGATGATTGTTCGCAGCCTGTGACAAATGCTAATGTTAGATTCAAACTACAATCAGGATCAAATGTTTATTATTGTCCTGCATCTGGTTATGTTACAAATTCAACCGGCAATTATTATCTGTGCACATGGGATTCAAGTGGCAAGCCAGGTGGATTTTACAACGTAACAATGGAGTCAAGCAAGGATTATCACATCAATGGCAGCGATCATCAGCAAAATGCATTCTTCCTTGTAACACCAGTTCAGCTAAGTTCGCCACAAGTTAGCTATCCAGGCGATGGTAGTTGGGGCGAATTGCATAACTTTACAGTTTATGTTACACACTATGCGCCTGTGAATGTATGCTTACTTGAAAGGGCACCATCAACTCAGTGGCAGGTTACAGAATGCAAGTATGTCAGCAATCCACAAAATACAATGGTTAATTTCACAAAAGATTATACATGCGATCAATATCAAGCATCTGCTTTGAGATATTATGCATTTAATGCAAGCGAGCCTGGAGTTCCAGCAACAAATTCAAACACGACCGAACAATCTCACGTCCTTGTGAAGAATGATATCGTCATAAGCTACTCATCAGGCCATGATTCTGTTGTAAATAGAAATGGTATCAATTCAACAAAATTCGTCTTATTTGTAAACGATACTGATAAAAATCAACCAGCTTATTATCTTCTCGGCGCATCTGTAAAACCTCAAGTGTGGTTTAGGGTTTTCAATGGGACATCATATTTGGTAGATGGATCAAATTCAACAAATACGACTGGATATGTTGAATACAATTTCAATCCTTCATGCAGTTATGAGCCAGGAAAATTCAACTGGCAAGGATATACTTCATCAGATTCATGTTATAAAGATTCAACTGCACAAGAATACAATGTTACAATAATAGCTGATTTGGTACCAAATGTAACTTATCCTGATGGCGAAACATACTTTAGAAATCTTTTGCTGTATATCCCAATAAACGGCACAGTGACAGATGAATGTAATTTGCATTACAATGAAAATGCTACAGTGACATTTACAGCAATAAGCGTTGGTTTTGGAGATAGCTATCAATGTTCTCCTGTTAGCAACAACAATGACGGCACATATAACTGCACACTAAATGCTACAGAAATACAAGAAGGTTGGTACAACATAAGAATGAATGCAACCAATGTTCAATATTACAATAACGCAACTGTGCTTGCAACAAACAAATTCCGTGTTGTGCAGCAATGGGTTCCACCTGTTTTGGAAAACGCAACAGTCTTGCCTGAGCAAGATTGGGGATGGGGTGAAAACTTTACATTCATAGTAAATGTAAGCGATCAAAATGCTCAAGATATCAATGTCAGTTTATGGCTTTCACCAGACAATCAAACATGGCAATTTATATCTTCTCAAATCTGCTATAATTGCGGAAGCAAACAGCAATTAACATTCTATTATAAAGGTTTAGACTGCACGGCAATACCACAATATTATTTCAAGTTCAATGCAAGTGATGTTTACAATAAAACAGACATAGGTGGCATAAGCTTTACTGTTAGCAAAAATGATGTTGATGTCAGATACATTGACTCATCAACAGGAAACAATTCTGCTGTAAATAGATCAGAATATAGGCAGCTAAGACTAAGGATTTATGATACTGACAACAAAAGTTATGTTCCTGCCGGATTAAATGCAAGAATTTTTGTCACAACAAATTATGTTGACTTTGATCTTGGCAATGCAAATCAAACAGATAATGATGGATATATAAGCTATTATTTCTCACCAAACTGCAGCTATCAGCCTGGTTTGCAGCAGTGGAAAGGCGGTGTATACAACGATGCTTGCTACAAAGATAGCAACATAACATCCCAACTTAATATAACAATATTTGGTTGGCTAAACAATACAATATCTTCACCAAACAGCCAAGTATACTATTCAAACCAAAACGTTTCAATAAAAACCAACATAACTGATGAATGCTTGATACCTATAACAAACGCAAACATAACATTAAAGCTTAATCACAGCAGTTTTGTTGATTATTGCATTGATTATTCATCTGGAAATGGATGGTATAATTGTACTTGGAATATATCAAACAACCCATCAGGTTGGTATTCAATAACAATGAATTCTTCAAAGAATTATTATAATAATGATAGCTTATACAACAGTCAATCATTCTTCCATCAGGTTAATCCACAATTAACAGCATTGACAGTATCACCAAATTCAACATGGTGGGGCTCTACATTCTCATTCAGAGTAAATGTAACAGACGACGATGATTATGTCAACGTCAGTCTATGGGTGAGATGCATCGGCGGCAACATAACACCAAATGGTTGCGATCCGTCCTCACAATTTGAGCTGATAAATTCATCAGTTGTTTATGATTATATCAATCAGCAGCTTGTGCTTACAAAGAAATATCCTGATGGCGTAAACATAGGCAATTATGAATGGTTTATCAATGCCTCTGATTCATATAATGGTTCAGCTTCATCATCAATTTACACTTTCAATGTCACAAAAAGACCTGTATACATTACATATGTTTCTGGAAATGAAACTAATGTAAGCAGATTAGGTAGTAACACAACTCAAGTCAGAGTAAGATTGTTTAGAGTTGGTGTTGACGGTGGTGCTGATGAACCTTTGAACGGA
>JAHLMM010000007.1 GCA_018920365.1 Candidatus Aenigmatarchaeota archaeon | reverse complement strand
GGTTGGATAAAAGATTGCAAAACAAAAGCAGATTTGTATAAATCATGTGATGCTGTTTGTGTTCCTAGCAGAAATGAACCATTTGGAGTTGTTGTTCTTGAAGCTTGGTCTTGTGGCAAACCTGTTATAGCAACACATGGCACAGGTGCTGGCGAAATAGTATGGCATGATGTTACAGGGTTGAGAGTTTATCACACACCTCAATCAATAGCTTGGGGTATAAAGCACATATTTTCTGATTTTGAAAGAGCAAGATGGATGGGTAGGAATGGAAGAAAAGCAGCTGAAGAAGCATTTAATTGGGATAATATTGCCAAAAGTTTGGAAAATGTTTACAAGGAGTTGGTTTAAATGAAATGCTGGTTTTGTGATGCAGATGCAAGAGGTGTTTGTATAGCTTGTGGCAGAGGCGTATGCTATCAACACGGACATAAATTGGATCAGTTTACGCATGCAAAGTCAGACACTTCAACAGGATTTGCAAGTTTTTTCAAAGCATTTAATGTGTTGAAATGTCAGGACTGCAAAATAGAATGGGAGACATGGGAACAAGGAAAAAGAATAATCAAATAAAATAGTTTTTTTCTTTAAGAAAATCTTTTATCTCCTGTTCTGTGGGATATTTGTCATAGCTGAATTTAGATGCTGATAAAGCTCCGGCAGCATTCGCAAATACAACAGATTTTTCAATATCATTTGTTAATAAAACTGATTTTAGAAAAGCGGCGTGAAAAACATCCCCAGCACCTGTTGGATTTTTTACATCAATCTTAAAACTTGGTATTAGTTTTGCATAATCTTTTAATCCTATCAAACACCCTTTTTCGCCTTGTTTAAGCAAAACACATTTGCAGCCTAGCAAAGTTAGCTTTTTTATCATCAACAAATCATTTTTTGTAAATGTAATTGCTTCTGCTTCTTTTAAATCAGGAAGAAACCAATCTAATTGTGGTAGAATTTGTGTCAAATCATTCAATCTTTCTTGTGTCCAACCATCAGGATCCCAATTTGGATCAAGAGAAACTTTCATTCCTTTACCCTTTGCATAATTTATCAAATCATACATATCTTTTCTTAGAGAATTTGTTAGATTGTAGCCTGCTACAGCAAGCACCTTACCTTCTATTGATTTTTTGTCAAAATCTTTTACCGAAAAGGTATTATTAGTTCCTTTGAATGAGATGAAAGACCTTGATCCATCTTTGAATGTAGCTGCAAATGTTATACCAGTCTTTTCGTTTGTCTTTCTTACATCCATATTTATTTTATTTTTTTTACCTATTTCCAGCAAGAAATTACCAAAATAGTCGTTTCCTACTTTACCAATGAATTTTGTTTTTAATCCTAGCTTGGCACATGCCAATGCAAGATTAAAGGCTGATCCGCCTGGTGATAGGAGCATATCACCTACAATCTTCTGTTTGTCCTTCTCTGGGTATCTGTCTAAAGGGTATGTTATTATATCTATATTTATATCTCCCAAAACTGTTACGTCATACATAATCTTATTTAAGGAATTCAAAATATATTTTATTATCTAAACGAAAATATTTTGCTGGTAAATATGGAAAAGGCTGATGTTTGTATTGAAGTTTCATTTGAAGCTGGGAACAAAGTTGGTGGTATTTATACAGTTTTAACATCAAAAGCACGACACATGAAAACAATTTATGGTGATAATTATTATGCGGTTGGCTTTTATAATAAAAGCAATCTAAGAGATTTTGAGCAGCTCGAAACGCCAAAAAATATGGCAAAGGTTTTCAAAGAACTTGAGACAGAAGGAATAAAATGCTATTTTGGCAAATGGATAGCTGCAAACGATGTTAATTTGATTTTGTTGGATACTTCAGAATTTATGAACAAAATTGTAAATGGTGTTAGAAATATTGATTTAATAAAGAAGCAATTATGGGATGATTATAAAATAGATTCATTGAGAACAGGATTTGATTATGACGAACCGATTGCGTGGTCAACTGCTGCAGGCATTCTTATAAAAAGATTTATTGAAGAAAAAGTGATTTCAGGCAAAGTTGTTGGCCATTTTCATGAGTGGTTAAGCGGAGGAGGAATATTATATTTAGCAAAGCACAAAGTTCCAATAGCTTTAGTCTTTACAACTCATGCTACTAGAATAGGCAGAGCAAAATCAAGTGCAGGAGAGAATTTAATGGAAGAAATAGAGCTTAATTTAAAAACTGGAAAAACAATGAACGATGATGAAGCTTATAGATTTAATTTGGAAGCTCAACATAAAGTAGAAAAAGTTTGTGCAAATATTTGTGATGTTTTTACAACTGTTAGTGAAATAGTTTCAGAAGAAGCAGAATATGTTCTTGGTAGAAAGGCTGATGTTATTACAATTAATGGTTTGGACATGTCAAAATATCCATCAACTAGGACAATGATGATATTGCACGAGAAACATCGAAAAAAAATAAATGATTTCTTAAAAGCGTATTTCACACCATATTATTCTTTGGATGATTTAAGAGAAAACATAGTTTTCTTTATTTCAGGGAGATATGAATTCTTCAATAAAGGTGTAGACATTTTTATTGAAAGTCTAGGAAAATTGAATGAAAAAATGAAAAAGGAGAATAGCAAAAAAACGGTTTTTGCTTTTATATTAATACCTTCTGGTATAAAAGGACCAAGACCAGATGTTTTAGAATCATTAGTTAGATATGAAGAAATAGAGGATCTAGTTGATGATTTTTTACATTCAATAAGGGCTGATGTTGTTGAAGAAATTTTAAATGGTAAAAATGTTGACATGAATCAATTGATTGATGAAAATTTCAAGGTTAAAGTAAAAATGCTCTCAAACTTTTTCAGAAAGAACAAAGGCAATGAAGCTCCTTTGTGTGCATATGAGTTAAGCTATGACAATGATATGATAATTAATGCATTGAAAAAGAATGGATTGTTAAACAAAAAAGAAGACAAAGTCAAAGTAATTTTTTATCCAAATTATATTTCTATGACAGATGGTTTGCTTACGATGGAATATGACGAATTTGTTATGGGCAGCTCTATGGGATTCTTCCCTTCTAAATATGAACCATGGGGTTATACGCCATTTGAAACAGCAGCTTTGAGAACTTTGTCATTGACAACAGATGTAGCTGGTTTTGGTGTTGAAATTTCAAAACAATGTAAAGATGAAGAATGTTTGAAAAACAGAGTTTTAAAAATTAAAGGTAAAAGCAGAGAAGATACTGTTAATGAGATGACAAGAATAATGGAATGGTGTGTTAATCTTGAAAAGGAAAAAAGGGTTATGGAAAAAGTAAAGACAAGACAACTAGTGGAAATATTTGATTGGGAAATTCAAATAAAGAATTATTTACAATCTCATAATTTAGCTATTGAAAAAATGAAAGCTAGATTAGACTCTTTATAATTTTTTCAAATTTTTTGTATATTGATGCTATGTTGTTTTTTTTACTTTCAATAACAATTTCAAGTTGTGGCTCTGTTCTTGATGGCCTTACCAATACATTATAGTCTTTATCCACTATCTTTATTCCATCAATTTCAATAATCTCATTTGTTCTTTCAAATTTTGTTTTTAACTTTGCTATTACCTTTTCCTTTTTCCTTTCCGGGCATTTGATTCTTTTTGATGGCATAAAATAATTTTTCGGCATCTCATCAACAATTTTGGCTAAACTCTTTCTCGAATTAGATAAAATTTCAATTATTTTGGCACCAGAATATATCCCATCATCTATGTGAAACCATTCATCCCCAAACCAGAAATGCCCACTCATTTCACCTGCAAAAACAGCTTCTTCATCTATTGACTGCTTCATTATATAACCGCTTCCAGCTCTTGAAATTATCGGGTCTATACTGAAATTTTTGACAAAATCGATTACACTACTTGGAGTTCTAACATCACATATAACATTTCCTTTTTTCTTGCTTAATATGCTTTGTAAAAATATTTCATAAAGCACGTCATTTCTTACAATTCTTCCTTTATTGTCAACAACGCCTACTCTGTCACAATCAGCATCAAAAGCAATCCCTAAATCAGCTTTGTGTCTGACAACAGCTCTTTGCAAAAATTTCATATTATCTTTTTCAGCTGGATTTGGTATGTGATTTGGAAAAGTACCATCAGGTTCTTTAAAGTAAGTTATTACATCACAACCAATATCTCTATAAATTGCTTCTGCTATACCACCCATACCATTTCCTACATCCAAAACAACTTTTAATTTTTTATTTAACTTTATGCTGCTATACATCTTGTCTGCATATATTTTTCTTATATCTTTTTGGATTACAATTCCATGCTTTTTGTTTTTCAAAAAATCTTTTGAAATGAAGATGTTCTCAACCATTTTTAACTCTCTGTCATAAGTAAGATTAACGGCTTTTTTACCTTTTAGTTTGAAACCATTCCAATTAGCAGGGTTGTGCGAGGCTGTAACAGATACGCCTGCGTTTTTTTCTAAATAAGCTATGGAAAAAGCAACCATAGGTGTTGTTACCATACCTATATCAATTACATTGCATCCTGTTTTAGTAATACCATTAATAAAAGATTTTTTGAGTTTTTGGCTTGACACTCTCATGTCCATTCCAACTATAACATCTTCACATCCTTGCAAGTATGTACCGAATGATAGTCCAATTCTTTCAGCTATTTTTTCATTTAAATCCTTGCCTACTACGCCTCTTATGTCATAACTTCTGAATATTTTCATAAAATAATATTGTTAGTTTTTTATTAAAAAGGAAACAAATTATATTTTGATAGAATGAATGAAATTAGGAAGGACTATTTGCTTGACAGATGGGTTATTTTATCGCCTAAAAGATCTAAAAGACCTGAACAGTTTAAAAAACAAGATTTACCTGTAAAGGATGAAAATTGTATATTTTGCCCTGGGAATGAGGAGATGACTACAAAAAGTATAATAGAGAAACCTCATGGCAATTGGAGGATAAGATTGATAGAGAACAAATTTCCAGCATTAACAAAAGAATGCAAGTTTCAAAATTTTATTGAAGGATTTAAAAATAGAATGACTGGTTATGGAAGACATTATATATTAATAGATACAGCCTTTCACAACCAACATCCTTGTGATTATACCGCTAATCAATGGCAATCGTGGTTTGAAACAATTTCTGATATTTTTTTTATGGAAATGCCAGATGAAAATATAAAATATATTTCAGTTTTTAAAAACCATGGAGTTGAAGCAGGTGCATCCCAGCCTCACCCTCATACACAAATAATTTCAATGCCTCTGGTACCTTTTTTGATTAAACAGGAAATAGATAAGGCAAAAGAATATTATAATTTCAACGGTAAGTGTGCATTTTGTGATATAATTCAGTTAGAATTGAAGAACAAAAAAAGAATTGTATTTCAGAATGACGAAGTTGTAGTTTTGTGTCCATTTGCTCCATCTCAGCCATATGAGGTTTGGGTATTTCCACGTAAGCATGTACCATCAATACAAATTGGTAAAAAAACACGTGATGAAATTCTCAAAGCTGTGAGCAACGTATTGAAAGCTTATTATATAGGATTGAACGATAAGCCGTTCAATTTGATGTTTCATATACTTTATCCTAAAATGGAGGAAAAGCAAAGCTATCATTTTCACATTGAGATTTTGCCAAGAATTGAGAGAGATGCTGGTTTGGAATTAGGATCTGGGATAAACATAACAACTGTAACTCCAGAGGAATCAGCAAGGTTTTTAAGAAAATTTTTCAAGTGATTGAATGCTTCCCAAAATGACTTTAGAACATTTGGATTTTGAAAGAGGAAAAAAGTTAGAGTGGATTTTAACAAACGGGTTAGGTGGTTATTCATCATCAACTGTGTTTGGAATGAACACAAGAAAATATCATGGATTGCTAATAGCAGGAAATTCAATCAAAGAAAGGATGGTTTTGCTTTCAAGTTTTCAGGAGCAAGTCATTACTGATGCAAAATCTTTTGAAATATCTACAAACAGATATACTGATGTTTATCACCCTAAGGGTTATTTTTATCTTGAAAAATTTGAGCTAGATCCATTTCCAAAGTTTGTTTTTAATCTTGACGGAAAAAGAATTGTAAAAAAAGTGTATATGTTTAATGGTATTAATGCAGTTTCAATTGTTTATGAGATGGATCCTGGCATGAAATTGATTTTAAAACCACTGATAGCTTTTAGATCAATATATGGATTAAATAGTGGCATGAAAACATTTAATGAGTTTCCAAGCGACAGGAATATAAAGATTTTTTCTGGAAAAAATTTTGTAAATATATGGTCAAACGATTTTGCATTTAAACAAAACAATTTAGAGCAAAGCAAAAAATGGTATTGGAATTTCTTTTATGAGACTGATAGTGAAAGAGGAGAAGAATGTATAGAACATTTGTACAATCCAGGGCAATTTGAAACGGAGAAAAAAATTGCAGTGATAACAGCTAGCTTTAACTCAGATGAATTTGATGCTATGAATGAATTGAAAAAAGAGTTGAAACGAAAGAAATCAGTTGTGCAGAATTTTTTCAAAAATACCAAAATAAAAAAAGAAGATTGGATAAAATGGCTTATTTTATCTGCTGATAATCACATAGTTAAATCATCTAATAATACAACAATAATTGCAGGTTATCATTGGTTTGGTGAGTGGGGAAGAGATACTTTTATTTCGTTGCCTGGTTTATGTTTAAGCACAAAGAGGTATAATGAAGCTAGAGATATAATAAAATATTATTTGTCAAAATTAAAGTTTGGATTAATACCGAATGAGATTGATGGAAATTATAATTCAGTTGACGCGTCTCTTTGGTTTATTAATGCTGTTTACAAATACTATCAACATACAGAGGACATAGAATTTATAATCCAAATTTATGATAAACTCAGATCAATAGTATCATTTTATATGAATGGTACAAATGGAATAAAGATGGACGATGATTTTTTGATTTATTCAAATGCAGGTATGACGTGGATGGATGCCGTTGTTGATGGTAAGCATGTGACTCCAAGAGAAGGCAAAGCAGTTGAAGTTCAAGCTTTGTGGTATAATGCATTGAAAATAATGGAATTTTTTTCAAAGAAAATTGATGGTAAATCATTCTCAAGTTATTCTGTGTTTGCTGAAAAGGTTAGAGAGAATTTTTTGAAAAAATTCTGGAATGGAGAATATTTGAATGATACAGATAAAAGTAATGAAATAAGACCAAATCAAATAATAGCTTTTTCATTGCCATTTAGTATGATCAATGGAGAGATGAAACAAAAGATAGTAAAAATTGTTAATGAAAAATTAATGACTAGATTTGGTTTAAGAAGTTTGAATAAGGAAGATAAAAGATTTATACCAAATTATAATGGAGGGTTTAGACAAAGAGATTTGGCATATCACAATGGTACTATTTGGCCTTGGATGTACGGATTGTTTGCAAGAGATGAGGATAAGCTGAAAGAGTTTGTTGAAGAAGAGATAAACAGATATGGATTAGGCTGCATTTCAGAAATAATTGATGCAGACGAACCTTTTGAAAGCAAAGGTTGCATATCACAAGCTTGGAGCGTTGCGACAATTTTACAGGCTATAACAGAGAAAAACTTTTTATAGTTGTGCTACAATTTTTTTTGAAGTGAAAAAAATTGAGAATTGCATTTGTTTATAACATCAGACACAAATACCCAGATCCAAACGATCCTAGAGCTCAGTTGGAAACTGATTTTGATGATCCTCAAACTATAGAAGCAATGATAAAAAATATGAAAGAATGTGGGTTTGATGTTATTCCTATTGAAGCAAACGAAGATGCTTATGAAAAACTGAAAAAAAATAAAGGCAAAATAGATTTAGTTTTCAACTATTCAATGGGTATATATGGAAGAGACAGATATGCACATTTGCCTGCTATGTTGGAGATGTTGCAGATACCATATACAGGACCATCGCCGTTGACAGAAGCGTTGGTGCTTAACAAGGCTAAAGCAAGAGAGATTTTGAAAGCAAATGGCATAAATGTTCCAGACTCTCAAGTGTTTTATAGAAAAGATCAAAAATTAAAATCTAGCTTGAAATTTCCGCTTATAGTAAAACCATGCTGCAGAGGATCATCAGCAGGCATAACAAATAAAAGCGTTGTTGAAAATGAACAGCAGTTGAGAGAGCAAGTAGAATTTGTAATAGACACTTTTGAAGAACCAGCACTTGTTCAGACTTTTCTTGAAGGCAGAGAATTTTCAATCCCACTGATAGGAAATCCCCCAGAAATATTGCCTATTATTGAGGTTGATCATTCTGTAACTCCAAAGGGATATAAGCAAATAGATTCTTTGGAGATAAAATGGATTGTTGAAGAGGAAGATAAGGAATTTGAAAAAAGGCACTTTATTTGCCCTGCTAAAATAGATAAAAAACTTGAAAAGAAGCTAAAGGACTTGTGTTTAAAAACATGGGAAGCTTTGGAGATTGCTGATCTATGTAGAATAGACATAAGATGCGATAAAAAAGGAAAGCCTTATGTGCTTGATATAAACACACCTCCTGGATTGATACCTCCAGAAGTTTCTACAACAAGCTATTTCCCTCTTAGCGCTAGGGCTGCTGGTATTGATTATAAACAGCTTATAAAGAAAATAGTTCAAAGCGCTGTTGATAGATATACTAGATAGTGTTTTTCTTGTAAGCATGGATTTGGTTAGTCTTTACTATTAAATAGTAACATTTATATAGTGATTAATACAACTATATAGTAATGACAAATAAGGTATTTTGGGCACCTTTATGGCATATATATCAACCGCCTATTCAGACAAAGGAATGGTTAGTCAGAATAACAAATGAATCTTACAGACCGATTATAAGACTGTACAAAGATCATCCTACATGCAGGTTTACTTTGAACATAAACGCATCTTTAACTGAAAAATTGCAAGAGAATGGGTTAGATGATGTTATAAGTGGATTTGCTGAACTTGCTGATAGGGATCAAATGGAATTTGTAAGCACAACAGCATTTCATACAATATGTCCTCTTTTACCAGAAAAAGAGGTGTTAAGGCAGATTAGATTGAATGATAAGATAAACAAAAAGGCTTTTGGCAAAGCTTATAAACCAACAGGATTCTGGCTTCCTGAAATGGCATATGCTCCTCACATCACCCCCACAATAGCCAAAGCCGGCTACAAATGGATTCCATTGGCCGGCGTGGCTTCTAATGGTCAATGGACTAATAAAGGATGGCATACAGTTGAACATAATGGGCATAAACTTCAAGTTGTTTTTAGAGATGATGTTGTCAGTCTTAATATAGGGTTTGGAAGAACAGACAGCAATTTTGTTGATGAATTGTCAAAGCAAAAAGGCACATATTGTTTCACGGCTTTGGATGGAGAAACAATAGGACATCATGTAAAGAACATGGTAGACGGAATGAGGATAAATTTGGAAAAGATTTCCAAATCAAATTCAGTTGAATCAGTTTCTGTCAAAGAAATTTTTGAAATATTTCCTTATGTTGGCAGCATTGATGCTTTTCCTTCAAGTTGGTCAACAACATATGAAGACATTCAAAAAGGCAATTATTTTCCTTTGTGGATAGAAAAGCATGAAGAACCTTTCAAAAGTGTGCATGAGCTGGCTTGGAAACATTTACATTTGCTTATAGAGGCAGCAAACTTTGCAGAGAACAAAGTTAACGGAGACTTGAAACAGAGAAGGCTTTTCTATGAAGCAAGACAGCTTTTGGATAAAGGCGAACACAGTTGTATGTATTGGTGGTTTACAAGAGACAAATGGCACAGGGATTCTGTCAGATTTTTAGTTGGATTGGAATTGCAAAACAAAGCATTCATAAAATTGCAACAAGCGTTTAATGATAGAAATATTGCACAAAAAATCGAAGAAGCAAATAAAATAAGAGAAAAAATTTATGAGTTGATGTTGAACTCATAGGTGATTATATGAAATATAATAGAGTCGTTTGTTTTGATTCAGGAAGATTGTATATAGGCGAAGGATTTCAAAGTATAGGCAATGTAAATGATATTATTGACATGTATAATGATGTTTTAAGGGATTTAGAATCAAGAAATTTAAATGGAGGATATAATTTTTGCGTAGGTTTTTTCCATAATGGAGATTTCGTATTATTTTTATATGGAGATAAAGTTTCAATAGTTTCATATAAAACTAAAAGAGTTGACGAAAGCACAATTTCTTATAAAGTCAATATTTTGCCAGATGATGCTGAAAGAAATGAAGTGATGAAAACAGAAACGCGCAATAAAAAAGTACCAGAATATCCACATGAATGGAAAATGATCATAATAAAAGATGAATTGCATCCAAGTTTAAGACAAAATCTTAACTAGTCTTTTTATAGCTTTAATTTTTTCTGTTTTTCCCAATTTAGCCAATTCAATAGCTTCTTTTAAATTAAGAATAACATCATCATAATGGCTTTTATCTATTTCAAAAGGTATTTTATCCTTTCCGCCTACACAATAAGCAAATTTTGCCGAATCTTTCCAACTTATTTCATTTCCATATATCAATTCAGATATTAAAGCTAAAGATTTGAGAGTTTTTTGTCCTATACCTTCGAGTGCAACCAACTCTTCATAATCTTTAACTTGCAATTCATACGCTTTTTGCAAAGATTGCCATCCCTTTTTGCTTATGTCACTTGATATTATTTCATGCCTTTTTGGAAATGTTGTTTTTTCAAAATTCTGAAATTCTAAAAGATTTGACTGAAAAGAAAAATATTTTTTTAAATGGATGGGGTTGTCTTTAACCAAATCAACGCTAGCTTTTCTTATTTCTTTATTTTCTTCGCTTGTTAAGTTAAGCACATTATCTTCTTTTCTATTACCAAATATTGACTGATGTGGCTCTTCAATAAAACTTGTTAATGAAGACGACCAATGATATCTTCTTGCATATTGGTCGTTCATTCCTTGTTGTATTACAATCCATTCCCCTTTTTCTGTAAAGATAAATGTATGATGATAAAGCGAATAACCATCCTGAACGCAATTATTATCAACTCTGGCTGACATTCTGCTTGCATATTGCAATTTTTTTATTTTTGCTTCGTTTAAATTAAAGAATTCAGATGAACTTGAAATTTCTTGCAAAGTATTTTTTGAATATTTTCCTTTACCCCCAGCCACTTTTATTCCACTTTGAATTGGTATAGAATATTTTATTGCAGCACAGGTTGTTGTTGTTAAACCAGATGACTGCCAATCAAATCCTAAAACACAACCTAGAGCTTGAAACCAATAAGGATCAGATAATCTTTTCAGCACTTCTTTTTGGCTATATTCATATATCAATACATCAAAAATTTGTTTTGAAAGGTTTAACATTCTTTTGAAAAGCCATGATGGCGCTTTGCCTGAATGTAAAGGCAAGTCAACAATTCCTGTTTTATGCATAATTTGTTTGTTTTGTTTTTATTCTATATATATTTTCAAACCAAAGTTTGGATGAAAAATAATAAAAAAAAGAAAAAAATTACTCTGCCACTATTGTTAAAACGCTTGTGGAAGTATTACCAGAAGGCATACCTCTCGGCACTAGCACTGTCAAGTTGACTGTGTGAATCATTCCTGACATGAAATCTTCTGTTGTTATGTATTTTCTTGCCGAACAAGCTGGTAGTGTTTGATTATAATCCCATTGTGCTACCATTATCCTTGAGCAGTCTCTGTAAATGTATACGCAATAATCTTGCAATGGACCTGATGAAAATGTCCATGAACTCCATTCAGTTGTGTTTGCTTCAAATGTTGCTGCTATTGTGCCTACAGTCATGTCTCTGTTTGGTGATGTTAATGATTCTGGAGTTGACTTGATTCTAAATTCCATTTGACTGCCATTCAAACATTCACCAGCTGTTGCACTATCATTGAAATTCCACAAATAGATGTCAGTGAAATTCCTGAAATAACCCCATGATACTGCATCTGTTGGGTTCAAAGTCATGTATGTTGGTTGCTCTGTTTCGTTCCATTCAATTCTATTGACAAATCTATAGCCTGCTTCACCTGTTTCGTTTTTCAACACTAAAAATGATCCTGCTGAATATAAAGCAGGATTACCTTTTCCTATTGGGTTTGTTGTTTCTATTGCAAATGAATTGACAGTTGACCAAAGTTTTGTGAAATTGACTGAACCTGTGTTTTGAATATCAACACTATAAAGTGTTGCTGTGTATGTTGGTACTATATTTAACCATTCAATGGCAGCTGGTGTTACTATAATTTCTGATAATAATGATATATTCAAAGATACAATCACAGTATCATTTGTTGCTGCCTTTGCAGAAGGTATGTTTATTGTCAAAATAAATGATAGAATTATCGACAAAAAGCCTATGATTAAAAACACTGTGTTTTTACCTATTTTCATCAGATATCACTATGATAAATATTGTTATCCCTATTTATAAAATTTATTGTTATACAATAATTTTAAATATAATTGTTTATCATTAATTATTATAGATTTTATGTCAGATCCAAAACAGCAAATAATAGAAATTTTGAAAAAACATCCAGAAGGATTGACATTACAAAAAATAGCTCAACTTACAAACATGAGCAGATTAACAGCAACAAAGTACGTTCATGAATTAATTGGTGCTGGAATAATTTATCAAAGAAAGATTGGTGTAGCAAAATTATGCTACCTCAAAGAAAGATATATAAAACTGGTTAAAGAAGAAGAAATACTGGAGCAGCTGAAAAAGATATCATAAATAGCTTATAAAACCGTTCTTTTCTAATTCTGCTAAAATGTTTATTAAAGTTGGTTTTACATCATCTTGATTTGCTTCTATACCTTTTGCTATCTCTTCAGCTATTTGGTCGATGCTTCTGCTTCCGTCACACAAAGTTAAAATAAAGTTTATTCCAGGATCTATTTCCCATACTCTAGAGCCATCAAAAGTTGCATATAGAGAGCCTATATTAGATATTATTTTCAGATTACTAGATTTGATTGGTTTTCTTTGAAAATCATCCATATTATTATTATTAATCACATTTGATAAATATAAATGATAATCAATCGTAAAATTACTACTAAATAGTAAATTATTTATATAAATATTATGATTATTGATGAAGGTATTGTTTTTGGAGATATTGAAGGTGAAGAATGTAAAAAATACGAAGAAATAGTAAAAATAAACGAAAATAATTTTCCAGACACTGAAAGAATTAAGTGAAAGTGAAATTCTTGATAAATTATGTTTGCTTTAAGACGTCTAAGAGTTGAAATTGAAATTTTTTTGAAAGAACTTCATATGTTCCTACAGCATTAAAATTTAGAAAACCAACAAAAGATGACCTAAGTACAATAGGAATAGATTTAAAAAAAGGTATACTTTGGTGCCCACCAAATGAAATGTTTAAGTTGGCAACTGTTGCAATTGCTAAACATGCAATAAATTATTACGATGGTCCTTTTTACATTCCTGCTACAAAACCAGAACAAATACCAGAAAACAGCAGAGTATATCCGATATGCTTACTTCGTGCTAAAAAAATGTGTCAAGAGATAGTTGGAGAGTTTATGATGCATCCCAAATAGGAATTTCAGGTAGTTTGAAGGTATCAGATTTTGAAAAAATAGTTATTGATGATATTGATTATATTTCAGTAAAAACTGTTGGGGTGCAACAGGTCTTGCTGCCTATTTAGATAGAATAAATTCACCTTATGTTTTTTCATATACGATATCACATCTACATCCAATTGCTGTGTATAGAGAGGACGAACCTTACTTTACTCGAGAAACTTTGCTTACTGCTTTTGGCTCAGCTATCTTTTTAAGTTTAATTCTAGAAAATACGAGATTGAAAACATAGCTTTAAAAACTTTGAAAATAACAAATTTAATTGCAAAATTCGATATTAGTTTGAGTGTGTTGATATGATTATACCAGTAAGATGTTTTTCCTGCGGTAAGCCTGTTGGGCATTTGTGGGAAGATTATCAGAAAAGAGTTAAAAATGGTGAAGACAGCGAAAAGGTTTTGAATGAGTTAGGACTAGAAAGATATTGCTGCAGATCACTATTTTTAGGTCATGTTGATCTAATTAAAAAAGTTGCAGAATTCAAACATTAAGGTGTGAAAATGCCAGAATGGCCAAAAGACAGATTGACAAGATTTGAAGTTGCTAGAATAATTGGTGCTAGATCACTACAAATATTTCTAGGTGCACCTATATTGATAAAAACAGATTCTTCAGATCCTATGGAAATAGCTGAACAAGAATTTAAGCAAATAAAAATACCAATGACAATAAAAAGACCTATGCCCGATAATTCAACAGAAATAGTTGACATAAAAAAAGCAATTAAAAATTGGGTAGAGGAAAATACAAATTAAACTATCTTGTTATCCTAGCATTTTTAACTATTTCATAAAGTTCTTTAGCTTTACCCTTTTCAAAATGCTTTCTAATTGGATGTATTATTTGATCTAAAGCTTGCGAAGTAGCGTTTTTCAAATCTACAGGATGGATTTCACCTGAAGTAAACATCTTTTCAAGTTTTTCATAACTCTCTATAATTATATCACCGCCAAATTTCTGAGGTCTTTTTATCTCAAAAGAATCAAACTTTCTCATGATTATGTATTTCCATATTTCTAGTATAGGGTTACCTTCAACTTGCTTTTCTGGACAATATGATTTTTTTATCTTTTCAGCTATTTCCTCAGCGCTATCATGAATAAATATTGCTGTGTGAGGTTTTGACTTGCTCATTTTAGTATCTACATCATCTTTACCCATTCTACCTGATTCAAAACCTTGTAAACCAGCAAGCAGATGATGATGTACACAAACTCTTATCGAACCATCAATTTTAGGCGCTAATTCTCTTGTAAGTATTGTAGCCTTTCTTTGATCCATACCTAGTTGCAGTATATCTGCTTTTATATAAAAAGGATCCCATGCCTGCATCATAGGATAAAGCAATTGAGCTGTATATTGCATTTCTCCTTCCTTTCTTCCCATGATTGTGCAAGCCCTTATTGTTCTTTGCACTGTTGTATTTTTAGCAATGTCAATTACACCTTTCCAATAATCTGGGTCAGAAATAGCGTCACTTGTCCACATAATTTTTACTTTATTTATATCAACGCCACATGCCTTCCAACCTTCAATGTAATATTCTCCTGTTTTTTTAATCAATTCTAGATTGCCACCCATTTTGTTGTTTATGTATGCAAACCAATCAGCTATCCATAAAATGAAATCGCATTTAGCATCAAGCATATCTTGTAATTTTATTGCACGTAAAATACCAGAACCTAGATGCAGCAAACCTGATGTCTCAAAACCATCATAAGCAGTTGGTTTTTGTTTTGTTTCGAGCAAAGTCTTTAAATCATCTTCAGTTATTATTTCTTCTGTTGGTGCTTTTTTGATCAATTCCATTCTTTTTTCCAAATCCATTTATTCCACCTTTATAGCATTTCCAGGACAAACATCAACAGCCTGATCAACACATGAAAGTTTTCTTTGCACTTTTACCTTACATTTACCGTCTTTATCAATCATAAAGACTTCGCTGCAAGCAGCAACACAAGCCCCACATCCAAGACATTTTTCCTTGTCTACAAAAATCTTCATATTTAATATTTCAAAATTAATTTTATAAATCTCTTGATTTCCATTCTTTTTCTGATATGCCTGCTCTTTTGTTATAAACTCTAGCTATTGCAAACAATAAATCTGACAGTCTATTTAAATATGCTAATATTTCGCTACTAACATTTTCTTTTTTACAAAGCCTTACAGTATATCTTTCAAGCTCCCTGCATTTTGTTCTAATTATATGAATTAGAGAAGATATTTCTCCTGTTGGAAGTATGAAACTTTTCAATTGTGGCAATTCATTTTCATATTTCTCCAGCTTACTTTCAATAAATTTTACATGATCTTTTTTTATCATTTTTTTAGCAGGATATGCAATTTCTGCACCTATTTCAAACAAATGTGATTGTATTATTTCCAAATCTTTTGATATATCTTGGAAGCTCACTTTAGATATTAGCAATCCTAAAAAACTGTTTAATTCGTCGATCTTTCCAACAACACATATTCTTTCATCATCTTTCCATACTCTTTTATCCATTAGATTGGTTTTACCACCATCGCCTGATCCTATATTCGGTTTCATTTCAATCCTTTGATATATCAACTATTTTTCCTTTTATTAAACTCATTAAATCTTTAGAATTTATTTCTATTCCAAAATATACGTCACCTGAGCCAAAATTTATTTTTTCTGTTTCAAAAACCTTTTTGTCAACTAATATTTCTTTTTCTATCAAAATAGGGCAAACCTCACCTTGGAAAAAACCTATTGAAAATAGCTCATCACTGTTCAAAAATCTTATATCTGATTTACCTAAAACTTTAGATAATTTTTTATTGTCAATTTTTAAAACTCCCGGAAGCATAACTGCATAAATTTGTTCTCCTGCTTTAATCATTAATGTTTTAATAATTTCTCTTGGATTAACATCATAAAACATTGCAACTTCTTCGGCAGTTCTTGCAGGTTTTCCAATGTCTAAAACACGATAATAAACACCCTTTTGTTTTAATTTTTCTATCGCCTTCAATATCTTTTCATTCAAATCCAAACACCATTTTTTATAATTTTTTTGTCATCTGCAATCAAAGTTGGCTTTAATATTATTCCGTCCTGATGAAATTGAACTTTATTTTTTCCACCATATGATGTGTTATTACCAAAAGCTATATGAACTGTTCCTAGAACTTTTTCATCTTCCAAAACATTCCCAATTATTTTTGCTTTGGGGTTCGTTCCTATGCCTATTTCAGCGACAATTCTTGCCTTATCTCCAATTTCATCAATTTTATCAATAAAATTTTTTGGACCTTTTATCTCTTTTGCAAAGCTATCTTTGATTTTAAACTCGATATTTTCGTGCTTCCCCATTTTATCAACAATCAATTTACCGTTAACGCTATAATCGCTTGGGGATGTATCAACTTCTCCAGCAGGCAAATTACCAAAATCTCCTGGTTTATGATATAATCCTTCATCAATATCCCATTCATACATACCTACACTCATTTCAATATCTGTCCCATTTTCTGAAATTACTTTGATTTTATTGCAATCTTTAACCAAAAAAAACATTTTGAGGCAAAGTTTTTTTATTTTGTTATAATCTGCTGTTAGTCCACCTTTGATTAAAGAGAACTTTTCTATTCCAGGCATTGAAGCAATTCTTGCACCTGATTTGCATGCATTTATTCTCGCTTTTGTATGGCTCAATGATTTGGATGTTATCAAAAATTCTGCGTCAAATTCTTTCATGATTTTTGCTGTTTCTTTATCAGGTTCTTGACCATTTGTTAGCAAAGGTTGTATTTTATGCAAAACTACATTTGATTTATTTTTTAAACATTCGTTTTTTATAGCAACAACAATATTTTGATCTACTTTTTCATCTGTAATTATCAAAACATTTTCATTTTCAGAAATTTTCATGCATTGATTTACAGCAATTTTTGCTCCTAACATCTACTCAACTATTTTTTCTTTCTTTCCTTTTTCCATTCTTCAAAAAGATTTGTAGCAGCTTCAACAGCTTTATCTTCTGATGTTTTTAAAACATCACATGTTTGCTTTAGCAGCTCTGCTTTTTCTTTCAAGTATTTTTCAGCAACATCACCAGAACAAAATTCTATTCTAACTACTCCGTCTTGTATCCTTTTTGTCTTCAAAATTTTTATGTACCCTATTTCTTTTGTTTTGTCAACATGCGTGCCACCACATGCCTGACTGTTAAAACCAGATAAAGTTATTATTCTCACTTTTTTAGATGGGACATATCCTCCCTGATATATTGTAAATCCAAATTTCTTTTCTGCCTCTGTTCGATCATACCATTCTTTTTTGACAGCAACATTCTTTTCAACTATTTCATTTGCAATTCTTTCTATATCTTTAACTTGTTGGTCTGTCAGACTATCAAAATGTGTTATGTCAAGTCTAGCTTTTTCTGTAGTTTTTTCAGCACCGTGTTGCCATACCCATGATCCTAAAACTTGTTTGGCAGCAGTAAATATAACATGTGTAGCTGTGTGATGTCTTGTGTGAACTTGTCTTCTAAAAACATTAATTTTACATTCAACCTCTTTATCCTCTT
>JAHLMM010000006.1 GCA_018920365.1 Candidatus Aenigmatarchaeota archaeon | reverse complement strand
AGTGACGATAGAAGTTGCAAAGAAATATGTTCGTGAACAGCAGATGCAATTAGATCACTTCACGAAATTAATAGGAAACTGCGGACTTTAGTCCGCAGAGGATGTCATATTAATAACTTTTTTATAAGAATTTATGATCAAAAGACTTTTTTATATTGCATTAAGTGGTTTTATGTTAGCATCTCTTTTAACACAATCAGCTTATTCAATATCAACTAAAAGAGTCGGTGAATACATTTTTCGTTTTTCATCAGATACTGCTTATGTGATGTGTGATAAAAATCAGACAAGTTTTGGTGTTTTATCTGATATACATGGTGAGGTTGAAAAAACAAGAGAAATAGTATCTTACTTCGCTGAAAGAAAAGTTAATGGTATTATTGTTGCAGGCGACATATCTCTAAATCCTGATTTTAGAGGTTATAACGACAAATCGAGAGTTAAAATAATTGAAGTTTTAAATGAAATTTCTAGATACAACCTACCTGTTTTAGTAATTCCAGGAAACCATGAAACTAGAGGAGAATATAAAGATGCTATGAGAAAGGCAAGCGAAAATGTTGTTGATATGGTAAAATATAGGTCTGTTGATTTTTGCAATGTTAAAATTGTGAGTTTACCAGGCTATCAATTTAAAGATTTTGTTGCTGATAATGGTTTTTACTCAAGACCTCAAGACGTTAAGGAAACTGGTAAATTTACTAAAGGTGAGTTACCTATTTTATTAGTTTCTCATGGACCACCAAAAATTACTGGCAAACTTACACCTGGTATGATTTATTCTGGTAGAGACGTAGGAGATGAAAACATAACAAAGATGATAAAGCAGAGTGGAATAAAATTTGTAGTTTCAGGGCACATTCATGAAGCTGCTGGCATCGCTGTTGATTTCAAAGGCAATCCATTACAGCCAAACAAATGGACAGACGAGCTTGCTTTAAATGCAGGCACGCTCGAAGAATGGAAGAATTTGGATGGAAATGTTTATGAAAAGACAGCAGCAATAATTACAATAAAAGATGGCAAAGTAAAATATGAGATCATACATTAATCTTTCAAGCTGTCTATCAAGTTAGTTGATTTCAGATATTCATCCTTTTCTCCTGTCAAACCATCAACAACTTCTATTGTACCATCAGCTAAATACAAGATCCAGAATGGATAGAAAGCAGCTTTTTTATCAACAGCATCTGGATTGAAAATGTCAAGTATTTTTGGCAATATGTCTTTCTTTATTTTGTGACTTAATACATCACCCGCATACTTGTAACTAACAGGCTGCTCATTTATTTGCTTGTCAATTATATCCTCAAAATTTGCTTTTATGTTGCTTTTGAAAAGCATGCCATCCATTGAAATAATGCCTTTTTTCTTTAACACAGTAAGTATGTTCATCAGCTCATCATCCTTTATCTTAAGCCTCTTGGCTATTGTTGGAAAATCTGCGTTACCATAAGTTGTTAAGAAAAGTGACACAGCCTTTTCCTTCATTCCAAGATCAAGAACTTTTGTCAAACCATCTGTCCTTTCTAAATTGTTGTTGTTTAAATAGACCAACTCACCATTAAAGCCATCTACAAATATGTTGTCAACCTTTTCCCCTTCTTGTGTGTCAAACTTGCACTTCATCATATAAAGCGGATAGTATATCAGCTTTATCTTCTCAATATCCTTTGTTGCAACCTTCTTTACATCCTCTTCCAAAAATTTAGGATAAAAGTAAACAGTGTCAGCATCTTCCTGCTGCTCCTTGAATTTTTCTGTAAGCGAAACAGGAGTGCCGCCATGCTCACTTCTCTTTATTCTTACATTAACAAGCAACGGCTGCTCAATCAAACCAACAACACAAGCAGTACCAACAGGCAAAATTTTTATTTGCGATTCCAATCCTTTTGTGATGCCTTCTACAGACTCGCTTATTGATTTCAAATCATTTGGGTTAGTTACACGCAAGAATATTTGTGTCGTACATTGAGACAAGACATTTTTGTCAATTCTAGCAGGCCTCTGTGTTATGACACCTAAACCCATGCCAAACTTTCTGCCTTCTGATGCTATTGTTCTTATTATCCTTGATGAAATGGCTTCGCCAAACCCTCTTTCTGGAGCAAAATTGTGAGCTTCTTCAATTATGAACATAAATGGCGGTATCCTGTTCATCTTTCTTGCGTGGAACAAATCCTTCGCAAGTTTGTAAACAACAAGCTGCTGTATGTCAGGTTCTATGCCTTTTAAATTGATGATGCTTATCTTTCCCTTTTTAACCAGATCCCATGGGTTTGCATATCCAAATGTGTCAAACAATCCTGTTGATTTAAGCAAATCCAGCACAGGTATGACGGTCCATTTTGACGGTGATTTGTTTTTCATCACCTCTCTTTTCAATTCATCAAGCGTGTATTCTTGCTTTTCAGAATCAGAAACAGCTGTGTAAATAATGCTTAGTTGAGTTGGAGACAATTTAAAAGGTAGCATGTCCAATATTTCCTGGTGAGTAAGCTTTCCTCTCAGCTTAAGTCTTCTTGCACCTTCTGTCAAATTTTTATCCAGGCAGTACAATTCTATCTCTTTTGCATAACCTTTTGGTGTTATTTCAAACAAAGGCATATATTTCAGTTCATCCTGTTTCTTGTTAGGGTTTCTTAGCGTCAAGTATTCTCCATGCGGATCGATTACAACTGCAGGAATTTCATTTTCCATAAACTCTTCAAGTATTGTGCCAGCCAGATAGGATTTACCAAAACCAGATTTGGCAAGAATAGCAAGGTGTTTTGTCATAAGCAGCTTTGGATCCATGTAAACTTTGAGCTTTTCTGATCCATCAAGCAAGCCAACATACAAACCATTGTTTTTCAAACCTAAAACACGCTTTATTAACCCATCATCAGCTTTGTAGACAAATGTGTTTGGCTTAAAAGGCATTCTAGGCATTTTTACAGCATCTTTGTCAGCATATCCTATTACAGAAACAGTTGCAGTTGTCTGTGTTTCTTGCTGTATAATGTCATCTATTCTACCCAAAACCCAGTGTCTTTCAGGATCTTTTGTTGCCACAAAATCCATTTTTCTGATTATTCCTGTTACTTCAAACATATAGCTTTCTGGCGATGTCTTGCCTATTATTCTACCTACAAGCATAATTTCACTATTATTTATTTAGCAAATAAAGATATTTCAATTATTTTTTTAGAAATTTCACTATTATTTTGTAGTTAATTATTCTGTTATTTCTCCTCTTAAGTTTTTCACTAAAAGCTCTTTAACTTGTTCTGGTTTGAAATTACCTAACAACCATTTAAGCTTAACAAAAGCAGTTTCAGGATGCATATCCTCGCAACCAATTATCCCAATTGATTGCATATCCCTTCCCGTTGAATAGACATTTAGATTGACTCTGCCAAATATTGTTTGTGATGTTGCTGCTATTATACATCCCTTTTCAGCCATTCTTTTCAGTATGTTGAAATTGTTTTTGTTGTGTTTTGTAAATTCATCTATTTCATTTATTGGTATCTGACCTAACCCATATCCTTCTAGCACAATTCCTTTATAATTTTGCTTTTCATAAAACTCTAGGATTTTTTCATCAAAACCAGGATAGAATTTGACAAGAGCAACTTTATCTTCATACCCATCTTTCAAATCAATCTTCCTGTTTTTATCTTTTTTATCATAATCTTTCCTAATGAATTCTATCTTATCTTCCTTAAACCAAACTTTTGCTATTGGATCTGCGTTTATAGGTTGAAAAGCGTCTCTTCTGCTTGTATGCATCTTCCTTACTTTACATGGATGGTTGATATAGCAGTAATCATCATTGCTAGTTGCATGCATGCACACACCAACGCCAGCAAAATTGGTTTTTACAATAAACTTTACAGCGCATATCAAATTCATTGCAGCGTCTGTGCTTGGTCTGTCGCTAGATCTTTGAGAGCCAACAAGGATTACAGGTATTCCTATGTTGCCAAGCATAAATGCCAGAGAAGCTGATGTGTAATGTAAAGTGTCAGTTCCATGAGTGATGATGATGCCGTCGCATTCTTTGCTTACTTTAGCAATCTCTCTTGCCATTATTTGATGATGCTCGAAGCGCATATCCTCTGAAAACATCCTTCTTATCAATTTTGATTTTATGTTTGCATAATCATTTATCTCAGGAAACATTTCTATTAAATCTTCAGGCCCAAAAGAAGCTTCTACTCCACCTGTTCTATAATCAACTTTAGATGCTATTGTGCCGCCTGTGTGCAATATATAAACAGTTGGCTTGTTTTTGTCAAATTTGAGCTGAAGCTTTTTTTCTTGTTTTTTCAAAGCATCTTCTATCTTTTCAATTTTTATTGATTCATCATATTTTATTCCAAAATTGTATCCATTTTTCAATTTAATGACTATTATATCATCCTTGCCTTCTGTTCTTGGCATTAAAATACCTTCGTATGTTCTTGATGATGTTGTAATTCTTATTTTAGAGCCGATATCTATTTTGTTTTTTTCAAATATTTTTTTCAGCTTTTCAGAATATCCAGGCATGAAATAATTTTGTGATAAAGAAGATTTAAATTTGAATTTGGGCCCGCAGGGATTTGAACCCTGACAAGAAGGTCCGAAGCCTTCTACGCTATCCTAGTTACGTCACAGGCCCAAAATATTATTGGTTAGAAAAAGTAATATTACTTTACACCAATGCCGTAATATTCAAAGCCGTTTTGTCTAGCTTCTTCTGGATTTAAAATATTCCTTCCATCAAAAATTATTTTTTGATTCATCTTCATTTTTGACCAATTTATTTTCTTGAAATCATCCCATTCTGTCAATATTATCAATGCATCAGAATTTTCAGAAGCTTGATACATGTTTTTAGCAAAATTGACATTGCTGAAAATTTTTTTTGCATTTTCCATTGCTATAGGATCATACGCCGTTATAGTGCATCCATGTTTAATTAACTCATTTATAACATCTATTGATGGTGCGCTTCTCATATCGTCTGTGTTTGGCTTGAAAGATAAACCCCATATTGCTATGTTTTTTCCTTTTAAATTGTCAAATCTATTTTTCATCTTTTCAACAATCAATTTTTTCTGCCTTTCATTGACATCATAAACAGCTTTTGCTATTTTCATTTCTACATTCTTTTCATCACCCATTTTTATCAATGCTTTTACATCTTTTGGGAAGCAGGACCCACCCCATCCAATGCCTGCTTCGAGAAAATGACTGCCTATCCTTTTGTCTGTTCCTATTCCTTCTTTTATCTTTTTTATATCAGCACCATACACTTCACACAAGTTTGCTATTTCATTGATGAACGAGACTTTCATTGCTAGAAAAGCATTAGCAGCATATTTGACCATTTCAGCACTCCTATTATCCATCACCAATATTGGAGATGGAAAATTTTTGTATAAATCGATCATAACATTCTCTGCTTTTTTTGTGCTACAACCTACTACAATTCTGTCAGGATTAAAGAAATCTTCTATGGCAGATCCCTCTCTTAAAAATTCTGGGTTTGAAACTATGTCGAAATTGCTTCTTTTTTCAGAAATTATTTTTTTGATAACATCGCATGTACCAACAGGTGTTGTCGATTTTATTGCTATTATTTTATATCTATCATCATCCACATTAGCTATTTGATTTGCAACTTCAATCAATGCTTTAACATCAGCCTTCCCATCATTATCAGGAGGTGTCGGTAGGCAAAGAAAAATTATGTCGGATTGCTTGACAAGTTTTTCTATGTCAGTTGTAAATTCTATGTTTTTTTCCAAATTTCTTTTCAATATAATATCCAATCCAGGTTCGAAAAATGGTGTTATTCCTTTATTCAATTTTGCAATTTTTTCTTTGTCTTTATCCATACATGTTGTCTTGAAACCTTTATCTGCAAAGCATATTCCTGTAACCAAGCCCACATAACCTGTGCCGATGACGCCTATTCTCATAATTTGTTTTTTAAATTTTATCTCATAAAAAATATATAGTGTATTACAGAGTATGATAGTGTATGAGAAATAGAATAAGCATAACAGTGAAAAAAGATATAATAGAGCAAGTTGATAGGCTAGTGGATGGAATGCAGATAAGAAGTAGATCTCAAGCCATAGAATATTTATTAGCAAAAACACTTACTGACATAAAGCTAAAAACAGCTCTTGTTTTGGCAGGCGGCGAAAAGGAAGATTTCAAGGGAAGAAACAGATTTATGATACCAATAAAAGGAAAACCCATCCTAAGCTATGTTATTGAGCATTTAGCAAGTTTTAATGTAAATAAAATATTGGTTTATGTTGATTGCTTTAAAGAAGAGGTTATGAACTATTTTAAGAATGGAAATGATTTTCATGTTAGCATAGAATACTTGACAAGCGACGAATCAAAAGGCAATATACAACCTTTGCTGATGGCTAGAAAAAAGATAAATGACACATTCATTGTTTTTTACGGCGATACTATATCATCAATCGATTTGGCAGACATGCTTGCATTTCACAGACAAAATCAAAATATTGCAACTGTTGCTTTAACAACTGTTTCTAACCCTAAAGATTATGGCATAGCTATATTGAAAGGGAATAAAGTTGTGGATTTCAAAGAAAAACCAGAGGAAGATATGCAAAGCTTTCTTGTGTCTTCAGGTATATTCATTTTTGAACCAAGAATATTCAATTATATAAGCAGCAGCATGAAAAGCATTGAAAAGGATTTGCTACCTTATCTTGTAAAAAAGCAGCTTTTGACAGGGTATACTTTTCAAGGAAAATGGCTAAATATAAATACAAAAAAAGATTTTAAAAAGGCTTTATTGATGGTTTGATAGATTTTGAACCCCTGGTATTTTTGGTTTTCTTGACAATACTGCTTGTTCTATTGTATCTACATAATGCATTCCATAAGGCACTCTTTTGCCTGACTCTTCATTTAGTTGGTTTTTGCATGATCTTCTATATTTACAGTTGGTACATTCTGGAGATCTAGGATTATAAATCCCATCATTTTCACAATAATACATAATTTTTTATTGACAATAAAGGATTTAAATTTTTCACATCTTTACGCCCCGGGTCGGACTCGAACCGACGACCTTTTGGTTTCTGCTGTTTAAAGGTTAACAGCCAACTGCTCTACCTGCTGAGCTACCGGGGCACAACAACTATTTTTCTATACAACTTAATAAAATTTTCCTAATTATTTTTGGATCAGCTTGTTTTTTTGTCTTTACCAGCACTTGACCAATCAAAAATTCAATTGATTTTTCCTTACCTTGTAGATATTCTTGTACAGCTTTCTGGTTTTCTTCCAACACTTTTAGAATAATATCTTTTAAATCCTTTTCACTTAAAGATTTGACCTTTCCTTTTATAAGCTCTTTTGGCGATATTCCAGTATCAACATATTCCTTTATCAGCTCTTTTGCATATCTCTCTGTTATTGTGTTGCTATCCATCAGCTCAAGAAATTCAATAAAGCTATCAACATTAACTTTTGACTGTTTGATGCTTATAGAATGCCAATTCAAGCTTTTCAACAAATAAGTTATAATCCATTTTGCAGCTTTTTCAGCATTTTTATATCTTTCACAACATTTTTCAAAGAAATCAGCCAAATTCTTATCAGTATAAACTATCACTTTGGCTTGATATTCGTCTATACCATATTGCTTTACAAACCTTTGCACTCTTTGATCAGGTAATTCAGGCATTTTTGCTGCTATTCTGTTAAGCCATTCTTTGCTTATTTCAACTTCAGCCAGATCAGGATCAAAAATATATCCATAATCCTCTTCATACTCTTTTTTTCTCAAACTTTTTGTAACTCTTCTGTCAGCATCAAAATGTCTAGTCTCTCTTTCAACTTTCATGTTCATCCTTAGCAGCCCTCTTTGCCTGACAATTTCATAATTCAATGCCTTTTCAACGTCAGCAAATCCTGTTATGTTCTTTATTTCTATCCTCTCCCCACCTTCAAGCGATATGTTTGCATCAACTCTTAATGATGCTTCTCTTTCTGCTTCATAAACGCCTAAATGCTCTAAAATTGATGATAATTTTTCCAAAAACAATCTGACTTGCTTTGGCGTTGTAAAATCAGGCTCTGTAACAATTTCAAGCAAAGGCATTCCAGCTCTGTTGTAATCTATTAGCACATAACTAGCAGTTGTAATATCACCGCCTTTGTGCACAAGCTTGGCAGGATCTTCTTCTATGTGTATTCTCTTTATCCTTATCTTCTCGCCATCTATTTCTAAAAAGCCGTTTACAGCAAGCGGTATTTCATATTGTGTTATTTGAAAATTTTTAGACATGTCAGGATAGAAATATGATTTTCTTGAAAAATACATCTTTTCAGCAACCTTGCAATTCAATGCCTTTGCAACCATTATTCCATAATCTATTACAGCCTTGTTCACTTTTGGTTTTGATCCTGGAAATCCTAAGCAAATCGGGCAAGTGTTTTCATTCGGATTTTTGTCCTTTGTGTCTGTGCTGCAGCTGCAAAAAAGCTTTGATTTGCTTGATAACTGGCAGTGAACTTCTATACCCATCATCATTTTCATTCCAATCCCTCTAATGAACTTGACGCTTTTATCAATGCAGCTTCATTAAAATGATCTGCCATCAAATGCAAGCCAGCAGGCAAGCCGTTTATCAAACCAGCAGGCACAGAAATCATCGGTATTCCTGCCATGTTTGGTGCTATTGTCAAAATATCCATCATATAATTTTCTATTGGCTTCAAATTTTCAATTTCAGAGAATTTCAAAGGTAATACAGGCATTGATGGGGCTGCTATTATGTCAAAACTCTTGAAAGTTTTTTTGAACTCTTGAATTATCAATGTCCTTATTTTCAATGCTTTCAAATAATAAGCATCTCTAAATCCAGCCATTCTTGCATATGTTCCAAGTATTATTCTTCTCTTTGTTTCTTCACCAAAACCTTGAGATCTTACAGAAGCAAAGTATTCGTCAAAATTGCCTGACAATTGCTTGTGCAAGCCATATCTCAAACCACAGAATTTTGCGAGATTTGTTGATGCTTCTGAAACAGCAATTATATAATAAGCTGGAATAGCATATTTTGTCATTGGTAGAGATATCTCTTCATAGCTTGCACCCAAAGACTCTAATTGCTTAATTTTTTCCCATATCAAATCAGCTATTTTTTTGTCAACTCCTTCTCCAAAATATTCTTTTGGCACTGCTATTTTCATTCCTTTTATGTCTTTGCCTATGAATTTTGTGAAATCTTGCTCAGCCAAATCAGCGCTTGTTGAATCTAAAGGATCATAACCAGATATAATTGATAACATCAAAGCTATATCATATGTTGATTTTGCAATTACGCCTATTTTATCCATGCTATTTGCATAATCTATCAATCCATATCTTGAAACCCTTCCATATGTTGGCGTCAAGCCATATGTGCCTGTGAATGCAGCTGGTGCTGTTATACTACCGCCTGTTGATTCGGCTATTGCTATATGTGGAAAGTCAGCTGCAGCTGTTATACAACCAGCACCACCGCTGCTACCGCCACAACTTCTCTCAACATCAAAAGGATTTTTTGGAATAGCATATTTTGAATTGACATTGAATGTGCCAAAACCAAATTCATCTTGAGTTGTCTTTCCTATTATAACACCGCCTTGCTGCTTTATTTTTGTTACGCAAGTAGCATCAAATGGTGGTATATAACCTTCAAGAATTTTTGATCCAGCTGTTGATTGCAAATCTTTTGTACATATGCAATCCTTGACAGAAACAGGCAAAGCATGTATCAAGCCTTTTTTTGGCTTTGCGTGATTTTTGTTTATTGTTATAAAAGGCTGGTATTTGCTTTGAATTTTTTCGCATTTTTCTATTACAGATGATATAAAATCATCAAAATCTATGCTGTCAGCGTTTTCAACAAATTCTTTCACAGTCTTTATTTCAATCACCTATACTATCTTTGGTCCTTTGAAATATCCTTCTTCTTTGTGCTTTGTATTTGCTAAAGGATCCCATTCAGTCTTCTTTTCCTCATCATCTCTGAGCCTGTTTTTTATTTCAATGGGATGAAATGATGGATTGACATTTTCAGTGTTGACATCATCAATTTGCTTAAATACTTGAAGAATATCTTCTAGTTGGCTTGCATATTTTTTCTTTTCTTCCTCTGTTAAATGCAATCTGGCAACAGCTGCTATATGTTCTACAAGCTTTTCATCAATCTTCCAATAATCTTTCATGGCAGCAACCTCTCTGGTGTTCTTGGAAATAGAACAGATTCTCTTACATTTTTGATGTCAAGCATTTGCATTGTAAATCTTTCGATGCCAATTGCAAATCCGCCTAATGTAGGCGCACCATATTTGAAGAATTTGATAAACCATTCGACTGAATCCAAGCTTATTTTCTTTTCTTTAACCTGCTCTACAAGTTTGTCATATCTATGCTCTCTCTGCCCGCCTGAACTTTGCTCAATACCTTTGTATACAAGATCAACACTTCTTGCCCATTCTGGTGTTTCATCTATTTTCATTACATAAAATGGTTTTACAGCAAATGGAAATCTGTTGACAAAAAAGAAATCAGAATCATATTTTTCTTTTACATATTTTGCCAGCAACACTTCTGACTCTCTGTCATAATCCTCGCCATAAGGTATTTTTTTACCATATTCTTCTAATATATCATAAACATTTGGAAATTCCAATACAGGAAAAGGCAGTTTTGGAAGCTCTATGTCTGTTTTTAGTATATCCAATTCCTTTTCGCAGTCCTGCTTTACTTTTTTCATTGCAGCATATACAAGCTCTTCTTCTACCTTCATTATGTCAAATTCATTTTTTATATAGGATAGTTCGACTGCACAAGCTCTGTGTTCGCACAAATGCCTTGTTGTGTGGCTTTGCTCAGCCCTCCAGCTTGGACCTAAATCAAATATTTTTTCAATGCCGCCGAGTATTGTCAATTCCCTGTGCAATTGAGGATCTTGCCTTAAGAAAGCTTCTTTTTCAAAATATGCTACTGGAAAAACTTCAGAGCCGCCTTCTGATGCCGCTCCAAGGATGCATGGAGTAAAGACTTGAGTGAATCCTTTTTTGTTCAAATATTCTGTCATACCTTGGATTATTTTTGACTGTATTTTGAATATTGCCCTGTTTTTAGGCGATCTTAAATCAAGTGAGCGCCAGTCCAATCTTGTGTCTAGCTCAGCTGGCGTCTTGCCTGATGGGTCCAACGGCAAAGGAGAATGAGCTATGCTGAATATCTCCAGTTGTGTTGGAAAAATTTCAATTCCTCCAGGAGCTTTTTCATTTTTGTTTTCTTTGCCTGTTACTGATATGCATGATTGCCTTGTCAAAGTTTCAAATTTCTTTAGCAGTTGTTGGTTTATGTCTTTTTTATTAATAGTTATTTGAATATAACCATTAGGTGTGTTGAGTTTGAAAAATTTGATGCCACCCAAGTCTCTTATTTCATCTACATAGCCATAAACTCTCATTGATTCACCTCTTTATAAATAAAAGTAATATTAGAATTAGTTGCTATTAAAACATTCACCGTGCATTTTAGCACCTTTAATGAAATTGGGATGTAATTTATTTAAAACCATATTATTTATGGGGATGGGTTTCCAAATTGAACATATTTATACTCTATATGATTATTCTTAAATGGATTAAATGGATAGGATTTCAGCATATCTTCTAAATTTAAAATTGATGAAAACTCTTCATAAGACCAACTATCAGCGCAAGTTAAATAATTATTTGGTGGTATGACTGGCACAGGAACATACAAACTTGGAAGCAATTGAACTAATTTTTTGGTTAGTTCTTTAAAAGCTTCCCAAAGATTTTTATCATATTCAAGATTTGATTTTGCTTTATACCCACAAAAAACACCGTAACTACCAATTTCAAATTTTTCATTTCCATATATTATGGTCCATGGTTCTTTGTCATCTTTTAAATCTTTTAAATCATCATCATAACCTTTAAATGTTTCGAAATATTGTTCCGGGGTTTTAAGTCCTAAATCAACTGCGCGTTTCATAGATCTTGCTGCCTGAAAACATAAAAATAAATAAAAACTTTCTATTTCTTCTATGGGAGGTTCAACAACACGGTGGTTGTCATATTCTTCTATTTTTAGTTCAGGTCCATTTATTAATATTTTACGTTCTTCTTTATTGATGTAAATTCCTGGCTTATTTGGTGCAGATTTGTTTAATGGTTGTAAATTTTTTAGATCAGTTAGAAATTCAGGATTTATAATAATTATATAATTTTCAGGTGTCATGTATGCGATTCTAGGTGTACCTTTTCCATTAATACATAAATCAAACATTCCAGTTTTCGTACCATATTCATACCACCACCTAATAACATAAAAAGGATCTTCTTCACCGTAGATACCACCTTCAGCATCCTTATGATAAAAAATGATGCCAACAGATGTAGCTTTAGGGTTTCCTTCTTTGTTTCCTTCGTTTACTTCTGCGATCATCAAATAATATGAACATCCATCCCAAGACCCAACAGGTTTTAACTTACTTGACAACTCTTTTGACAACTCAATCAGTTGATCATTAGTTAGTGTGCTAGTTGGTGTTGGTGATGGTTCAGGTGTTGGTGTGCTAGTTGGTGTTGGTGATGGTTCAGGTGTTGGTGTGCTAGTTGGTGTTGGTGATGGTTCAGGTGTTGGTGTGCTAGTTGGTGTAGGCGTTTTTGTGCTTTCAGATTCAGGAGATGGTTTTATATCACATCCAGTTAAAGCTAAAGCTACAGCACCTAATGCTTTAAGAGCATTTTCTAAAAAACGTCTTCTCGTGACTTTACTCATTATAAAAAATTAACCAGTAAATTATTTAAGGTTTTTTAATCACGAAATTAATAGGAAACTGCGGACTTTAGTCCGCAGAGGATGTCATAATGTAATTTCAGCATTTAATAATACTTTAGGCAAATCGCCAAATTTTTTAGCATTCGTCATATCAGCTAAAGTTATTTTATTTACTTCATTATTTTGTTTTAGAATATCAATAACTGCATGACCAAGTGCACAACCACCACATTTTATTTGATTATAAATACCAACACTATCATTAGAAGTACCAACACTATCAGAACAATTAGGACATTTATAATATTTTAAAGCTATTTCAATAGCACCATTACATACTCCTTCTGTAAATTGATATTTTTCTTCTGCTGCAGCTTCATATTTAGTAAGATCAAAATCTTTATTGGCAATAATCAATTTACCGCTATCATTAATACTAGCTCCATTAATTATTTCTTTCATATTAGGAACATAAACACTATCCAAGATAGGCCATAAATCCGTAGCAGTTTCAATACATTGTCTAATATTATATATCGATCTTAAATATACAAACAAACCGCGAATAATTCTATACTTTTCCACTTCAACACTTACACGATTTTCATTAACAGGAATTTCAATAGTTGTTGTTGCTAATAATGGATGAGAATTTTCTTTTGTTGTAGGTAATGCTCTTAATATTCCATCTAATGTAAATTGTTCTGCTTCTTTAAACGAGGTATTATTAGAATATATACATCTCAAATCTTTATTTAAAAGTCTTAATGGGTCAGGCGAAAATTCCTTATATAGTTCCCTATATAGTTCTTGTAAATCATCAACATAACCTTCATATTTATCTTCTTTAAATTTATAATCATAAAAAAGTTGTACCAAAAACTTTTGAAGCAAATAATATTCCAAACCGCGTTGTTCAATATCTACTAATAATTTTAAATTTTCTGGTTTAAATATATCATAAAGACTGAGTTTCAATTCCTCTGGTTTAATTTGCACAAATTTTTCTTGGACAGAACCAAAATCAACAATTACAAATCTTTTATCTGACTTAAACTCGACAAATCTTTGTTGGCCAACATTAACATATGTTATACCATTTGTATCTACGGCAGCACTAGGAAGAAGTCCGTTTAAGCCAATTTTATATACTTTAGATAAACCACCATTATATTGCACTGGATCTCCGGGTTCATAGTATATAAAAAAAATTGGTGGATCGTTTTCACGTTCAAGATCTTTTTCACGTTCAATTTTCACTCCTACAACTAAAACATCGTAAAATTTATCTTCTTCTTTGTTGTAAGCACCAAAAGATTCTAAATCAATCCCAACCAGAGTATATTCTTTAGCTTTTTCCATAGCTATTTCTTCAGGTGTTGGTGTGCTAGTTGGTGTTGGTGATGGTTCAGGTGTTGGTGTGCTAGTTGGTGTTGGTGATGGTTCAGGTGTTGGTGTGCTAGTTGGTGTTGGTGTTTTTGTGCTTTCAGGTTCAGAAGATGGTTTTATACCACATGCAGTTAAAAGTGCAGCAGCTGTTGCTTTAAAAGCAAAAGCTAAAAAACCCCTCCTTGACATTTCATTCGGTATCTGTTTAGGCAAACCACTCATTATAAAAAATCAACCAGTAAATTATTTAATGTTTTCTAAACCCTTTTTTCTGTTCAGCAAAAGTATTATAATAATTAATAAAAATATAGCAAAAGAAAAGAACAACAAATAATTATTGCTGCTTTTAATCTCAAGTTGCGTGTCAGGTGTTAGATATTTGTTAAATGCAAGAGTTTCTGTTTCCTTGCAAACATTTTCACTGCAAACCTTTACTAGATGTGGTGTCCCATCCATAGGCAAAAATATTTGAAAAGACATGCCAGAAGATATAGATCCTGTTAGTTTTTTGTGATACCTTCCATCTATGTAAATTGTTAATTCTTTCAAAACATCATTTCCATTATTTGTTACAAGAATTATCGTATCATTATTTTCATTAAAGCCTATGTGTTCTATTGAAAAATCCAAAGCTTGAGCTGAATAAATGAACATCAATGTAAAAAACAATAATGCTATTCTCATTTAACCACCACAATTTGTCACCAAAGCATGTGCTATATAATTTCCGTCGTTACATAAAGGTGTTACTAATGATTGATCAACATTTGCTGAATAGCAGTGAACATTCCATTGGCACGGTTGATTTGTGCCCGGTACTAGGCCATTTGCACAATAATCAAAATAATTGCATGATCTTGCGATAGGCCTCAAATCAAAACATCTATTGTCAGTTGTACAATATTCATATACCTGGCAATGATTATCTTCAAAACAGTCAACCACATATACAGATATATCTCTTAATGTAGGTGGATAACTCTGATAAGTAGCAGTAGCTGTTATCCATAGAATTCCATATTCGTTTGGAGCTGTGTATGTAACGCTGCATTCGCCGTTTTGGTTTGTTGTGCAACTTGATTGCGGTAGATAATGTCCATTAATAAAATATTCAAAATACACATTAGCACCTTGAATAAGAGCTGAACCAGAATAAACTCTTGCTGTTATTGTAAATTGATTTCCTCTTCTAACAGCATTCAATTCATTATTTTCCAATATCAGCTCTAAATCAATGTTTAGTTGTGCCGAACATTGAATTTGTCTTGGGCTGTTGGAAAGCAATTGGTACTCTCCTTTATCGCCTATTGCATAAGCGTATATTGAATGTTGTCTACCATCTTTTAAATGGGCAGGCAATTGCCATGAAAATCTATGATTGCATCTACCACCACATTGACTGCAGATAGATTGTTCTGCAGCCAAATTTGCTGTTGTTGAACCTATAAGTGTTCCAGTTCCACGAGCACCATCTGCATAAAAACTTATTTGTAGCGGTGATGAATAGCTATCAGGATCACAAGCCCATCCTGTTGTAGAATCGCATGTTAAAGATTCGTGTGTACCGATTGGGTTTTGGTTTGGTGTTGGGTTTTGGTTAGGCGGTATTGTTGTTGTCGTCGGAGGGTTTACTTTAATTTGTGTTATTGTTGGGGTTGAGCCTGAACCAGTCTGTGCTGGAGCAGGTGTTTGTACTGCAACAACACATTTTTCTTCGATATCACAATTGTTGGTACACTCTCTTGTCTGCAATTCAAAACCAACTGGACAGTATCTTTGTTCACCAGTTGAAATCCATTGTGTGCATGAGCATGAGCCGGAAACACAATAAGTGGTGCTGCAAAAACCTGGGGCAGAATAACATTTTGAAGCATCCTCATCACAGCATGTACACTCAATATAAACTTTGTTGGAACATTGTATACCACCACATTTAGTTGTACAATTTATTGTACCTATTGTACCAATACAACTTGTTGTTGTTGATGTGCACGTTTTATCACCTACACACATAACACTTGCACAACTACCAGAATAGACAGTTCTTGTGTATAACCTTTCACTGCTTTTACATGGATATGACCCACATCCACCTGCTTTCCATTCATCAGCAATGCAAACATCACATTGTCGACAATTCAAATCACCACAACCATTTCCATAATAATATTTTTTCCCCGGTGAAGATGAAGGGCAAAAGGTAGATGTTGTATAACCACAATAACAAAAAGTGGTTGTTGTTGGAGGTGGTCTGTTGTTGTCATCTGTAGTTGTTCGCCTTGTTCCACCACCACCGGTTGTAGTTGTACAACATTTATTGGAACAACATTCATTGGAATTTACAGGGGTATATTCTGTTGCACATACAGAACCTGGATTAGGAATATAACATTCAATATCATTTTCACAACATAAAGCACTAGAATCCCTTAAAACAACAAGAACAACAAGAACTATTAAAATCCATTTAAAATCCATAAACATTATTTTGATTTTTTAATTTAAAAAATTAAAACTCAATCTTCATCAGAAATAATCCTGCAGCTATCAATAAAGGTCCAAAAGCCAATTTTAACCCAAATTTTGTGTAATCGCCTTCAAAATAGAGCGAAAATGTATATATCATTCCCATCAGCATCAAGCCGCTGCCTAAGATTTTAATAATAAGCATAAACAAAATAATATTAGTAAACTATAAAAGGTTTGATAAAAATGCCCATGTTTTCAAGAACAAAGATGATCTTGCAGGATGATTGTTGGGATGTTGCATCGCAACCTGTTTTGACTTTGAATTATACAGGCCCAAATCCGCATTTAGCATATCAAAAAATAAGAGAGCTATTCAGGACAGTGTTAAATGTTAACGAAGCTGAAAGGGTGCAAGAAAAAGATTTTACTTGGAATAAGAAAGCAAACAAAGAAGATTTTAGCGTCACATGGGATATTTCAAAAGATCTGGATAGATTTTCCTATTTGTTTATGCGTGTCTCTATGAGCGGTTCTGCTGAAGAGAAAGAAGGCGGCAAAGAAGGTAGATTAACAGTATCAATAGAAGCTTTCATGAGAACAGAATATCCTCAAGATACACTATGGGAAAGAAGCATTATCTATGAAATAATAAGGATGTTCTGGCATAAAGTCGTCTATTATGAAAAGAGAAGGGAATATCAAGACATATGCAGAACATTAATGTCAAGATTCATAAATGAGCTAAAATCATTTTTCAACTTAATGCCGAGGTTAGTCTGATATGGCAAGCATAAAAATAGAAGACGATTGTCTGGCACCTGACATGCAGATAGTTTTAAGATATAATGGACCTAACCCATTTGGCGCTTATGGAAAAATAAAGAAGCTAATGAGAGATATTTGGGAAGTTGAATCAATCGCATTCTGGGAAAGAGAATTTAGATGGGATGCTACTGACAACACTTTTCTAATAAAATGCTATATAAGCAGAAGTATAGACAAATATACTAAAGTGCTTATAGAAGTATTTTTGCAAGGTGCAAACCCAACAGATCCAAACCAAAATGGTACAATGGAAATAAGAATAGGCGGTTACATAACATCTAGCTTTGGCGGCGGCGGTGTTCTAGATGACGCTAAAAATCCATTTTTCAAGCTTTTGTTTTGGTTTTATTTCAGATATTTCTATCAAGAACAAAGAAGATATTACATAAAAGAGTGGTGCTATAACAGAATACAAAAATTAAAACGCGAAATACAAAAGATATTAAACATTTTGCCTCCACAACAAAACTTAATTTAAATCAAAACCAATAAAAAATATATGAAAAAACTTCTTTTAGTAATACTTTTGTCAATAAGCATTGTAAAAGCCCAAAACTTTGATTTATGGGCTGAGAGAGGCGGACCTTTTACAATAGGTGAGCCACAAATAATCAAGATTTATGTGCTAAACAGGGATAATCAACCAAGAAGCTATACAATAACCTATTTTAAATCAGCCACTTATCAAAGCAATGATGTATCTCATTTAATGTATGTAAATTTTCCGTCTTATACAATAACGAATGTTAAACCTGGGCAAACAGCTTCTACAGAATTGACATTATTTTTAGCATCCCCTGTTTCTCAAGGAACAATAACTTTCAGAGCTATTAATGAAGTTAATGATCAAAGAGAGTTTACACTTCAAGGAATAAGGGCATCTTATCCACAGAGCTTGCCAGAATTTAATCTTGTTTTTTTATTTGTTTTATTGCTGTTTGCAAGCTGGAAATATTTAAAAATATTGCAAGACTAATTTAATCATGAAATTTCTAGTTTTTGTTATAGCTTTGTTTATCATCAACACAGCTGCTGCTAGCTATATCTCTTTAACAACATACACAAATGTTGATGTTATAAAAGATAGCAAAGGTACTATAAACATCACAATTGAAAATTCAGGGGATGAAAGCGCAAATAATGTTAGAATAACTCTTTTATCTGATCAATTCATAATGGATGATGAATATGCAGTTTCAATTAACCCAAATTCAAAGAATTTTTTTCAACCAGAAATTATAGCTAAAACATCAATGCCAGGAACTTATGTGTCTACTTTAAAAGTTGAATATCAAGACGCTAATGGAAAAGTATTTTCTGCAATAAATCCTGTCCAGATTGATTATAAACAACCTAGCTTTAGCTCAATTTTGATAGAGGTAGATGATGTAAAGATAGAAGAAAAATCAACGTCGTATGCAAGAGTCAAAATCAAGAATTTTGACAATAATGAAAGGAAATTCAACTTAAAACTGTATTTGCCTCAAGAAATGACATATTCACCTTTAGTAATATCAGATTATATAGGCAGCAAAGCAGAAAAAACACTAACATTTAAGCTAAGAAACAATGATGGCATTGCCGGAAGTGAATATGCGTTTTTTGCTGTTTTGGAATATCAAGATCAGCTTCACTATTCATCATTTGAAACAGCCAAAATATCAATACAGCCAAAATCTTTCTTTAATCTACCATTAATTTTATCAATTTTGTTTTTGCTATTAGTATTAGCATTAGCTTACATGTCTAAAGTGAAAAAGAAATGAAAAAAGGTGGAAAAATGATTGTATTGGTTTGGATTGGTTTATGCGTACTGCTTGCAGTTGTAGGGCAGATATTTATGAAATTAGGAACAAAGGATATAGGTGGAATAACAATTAAAAAACTAACTTCAACAGAAATATTTTCAGTGCTACTAAACAAATACATTTTTTTAGGTATGGTAGCATACTTTTCAGGTTGGCTATTGTGGTTAATTGTGTTATCACAGGCAGAATTAAGTTATGCTTACCCATTTTTTGCTTTGAGTTATGCGATAATAGCAATAATTTCATGGATTTTTTTCAAAGAAACAATGACATTAGTAAAAGCAGCTGGTATATTTTTGATAATGATTGGAGCAATATTGCTAAACCTAAAATAGATCTTGTATGAATTTAGTGAAACTTTTATTAAGCAAAAAAGAACAAATAGTAGATTTTGTAATAATCTTTTTAATAACAATATTTTTGGCAACCTATTTCAAGCCAGACTATATTTTTTCTAATACAACAATAAGCGCAGGTGACACAGTCGGTCATTATTACGGCACATTTATAATGAACAAATATCTAATACCAAATCTAAAGTTAATAGGATGGAGCAATGATTGGTTTTTAGGCTATCCGGCCTTTCAATTTTATTTTCCATTTGTTTTCTTTTTAACAGGATTGCTAGGATATCTAATCCCATTAAACATATCATTCAAAATAGGTACAGTGTTGGGAGTCTTCTTGCTGCCAATAATGACATACATTTCATTTAGATTAATGAAAATAAAATTCCCAATACCCATAATTGCTGCATCATTAACTTTGATATTACTTTTTGTTGAAAGGATTAATCCAGAACAGATATATTCAATGTGGGGTGGAAATATACCAAGTACTTTGGCAGGTGAATTTTCTTATGGTTTTGCTCTTGCTTTGTCAATCTTGTTTATAGGCACATTCAACAAAGGAATAAACTCTAAAAAATTAATTTCATTGAATGCAATTCTATTCTTGCTAATAATGCTTTCTCACTTCTTCTTTGCTATATTTTCAATAATATCAACATTATTTTATCTATTAGATTTTAAAAAATTCAAGCAAAACTTCAAATATTGCATGAAATTTTATCTTATATCTTTTCTTTTATCCTCATTCTGGCTTTTACCAATGTTATTCAAAGTATCTTACACATCTTCTCATATATGGTATCCACCTTACTCAATAAAAGAATATATTGATATGATTATGCCCAGACCATTTATACCATTCTATATATTGTCACTTGCTTCTACTATAGCAATAATAATTAACAAAGATAGAGAAAAATTGATTTTTGTTTTCATAGCTCTGTCATCATTATTTCTATTTCTTTTATCTCCTATCATGAATAAAATAGGTTTTCACGGACTTGATCATTTACAAATGATTAAATTCTTGCCTATGATGTATATCTCAATAATATTAAACATTCCTTTAGCTATTTCATATATAAAAATAAAGGATTTTTCAATTGTCATTCCTGTAATTGTGTTGATATTATGCTTTTTGTGGGTACAGAAGCATGTTACATACATAGACTATTGGATTTATTGGAATTACAACGGTTATGAAGACAAACCTTTGGGCCAGGAATATTATAAAGTAAATGAATTTCTGTCTGAATTGCCATATGGCAGAGTTGCATATGAATATGATCCGCAGAAATATGAAACAACTTTAGGCAGCTCTAGAGCGACTGAAACAATACCAATATTTTCAGGCAAACCAATAACAGAAGGAACTCATTTCCAATCATCTTTTAATGCTCCATATATATACAGTGCACATTGTGAATACTCTTTGGCATGTTCATGTGTTTTTGGACATATGGCAGGCAGATGCCCTAGATTTGATTTTGATATTGGCGTTGAGCATATGAAACTGTTTGGTGTAAGATACTTTTTTGCATCATCTGAAACAATAAAAAATGCACTGAGACAAAGAAATGATTTCAAATTGCTTTATGGACCGGCTGAATTTGAAATATGGGAATTAAATAATTCTAGCATAATTCAAGTTCCTGATTATGAACCTGTTTTTGTCAAATCTGATAATTGGAGAGAGCTGTCATATAATTGGTTTTTCAATAAAGATAAGCTAAAAATTCCTATTGTATGGTCTAAAGATAAATATGATTTGATAAACCCTAACATTTATGAGATAAACTCAAAACCTTTGGATCAAAATTGCAATGTCAACAACATAAAGATTGAGAATGAAAAGATAGAGTTTGATACTGATTGTATAGGAAAACCACACATAATCAAAGTGTCTTATTTCCCTAATTGGAAAGTTGAAGGCGCTGAAAAGATATATATGGTTTCACCTGCTTTTATGTTAGTATATCCAACCCAAACTCATGTAAAGCTTTACTATGGTAAAACTATTATAGATATAATAGGAATAATTTTTAGTGTTTTAGGATTGATAATTATTTTATTCAAAAAGAGGTTTAACATATGAAAAGAACAATCATAATATTTGTTTTTATTTTGTTGCTAGCTGCATTTTTAAGGTTTTATTATCTTGACAACAGACCTGCGCATTTTGACGAAGGCGGAGGCCATGCTATAGGTGTGAGAGCATTAATGAACGAAAAAAGATACATTTATGATCCTGATTTTCACGGTCCATTTCTTTATCACATAACCGCTTTAGCATTTATTTTGTTCGGAATGTCTGATATTACTTTAAGAATAACTCAAGCTTTACTAGGCTTTCTAACAGTTTGTTTATTATGGCTTGTAAGAAATCATGTAAAAAGGGAAACATTAATAGCGGGGGTATTGCTTTTATCTTTATCACCATCTCTAGTATATTATTCTAGGTTTGCCGTGCATGATTCGTATTTTATTTTCTTTTCTATGGCATTCATTGTTTTCCTTTTTCTTTATTCAAAAGAAAAAAAAGACTTGTATATTTATTTAACATCTGCTTCTATAGCTTTCCTATTCACTGTAAAAGAAAACGCATTCATATTTCTTGGTGTTATAGGAATTTATTTTCTAGCCGAATTTTTGATTGAACTATTAAAAACCAAAGGAAATTTAGGTAAAAAAATTCAAAAAAACTTATACGTTATTTGGTTAAAGCAAAATTTAAAGCAGATATTTGTTAGCATTGTAATATTTGCTATAATAATATCAGCAATTTATTCATCATTTTTCAGATATCCTTCAAATATAACAAAGTTTATAACAGAACCATTCAAACATTGGTTGAGAAAATCAACAGAGCAGAGTGGATTTGTCCAACCATATGAATTTTATTTGAGAATATTAAGGGAATATGATACTGCTGTATTTTTGTTTGGATTAGCTGGTATTTTTATGCCATTTATTGCTAACAACAAATATACCAGGTTTGCCTCTATTTTCGGATTATTGAATATGCTGATATATCTTTTCATGCCATATAAAGAACCGAACAATGTCGTGCATATAGTTTTACCATTAGCAGTATCTGCCATATCTTTCTTCGAATTTTCAAACAAAAAGATAGCAAGATATTCTTTCATATTGCTTCTGCTAATTTCATTATATAGTATTTACATTACATGGCAAACAAGCTTTGTCAGATATTCAGATGAAAAAAATTATTTGGTGTATGTGCAAACAGTTGATGACATAAAACCAATGTTGAAATTGATGGAAAAATTGACAAAAGAAAGAGGAAAAGATATACCTATATTAGTGAATATACCTGAAACAGAATATCCTCTTTCATGGTATTTTAGGGATTACACTAATGTTGAATATAGAAGCGAAAACATAGAATCACCAATAGGTTGGAAAAATATAAGATGGTCTGGCGATGGAAAAATAATTTGGGATGATAAGGAATATAAAAGTGGTAGCAAAAGTGGAAAGATAGATGGCGGCAATGGTACTGATGGTGAATGGAGACAAAAAATAGCTGTGCAAGGTGGAAGGTATTATACAATATCAGGTTGGATAAAAACTGTTGATCTGCAACCAATAGATTCATTTAAATACGCTCAACTTTACATAAGGACTGATAAGAATAATGAACCAGACACAATAATAGCAGAAACACAAAGTCTTACAGGCACAAACAATTGGACTTTTGTTCAAAAAAGATTTTATGTTGATCAAAATGTTAATTGGTTGTGGTTAACAATGCCTATAGGAAATTGGGGAAAATCAAAAGGTCAAGTTTGGTTTGATGATATTGAGCTAAAAGCAGACGGAGACTTTCTCAATTTAATTCAAAATCCTGGATTTGAAGATGGTAAAAGAATTTCAGACATAAAAGGATATGAAGTAATGATAATATCAGAAAGCAATGGATTGAGTTTTAATGAGATAGAAGGATATAATTTAAGTAGATATGTGTTAAGACCTGGG
>JAHLMM010000005.1 GCA_018920365.1 Candidatus Aenigmatarchaeota archaeon | reverse complement strand
GACCAAATGCGCTTGGTCCTGCCCACATATCTTCTATGAATATAACCTCTTTTTCTGGTATACCCAAAACTTTTGTAACCATATCAAAATCTAGCCTTATGCATTCATCTTTCCAATATCCTTGCTTGCCATCATAAAACCCCGCTTGACCAACCATATTGAAGCATGTGAAATGTTTGCCTGTTATGCCGACATTTGGTATATCATTAAATCGCAAGCAGAATTGTGGAACTATTACAGGATTTGCTGGAAATTCAAATACAAGCTGATTGTTTTCTATCCTGTAAAAATCAATTATAGAAGCTATGTTGAAAAACAAAGGATACCATCTGCAAACAACAGGATATCTTCTTAGAGATGTGTGGTTGTTTTTCACAAAAAATTTTTCAATCGCCTTCCAAGTTTCCACATAATCCATTCTGTTTTTTGTTGGTGGATTTCCTATAAATTCATAAAATCTACAAGGTTGATCATCACACGTCTGCCTTTCAGAATCCAATGTCCAAAAAAACTTTCCACATAAAGAACATTTTTTTCTAACAAAACCTTTTTCAGAAAATAAAGATACTTTCCAATATTTCTCTGGTTCTTGCTGAAACTTTTTCATTAAAGCTTTTTTGTCAATTGGCATAAAAATTAATACAAGTTTAATTTTTTAAATCATTATTCCTTGCAGCAATCTATAGCTTTCTGAAACGCCTGTCTTAATTTGCTTAAAAAATTCTTTTCTGATTTATCAACTGGAAGATAGTTTTCTTTTTTAGAATCTTTTATTATTTTTTCTTTGTCTATATCCTTTGTATTTATCAAACCTAAATTTAACCCCCAAAACATTGAATAAAGATTATAAGCATCCTCAAACAGCTCTCTTGCTTCTTTTTTATTTCCCTTGTTTAATTGCTTAGTGCCTACTTCCATTAGCCTCATTGAAGCGGCTAGCAGATGCTTTGATATGCACCAAACCTCTCCTTCATAATCTTTTATTATTTTTTTAAGCATCCTCTTTCTTATTTCCCTTATTTCATTTAGCAATGCAAAATACTTGTCTTTGCCAGTTTTCATTGCTGTAAAAAATAGATGCTCTTCAATGCTAATCAAATTCATTATTCCGATGCTTAAATCTTCATCTGAAGATAGATCAAGCTTCTTTTCTTTTATTACTTTATCAACTTTTGTTATGAATTCATCAACTTTATCCATTCTATCACCTATGAAAATATGCCTAAAAGCAAATAAAATACTATACTAGCTATTATCAAGAACATTAATGGTATGATGACTTTTTGATATGGAAAAATGACTTTGTTTTTATTAAGTCTTCTCAAATAGCTGTCAAAATATACTGATGATAAAAATGCTATTGTTCCTATAAGCATTCCGAACAATATTTTGTCAACACCAAAAAATCTGTTTGTTGGAGATCCTATTGTCTTTGAAATGTAAAGTGGTATTATAACAAGTAGATAAAACAACAATACTATTATTTGATCTCTAAACACAAAATTTATCTTTTTTTTCTCAAACCAATCTATCATCCAGAAAGAAGTTGAAATTAAAAGACCGCCAATCCAAATAGAAGTTATCAAATCGTCTATTCCAAAGTATCTTGAAATACCTAAACCAGCACCGACAGCTATCGTGCATAATGGACAGACTGACTGTGCTATAGGAATTAATGCAAGCATCAAAGCTATCATTTTGATCCAGCTAAATTCTTTAACAAATCTATACAATCTTTATCACCTATGTAGCATTTTCCATTATAATAGATCATTGGAACGCCTAAATTGCTGTCTTTTAAACCACACTTTCTAGCATATGCCAACATTTCGTTCAAGTTTGTTTCATTTTGATATACTTCAAAGCTTCTTATTTTCAGTTTATCATTCAAATTATTTTCATCTATAAAATTTTCAACATTTTTGCAATGAGGACATGTTATGCCATAAAAAAATAATATTTCGTCTTGATTGTATTTAGGCTTGTTTTTGTAAACAATGTAAAGGGAGAATATTAAAACTAGCGATAATATGACAAAGACTGCAAATGCTCTCTTTGCTTGGTTCATTTTACCACACTTTAAACTAAAATTTTAATCTTATAAAATATAACTATTTCTATAAAATAGCAAAGTAATATATAAAGTAAATAATTTCAATATATTCTCATGAGCTCTGAATATAATGTTAAAGTTGAACCTCAAAATGTAAAGATAGATGATATTGAGGAAATGAATATAAAAATTGTAAAAAACAAACCTTGGTTTCTTATATTGGCTGGAAACAGAATTGAAGACAGCTCTATATTTTTTAGTGATGATTCTACTGGCTCATATGCAAGCATAAAGAAAAATGGGAATATAGAATATAGAGAAAAAATAATGTTAGATAACAAAATAGATGTTATAAGAACTATAGCAATAACTTGTGGTGTTCTCAAATTAAGCAAGATTGTTTATTCCTTGCATAGCGATACAAGATTTACATTTTTATTGAGTATTGATAACTTGAAAGGTAAAACTATACTTGAAAATGAAGATTTGGGAATTTTTGGTGAAATAAAAATAGATAGAGAAACTGTCAAGATAAAAAAAGAGATTTTGTTTGACAAAAATTTTAATGCATACAAAGTTGTAAAAGACATAATAGTTGATTTTTGCAATCAAATAGAATTTCCATTCGATGATGTGTTGCTGCAAAAAGAGATTGATAATGCTATAAGTGTTTTAGACAATCCAATTATGTTTGTAAAAAAGATTTAGCCGGCAATTGTCCTTCCCACTTGAGATTTTATTGAAAATAATTCACTAAGCGTTTCTATCATCTTAGGTTCAAATGATATCAAATCAGTTGCGGTTATTATTCCAACAAGTTTTCCACTATCTATTACAGGCAATCTTTTTATTTTATTTTCAACCATTTTTTCAGCTGCAGTCTGTAAATCCTCTTCTGAATTTATTGAAACTATATTTGTTGTCATAATATCGCTTACTTTCACCTTTTCAGGATCTTTTTTGGATGCGACGATTTTACCTATTATATCGCTTTCTGTAACAATGCCTACAACTTTTTCATTATCCATAACTAATAGGCAGCCTATTCTCATCTGAGACATTATTTCTGCAGCTTCTTTTATGGTAGCCTGAGGTTTTGCTACAACCACTTGAGGGTTCATTACATCTTTAACTTGTGTTGCCATACGAATAATATTTAGAATGCTTGTTTATATTATTTTTTATCAAATGCTATTTCTATTTTTACATCATCAAGTTCGACAACGCATTCATACTTTCCTTTCAATTTACCGAAAGAAATTGAAGATGCTCCAACTTCTTTTTCAAACTCTTTTGAAAACCTTTTTAACATGTCTTCTATATCTTTATCTGTTTTCATTGAAAGTTCAATTTGATCTGATATAACAAAATTATTTCTCTTTCTAGATTCTTGTATCGATCTTACAACTTCTCTGTATATCATCTCAGAATATATCTCTTCATCCTTTTCAAGATCAAGATATATTTTTGCATCATTAAATACTGCTTCAGCAAATTTGCCTTTTGGTAATTTTTTGATAACAGAAACAGATTTTACATTACAAGAGAATTTTAGAACATCTTCTAATGCCTTAACTGCATCTACAATCTGTTTGTTGCTTGTCTGTATCATTAATCTTTTCAATGGCCATTTTAATTTTATCTTCTCTTTTTGTCTAATTGAAGATGCTACTTCAAATATATCTCTAACTATTTTCATTTGATTTTCTAAATCAACATCTATTGCTTTCTTATCTGCTGAAGGCAAGTCAAACAAATGTATTGATTCAACATTGTTGAATTGTCTCAATATCTGCTGGTAATGATGTTCTGCTAAATAAGGTGTTATTGGTGCCAGCATTTTAAGCAAAACTTCTGAAACTTTTAATAAAGTGTAAACAGCTGCAGTTTTATCTTTGCCTTCATATGTAGGCCATACCCTGTCTCTTACAAGTTTTATATACCATCTTGAAAAATCATTGAGAATAAATTCGTTCAAGCTTTGGACAGATTTATGTATATTATATTCGTCCATATTTTTGTCATATTCTAAAAGTATAGAATTCAATTTTGATAATATCCATTTGTCTTCTATTTTAAGATCTGGTTTTTTAGATGGCATTTTTGTTGCATAAGTTTTGACAAAGTTAAATGTATTCCTCAATATATTCAAGCTTTTTGCAACGTTTTCTGTATCCCTCCAATTAAAGTAAAAATCATCCCATGCAGGACTTGAAAGAAGATAAAATCTTAAAACATCTCTACCATATTTTGCAATAACATCTTCTGGTTGAACAATGTTACCTTTGCTTTTAGACATTTTATTTCCATGTGCGTCTAAAACAAAACCGTGAAATAGTATGTTCGTAAACGGTGCTTGATTGAATGTAATTATGCTTGTTATTATCTGAGAATTCCACCACCCTCTTATTTGATCTGGACCTTCAACTTGAAAATCACAAGGCCATAAATTTTTTAACAAATCTTTGTTTTTTGGATAATTCAAGCTTGACCATGCTGCTAATCCAGAATCAAACCATACGTCTAGAACATCAGGAACTCTTTTCATTTCGCCTTTACATTCACATTCAAGTTTTATTTTATCTATGTATGGTCTGTGCAAATCATTTACTTTTTCTGGCAATTCATCCATTGATTCTATAATCTTCATTTTCCCGCATCTTTCACACTCCCAAATTGGTAAAGGTATACCCCAATATCTCTGTCTAGATATAGGCCAATCACCTAAATTTTCAAGCCAATTTTCAAATCTTTTACCTGCCCAATCAGGATACCATTTTACTTTTTTGTTTTCTTCTAGCAATTTATTCCTTATACTAGTTACCCTGAAAAACCACTGTGGCACTGACATATATAGCAGCGGTGTGCTGCATCTCCAACATTTAGGATATTCATGAGTTATCTTTTCTTTGTGCAAAAGCAACCCTCTCACATTGAATTCTTCTAATATTTCATCATCAGAAGATTTTGCCAACTTGCCAGAGAATCTGCCACAATTGTTGTTAAAAGTACCATTTAGTCTTAATGGTGATACTATTGGTAAATTATTTTCCTTGCCAACTTTATAATCTTCTTGTCCATGGCCGGGTGCTGTATGGACAAGGCCTGTACCTTCTTCCATGGAAACATATTGTTCAGATAAAACCACTCTATGTCCATTTTGTATTTTTCTTATAAAAGGAAAAACATCTGCCAGAGGATGTTCATACCTTAATCCTTCCAAGTCCTTGCCTTTGACTCTTTTTACTATTTTATATCCACTTAAACCAGCTTTTTCAGCGACCGTTTGCAATCTGGCTTCAGCTATTATCAGTACTTCACTGCCAACCTTAACATAAACATAATCTGCAGATGGCTTTACCATTATTCCTGTGTTTGACGGTAATGTCCATGGTGTTGTTGTCCATACAACAAGATATTCATTTTCCTTTCCATAAACAGGGAATTTTACATAGACAGATGGATCAGTGAGTTGTGTATATTCTATCTCATTATATGCAACCGCCGTTTCGCAGTGACTGCACACATGAACAGGGTAAATGTCTTTGTAAAGAAGGCCTTTTTCAAAACCTACTTTAAATGTGTGCCAAGCACCTTCTATATAGCTATTGTCCAATGTCAAATAAGGCTCTTTCCAATTCATCCAAACTCCAAGATCTTCAAATTGCTTATTCATTATATCTATAAACTGGGTTGCATATTGTCTGCATTCTTTATTGAAATTCTCAACACCCAATCTCTCTATATCTGACTTTGACTTCAGTCCAAGCTTCTGTTCAACCTTATTCTCTATAGGTAAACCATGTGTATCATAACCAGGTCTATCCCAGACATCATAACCCTTCATTCTTCTATATCTCAAATAAGCATCTTTCAGTATTTTATTCCAAGCCGTACCTATATGAATATAACCTGTAGCGTATGGCGGGCCATCTAGAAAGTAAAACTTTTTCTTACCTTGATTCCTTTTTCTAGATTTTAAAGGAATGTTGTTTTTTTCCCAAAAGGTTTTTATATCTAATTCCAGTTGTTCAAATTCTTTCACTAAAAACACCTCAGAAGGATAGGAAAATTAAAAAATCCGACAAGCACCTTCAGACCTCATCATATTATCTTGGGATTTAAAAAATATAAAATTATAATATCTTAGAAAAATTCATATTTTTAATATCAATTTAATATATTAGGTGTTTTTTTATTCCAGAATGTTGCATTTGCGGTAAAGAAGAGAAAGAATTGGTAAAAGTTATAATAGAAGATGCCATAGTTGAAGTGTGTAATTCTTGTTCTTCGTACGGACAAAAAATAGCTGAAATAGCAAAGCCTGTTGTAGAACAAAGCAAAAATAAAGAAGATGATGATTTTGAATTTGTAGATAATTTTGGCGAAATTATAAAAAATGCAAGAGAGAAAGTTGGAATTTCTAGAAAAGATTTTGCAGAAAAAATCAAACAAAGTGAAAAATTGATTAAAAAAATTGAATCAGGTGATTTAAAGCCTGATTTTGAGTTGGCTAGAAAAATAGAAAAAGAACTTGGAATAAAAATTTTAGAAAAAGCCGACTCAAATTATCAAAAAAAAGATTATAAAAAATCAGAATTGACAATAGGTGATGTAGTAGAGATAGATTAAAATAAGTTGGTGATATTTTATTTTTATGGACAAAAAAGAATGGGAAACTTTGAATAAAAAATCTGAAATTCTTGCCAAAATCGCAGAAATTTTTAGAGTTGAAGAAAAAGATGTACCTAGAGTCGCTAAGAGATTTCTAGATGAATTAAATGAAATGAAGAATTCAAATTCCTAATTTTGCTCTTGCTGTTTTTGACATTTTGTCAGGAGTCCATGGAGGATCCCAAACTATTTCTACTTCAACATTTTTCACGCCTTTAATTGTTTTTACTTTGTTTTTTACATCCTCAGAAATAACGCCATATAATGGGCAGCCGATAGATGTCAACGTCATTTTTATATAAACATTGCTTTCATGAATTTTCACATCATAAACTAAGCCCAAATCAACTATGTTTATTGGTATTTCAGGGTCATAGCATTGCTTCAATTTATCCAAAATCTGTTTTTTTGTTATAGGCATAATCTAATTTCATCTTGAATATATTAAAAATATTACTAAAGTTATCACTTCAAGATAATATGATAAAGGTTTAAATACTTTAGGCTAATACAATAATTGAGTAACCCAAGAGGTGAAAGTATTGTTTGATTTGAAAAGAGAAGACGACTGGGATGACGAAGACTTTGATGACGAAGAAGACTTTGAAGGCGACGAAGACTTTGATGACGAAGATTGGTAATTTTTCAAATTCTTTTTTATTTTATTTTTTTACCAATAAAGTAGTTTGCAAATGATTTTGTTATTTTTATTTTTGCAAATTCTCCTAAATTACCGTCAACTATAATAGGTTTATAGTAAATGTTTCTAGATGTTGTTACTTTGTTCTTTTCATCTATTAAAACTTCGCCTTCCCATCCAACCCATTTTTTATTCTTCTTTTCTAATATTTTTCTTATCAGAAAATGTATTTCTGAACTTCTTTTGTTAATAATCTTCTGATCTAGTTGTTCAAGTTTTGCTGCGATTGTACCATTTCTAGGAGTAAATCTAGAGAGATTAACAACATCTGGTTTTATTTTTTTTACAAGAGATACTGTCTTTCTAAAATCTTTTTGTTTTTCAGTAGGATATCCAACAATTATATCTGTACTTATTGTTATATCTGGAATCTCTTCTCTAAACCTTTTTACATAAAAAACAAAGTCTTCAACTGTATATCCTCTTCTCATATGTTTAAGTACTTCATTGCTTCCAGATTGAACGGGTATGTGCAAAAATTTGAAAAACTTCTCATTCTTGAAAGAATCTATCAAATCATCTAGATAACTTTTTATATGCAAAGGATTCATCATCCCAACTCTTACAAAAAATTTGCCTTCAATCTTTGCTATTGAATTCATTAATTCTGAAAGATTTACCCCTATATCTTTGCCATAACATGAATTGTCTTGGGATGTAAGCCATATCTCTTTATAACCTTTTCTCACATCTTCTTTTATGGAATTTATTATCGTAGATGGTCTATAGCTTATTGCCCTACCTCTAGCAAGTTTTGTACCACAAAACGTACATGCTGACAAACATCCCTCTAATATTTGTACTATAGATATTACATTGTTAAAGTTATATTTAGGCAAAGCTGGTTTTTCTGCAGGTTTATCTGAAAATAATATTCCACCTCTTTCGACAACTGTATTAATCATGTGTATAGAATGGGGATCTATTATTCCGTAGAAATTTGGTATTTTTTGTTTTATTTTCTCTAAATTTATTCTTGTCAAACATCCTGCAACTATAACTTTCTTGTTGGTTTTTGATAAATCTATAAGTCTTTTCAAAATCCTGTCTTCTGACGATTTTTTTACACCACATGTGTTTATTATAACCATGTCAGAATTTTGAATATTTGTCTCAATTTCATGGCCATTTGATAAAAGCAGTCCAGCCATTATCTCAGAATCTGATTTATTAGCTGCACATCCATATGTCTCTATGTATATTTTCATAAATTCAATTTGATTGAAATTCTTTTAAAAATGATTGTTTTTCATAGCTTCTATGTTTTCTTGTAAAATGTCATGAACCTTTTCAGGATTGCTTAAACTATCTAGAACTATGACAACACCTGTAAAAGAAGTTACTATTATATCCCCAAAATTTATAATCATGCCTATTAAATTTTTTTTCATATTTATATGAGAAATAGACGAAATCGGTATTGTTGTTTTTTGCTTTGTCAATATTCCTCTTATTTCAGTTATATTATCTTTTTTTATTATATAACTTGTATTAGCTATAGATAGCTCTGCATATAATAATGAAAAAATTATGATAGCAAAAAAGATGGTATTGTAAACACTGCCTTCATTATAAAAGTCAGAAGATGGATATAAAAAAATCATTATCAAGATAAAAATATATATGTGAATGAATTTTTTTCTTGATGTCTTTACTTTGATTTCTTTCATTGAAATAATATTAAAAATCAATAAAATTAAAGTTTAACTTTTAAAGTTTTTTCTTGCAAAATCAGCAACAACATCTTTTAATCCAAATCCTATTGCTATAGCCAAGCCCAGTCCTATGGAAGCAATTATTATAATGATAATTGATTCTAGCAAATTTGTAGGAATGCCGATAATTTTCAGCGCTATTTGAATTGATATAATCATTATAAATACAAATGATATTTCTCCTATTAACTTGGAATGATCAAATCTTGTTTCTAAAATCTTTCTCCTTATATATCCAGATATAACATAACCTAAAATAATAATCAAGGTCCCAGCAAAAATATTTATTACAAGATCTGTTAGCAACTTAAAATACTCTGTAAGAACTTTTATATCTATAATCTCTATAGCAGAATTAATAAAAACTAAATATATTATGAAAACTGTAAAATTAGATATAATTTCTGTAAATTGTATTTTCTTTCCTATTTTGATTTTATTATCAAGTTTCATCTTTTTTGACAATCCGTTTATTGCATTCCTAACAAGATTAGCAAGCAAAACACTTGCGATTAAAAGCAAAAATATCAAAATACTTTTAGTTATAGCTTCTCTACCAATGTTTTGAAAAAGTTCAACTATATTCACGATATAAATTTATAATTTGTTATTTATTAATCTCACTTTTTATTCCGATAAGTAAATCCATATTATTTTTTTTTGGTGTCTTCATTCTTTTAAAAATATAAGCGGTTAGTAATATAGCGCAGCATACTATTACTGTAAAAATAATATCAGTTGATTCTGGAAGTATTACTTTGGCTGAATGTAAATTAAATTTCCTATCATTTTGAGCTACAGGTTTATCTTCAAAAATTACAACAAATTGTTTTTGCTCTGTTAAACCTGAATATTCAACTATAATTTTTGGAGCTAAATTTGAAACATTCGATAATGCAAAAATTTTTAATTCAAAATTTTTCTCTTCATTAGATGCTATATCAAATTCATTTGGCACACTGATTACATATTCATTTTCGTTTATTCCAGTAAGCTTTATTTTTGCCTTTAGATCAGATTGCCCAATATTAATTATCTTTACAGGAATTGTAATATTTTCACCTCTATAAACCTTGAAAGAATCATCCATTAAAAGAGATAATTTTTTGCTTTTTGTCACATTTATTGATGATTGTTTTTTATCTTCTATAAAAAAGTCTTTTTTCGAATTTATCTCAATACTAAATATTCCTTCGTTTGAAGGCGATAAAAATTCTATATTAAAAACGCCATTTTTGTCTGTTTTAGCATTATACTTCTCACCAGTTGAAATTATCCTTATTTCAACATCAGTATCGCTGACTGGATTACCATCATTATCTTCAACATAACCGTTTATTTTAATTGGCTCTTTTATGTAATAAGAAGTTTTGTCAAAAGAAAACTTTGTATTTAGCTTCTTTTTGTATGCTATTAAAAAATATGAGAAACTTTGTATATCAAAATCAACAGAATTTTTGTTTTTATTAACGGAAAAATCTATCTCTTCCATTTCATCACTGCACATGCCATTTCTATAATCCCATTTCTCACACCTGTAAACAACAAGCTCATCTGGGTTGGAAATTTTTTTCTTGTCATAAATCATTTCTACATGAGCTTTATCAAAGCTTAAAGATGTATCAATCATGTAAGATCCTGCTACAGACAAGCCATTATATTTAGGTTGAATTAAATCAAATTTTATAGAATCATCAAAAGATTCCAATTCTGTTTTATTTAGTATAAGCTTTACACCGGGATAATTTGGATAATCCTTAATCTCTACTTCAATATCATACTTTGCTTTTGGTAAATTCCCATAAAAATAGCCTGAAGAATTTGTTGTAAAAGTTTTCTCAAATGTTCCATTTTTAAATTTAACTTTTGCGTTGAAATAGTCTCCATTATCATTGGATATTTTCCCCAAAATTTCAAATTGAAAATCAAGTTTTTTATTTAAAATAAAAGTATGATTTTTATAATTAAATGTTATTTTTAAATTGTGTTCTCCTTTATCCAAGCTTGGCATTTTCAACCTAGATTCTATTATTGTGTTTGATGGTGATTCTGAAATAGAAATGTTTTCTGGTATTATTTGTGTTGAATCTATATCAAATCTTATATTGTACTCATCTTTGTCAATTTTAGAATCTCTTTCAGTTGCTAAAAACTTTAGATATACTATATCATTTACAAGAACATCAGTTTTATCTATTGAAACCAACGAAAATGAAACTGGTTTATTTACATTTAATTCTCTTTCAACAAAAAAATTCTTTCCAAAAATACTATACTCTACCTTCATATTATATTTTCCTTCAAAAGCAATGAAAGAAATAACCCAACCTCTTGATGGATCATAGTATGTCGGCATTGTGGTATTGACAATACTATTGTTCAAATAAACTGTGAAAGATATAGGATATGTTCCATCTAAAATTTCAGAATTTCTTTTAATTTTCATATAAATTTTGACTTCATCACCTGAATAAATCTTGTCAGGAATTACTGAATCTATAGTTGATGTCAAATTGTAAACAGCAAATTTGTAATCATAAACAGTATAATTATTGATTGTATTATTGCTTTCACATTCTATCCTTAGTGTATAGTTACCAGCATAAGGATAATTCAAAGGTATTGATATATTATAAGCAACATCTTTCAAAATGTTTAAATTTGGAATCATTATAGGAGTTGTTACTGATGCTTTTACTGATTCAATAGAATAGTTTTCTTCAAAACAATTGAAACTTATTTTTGCTGTATCTCCAAGCCACAAAATTTCTGGATATTGATTAAAATCTGATATAACTGGCGCTGCAAAAGATATTGGTAAGAGTAAAAAAAACACTAGTATTTGTTTTTTCATTTTTTTATCCCTTTGAAAATTCTTTTGAAAATCAAAAACTTTTCGTTCTCATACTTTTCGTTTAAAATTTTTGCCGCTATTTTCTTTATCTCAACTGACGCCGGTGAGTATGGGTTGTAAATCATTAAAGGTTGTCTAAATGATAAGCTTTTTCTAACATTTTTATCGAATGGTATTTTACCTATAATTTTCACACCTAAAGCTGATTCAATTTCTTCATCATCCAACTGGCTATCTTTATCAGACATGTTTATCACAAGACCCAAAATGTTTACATTCATCTTGTTTATCTTGTCAACTATTTTTAATGCGTCTGTAACAGCAGGAACTTCAGGTGTTGTCAAAATTATTGCAGAATTACATGCAGAGATTACATCTATAGCATTTTTTTCCAGTCCAGGTGGTGAATCAAGCAAGACATAGCTATTAGAAATATAAGGATTTGCCAAAACTTCTTTTAATCTAGAAGTATCAACATCTTCTGCATATACAGGTGCTGGAACTATTCTTATACCCGAAGAGTGTATATACAAAGCATCGAGCAAATTTTTTGTTGATGATAAGACGTCATTTATTGTTGTTGGGAATTTGTACATATTTAGATGAAGACCCAAACCGCTCATCTTAAGATCTGTATCAACTGCTATAACATTTTTGTTAAACTGAACCATTGATATAGCTAGATTTACAGTTAAAGTAGTCTTTCCAACACCCCCCTTACCTGAAAATATACCTATTATGTTATTTTCCACAATTGTTTTTTGATTTTCATGGCTATAAAATTTTACTAATTTGCTCTTCAAAAAACTTTATCAAGTAAAACATAGCTTCATTCAAAGCATTTTCTCTTTTTATTGTAAATTCGTTTATCCCATAGTTGCCGTTATTATCCATAACCATAAATGTTATAGTTCCTGGATTCCATGATCCTGGGCTTGTTTTAATTTCAACATAATTCAAAGTGTTCTGGTATAATCTAGCTTTCTTTTGTTCAACTATCCAGCTTCCTGGATATTTCAAAGGTATTATTACTGCATCTGATGTTGAGTTTGTTTTTATATAAACAGATATTCTATCTTTGTAAAATTTGGAAGAAACCATTTTAATATTTTCTGTATTTTGACTTGAATTGTTTACTCTAAAGGTTATATTTTCAAGTTTTATTATTTCGGTCTGTGTATAGTAAAATGGAACTAGAACAAACTTTCCTGTTTTATTCATAGTAGGCCAGTAAAATTCAATGAATTCCCTATCATTTGGCTGAAATGAAAATTCATGTGACCATAACCTTGCCATCTGTTTCTGCTGATAATATACATCTAATCTTACCCTTGATTTTGATCCTAAGCTGCCTGAATTAAAAATCTCAAAAGAAGTATTTACCAATCCATTAGAATAATTATTTTTTACACCAATTAGCTGAGCATCTGTCAGTTCTGAAACAGTCATAACAATATCCAAAGCAGCTGCGCATGTTATTAGCAATAAAAGCAATATCAAACGCATTTTAACAACCAATTAAAAATTGGGTATTTAACCCTTTTAAATACTACTTTTACTTCTCCGTTGTAATTCCCTGGTTTGTTTCCTGAAAATAATATGGGTATTGCTGTCGCTTGATTTTTTTCAAGAATAAAGTTATTTTTTTCAATATTCACAAATTCTGAAATATTTCCGCTTACATAAACTTTTACTTTGTAGTCATATTTGTTTCCTGTGACATTGATGTATTTTCTGCTTGACATATTCTCATAAATTTGGCCAAAATCAATAACATCTGTATCAGAGGATATGCCTATTTTTATATTTTGCTGTTTTGTAAAAACAATTGCTTTTGCGTCATATTTTTGTGTTTGATAATAAAATAACAAATCTTCTGTCAACTCTACAGACTGCACAGACGCAAATGCCAAAAGTATAATCACAAAACTAATCTCTTTTATACCAATAATAGGCAATTGCTATCACCAGCAAAATTATTATCAATAACCATAAATTGGTTTTTGGTTTTTCTATAGTTTTGGATATAGGCATAACAGGTTTTTGATATATAGAAAATGTGCTATTTTTTTCTGTGATATTGCTGGAATAATCTACTATTGTTTGAGTCATGTATTGACCTAATTTCACTTCTGTATTCCATGCTGTTTTCACTGTTTTCATTTCCCCTGGGCTCATATAAAACGATGGGAAATTTGTTGAACCGACAAAATCTCCGTATTCATCATAAACATTTATTACACCTTTCTTTATCATAACAGTTACATTGCCTGTATTTTGCATTAACGTCTCAAAATATACAGTGCCTGGGGATGTTCCTGAAAGTTTTGTGTCATATATCTTTATTTCTCTTTGAACATTTCCAGGTACATTGAAAGTTACTGTTAGTGGAAAGACTGATTTTATGCTTATTTGCTTCTTGCTATCTGCACCTTTTGGATCAAGCATAACATAAAATAAATGATAACCTGGCTCAGCATCATCTGGTATATTTAAAATGAAAGAAACTTCTTTTGTTGCCTTTATGCTAGTACCTTGGATTGAACTCGGCTGAAGCTCGACTGGGTTTGAAATAAATTCTGTCCATGAAGATGTATCCTCTTCTGAAAGATTAGCCAAAATTGAACTGTCTTTGAAAAATTCGGATTTTCCCCTAACTGGTTCTAACCTAACAACAAGAGTTGATTGAGTTGAAGTTATTATATTGAATTTTACTATTCTTGCTTCTCCTCTATCAACATCTTTCAAGTCAACAACAGGTGGAGAAACACCAACTGTAACTTGGGCATAAACAGGGTTAATTATTAAAAGTAAAAGCAAGATAGCTATCATAAAATATTATTTACATAAAAATCTATTTAACCACATAAATCATTCGGATAATTGGCGTTTTGATACCACCAATCTGCACTGTTCAAATTTGAGCCTTGAGGGTATGTTGGCTTGTCTCTTATATTCCATGAGTTTACATCCATTGGACAAGAACCTGGGTGTATACCACTATATTGAGTAATCAGGCTTTCAGCATCATCAGGAGATAGTCCAACTTCATTCACATAATATTCACATAAAACCTTACCGCAATTAGTTGCATCTAAAACATAATTTCCTGCTCTACATTGATAAATATGGAAGCAATACAAACCATCTTCACAAAAAGGCAGGTTTGCTACAAACCCATATTGGCCTTTTTGGCCAGGTCTTTTGTCACCGCTTATATCAATACTAACTTTTTGCATACAATAATTAACTGCGTATTGTCTTACATAATCAGAAGAAATATACTGATCACACAAATCTCTACATTTTGCCTTTTCTTGCTCAAAATTATAAGCTTCTTCAAAATTTTTTAAATTTCCTGTTATTTTTGTTGGAGTGACAATATTTGTTAAAAGTCTGATGACAAGAATTACTACTATCATTAATAGCAAAGCACCAAAAACAATTTCAAGTGCGTTTACTCCTTTAGTTTTCAAAAGCACACACCAGTATATCGCTATTCATTATTTGTTTTCTATTTAAATAAATTTTTTCACCTATTTGAATTTTAGTAAAATTAGCAAATATATTACCACTATTGTATGAGAAGAGATCGCAATTTTTAATTTCAAAAACTCCTATGTTTTCGTCTATTTCTCTAACCATTTCTTGAATATCTGTCTTTTCAATAGGTTCGCCAGCTGTGATTATTACTTCAGTGCAATCTCCATTAATGAAGGCTGTAAGTATATCCTGAAACTCTTTTTTAGTGATAACAGTATTGTTAATACTATTACAAAAATATTCTGATTTTATATCATAATCTAAGTTATTAGGTGATTTTGAAATGTTTCTGATTATAAGAATTGAAACAACAACAAAAACAAAAAAAAGGATTGAATAAAACAAATAATTCAGATATCCTTTCATCTCAGCAACCTACTATAACTGACTGGGAAATGTGATTATAAGTGAAATAAAGTGTTGATGTGTCTTTTGTGCATTGATATTTGCATATATTGTTGTTTTGAGGTATGTAAAGTTGCTGTGAAAATACTGATGGATATGAAACTATATAACATAAAGTATCTTGCCTGCAATCTTTGGCTTTTTGATAGCAAAAATCGCAGTATCTTTCAACTGTACCTGAAAAAGACGGTTCTGAAGTTGTTATTACAGTTACATCACATGTTTGTTTTTCACAAGGCGGTATCAGACACAGCTTCATTATCCTATCTTTGAATGCTATAACAATGCCTATAACAACTAAAATCACAAGACTATACAAAACATACTTGAAAATTGTTTCCATTTCCAGTGAAATTTATATCACCTGAATCTTGTTTTGTTGATGATTATATATTATTCCTATTGATCTCGGCGCTGTAATGTCATTAAATGTCAATAAAATATTGCTGTTTGTGCCTAAATAATTTTGTACCATTTGATATGTAACAGCAGAATCCACTCTTCTCAATACAAGCTCATAACACAAAACATCTTTGTTATAGTTTTGATTTGATGTTCTTTCCCAACAAGCCTGTGAATAGGCTGCTATATTGAAAGATATTCTTAACGGATCTCCTGACAATATTTCAATTGTTTCTGGATATATTCTTTCTGTTTTTTGGCAAATAGTTGGTATGTCTGTTTTCATATGAGTTGGCAAAGGCAAAACACTTCTAATACCTATGACAAATTTACAATAGCCTTCTTTTGCGGCTGGATATATTTTGTTACCAATCAAACTCAAAATAACTATTAAAACAACAAGAGAAAGTATCATATAAGCTATTACAGATAGAGCTATGCCTTTCATTGTTTTATATTTTGTTTTTGGATTTTAAATTATCTGCAAGAAAACATTCCATTAGATGATTGCATTGATATAAGAGTATAATCAAACACTACTAAAGCTAAGATAAAAACAATTGAATAAACAATTAATGCCTTTATAATTGTGTTAGCTATCAAGTAATTTCTTGATACAGGATCAAAACCGTTTTCTATACCATTCAAAAGAATAGAGCTTATAATAATTATTTCAATCGTATATACTCCTATTATTGCTTGCAGCACAGTCATAGGCATCATTTTTGAAAAGCTTCCAATCATTTGTTTTAAAAAATCACCGGAGTTTTGCAAACCTGAAAAACCAAAACTCTTTTCAATTTTTTGCATTTCACATGATATAATTGCAAACATGTTTAGTATGAATATCCCTAAAGCTGCAACAAGGCCACAAACAACAGGTATTACAAAAGATGATTGTATCTTTATGCCTGACCTAACTTCCTCTAGCAATTCTCTTATTTTTATTTCAATTGAATTCAAATTTTCAATATAAGTTGCTATTGTCTTTGCCACGTTTCCTAGTACTGTTGAGCTTCTTTCAGAAGCACTTGATATGACATTCATTACTTCTTCTATCAAAACAGATGGGAAATATATCATCAAACCCAAAGTCTTGTCAAAAATAGCCCTCTTAAAAGTCATTCCTGTATTTTTTATGTTATTAAGAAGTTTTTGAAAGAATTTGTATGTGGCTTTGTTTTTCATTCCCAATTTTTCATACTCATCCAAACTTTTCTCTATACTTTTCTCTATTGGATATCCTTCTGATAAATAGTTGCCTAATGTAAATAAACCTACTTGAAATTCTCTTTCTACATCTTTGACTTCATTTCTTATTTTTATTCTTTGAAAACTTATCAAGTAAAAGTATGTATATGTAGCAAAACCTATGCCTAATGTTATTGATAAAGTTGATGCAATATTTTCGAAATTTATACTTGCCTCTCCTTTCATTATTTCTTCTTTTAGCTGTGGGCTTGCATTTGCATAATCAAAATAAAGCTTGGTAAAATGTAGGATTCCATAAGATGATAGAAGCAAACCAACTATAATAGAAATAAATATTGCTGACAAGTAAAGTTTGTTTTTTCCTATTTTTATTGAAAACTTTCCTGGTGGTGGCAAATCAGGATGCTTTGATACATCGGGTATAAGGAACGCTGAAGGTCTTTTCAAAAGTATTCTTCTTATAAAAAAGTATAAAAACAAAGGCAGTATTATGATATAGCCTATTCCAATATAAAGAGGGTTAACTGTATCATTTAAAAACATTGATACGAGCGGAAGCATTACCATTGCCATTACAGGAAGAAGTATGCCCATTATGTGAAGTATATTTATAGAACCGCTTATCTCCTCAACATAAACCTTCATTTTTTCTTTTGTATTTTCCAGCATATAGTCTAAAGATTTTCTTAATATGTCATCTCTTCCTTTTTCGCTTGGCTCGATAAGAACACCGTATAAAAGACTGAGAGACCTTACAAAATCTTCGTTCCAAACAACCCATTTTGGTATATAAAACGACAAAGCTTCTTCAATTGATCTATATTTGCCTGTTTGCATATCCCAAACGGCTTTTTTTATATCATTTGAAATAGGACCTTTTGTGTGAGCAGAAGCATATAAAACAGCTCCCTCAAAAGTAGGGTTTAATTTAAGATAGATGATCATGTATAAGATGATTTTTATTGCTTCGTCACCTGTTTGTATTTTAACAACCTTTGAAGAAAAAGATGGGTATGTATAAATATAGATAAAGCCAACAATCGGTATTAAAATCATTAGGGCTATTAAACCTGTGCTTTTAAGTATGGAAGATAGAAATGAAATGTTAATCAAAAGTATGAAAAAAGTTAATATTGATGCTGTAAAAACGCCTTTTGCTGTTACATTTAAAGATGAAAATGCTATTGTTTGATTTAGTTTTTCCTTCATTTCCTTTGGAGGATCTATACCAAAATTTTCTGTAAAGCCGCATAATTTTTCAAACCATGTATTTTTCTCTTTTGATTTAGTATCCTCAAGAAGAAAGTTTATATAATCTTTTGACGGTTTTTGTTCAAAGTTAATCCTATTAGGCATCAAATATATTTTATATCTTGATTAAATAATAATTATATGAAGATTGCATTTCTAATAGTATTTTTGGTACTGCTAATTTCAGGTTGTGTTCAAGAACAGTCAGTACAAAGCAAGTTTGATATATCATTTGATTATCCAAAAGAAATAAAATGTAATATGCCATTTTCTGTCAAAGTAAAAATGACAAATAATATTGATCATTCTATAAAGAATGTTGTTGTAGCAGTGGAAGATTTGTCGAGTATGGATATAAAATCAATAGAATGCGAGCAAGGTAAAAAAACAAGCAACGAATGTTCTCTTTCACAAATTGAGCAAGGTGATGAAAGAATAGTTATTTTTACATTTATGCCACCAAAAGACTTTTGCATGTCCGGAAATGGTGTTACAATAGTACCAAGAATTTCAGTAAGTTATGACTCTTTAGACGAATCATCAATTTCTGTGCCTATATACACTCAGAATCTAAAGATTGGTTCAATATCTAGTGATTATACTAATGGTCCGGTAAAAGCTGAAATAAAATTAAGCAGCAATAACGAAGGTATAAGTCCAAATGAGGTTGTAGTGTCCACAATCAATTTTATCTCAGATGAAACATCAGATGTTATAATCAAAGGCAATAACATTAAAATAAAGCTTGTCAATTTTGAAATATATGATAACCAAGCATGCGATTTTACAAATTTAGGAGATTTTAAAGTAAATTATAATCCTCCTTTGTTTTGTTCTCTTAAAGCTGGAAACAAACCAGGGGAATATGCTAAAATTTCTGTAGAATACAGTTATAATTATAAAATTTATAAGGATATTGAGATATCATCAAAATCTGAAATATAAGGTGTGGTAATTGAAGATAATATCACAAGAAAATGAGCAGAATCAAGAAAAAAATGAAATTTTGAATGAAACGCAAAATATAAAATTTATTGTCTGGGTTGTAATGTTTATTTTTTCAATAATAATTGTTTTTGCTTTTACATCAAGATTGTTTCCAAAATTAAATACAATAATAGGATTAATAATTAAGATATCTGCAATTTCTACGTTCAATCTTTGGAGTTTTTATATTCTTGTGAAAAATGATAACACAGTAAAAAGTTTAGCACTTGTATCTTCATTTATATTATTTGGTGCTGTTGTAATTGCAATATTTTCAAGTCAAACTTTCAGAGATGCTACTAGCGGTATAACCACTTTTCTTAGCTCTGTATTTAATGATATTTCAAGATCATTGTGTGCAATAAACGCTGAAATACAGGAAAAAGATTTGGAAGAATGCGGTAAAGACTATAAAAAAGTAGGAGATTATAGAGGTTTGGATATAAAATTCGGGTATCCAAAATATTCAAGAGGTTCTATAAGTGTTGTTAAAGATGAAATAGATGCAATTGCTGGAGAGCCTTATAATCTTCAGCTTGTTTTGATAAACAAAAACATTGATCCGCGATCACGAAGTTATGAAAATACATATGATATAAAGATAAAAATGGTGCAAGCAATGGCTTCTGGTAAGATGTTTAGCTCTTTTACAGATCAAGAAGTTATCACAGTATATGACAATAATCAAACAATATTAAGAGGTGGCGAATATCTGCCTGTAGTATTGAAATTTGATAAAATGCCATCCATATGTGCAAACACTGTTTATTTCAAAGTTGATGCAATAACAGAGCAGACATCAAAAGGAATTTTCAAATTTTATGTTGATCCTACTGTAGGAAGAGAAGAGATAAGAAGTGAATATAGTAAAATAAACATTGAAGAAAATCTTGTCTCTCCTGGACCTGTAGATGTGATAGGTTATTCCTATCCGAGTATTGTGTTGAAAGAAAACACACAATTTGATATAATAATAAATATCAAAAATCTAGGCGATGGTACGGCAAGTTTTGAAAATGGAAAAATTGTTTTTGGTGTTGATTATATCAGATTAAACTCTTGTGATGTTAATGGAAATGTCATCACACTGCAAAGTTGTAATGATCCTAAAACATGTTATAGTTTTTCAATAGCTAATGCAGATGAAGTAAAAAAATCAAAAGGTATTATGATAAGATGCGGTGCAGAGGTTTTGACAAGCAATTATAAGGATTATGAAAAAACTGTACTTGCCTCTGTTTATGTAAATTATTCATATAAAACAACTGTAACTGATCAAAAAAGCATTCATAAATGTATTATGCAGACACAATCAACACTGCCATCTGGTTCTGGTGCATCATCTTCTGGTGTAACAGAATGTAGAGATCCTAATGTGTGTATGCATCCGTGCATAGGTACTAGTTGCAATCCAACCAATCCTTGCCCAAATGGATATACTGTAACTAAAGGTTTTTGCAGTCAACCTGATACTATTTGCTGTGCTAAGTTGACTGAATGCAAAAGTCCGTATGTATGTATGCACAGCTGTTCTAGTGGTTACATAGAAGTTCCTGGTATATGTAGTCAAGTTGATACTGTTTGTTGTGCTCCAGAAAATTTAGTGTTGCAAAATAATTGTGAGACTGATAAACAAAAAGTCATAAATAAAATAGTTACAGAAGCAAAAAGACAAGGAGTAAAACCAAGCATAGTATTGGCGATAACAGAAACAGAATCTGGATTTATGCATTGCTGGTCAAACGGTAATATTAAAATATCTCCATCAGGCGCAATAGGTGTAATGCAATTAATGCCTGGCGAATGTTCTGATCCATATGACATAAATAAAAATATAGAATGCGGAGTAAGGCAATTTAAGTCAAAGTGTGACAGCTCTGCATCTATTGCTATAAGAAATGGATTTACATGCACTGGTCAAGGAAGTTGCACAACAGATGTTAGTTGCACTTATGATTGTTCGCCTAATTTTTATGCTGTATATACAGGTTGGGATTTGGCAATAAGAGCTTACAATGGATGGGGTTGTTGTGTTAGACTAGCTGATGGAACAAGAGATTGTACTAGCAGTATAGCTGATGGAACAAGAAAATATGTTGATATTGTAAAAAATCGTGCTACAAAATATACAATGTACGATTAAGTGAAAATAAAATCTGTTTTTTGCCCAGGTCTTAAAACATAAATGTTTCCATAGTTGTTTACATCTGATAACTGGTTTAGTTTTGATCCAATTGATGTTGATGCACCACAATAATTCGATGGGCATTCGATTATATTTCTATAGCCAATCCAACATGGTTGCATGCATAAACTACTGCTGCAATAACACATTGAAGATGGAGCTGGCGTATAGCTACATGAAGTACCGGTGTTATCTGTACATCTACCTTGAGAACAGCAATAACCGCCATCTATAGGACCTTCACATTCATTGCCACATACACCACAATTCTGTCTGTCAGAACATAAATCAACTTGCACTCCATTACACGTTGAAATTATCGGACAATTTGATAAAGGATTTGACTGTACAATACTTTGACAAGAGTTTGGGCATTCAAAAAAGTTTTGTCCAAAAGAAACCCAACATGAATTTCCGCAAGAATCCAAACATAAACATCTATTGTCTTTGCTGACAACAAACTTTAATCTAATTTTATCTTTGATTTTTTGGTTTGCAGACATATCATAAAAAGAATTGGTTTTCTTTTCTTCAATAATAATAATATAATAATTGTTTCTATCTTCTAAACGAACATCTACATAATTATCTGATAAGCTTGAAACATCTGAGGCTCTTCCGTTATTTATCATTTGAATTGCTTGATTACCTTTTTGTATGAAAAGACCAAAAGATGTTTTTATTCTTGCTTTTAATTCATACTTCTTTGACAATTCTACATTATTATCCTTGTAGCTTATATTGTATGCCCCAAAGCTGACTATAATTTCGTTTTGATCCATTTTTTCAAATATCATGTTTTTGCTCCACTCAACTTTCCAAAATTCACTTCTGCCTTCTGATCTGGAAGGATTCATGAAATAATCTGAAAATTCTGAGTGATATTTTGAAAAATATATTCCTGCCAATTCTGTTATTGATTGTTCAAGATAATTCTCTTGCATTTGAGACCAATAAGGCAATTTTTCTTGACTGTTGTAATCAAAATTATTTGAAATTGCAACATTTGAATTTCCTATATCGTATATTGATTGAAGTAATGATAATTCTGCTGCTTGTGTTACTAATGATGACGTTGTCTCTATTCTGTTTGCATTCAAATTTAATTTTTCTCTGAAAACACCTCTTTCAATTGAAATTGTTTTTTGAAAATAAAACAAAGATATGAATACAGAAGCAAGAACAAGTAAAAGCATTGCCGGTATTAATATTGATATTCCTTTCATATTATCACACATAGCTTGTAAACACAAATTCGCCTAAAAAATTTTGTCCGTCAAAAATTTTTGGCATAGGAAATTTTGTCCTAAATGTATATTTTGTGCAAGTCTTTGATGTACTCAAACATTTACCATTTGAAATATATTCTATAGTGTTATCAACATTATTTATCGAATAATAATAGTGTACACTTTTTGTCTGTGTTAGCTGAGACGTTTCATAATTTTTGTATTTCACTATGAAATCGTCTATAATTTTTGTTGTTTCATCTTGGTTTCTTTCAAATGAAATCGCAAGACTATCACCATCCAAATAATCAGAATTGACAATTGCTAATGGAATCAGACTTTCTTGAGATTTTGTTACCAATTCTATAGTTTCAAGTCTTATGTTGTATGTGAATAAAGATACAAATAAAAATAACGAGATGCTTATAATCGCAAATATTATGATTATTGTCAACATTGTGCCGAGTCCTTTTCTCCTGAAAAGCATATATTAACCTCTTTATCATTAGATATTATATTCAAACTAGAACATGTATTTTTACTACAATCATTATCCAAAACATAACCACATTTTGAATTTATACTTGTCATCGAACATTTACCATCATTATTTTGACATTTAGAGTTAAATTTAGGTGTGTTTATAGTCTTTTCACAATTAATTCTCTTGCACATAAAACTACCTGAAATAGTTTCCAGACAAATTGAATATTCATTTTTTGCTGATTTTAGTATACTTAACTCGGATGAATGAAAACCGTATATAGGAACTGAATTTTCATAATTATTGTTTATACATGCATTGAATATTTCTTCTGATATTATTGAAATCGGTGTTTTTGTTAGATATAATGACATCTTTGCTAGAGTTTTTGATCCAGTATTTTCATCATAAATTACTATTGGGGCGCTGTATGATTTCATTAAAATATCGCCGGAAATTTGATTGCATTTTTTACCCAAATCAAAAAGTAGTTTCAAATCTTGTTTTTGATAATTAATAGCATAAACTTCGCTATTGTCAATAGATTTTATTTCAATCGAATAATCATAATCTATATAGTCGCAGCAATCTAATTTTTTTCCATCATAATTTTGAATTTTTTGGTTGCTCAAAACACCTTTCTGCGCATTTCCATTAACATCTGCAATTAAATCTGGTGATGCTAATATATAATTTTCTAAACTAACAGCTTTATGAGCTTCTGCGTATTTTTCTTTCTCAAAACCAAATTTTATGACGTCACCTGAAAGAATTCTAAAAATCAATACAAGAATTCCTACGAATATTAATAATCCAATAAACTCTGCAAATGTTAATGCAATTGAGACGCCGCCTTTTTTCATGTGATTCCTCCTTTGGGTTCAACTTGTATTTCATTCTTTATTTTTGATATTTCAACACTTTCAAAATCTATTTGTTTGTCAGTTTTTATTTTAACTTTTATTGGATAAAAACTGTGAGAAAATGTTTTATATACATATGTATTAGTATCATCTATTTTTTCAGAATCAATTATTACAGATTTATCAAAAAACATTATATTATACTTGAAATTACCTCTTGGCTTAATATATTGCACAGAAACATTACAAGTTGTACCACCTGAGTTTGTAATCAAATCTGATATTTCATCTGAAACTGATTCTGCGTTTGCTTTTGAAAAAAAGTAAAGCATTGTATTAATGCCGTCTACAATAGATTTTGCAAAAAGTATTGCTGCTGCTAACAATGCAAACGTTAATATAAAAAATTCTAATGCCTCAGATGGTCTTTCTTCAGACAACTAAACCACAACCTAATTGTTTTGTGCATTGGTTTTCATTCAAATTTTCACAATCAATAGCAGTACCTGTACATGTATTTGAATTAGAATCATATAAACAACCAAGCTGCACTTTGCATTGGTTTTCATTCAAATTGATGCATTGAGTAACGTCACCATAACAAAATAAAAGCTTGGCTTTTTTTGGTAAAACAAGAAAGTTGTATTTTGTCTTTGTAATCTGAAGTATATTTTGGTTGCCAGCAGAAGAAAAATCAAATTCAACAGCACTTATGGTGTTTGGGCAGACTAGATCTATCTTTTTATCATCATTTTTACCTTTGATTCTATAGCTTAAGGTATGTTCAGTGTTATCATAACTTATGTATTCAAAACATGACAAATCAACTTCTTGCACTGATTCCAAGTCAGTATCATCCATTATACATGCAGCATTAACTATGTTTCTTACCTGATCGTTTATATTAATCATGCAATTTCTAACAAAAGTCATTTCTTTCATAGAAGGCAAAGTCATTGTTATTATAATAATTGTTAAGGCAGTAACAATTATCATCAACATTACTGAAGTAACAGCGCCTTTCATTGATATAATTAATTGTAAAGCTTAAAGAAAAAAGTTAAGGTGTTTGTGTAGTTACTTCAAGTTGTTCACATGAACTTATTGATTTTACATAAGATTTTTCTGCAGGCATTTCTCTTTGACAAGAAGAACTGGTTGTTACAGAGGCTGTTGATGCCGATGGATCTTTGTCAGCGCAATATGATTTCAAAGCAGAATAACAAATCTGATAATTTATTTCTCTTCTAAATGGGCCCAAGGACAAATATATCAAAGCTACTATAACACCAATAATTATTAATGCAATAACAATTCTAACAATTGTGTTTTCTGCTTCTCCCTTCAAAATATCACTTTTTATTATTTAATATTTCCAATATTTATTATTTTCTTTGAAAATTTTTAATTACTAAAAAATAATGATTTTTGAATATCAATCTTTGTTTGAAACTATTGAAAAATTCCTGCAATTTTTCTTTGCTTTGACCTGAGATCAAAACCAAACCAAAAACAATTATAGCAAATATTACAACACCTATTACAATATTTAATATCAATTTAATTGTGTCATCCATTTTTATATCCTCTCTGCATTCAACACAATTGGTGCATTTTGGTTTGAAATGCAAGCTGAGTCTGCATAAAACCTATATTTGTTGCAAATCTGAAAATCTACAGGTAGTTCAGGATGATCTATACTTCCACTTTGAACTTGATTACCACAGTGATAATAATATTTTAATGACGAACATTGTGATAAAGACACTGATTGAATTGCAAAAACTATACCATTGGTAGCATCAAGCGGATAATATCTTCCTGGAATAAATGCGATAGAGTTGCTGTTGAATTGATTATAGTAATAGATATCTGACAAAAATATTTTTGTTCCATCAAGTTGCTTTACTGATGCTGAAGGATAGGATACTGATACGATGAAATTATCGGCACCACCATAAGAATATATTATACCGCTTTTTATAACAACATTATCTATTTGCTTATACTTGCTTTCAATTGGTAAACCTGTAACACAATTACCTGATTTCAACTCCTCATAATTTTCAACGATTGAACCGTCAATAAATATAACATTCATTGATGGAAATGGATTATCATTAAAAACATCATCAAACGTGTTATCTGCCCTATCATTGTACAGAACAATGCAATCGAATGTTTTAAAATCTTTCAAAGATATTTTTCTTCTACTTTCCGCCTCATTTGTTAAATCCACAGGGATTGGATATTGCAAACCACAGTATGAATAATCAAAAACAATGCTACTGTCACTTTTTACTAAATCAAGAAAACTTGCTTTATCACAAGTGTTTTGGCAATTAAAATCGTTTGTTTGCAAAGAAATCGTGTCTTTATCGTTACATCCTTTCAAACATCTTGTATAAACACAGTTTGCTGAGAGGATTAATTTTGCGCTTTCTCCACATTCAAAAATATTTCCAAAGCATCTCCAGTTTTTAATTTTGTTGAAGACCAATAATCCTATACCGAGAATTACCAAAGCTAATATTAATGACAGCATTAATGACAATCCTTTCATGATACAACACCTTTCAAAAAATCAAAAATGTTGTTAATAACATTATTACCTAAACTTAAAATCAACAACAATACAGCTAACATAATTAAAAAAAGTATTATACCTGCAATGAACTTTACTTCCATTTTAGCACCCCAATAATGATGATATAACTCCTAATGATCTGCAGATACTGTCAACAGTTTCTTTGGAAAATATTGTTGCATTTGATGCTGTGTTCTTTAAAAAAACCCATATCAAAACTATGCCTAAAGATGCTAGTATTATTGTTATTACAAAAGCAATTATATAACCACTTATGCCTTTCATCATATCGCCTTTGCCATATTTTTGAACAATTCTTTTATCTTATCTGTTACAGGTGAAATTTGATCTTTCAAAATTGTAAACATTAAAGCTATGAGTAATGCTGCCAGTATCAAAAATGCTATCATCACAACTGTTTCTCGTGCTATTCCTTTCATTCAAACACTCAACGGTATAAGAGCTCCTAATCCAAACGTTATAATTAATATAGCAAATGTAAATATTAATGCCGCACTTATTAAATTTGTACCTATTGAATATCCTATCTCAAATATATCGTTTCCTTTGTCTATTTTCACTTTAAATATATTTAGTGATATTATCAATTCTATCATATAAAATCCGACAACAACTATCATCATTTCAATTGGCATTATAGATTCTGGTTTTATATTCAAAATGGGTATTTCTGTTGAATCAGTTGGCAGTTGTGCAAATAAGCCAGAAACAAATATCAATATCTTCATTATTATTCCACTCAAGCCTACAACAACACCAGCCGCTAAGGGAACAAGCAAAGATGACATTATACCCATAGATGATGTTACATCTTCTAAAAGCTGCTTTAAATGTTCGTCAACATCATGGACATTTTTCATGTATTGTGATATTGCTGTAAGTACAGATGCGGTAGGACCAAGCCCTTTTGATGTAGATTCAACAACAATTTTCATTGTATTTTTTATTGTTTTGGATGGATATTCCTTTATGACGCCTTGATCTTTATGAAAAACAGCGTCTTTTAAAGACATACCAAAATTATTCATTTTGTAGATTATTTTTTCAAAAAAACTGTAAATTTTTTGGTCTTTCAATCTTTGGGATGTAGATTTTAATGATGATTCAAATGGCTGACCTGCCCTTAAAGTGCTGCCTAACATGAATATAGCTTCTGAAAATTCTGATTCTATTTCTTCCAAATCTTTTTTTATTCTTCTATTCTTACTTGTAGACATCAAGGTAAATATTATCAATGAAATAATAATTCCCCAAAAAATTTGAAGCCCATACAAAGTTCTTGTAAATAATGGTGTTTCTATTGTAGCATTTAAAATGCCTATTATTGCTGGGAATGAAATCAAAAGAAATATTCCTATACAGAATGGCAGCAAAGGAATTTGAATTTTTCTTTTTGAGAAATTCAAAGATATATAACCAAAATTGTTGGCTTCGGGGTGCCCTGTTATATCAATTGAATGAAAGCCATATGGTCTTTTTTCTAAAACATTTTTCATTAAAAAATAAACTACTAATGGCAATGCAATATTATACATGAATAATAGCGTGTAAGGGCTAACAAGCGTTGGCATAATTAAACCTAATATAGGAAATATCATTAACGTTATAACAGGTAACAATACACCTAAAGCATTTATTATTGTTATTGGATTTTTCAAATCCCTAGCATATTGATTCATTCTTTCCATGTTAGACTGCAATATCAGGTTTATTGCTCTTTCAATGACTTTGTCCCTATCATAAATTTCTGTTACAGACGTCTTTAACAAATCAATTGCTTGGGAAAATTCTCTGTTTTCGAACTTCCATTTTCTTGAAAAATCATCTAAACCGTCTTCTATTCTACTGTATTTGCCTGTATAAACATCCCACAAAAGTTTGCGCAAATCTTTTCCTAATGGACCGTCAAGATTGAATGCTGCAAATGCCACTGCACTTTCTAAGTTGGGGACATTTTTCAAGCCAATTGAAATATAAAGTATAGCTTGTACAATTTCCGAGGAAGCATCAACTCTTGTCTTTTTAGCATAAATGTTAGGGTATATGAGCACATAATAAGAGACAGAAACACCAATTATCGTTATAAAAGCAACGTATTTTATTATTTGATTAATTGGATAGATTGTTAGTAATGCTATAAATGATGACACAAATATTAAAGCTGTAAAAAACAGAGTTACAACAAAAGCAGAATAAACATCGCTTGCATTTATTTTAAGATTGCTAAAGTCTAATTTTTGTTGCAACTCTTTACTTTTTTCATCATCTAAATTTATTTTTATTATGCTGCTGCAGAAAACACAGAATTTTTCATAAAAACTTTTTCTTTCAACTTCATCCTTCAAAAATTGAATATAATCTGCAGAAAGTTTTCTAACTGTTTTTCCATGTTCAAATTCTTCTCTTAATTGATTGATCAAATCTTTTTTCATTTTTTCCCCTTTATGGATTGTTTAAACCATTCACTCCATCTATTAAATATTTCTTTTGAATCTAATGAGCCTAACTCGCGTTTGACTTGGTCTGAAATCAAATGGAACATTTCGTTGCTTGCTGATACCCATTCGGCTTCAAGTATATCCTTTCTATTTAACTTTGCTGCATAATCAACTATAGCTTGCTTTATTTTAGCTCTCAATTCAATGTTATCCCAAACAGCATCCCAATTTCCATGCCATTCTCTCACCCTTTTCGCTATTTCATTGATAACATAAGATTCACCATTGACTAGAGTATCTGTTGGCTTCAAAGCGTCTTCTTTCGCAGAATATTCCATCAAATTTACAAAACCATTTTCAGACATTGGATCATCTTTCCAATGCTTTCTTATCTCTGTTACCTCAAGTACTCTTCTGAATCTTCTTAAGCCATCACCAGATTTTATCATACCAGACACAGTGACAATATCTATTGCTTTAAAACTTGTTTTGGTAACACCTAAATCGTTTACAACTCTATCAAAGACACCATATGCGCTTTCACCATGTATAGTACCTGCTACTACATGCGCCAAAGCACCTATTCTCATTGCTTCAAACAGAGATACTGCTTCTTTTGATCTTACTTCACCTACTATTAAACAGGAATCGCCTAAACGTAAAGCTGTCCTTAATGCTTCATCAGCAGGCAACTCAGATTCGACTCTTGTTATAACAGAACGAGACTTCATTCTTTCTATGTTGTATCCCAAATTCCTCAATTGTGGCACAGGTAACTCCAATGTATCTTCTACCGTTATTATTCTGAATTTTTTCATTATCTCAAGCATTGTTGCACCAAGCATACTTGATTTACCAGAAGAGCGCCCGCCTGCAAACAAAATTGATCTTGATCCATCTACTATGAAACTCATAAGTCCTGCATACAAAGGTGTAAAATATTTTTGCTGCAAAAACAATGCATAAGTCCAAGGTCTATCTCTATGTCTTCTTAAAGCATATGCTATTCCTTCTGGACTTAAAGTTCTTGTTATTGCTGCAACTCTTGCTCTGCCACCTGGCACAAACAATTCTGTATCTAACACAGGATTTGCCTCATCCAAAGGACGACCAGAAAATAATCTGAATCTTGTAGCCCAACTCTCTGCATCCTCTCTCGTTGGTATCAGATTTGTTTCACACTCGTCATAATCATCGTGATGAACATATATTGGTGATATGCCAACAGGTGAATTTATGTAAATATCTTGTAACTTTTCATCATTAAGCAATATTTCCAAAACACCAAAACCTGTTGTATGTCTTACAAGAATGTTTGTCATTTCATCAATTTCTTTTGATGTGAATTTCTTTCCTCCAGAAAATTGCAATATCAAATCTCTTCCTATGTTTGTGAATATTTCTCTTACTTTTTCTGGCTGAGAAAATTCTGTTTCACTAGGTTTGTGCTCAGCTATCTGCCTTCTAGCGTTTTCAAGAATGAAATACTTTTCATCATCAAGCCTAAATTCAGGTGCGTTGACAAAATAATAATACCTAACCTGATCGGGCACACGAAATATTTCAACTTGTATACCATCCGGAAGTTTATATCTATCAACAAGCCTGCTGTTTTTTGGAGGTAGAGAAGAATAGCGTGTCAACATGAATATTGGTCTTATCATAGGGTTGAAAATTACCCTGTAGATATCTCTCTCTCCAACTTTATGTCCAAGTAAACTTTCTTTAACTGTTTTTATGAGCTCTGTTTTTTCAAAAAGATCTATAATATATTGAAGTTTTTTTATTAACATCCTATACGCAACCCTTTCATTCATGGATGAAGATTTGGATAACTTGCTTTCATACAACCTTAACATTCTTCTCAGTTTTACAAACGCTCCTATTGGATCCTTTTTCATAACAACTTGCAAGATAAAGCCCAATTGAGATACAGCTGAAGATATATTTTCAGGATAGCCAAAATCCAAAATTCTGTCTTGATTCAGCAACTTGTCATACAAATTTGCTATTTCAACAATTAGCCTTGTTTGAAAAAAATCATATTCATATTCCCTTCTTTCAACTAGAATTATTCTTTCAACTTTTTTATACTCAAGTATCTTGTCTATGACATTTGCCATTACTGTTTCTGAATCTTCTATATTAAAACCGAAAATGCTGTCAAGACAGTTTATCCTTAAAATGCCATCAATATACTCTGTCTCAAATACCATTTGACCACACTAAAATAAAATTATATTTACTTAATAATCAAAATAACTATTATGGCGTTTGATAAAAACCAGCCCAGTGAAATAGAGACAGAAACAGCAAGAAGGATAAATGACAATACAAGAAGAATAAGAATAGTTGAACAAAGATTGGACGTGATTGATTCTAGAATAAAAGGAATTGAAGAAAAAATGATAGATGAACTTAATGTACTCAAAACAACATTTGAACAACTTAGTAATGACATTAAAGAATTGTCATTAGAAGTCAAACAAATGAGATCAAACATGTTAAAGTTTGAACAAAATATGGAAAAAACTGTAAAGAAAAGCGAGTTAAAGGAGATACAAAGCCTGCTTGACCTATACAATCCAATAAAATCAAGGTTTGTTACAAGAGATGAACTTGAAAGGATTTTGAATAAAAAGGGATAATTTTAAGTTAAAAACAACTAATTAATATTAAGGGTGTGAAGTTTGATCAAATTTTTAGGTGGAAGCAAAAAAGAGCCTGAAAAACCGATATCATTAGGCAAAGGGTTTATACCAACAGATAAAGTAGTTGACTTAAGCAACAAAGGTTTTACTGAAGCTGAAATAATTGATATACTAAGAAAAGATGGGTTTAGTTCTGAAGAGATAGACAGAGCATTGACTCAAAGTTTTAAAATTGGCGTCACAGGTGAAGAGACTCCTGGTATTCAAGATTTTCAGCAAAATTTTCAAGAACCTCAACAAAACTTTCAGCAGCCACAATTTCAGCAATTTGAACAGCAACCTCAGCCTCAACAGCAAGAGTATTATCCGCCTCAAGAATATGTCAATGAAGAAATTATAGAATCAATTGTTCATGAAAAAATGACAGAATTGGATGAAAAACTTGTTGAATTCAAAAACAAATATAATGATCTTGAAAGAAAGATAGTAGACTTGCACAACAAACTTTCAATGGTTGCAAAAGGCGGAAAAGAAAGACAATCAGAAATGATAACAAAAATAGATTCTTTGAAAGAGGGTGTAGACGAGGTAAATGCTAGGTTATCTAGTTTAGAAAAAACTTTCAAAGAAGCCTTGCCATCTTTAATAGAAAGTGTAAAGGCACTAACAGATTTGGTTTATGAAATGAAAAGAAAGGGCTAAATATTTATTAGAAAAAAAATAAATTATAATCATGGCAAATCCTTTTCAGCTTATTGTAGAAAGATTGACTGAAATTGGTGTTTATGATTATCTGTTTCCTATGATAATTTTTTGGGCTGTGTTTTTTGCCTTACTAAAAAAAACAAAAATTTTTGGTGATTCTGTTGTTATTTATGCAACTTTATCGCTTGTACTTTCATTTTTTATATGGGCATATGCTGCAACTTTACCCGCAATGGCTATAGGAGGGCCAATGTCAAAGTTTATTGTACAAGTTTTCATAATAATTCTAGTTGTTAGTTTTGGCTTAATAGGTGGTAGTTTGGCATATCCAGACTTTTCAGAAACTTTAAAAAGGGCATTTGGGGAAAGCAATGCTTTTCTATGGATATTTCTAGTAACAGTGATCATAGTATTATTTGCTACAAGCGGGTTGGGGAGCGTGTTAAGATTGGGTGACACTATTTTCAAAGGCGAGGGTGGAGGCATATTTTTATTGCTATTAATGCTATTCTTAGGATTAGCATTTACTGTGGTATCTGTAATACCACCAAAGAGGTAGATTGAATGGCTGATGTATTCACAAATATAATATTCAAAATGAAGGAGATTGGTGCATTTAATTTTCTATTTCCATTTATGCTTACATCTGCCATATTTTATGGCATATTAAGAAAGTCAAAAATTTTTGGAACTGATTCTGATAGAAATGTTGCTGTTAATGGTGTGATAGCATTGTCAGCCGCTTTTATGGTATGGGCATTTCCAATTCTAAGAGGTGTTGATGTTGAAACACAACTATCAACATTCTTTATGCAAGGTATGGTTGTAATTCTTGTTTTCATGCTAGGATTAATGATTGCTGGATTGGTTTTGCCAGAAGACTTGCCAAAAAATTTATGGGAAAAATGGAAAAATTCAAGTACACCAACAACATTGTTTTTAATTGGACTTGCAGTAGCTGGTGTTATTTTTGTTGCTAGCGGTCTTGTAAGCATATTCATAACACCTGAAGCAATATCAGCCATTCCATCAGACATATTGACAGCAATTGTTGTTATTTTCATAATGATAATTCCGTTAATATGGATAGCACAACCTAGCGGTCAAACCATTAAATAACTCTTTAAATATAAAAATCAAAATATAATGTGATATAATGGCAGAAAATGCTTTGCAAGGATTGATAGGAGTTTTAAAGACGCAAGGTGTGTATGAAGTTTATCTTCCTTTTCTGCTGACTTTTGCGATATTTTTTGGATTGTTAAAAAG
>JAHLMM010000004.1 GCA_018920365.1 Candidatus Aenigmatarchaeota archaeon | reverse complement strand
AATTTTTAAAAAGATGTTATACGTATAACATATTATGGGTTATTTGCTGATATTTGATATAAAAAGAGAGAAAGCATCTTTAAGAGTTAAAGTTAACAGACTGCTTAATAGAATAAAAGCTAGGATGGTTCAAGATTCTGTTTGGGAAAGCGATAATTTGGATGAGTTGAAAACAATATATCAAGTTATAAAAACAAATGGCGGAAAGGCAATGATTTTTGATAAAAAGCATGCAATAAAGTGAAAGTTTTTAACCAAATTATTATAAATAATTTCATGGGAATTTTTGAAATTTTGCTGTTGATTGTTATAGGTTTTTTCCTTGTTATTATTGGATATAATATTGGAAAAATTATTGAAAGAGAAAGATCAATAAGGGAATGGCAGAAGTTGATTGAGCAAGCAAGAAAAGAATCTGCAGAAAAATCTAGACAAACAGTAGGTGGTAAATTTGCAGAAAACATAGCACCATATTTGCCTGATTTTAAGTATGATCCCACTGAGATTCGTTTTATAGGTACACCAATAGATTTTATCGTTTTTAAAGGTTTAAGCAAGAAAGATCCAGAAGAAATTGTTTTTTTGGAAGTAAAATCAGGCAAATCTCAATTGAGTGATCTGCAGAAAAAAATAAGAGAAATAATAAAAGAAAAGAAAGTTTATTGGGATGAGTATAGGGCACCAGAAGAAGTGACAAAAAAATAAAAGAAAAAACAATATTATAGTATGTTTAATTTGAAGTTATCTTCTGGTTATGAGATGCCTTTTATTGGATTAGGTACTTGGCAATTGGAAGGAAAGAAATGTAGAGAGATTGTTGCTAAAGCAATTGAAATAGGCTATAAACATATAGATACCGCTGAAATTTATGATAACCAAAAAGAGATTGGTAAAGCAATAAAAGGCAAGAGAGAAAAGCTATTCATAACATCTAAAGTTTGGTTTGAGCATTTGCATTATCAAGATGTTTTAGAAGCTTGTGAGCAGACGTTAAAAGAGTTAAAAACAGATTATTTGGATTTGTATTTGATTCATTGGCCTAATAGAAGTGTAGCAATAGAAGAGACGATAAAGGCGATGAAAAAATTATTGGATGATGGTTTAATAAGGAATATTGGTGTCAGCAATTTCACAATAAATCATTTGAAAGATGCTTTAAAGACTAAAGTGAAGATAGTGGCTAATCAAGTTGAGTTTCACCCTTATTTGTATCAGGAAAAGCTGTTAGAGTTTTGCAGAAAGAATGGAATAGCTGTTATTGCTTATTCGCCTTTAGGTAGAGGCAATATATTAAAAGATGATGTTTTGGTTAGGATTGCTAGAAAGCATAATAAAACAGCTGCGCAAGTTTGCTTGAGATGGCTTTATCAGAAAGGAATAGCAGCTATACCAAAGTCTAGCTCTGTTGAAAGGCTGAAAGAGAATATTGATATTTTTGATTTTTCTTTGGATCAAAAAGATGTTAAAGAGATAGACGGGTTAAATAGGAATATTAGATTTGTTAATCCTGTGTTTTCAGATTTTGATTATTGAGTGAGAATGTTATACGTATAACATTTATTTAGAAATTCGTTTATGATTTTGAAAATAAAGTTAGAAATTATGAATGAAATTATTTCAATTTAGTTTTAATTTCTGGTATAAATAAACCTTGTTGCTTTAATCTATCTTCTATCTTTTTTTCCTTTTCAGGATCTTTTATACCATCCTTTAATGCTTTCTCTATTTCTTTTGCCTTTTTACCGCATTTTTCGCAGTCACTTAATACTTCATATTTTTCTTTTGTTCTATAGAATTTTGTTACCGAGCCTTTTGCTGCTGAGCGAGAAACAGCTGTTTGTAAAACTGAAGGATAGAAGTTTGCTTTTATTTTTTCATAGCCGCAAAAAGGGCATTTTATTTCGATGATTTCTGGTTTGGCCATAATTGATAATTGGTAAATGAAAAAATATAAAGGTTTAATTAAATTTATTTAATGTTGATTTAAGATGCAGCCAAAATTTTTTAAAAATTCTATATCTCTATAAGATATTTCTTTTCATTCAATTCTTTTTTTAATTACATCAGAAAATTTTCTACAATTAGACGTCTTTGATTTGTAATAATAACTTAATTTAAATATACTTTCCCATATCATAGGTTCTTTAATATTTATAAAATAGTCTTATAGTTACTTTATCACAAAAAGGGCACGACCAATAGTATTTTTTTAAAACACTCACGTTTTCAAACCTTCAATTATTTTGACCCATTTATGATTTTTAATTTTATCAATTTCTTTCATAATTTTTTCATCATTTTTAATTTTATCAACAACTTGTTTAATTATTTTCAATTTATCTTCATCTGATTTTATATTTTCAATATTTTTCAAATGCGGTTCAACTAATTTTAAAAGATTTACTTTTATTCCATCTTCTTCAAATTTTTCTTTAAAATAAAGTTCGTAAACTAAAGGATCGATGATTTGCCTATCAATAAATTCAATGAGTTCTTCTTCGGATTTTTTTCTTTCTTCTTTCTCGTTAAGAAAAAGCATATAGTCACAAAATACTGTTAAAATTTTCATATTTTCATGTATCACAATTGGTATTTGTTTTGTGTTTTCTGGAAGCACATGAAGACGATCCGAAAGAAAGATCCATATATAAAAGTTTATTAATTTTGAGTTAATCAACGATAATAAATACTTTAAGTTAACATCGAAAAATTTAATTGAATTTTGTTGTTCCTTTTTTTTCCTAGGTAAATTTTTATAAAGAATTAAATTTATTGTTGTATGGTCAGAATATATTTTATCTTTTCCACTTAAGAAATTAGCTTTTAGTGGTTTAATACCGATATCTTTAATAATTATTCTATCGTTTTCGAATAAATCAGGAAACATTGGATTATACATAGAAGGTAAATATGCTAACCATTTTATTGGTGGATTTAAACCATAACGTCTGATATTTGATCCCTTAATTAGTTTTTTACATTTTTTTTCATCTTTAGTTACTTTTAAACATTCTTCATATTTATCAAAAATATATTCTTTTGAGGGAGAAGGTCTACATCCCCAATTTACATAACATATATCTTTTATCATGATTTTATTAGAAAGAATAAAATCAATTATTTCTTTTTCTATACTTCCCATATCTAATCTTAAATGAAGTTTTGGATGTTTTTTAATAAATTCATAAGATAGTATGTTTTTAATTGAAAAATCTTTTGACTTAATTATGATCTTATCGAACTTTTGTTTAGTTAAAATAAATATAACATTATATACTTTAGGTTCGTCAAATACGTGATAGTCTTCAAAATCAACTATTTCTTTAATATTTCTGTTTTCAGAAATAAATTTTCTTAGATATAAACCATATTCTTCTGCTACCCATTTGTCAGATGTAATGTAAGAAAAATGGCTTAAATAATTCATAAGTTGAATCGATCTTTCTATGAATAATATTAATATATCATATTTTTTATATCTAAGTTTGAATGTTTTTGAGTAAATTTCTTTATCTAAAATAGGGATTTCGTATATATTAATATAAGGTGGGTTTCCAATTATTATATCAAACCCTCTCTCTTCTTTTGGTTTTTCTAAATCAAAAACTTCACAAAATTCAAAACCCCAATGAAATGGTTTTAGTTCTAAAAATTCTTCCTTAGAAAAATTTAGCTTTTTATCTTTTAACATTTCATAGAATTTTTCATTCAAAAAATTTCTCGCTTTTTCTAATTCTTCCTTAAATTCTTCTTTTATTTTAATGGCTTCATATGTAGGTAAATTTTTAAATTCTTCTTTTCTTTTAATCAAATTTTTTAACCAAATTATAGTTTCATTAACTTTTTTAAATTCTTCAAAACCCTTGAATTCATATAATGCTTTTTTAAGTTTCTTAGATTCCCTTAAAATTTTAGATAAATCAATGTCTTCGATATCTACAAATCCAATCAAACTATTACCAACCATTAAATTAAAGTCTAAATTTGGTAGTGTATCTATTCTTTTTCTTTCAATTTTATTAGGATCAATTTGAGAAGTTAACCATAACCAGAATCTGAGCTTGGCAATTTCTATGGCACCTTCCATTATATCTACACCATAAAGATTATTTGTTGTTATTTCTTTAACTATGAAATAATTTCTTGTCGGACTTTCTCTAATTTTTTCAATGATTTTTTTTACTTCGTTATCACTAAGATTTTCTTGAAGAATTTTTATTATTTTACTGTTAAGTCTTAAAAGAATATTACCAGCAGCAATTAAAAAAGAACCGGAACCACAAGCATTATCACATATTTTTATTTTCCTTAAAATTTCAAAGTAAAGGTATCTTATAATTTCAAGTTCTTTCTTATTAAAATTGTTTTTTTTGAACAACTCTTTGAGTAAAATTTTACCATCATCACCAAATTTCTCTTTCAATCTATCTTGAATATAAGGATAAATTGTATTTTTGGAAATATATTTTGTGATTTTTTCCGGTGTGTAATAAGCCGCTATTTTTTTTCTAGCATATCTTAATTCTTCTTTAACTATTTTAATATCTTTTAGTCTTATCTTTTCCAATCCTATTTTTTCTAATGATACAACAAACTTTTCATAAATATGTCCAATTATTTCTGGTGTTAAATCCCCAATTACATCTTCTTCTTCTGGTAGTTCTTCACCTAAAATCCAATTATATTTATTAAGAACGTCTAATATAAGTTCTCTTATTCCGTTAATTTTTATTTCTCTCTCGTTTTTTCCTTCAAATTCTTTTTCTATAAAAAGACCTCCGTTTAGAGATGGTGCTGTCACAGAAAACTTTTCACCACCTATTTCAAAATATTCTGTTGACCAACCTATTTCATTTACTTTTCCTAAAACATCGAAAAATATTCTGTTGAGAAAATCTTGTAAATCCTTTTCAGATAATACATCACAAATCCATTTAAAAAATTGCCTGGTTCTTTTTCTGTCGAGTTTCCAATCTTTTTCATTATTTTTTATTCTTACAAGTCCTAATTGAGCTAGAAAATAAAAAAATATTAATCTATCTAGAAGATGTTGAACAACTAAAAGTTTGTTTCCATCTTTTTCTAAATCATTTATGCTTATTGCAAGTTTTATTCTTACTTCCCATAATTTCAAATAAAACTTTTCAGCAACGTCACGAGTATCAAAAAGAATATCTATATTTTTTGTAGAAAATTTATTGAGTTTGTCTTCTTTGCTTTTAAGAAATTCATTTCTGAGTTGTGGTTTGTACCAAAACCAAGATAATTCTCCGATATCTCTTCTGAAAACTTTTGATTTTTCTTCATATGGAAAATAAAACCATATATATTTGATTTTTTTAGCATAATATGATATTTTTTTCCTTATTTTTTCAACTTCTTCATTACTGAAAACTTCTGCATAAGCAATTAGATTATTACCATCTAAAAAAATATCTCTATCTTCAATTCTAAGAGAAATTGGTTTTTCGAAAAACCCTTTTTCTTTAAGCCAATTTATATCATATTTAGACATATTTTATCACTGCTAGTAGCTTTGGTTTAGCCATACTTTTTTGATAACCATTTATTATTTTTTTGTTAATTAATGCTTGTAATTTTTCTATTTCTATTTCTTTTTTCCAAGGTGGTATTTTGTCAATCTTTTTAAGACTATCCAAGATAATTTTTTTGTTATTTTTGGTAAAACACGAAATATCTATATTTCTAAAAATATTTTTTAATTTCTCGTTTTTTTCTAATAGTTTTTCTATTTGAAAATCAAGTCTATCTTTTCTATAGACTACTTTTAAAAACTCTTTATCAAGTTCTAGACATTTTTCTGAAATTAAGGAGTTAATTTTTTCCAAATCTATTTTTGTTATATTAGCTTCAAAATTTTTTTCAGAAAATATAATTTCACCTAAAGTATGAATACCACCTCTATATTCAAAAACAACAAAATAATCTATATTATTATTTTTCTTGAGTCCAGTAAATATAGGTTTTCTATAATTTCCAGAAAAATAATTTAATGTTTCTTCCGAAATTCCCCAATATTTTATAAATTCCCTAAGAGATTTATCTTCTTTAGAAAGAGTTGGGGTAAATCTCTTTCTAATTTCTTCTGGTGTTTTCGTTGCCAATAGATCTTTATATTCACGAATTAATTTTATTGTCCTCTTTCTATTTTTTTCAGAAAATTTTTTTATCTTTTTTTCTTCAATTGCCCAAATAATGAAATCTAGACCTATTGTAGAAATTATATTTTCTATTCTCTTTGCAACCCTATCACAAAGTTCTAGTTCCTTGTCAATTCTTTCATCTGGTTCAAAATTATAAATAAAAACTTTTTTTGGATGATCAATTCTTATTGCTCTCCCATCTCTTTGAATTAATCTCACTGGATTATAACTAAGATCAAAATTTATTATAATAGGATTCTTATTTTCTGGTCCTGGTAAATTTGTACCTTCTCCCATTATATCAGTAGTTATTAAAATATCAAATTTGCCTTTATTAAAATATTCTTGAATTTTATCTTTGTCAATTGTAGGTATCTCAAATTCACCATCAAATTCCTCATCTCGTATTTCGCCACCATATGCCAATTGAAATTTAAACTTTCCATACTTCTTGAGTTTATTTCCTATGTAGATAACAGTATCTCTTGATTCAGAAAATACAATCGTCGGTTTTTTTTCTTTTTCTAGAATTTCAATTAACTTATTAATTTTTTCATCTCTAACTTCTAAATCTTGAATCATTTGAATATTTTTTAACATATTATTAACAAAATTTATATCTGATTTAAATCTGTCCAAAATTTCTTCTTTTTTAGATTTAGAAAGAGAAAGAAAAGTATTTTTTATATTTTCTAGTCTTTCTTTGGAAAATAAATTTGTTTTCTCTTCATATTTAATATTTGTGATTACTTTTGTTAAAAATTCTTTAAGAAAAATATTTTTTTCTAAAATATTTTCAAGACTGATTTTAAAAGCTGTTATGCTACTCTCAAGTCTTTTATACAATCTCCATTTGTACCACCATATTAGGTTTTTATCCTCCTTATATTCTTTTTCCCAAAGTTTTGTGTATTCAAAGTTTAAGTTATCTAAGAAAGGTACTATATTGTCAAAAATATTCCTTATAATTTCTTCATCATATTTATATGTTACCTGAAATACTTCAGGATTTTCAATTTTTTCTTTTCCAGATATTTTCCTCAGATCATCAGGAAAATATTTTATTATGTCTGACCATTCTATTCTTATAGTGAATTTTCTTATCAATTCATTCAATTTTTCTATTGTATTTTTTGTTATTTCTTTTGATTTTACATTATGTTCAATTTCGTATATTTTTGAAAGTATACCTTCTGTTTCAAATCTCTCCTTATAAATACTTTTCGCAAAAAGTTTGATAAGTTCTGTAAAATCTAATAAAGAAGTATTTATTGGTGTTGCTGTTATCAAAAGCATTTGAGAATTCGGGTTTATTTTACTTATGTTTTCTAAATTTTCCCTTCTATTTGATTTAGGTTTTGAAGTTCTGAAATGATGCGCTTCATCAACTAAAATTAAGTCAATATTTTTGTATTTTTCATAATTAAAATTGCTTTTTTGAAGTAGACCTCTTGATAGCCATTCTACGTCAGTTATATTTAAACCAACCTTCTCTAAAGTTTTTTTCCAATGATCTTCAAGAACAGGTGGATAAATTATCAAAACCCTTTTTCCAAGATCTTTGTAATATCTAGCTATCAAACAACCAACATAAGTTTTACCTAATCCATATGAGTTTGCTAAAATTACTCCACCATAAGTTTTCATTTTTTCTAAACAAAGATAGTAGCTCATATTTTGAAACTCCCCGAGATAAGAAAGATCCAAACTTATATTTTTTACTAAATATTCCTTACCCATTATCTTTAACAAACTTGCTATAAAATCACGAGGATAAAGATAAAGTGTTTCAGATAAAGAGGCTTTTCTAACTATATCTATTACTTTTAAATTATCAACTTTATCACTTGATTTATTCCATATTTTATTAAAAAATTGCTTGTAGAGATCTTTTTCCTCGATCGTAATCCCTGTCGGTACAATTAATTCAATATTTTCTGCTAAACCAGCTTCAGTTAAATTTGCGGAACCAGCCCAAACTTCTGAACCGCTTCTAGCAAAATCAAATATATAAAGTTTTATGTGAAAAGCTCTTTCTAAAAAAATTCTAAAATCAAATTTATTTACATCATATAATTTTTTAATAAATTCAAATATTTCATCATTAAGGACAACAGCATCTTTTTTTAATGCTTCTAGAATTTCTTTTGTGTTTTTTCTTGTCTCTGGACCCATGACAATTTTGAATTCTTTAAGAAGATTCTTTTCATCTAAATCTTTCAATAGTGGATATATCTTCTGAAAACCTTCAAAAAAGAAGAACCCAACAGCTACGTAAAAGGATATTTCTTCATTATTTTTTAATGCTCTAGCTATACGTTCTTTAAATACATCTAATACTGTTTTTTCACCATCTAATATACCTGCTCTATTATTAACTATGATCATTTTTCATCCTTTGGAATTTTTGACATTTCAATAATTTATAATAAAATTTAGTCATATATATAGTTTAAACTCTAAAAAACAAGAAAATTTAAAATTTGTAATTTTCTTCTAAATCAATATCTTTTTTGGTATTTCTTTTATGAAACCACAAATCTATACCGTCATTGATATATCTAGGAATAACATGTAGATGAAAATGAAAAACGTTTTGTTGAACATCTATTCCATTAGCATTATTCAGATCTGTACAACCAAGTTTTTCAATGAATTTAATAGCCGTAATCTAGCTATTTTTATTAACTTTTCTAAAATATCACTTACAATATATCGATAAAACTATAAACCAGAATTAAATTTAATCAATTTTTACAAGTTTAACATAGTTCTCTATTCTTTTGTTTCTTGATCTAATAAATTCCATTACTCTTTTTTTGTATAATAAATATTCATTTATGTTAGAGAATTTTGGACGAGTTTTGAAGTTGTCAAATGGTAAAAAAAATTTAATTTTATTTTTGTCATCAATTAGATCTTCCAACAGAAAGAATTTGACATATCCAATAAAATTCTCGAATAAATCGAAGAAATTCTTGTATCTCAATAAAGTTTCATAAAGCGGACTTTTTTTACCTAAGTAAAAAAGACGAATACATTCTAATGTCAAGTCGAATCTATCATCAATAAAACTATTTACTCCACGCGCCTGATTGATTGTATATTTTCTGTTAATTCTTTTATTTGGAAAAATAATATAAGCTCCAATGGTAGAACCTGCGTTAAAAAGTTCATTCACTTCTTCAGGAATTTGTTTTATAATCCAATTCTTTCTCTTATGATTTTTATAAGAATTTATTATACAATCGCTACCTAAAAAGAATTCTCCAAGTTCTGATTTATGATATAGATAAGCACCTTTTCTATTATCTGTTAATTCAAAAATCTTACCGTTTGGTAAGGGTTTGCTCATAATATTTTATGATATTTTTTGAGCGTCGGACTTTTGATATCTGGATCACCACTTTTTGCATCAGTATAAAAATTAAAACTTGTATCAATTATCATATTGTATTTAAAACTTGTATCAATTATCATATTGTATTTAAAACTTGTATCGAATTAATAAATATATTAATTCAAAACAATTATGTTACACGTATAACATTATCCAAAATTTATTTTTTCATCCAGAATTCTCTCACTTTGCTTGTGAATTTTATTAATAAAGGTAAATTCTTTTTCCACACTTCCAAAGATTTATCGACAAATTCACCTTCTTTTTTCTTATCTTTTGTCAAACCTATTTCTGTGTTTAAAGAAATAATATACATAAATTCAGATAGAATTAAATTTAATTCTTCCCTATCTTTTTCATCAAATACTTTGCTTTCAGAAAAGCTGATTAATGTTTGAGAAGGAAACAACCATAAAGATATTTGATTAACCCAGACAGAAAATGTATCTCTTATTCTGCCACAGATCATTCTATTTATTTTATCACTTACAAAACCTGCATGCTGAATATAATCTCTTATGAAAAAAATTTCATCTAATTCATCAAAAGATGCTTTAAACCCTGATTCTTTTTTCCATTCCATGAATGATTTCTCAAGTTCTAAAAGAAGATCTTTATTCATAAATCTCTCACTTGTTTTATTTAATATATATGTAAAGTATTTTTTTCAAAATAATTTTATTATATATTTTAATCTATATTTTTTAGTATGTTACACGTATAACACTTATACATTTTAAAAACATTAAAACAATCATTTAAAAATCAAAAGATCCCCCACTTCTATTAGCTTTTCTTTACTTTCATGCAACTCTATAAAGCAATCAAATTCTCTACTTGCTCTCACTATGCTAAAAGGCTTTAATTTTTTAACATCAACCACTTTCAACTGCTTGTCCAGAAAGACAACAACTATGGGAAAACTCATAAATAATGAATGCACGCTACCATCTCTAACAAAGAATAGCATCGCTTGATCCTCTTTAAACACCTTAAACTTGAAAATATCCAGAAAACTCTTACTTTTTTCAGCTTTATATGGAATTAACCCTGTAACAAGCTCTAGAAAGCTTCTCCTGACTATTGCATCCTTAGCAACCCTTACTTTTTTACTCTTATTCCAGATCTCCACCTAACTCATCCTCTCCTAGCTTTTTCTACCCTTTGCCTGGCAAGGTTTATTGCTCAATTTTAACTCTCACTCTCACTTTTTTGTCAAATTCTATATACTACAAAATATATTTTAAATTAAACAATTTAAATTTATATAATTTTTTATATATTTCAATTCAACTATATTAAATTCAATATAATAAAATAAAATTAATAAAATATATCTAACATATAATATATTTTTTGTTAAAAAACCCCTTCTCCACGAGCATCTTTCACTCAAAAAGGCTATATCTTTTGCCATCAAATTTCCTCTTCTGCAGGCTTTACATCTTTAATCTTGCTTCCTATAATACTTCTAACAGTCCTTTCTAGCCTTCTTAAAGCATTTGCAAAATCCATGCTTAGATAATAAAAAGAGTAATCTTTCTTAATCAACCCAATATTTCTTAACCTTTTAAGCACCTTGAAGAATGTAGGCCTGCTTACTTTGCTATCTAGAAATATCTTGTGCATATCCTCTTCATACACACCAAACTGTTGATGTCCAAACTCTTCGCTATATTTACCTTTCTCCAGGATGCTATTTATTATTAGAACAGCTACTCTAGCTTGAGAGCTAGTCTTGAATATGATCTTCATAACATCTTCTATCCTAGCCCTTTGTGTGATTTCCCAATGCTTAAACTCAATCATAAACAAATATATTGAAAGAGTAAATAAAAAGCTTAACTATAATTCAGCTTTACTAGATAAGAGCCAATAAAAACAAGCTATAATTATTTACCCACCATGAAACACTTTCGTTAACTCTTTCAAGAAATTAGCAAAAAAATACCAAATGACCAAGATGATATGCCAGATAAGGCTATTTATCATTAAAGAACAATGGACCAAATCATTTCTTAGTCTTTGCATTCTCTGATATTCTATTTAGCTTCATTATAACTCCTTCTATGGCATGAGCGAGATCCTGCCCGTCTTCTGTTAGTTCTATTACCTTTATTCTTCCCTGTTTTTTGAATTCTACTAATCCTAGTTTTTCAAAATGCTCTAGCAACTTTACTACATGGGAATATGTGCAGTCTATATCCTTGGAAACTTGTGTCGCGTATTTTGGGCCTTTTTTAAGATTTGTTATTATCTTTACTGGTTTTGGTCTTAAAAACAATCTTTTCAAATCCATTTCAGCCATATCACATCTTTACAAATATTAGTAAAGGATATATTTATATCTTTCGTAACTATTATTGTATTAATTATTTATTATTACAACTAATATTATTTATATATTAAAAAATATATATAAAATTGTTATTAAAAAAATTATAAAAAATAAAATATATAATAAAATATATATTTTAAAATTCAAGTGTGACATTAAACTGTGAGTGAGAGAAATGCTGGTAAGATTACTTCATCAGGAAGTAGTGAAAATTTTACTAGATAAAAAACCGTTTTTAAGCAAAAAAGTAAACAAGTCATTTATAAGGTAACATTAGCAAATTTTCTTCAAGTGATATCATGAATTTGACTGATATCATAATAGTAAGCTCTATAATAACAGGACTTTTGAGCATACCTTTCCTAGCAACAAACTCGTTTGATGACTATATACCAGCAGGCAAATCTGTTTTAGGGATAAACGAAAGCCAAGTGACAAAAATACCAGCAAAGGCAAGCAAAAGTATGTCTTATGACAGATTTGAAAGAACATATGAGACAGCTTTTGGCAAGTTTTACTTTTTGATGGCCCCAGACAATATAATACAAGAACTAAGCAGGCCGGGTACAACAGTAAGAGTGATAGCAAGTTCTGATCAAAGTATATGGCAATTGACAACACACAAGTATATGCTCAAAGTGGCACAAGATCCTGACAAAACAATAGAAGAGTTTAGCAACGCAGACGGCAGCATAACAAGAGTCAAACAAAACGGCGGTGTGAATGAAACTTTCAAAGGATTTAACCCAGCGGTGCTAACGAGAGATATGGAAGCAGCAAGAGCTTTACTTGAAAGCGAAGTTAATAAAATGGAACAAATAAAACTTCAAACAATATTACCGGAAATAAGTGCTTACAGCTATAGCACACCTGTTGTCAATCAACAGCAACAGCAAGGACAATCATCTCTAGTGCGCATAAATGGGTTGGATTCAAAGTCAGAATGGGTTGAAATAATAAACACAGACGAAAACCCAGTTAGCCTAACAGGATGGACATTGCAAGATGCTTCAAGCAATATATTTACCTTCCCTGAATTTACATTACAACCAGGTGCAACTGTAAGAATATATAGTGGCGCTGCTTATACAAGTTGTACATCAAATCAAGCATCTCTATGCTGGAAAGGAAGCTCAATATGGAATGATAGTGGAGACACAGCTACTTTGAGAGATGCTGATGGAAATACGGTCAGCACTTACTCTTATCCATAACCTGATTTTCTATTTTTTCTATTTTTTTCTCTATCTTCCCCAAGCAATTCTCTAAAAGTGTTAGAGTTTGATCCATGCTAAAAACAAGGCTATTATAATTGTTATAATTTTTTTTCAAACTGTTTTTTGAAATTTCAATATCTTTGATAATCTTTTCAATTTTTTTCATGTAATTTTTTGGTTTTAGATAAAACTCGTAATATATTGCCAGTCCAGAAGCAACACTAGATAAAACTATTGTATAAAAAATCAATATCATTACCTCTTTGCCTGGTTGCATTATTTTTGTAATTAGTATTGCTAAAGAGCTAAAAAATATTCCTATAAAAAGAGTGATTTTCATCAGCCTAAAAAACATTATTTAATAATTGTTTTTTTCATAAAATATTTTGTATGATCGCTCGGGAAATAAACGAAATATCAAAAGAAATAGAAAAATACAGAGAAAAAATAGAAAATAAAACATTTCTAGTAACAGGCGGTGCTGGTTTTATAGGAAGCTGGTTTTGCGATGCAATGCTTTCTTTTAATGCTAAAGTGATATGTGTGGATAATTTTGTTTCTGGTAGCAAAAAAAACATAGAGCATTTACAAAAAAACAAGAGATTTAAACTAATAAAAAAAGATTTTTGCACTTTGAAATTCAACAACAAAGTTGATTATGTTGTTCACATGGCTAGTATAGCATCACCGCCACTTTATCAACTTCATCCTTTAGAAACATTAGACATAGGTTATATAGGTACAAAAAATGCGTTATCAATTGCAGTTAAAAACAAAGCATCTTTTCTTTTTACAAGCACAAGCGAAGTTTATGGCAACCCACCTGATGATCAAGTGCCAACAAAAGAAGATTATTATGGTTATGTCAATAGTTTTGGCGAGAGAAGTATGTATGATGAATCAAAAAGAGTCTCTGAAGCAATTATATATTCTTTTATCAAGAAGCACCCTGCAGTTAATTTCAGAGTTGCAAGAATATTCAATACATATGGTCCTAGATTGGATCAAGAAACTTCACAATATGGTAGAGTGTTGATAAGATTTGTCCAACAATCTTTATCCAATCAACCTATAACGGTTTATGGGGATGGCAAACAAACAAGAAGCTTTTGCTATATAACAGATCAAATAATAGGACTGTCAAAATTGCTGTTGGAAGATGATTTGCCTTTTAATGTGTTTAATATAGGTAATTATAAAGAAACAAGCATTTTTGAATTGGCGAAACTTGTAAAAGAATTAACAAAGTCAAAATCTGAAATTATATTGAATGCCAAACCGAACTATAATATAAAAGACGACCCAAGAAGAAGATGTCCTGATATAAGTAGAGCAAGAAAATACCTTGACTTTGATACTAAAATTGATTTGAAGGATGGGTTAAAAAGAGTAATAGAATGGTATAAGAAAAACTAAAATACAATTTCTTCTTTATCCCATTTTTCAAGACTTTTTTTGATTATGAGATATGCAATAGCTAAAACAGCCAGAACAAAAAAATAGAATAAGATGCTTTTGGATGAAAACATAAGAATTAAAAGTATAGGTGAAGTCAAAAGCAAATATTGAATCAGGATTTTGCTATTGTATAAAAGTATGTTTGGATGAAGCCCTGTAAGATATATATTCATAGCAAGAACATATGAAGAAACACTCGCAAAAGCCATCAACGAGGGAATTAAATTGCTTAGTCCTGCTTTGATAGATGCAATAAAAAGAATGATGAAACATAACGAATTGATTATTGAATAGGTTGCAATTTTACTTTTTATTATACTTGAAACCTTTATTGGAAGAAATGAATAAGATGAAAAAACATCAAACTCAGTGATCCAGTTATAAGTTGATGATGAAATCGCCCCCAGCATTATAGCAAAAACTATCAGAAAATCTGCAAAAGGAATGAAATTAAGAGAAAGTATGAACCATATTAAAATTGTTGGAAGGATTAAAGAAAATATTAATTTTGCCAAACCACCTTCACTTCTGTTTAAATCAATAAAATCTTTTGCTATAAAATCTTTATATCTGCTAAATCTAAGGAATTTTTCCAAAGATATAACCATGTTTTTGTACCTTTTTTTGTTTTCAGCATAATCCACTTTCAACAAATTTACCGAAGTCAAAGACAGTAAACATGATATTAGCAGAGAGTAAATAAGGTTTTCTAGAGAAGGTTTGAGCATGAAAGATATAGAAGGAAGCATCTCAATATAGTGAAAAACATATTTTGACAACAAAATTATTGAAAATATAACGGCTATAACCAATTTTTTAGAGTAAATATAAATTGTTGACAAGAAAAATGAAAAAGATAAACTTGCTAGAAAAGACATAAAAATTGATGCTATTATAACAAAGAAATTAACATAAACATTTTTTATTGTAAAAGCAATATATGCTCCTGCAACAAAAGGCAAAATCCAAAGAATGAAATAATAAATTAAATCTTTGATGAAGAAATTTAAAAAAATGAATTTTTCAGACAAAGGCAAAGTTCTAGAAGAAAATGCGATTAGACTGGCATGACCAAATCTTCTGTTCATAGCTTCTCTTCCTAAAATACCAAAAGCACCTACACTTAAACCGACTAGAATGAATATGCAATGATATATCAACAACAATTTGTTCAAAGTTATGATATTATTTAATGTGTAAAATGAAAGCAAGAATGAAAATGCCAAGATAATTAAAGGGAATGACGCAAATAAAAAATTGCCGAACAATGATGAGTGTATTCGCCATTCTTCTTTTACCATACCAAACAAAGTTTCAAACATCTATTCTTTCACCAATTTTAAAAAGAAATTTTCCAATGTTTGTCTTTTCTTTTTCAAATCTTTTATTCGACCTTGATAAAGAAGTTTGCCTTTATCTATTATTGCTATTTGTGTGCATATCTCTTCTGCTATTTCAAGCACATGTGTTGAAAAGAATATTGTTCCACCTTTTTTCACATAACCCAAAAGATAGTCTTTCACCTTTCTTTGTATAATTGGGTCAAGATTTATTAATGGCTCATCTATAAATGCTAATTTAGGTTCGTGCAAAAACGCTTGGGCGAACATTAATTTTTGTCTGGTGCCTCTTGACAAATCTTTGCATAAAATTTGTCTCTGATCTTCAAACTCCAAAAAATCAAACCAATAATCACATTTCTCTTCTATATTATCCAATTTTCTTATCTTTGCAACAAAATGCAAATATTCTTCAGCTGTTAAAAAACTAGGCGGGCTTTCTTGTTCTGGAATTATGCCAACAATTTCTCTTACTCTTATAGGTTGTGCTATAGCATCAACCCCAAGAACATCTACACTTCCGCTCGTCGGTTTTAATTGCCCTGTCATCATTTTTATTGTTGTTGTCTTGCCAGAACCATTAGGACCTAGAAGACCAAACAATTCACCTTTTTTTATTTCAAGTGAAAGATTATTTACTGCAATAAAATTTCCAAATTTTTTTGTCAAATTGTTTGCACTTATAACAATATCAATCATTAAAATATCATTGTTTTATGTAAATAAAAATTTCAAAAGAAAACAGTGATTTTATGCTTTTTTCTTCATAAACAAAAATAATGTGTGTTATTCCTCCGTGATTAAAAAATTGTTCCAACTATGCCAGCCAATAATATTGTGTGATTTGTAAGTATTTTTTGTGAATGAATTTGTTTCTTAGTAGATCAGGCTATTATAACTATAAGCAAAATATGAGTTGCTACTAATGGCATTATATTTTTTTGGTTTTAGAAATTATTACATTTATCATGCAAAATTAATTAACCTTTGTTTTCATAAATTATTTCAATGATAGTCATCACATTTTTAGGCACAGTATCTGGTATTCCTACTTTGGATAGAAATCATCCAGCTATTGTTTTGGAGCATTATACAAATACAAGAGACGTCTTGCTTTTTGATTGTGGTGAAGGCACGCAAAAACAGTTAATGAAGGCAGGAATAAGCTTTATGCAAATAAGCAAAATCTTTATCACTCATTGGCACGCCGATCATTTTGCTGGGTTGATACCAATGATACAAACAATGAATTTGGAGAAAAGAAAAAAACCATTAATTATTTATGGACCAGAAGCTGAAAAGTTTGTTTCAAATATTCTTGATCTAGGTTATTTTGGTGTACGCTTCCCTATAGAGGCTAGAAATGTTGAGTTTGAGGGAAATGCTATAACAAAAATAGATGAAACAGATGATTATGAAATATATACCACTCCTGCTTATCATACTGTGCCATCGGTTGCTTATTGCTTCAAGGAAAAGGATAAATGGAATATTGATGAGGGCAAGCTAGACAAACTAGGCTTGAAAAGGGGTGCTTGGTTGAGAAAACTTAAAAAAGATGGATCAGTTGAAGTTAAAGGCAAAAAGATTGATATAAAGGAAATAGGTTATGTGAAAAAAGGCTTAAAAGTAGTTTATTCTGGTGATACAAAACCACACAAAAACATTGCTAATTTGGCTAAAGAGGCAGATCTGCTTATACATGACGGCACTTTTTTAGAGGAAGATGTCTCAGACAAGTCACACAGCGATGTAAAAAAAGCTGCTGAGCTTGCTGAAACAGCCAAAGTCAAGCAGTTAGTATTGACTCACATAAGCAGAAGATATACTGACACAAAAGAGCTAGAAGAACAAGCAAGAAAATCTTTTGCTAATACAATGATTGCAAAGGATATGATGAAGGTAGTTTTAAAGAGTTAAACCAGTTTTTATATCTTTCAAAATCTTCTCTTGATGCATGTCTTATAACAAAGATCTTTCCATCAGAAAAACCGTGTATATAATAACATCCCGAACTAGGTTCACACAAAAAATTGGCTTCTTCAACAATATGTTCACCTGTCAACGAAGGGAATATTATTTTGTTGCTAATTTCAGCAACTTTGACACTGCAATATTCGGCATGTTTTATTATAGATGACAAAATTTGTTCCGGCAATTTTCTTTTTAATGAGTTTGCAACAAACATCCATATAAGCCAGTTGTGTGAACCTTTATCTAAAGATTCAAAATAATCTTGCAAGTCTCTGCCAGATTTATATATTCTATAAGCATGTGGAAATGCTTTGGCGAATTCCTCTTCAGATATTTCCCTTTTACCCTCTATAAACTGCATTTTATATTTTTCTGCTAACTCGGAAAACGGCCTGCCTTCATATGGATGACAAGACGAAATATATCTTGCTTCAATTTCATCAAATTCCATAAATTTTATGTGTCAGTTGTTTTAAAAATTAGTCATAATATTTTGAAAATCATACTCCCGCCGAGATTTGAACTCGGATTAGAGCCTCCGCAGGGCCCTGTCCTATCCAGGTTAGACGACGGGAGTAATAACGATATATTAATAAAGTTTTAAAACTAAAAGAAAAAAGTATTATATCTAAGGTGATTGTTTGAATACACAAGTCGGCGAAAAATGGATGGTTTGCACAAGCTGCAAGGTGAATTTGTTAGGAGACACTAAATTTGTGCAGTTTAAATGTCCTAACTGCGGTGAGGTTGATATATTCAGATGCTCTAAATGCAGGCGTTTGTCGAATATATACAAATGCTCTAAATGCGGTTTTGAGGGACCTTAAATGGGACAGGCTACTGTTATTGTCACTTATAAGATAACCCCTGAAGGTTTAGAAGTGAATTTAGACAAGCTACAAAAAGAATTGGAAAAATTCCAACCACAAAAGATGGAGATAGAGCCAATAGCATTTGGTTTGAACGCAATAATAATGGTCAAAGTTTTGCCTGAGATTGAAGGAGAAGCTGACAGATTTGCTGAAAAAATCCAATCCATAAAAGGCGTGCAAACAGTTGATATAATTGAAATGACAAGAGGACTCTAAAGTTTTATTATATAGTTTTACCAATTTTTATTAATGGCTAGAAAGAGAATAAAGCAAGTTCTTGCAAAGAGAATTGTTTTTCTAATTTTAATGGGTGCTATAACAGCATTGCTAGGTTCAGCCATAGCTGGAAAAGCAGAAATCTCAGCAAATGTTTCTCAGGCTGATTTTGCAATAATGATCATTGTTTCACTTATAATGTTCTTTATAACAGGCATGACATGGCTTTATACAGCAATTTTGATCAAAGATTTAGAAGAATGTTAAATGTGATTAGAAAGCCATAAGATTCAATATCCCAAGACTTAGTTGATAACAAACTTTACATTTAATATTTAATTTTTTCTATTGTATATTTTTTCATGTTTAAAGCAGTTATCTTTGATTTTGACGGAACACTTGTTGAAAGTGAAGAAATGCACTGCATAAGCTTGAGTAATTCCATCAAACAGCTTAAAGGCTTGAATATAACACCAAAACAAATAGGTCTTTTAGCAGGAATGACATATCAAGAAAAGCTGAAAAGGCTAATTCCAGGAATAAAAGATGAGGAAGCAGAAAAAATAGCAAAGCACGCTTATGATAATTATCTTTCAACCTATTCAAAAAAGATCAAGCTAAGAGATAAAGCAGCTGGCTATATAAAATTTTTGCATCAGAAAGGCTTGAAAATAGGTTTATATTCCCCAAACAAAAAACAATATTTGAAAGATGTGCTTGCAAGATTCGATCTTTTAAAATATTTTGATGTTATCATAGGCAGAGAGGATATAAAAAAACCAAAACCAGATCCTGAGGGATATCTTCTTGCAGCAGAAAGACTCAAAGTAAAACCAGAACAATGTCTTGTTTTTGAAGATACACCGACAGGTTTTGCTTCTGCAAAATCAGCTGGCATGAAAGTAATAGTCCTTTATAATCCTTATCTCAAAAACCCAGAATATCCAGGAGCCCTGAAAATTATCAAAGGATATGACGAGGCTATAATTCTCTAGCTGTTAAAGCTTCTACCCTGCTTTCCAAATCTTTAACCCTCTCTTCCAAAACCTTTATCAGCATCAATGAATCGTCTGTCTTTTTTGACAAATGATTAAAATATTTGGTTATTATGTTAATCTGGCTTAAAATTTCATCTATTTTGGCTTCCAATTCCTCTCTTTTGACATCTCTTAATGCCTTTAACTCAGGCTTAAAAACAGCAAAATTGAATGTCTCTTCTTCATTTCTTCTAAACATAATAATCTTATATTTAGAAAAACAATTAAACTTTTAAGTTTAATATAAACCAGAATGGGCCAATAGTCTATCGGCTAGGACGCAGCCCTTACAAGGCTGAGAGCGCAGTTCAATTCTGCGTTGGCCCATTAAATGCTTGAATTCTTCGAAACTTATTATATTACTATAGAATAATCTACCTCTTTCTATCAATTTTTTATCATTTGTAACCATTATCATCCTTTTCTTTTTAGAGATTGCAAGATGAATCCCATCCTTTTCATCGATTTGATACATGTTGAACAACAATATATCTTCGTCAATTTCAGCTCTTTCAATTATTTTTATTCCAAATGATTTTATTGCTGATTTGACATCATCGTATGACAGTTTCAGCTGATCCAAATTGCAGATAATTTCTGATATTGTCAGAAATGATGTGTAAATGCCAGCTTGTTTTGAAAATTTTTTGATTAAAATTAAATTTTTGCTTGAAAAATTCTTAAAAAATCCAAAAATTACATTAGTATCCAAATAAAAACGCACAAAATCACGCAAATGTTGTTATTATATCAACTATCTGTTTTATTTCAAACCTAGGTTTCCATTTGAAATATCCATCTGCCATTTTTATTGTTCCTTTGTCTCCGTTTATTGTAACCATATATTCCCTTGACATGTATTTTATTTTTGGTATTACTGATATCATCCTTAAAGAGTCTGGTTTTGCTTGCAAATAACTGCTATATTTTTCATTGTTTTCAAGATGTCTTCCTCTTATTATACTATACCACAAACCGTGAATATACTTGAACATGGCTTGTTTTAATTCACTGCTATAATTTTTTACAATCTTTGCAAGTTGTTCTGATGTTAATGAATAATTGTAGAATTTTGCTGAAAGTATTTTTTCTAATTTTTGTTTTACTGCTTCTGTTATTGCATCATAACCTCTATAAATTTCTAGTGTTCTTTTTCTGGCATCCAAAAAACAATATATCTTTCTTATTATCTTTTCTTTGCCATTTTCCTTCAGATATTGTACTATTTCCGATGCATCATCTGGAAATAGCCTTGACAATCCATTTTCTATGTTTTCTTCAAACCAAACATCAATCTCAACTTCATCTTCCCTAAATCTAGATTCTTTTGCTCTGAAAGTAAAGCCATTTTCTCTTCTACCGTCAAGCAATTTTACTACTTGACTTTTGGATATTATTTCATCAAATTTGAACAAACTTATTGTTGTCATCCCACCACCTTTTATATATTTTATTGTATATACATTAATAATAATACATTTAAATCCCAATTTATATATACAATTAGGGTGAAGTTTGTATGAAAGATGAAAAAGAGTCAGACAAATTTGAGTATGATACAAAAAACACTTATAAAATTCTTGATTTGTTAAAACAAAACATAAGAGGCCTTACTATAACTGAAATAGCAGATAAATTGCTATTAAATAGGCATACAGTTACAAAAATCCTTGAAAAACTTCTGATAGAAAAAAGAGTAAATTATGATGAGAAAGGTGCAGCAAAAATATTTTATTATGTTGGCGAAGGGAAATTTGTTGGCAAAATAGATCAAGGAAAGCATGATACTTTGTGGATTGATGTTTTCAAACCATATTATTCAGAAGAAGAGGAACTGATAAGAATAAACCAAACAAAGCATGATAACTTGACAAGATCAAGCAGCAAATATAGATCTGTTGGTGCTATAGCAATAAAAAAGAAAAGTGTTGTTAATTTGATAAGATTGCTAAGAGATGTTGCAAAAAATGATTTAGGTCTTGACATTTAGGCTTTTGGAAACAATGTCAACAAGCTTTTTCCCTGCTTGCAAATTCATACTAGCAACTTTTTCTAAACTTGATTTCTTCTTCTTTAAAATCCATCTCTTCTCTACAATTGTCTTTATTAAATTAGCGGCCTTTGCCGGTTCCTCTGCAACCCAACCCAAATTGTATTTTCTTATTAATTCAAGATTGCCATCTTCTTGACCACTTATGTGTGAGATTGCTATAAACGGCTTTTTCATCGAAACACTTTCAAAAAGCAAATTTGGCCCAGCTTTGCCTACAACAACATCTGAAACTGCAATAAAATCATCCATATTCTTTGTAAAACCTCTAACAATTATGTTTGGTATGTTTGTGTTTATTGCCTTAAACATAGCATAAGTTTGCTTTATTATTTTCTCCAAACCTTTGTTGTTTCCACAAATGAAAATTATTTGTAAATCTTTGTGTTTTGACAAAAACAAACTTGGTAATAACATTATTATAGCATTGTTTCCTTCACTACCACCACAAAATAGCAAAGTAAAATTGTCTTCTATCCCATACCTTTTTCTTATTTTTTCCACATCATGCTCTTCCAAAAACTCTTTTCTAACTAACCAGCCTGTTTGAACTATTTTGTTTTTATTTACACCGTTTTGTTTGCCGACAGAAACAACATAGTGGTTAAATCCGAAATTATAGTCTGCTTCTTTTGCAAACAACAAAGGATGTATTGTTACAGGATCTGAAACAACATTTATGAATTTAAATTTTGAAATAGGCCTTATTTCATCAAGAACAGGATTATAGCCAAAATAAGTCGAAATAACAATATCAGGCTTTTCCTTTTTTAGAATATTTAAGATCTTTTTTCTATATTTCATTAAAAAATAATTTCTTATAATTTCAGAGAAATTACCATTTTTTATTATCTCGTATGGTATTTTTGTCATAAAAGGCAGAAATCTATATGATGCTTTATAAAAACCCCATGCAAATCTATCTTCAATTATGTTTATTATTTTTATTCTTGCGCCGGGTATTTCCTTTAAAAAACTTTTTGCTGCTTGCGCAAGACTAGTATGGCCTGTTATTGCTGTAAATATCAATATCTTCATACTTCAACTAATATAATTAGTGAATAGGTTTTTATTTATATTTTAAATTCAATATTCAAGTTGATTTTATGGTGAGTTTGAAAGAAGCTCAGGAAAAAATATCTAGATACCAAGTATTAGGCGAAAAGCTGAAAATGTATGACAACAGAAGGCAGCTTTTAGCAGCTAGATTAGCAGAAGTTGACATGTGTAAATCAACTTTAGATGAGATAGAGAACGATAAAGAAACTATTATTCCAATAGGCGGCGGTGTTTTTATCAAAGCAATAGTAAAGGATGTAGACAAGATGATATATATGATAAGCAGAGATACAGGAGTTGAAATGGACAGACAAAAAGTTAAGGAGAATATACAGAAAAACAAAAAAACACTTGAAGAAGCTTTGGGAATGATAGAAAATGATATGATGAAAATACAAGAGGAAATGATGAAATTAGAGCCTGAAATTAGAAGTTTTATAGAAAAACAACAAAGTGGTTAGATGTTTGATTTCCTGAAAAAGAAGTTGAATGAAGTAGTCAAAAAAGTAACTGATAAAGTAGCACCTAAAGAAAAAGAAAAAAAAGCAAAGCCAAAAAAAGAAAAGGAAACATTTACATCAAAAATTGTCAAAGCCTTTACTGAGATAAATGTTAGTTCTGAAAAAGTTGATGAAATATTTCAAGAAATAGAGATTGATTTGCTTGAGGCAGATGTTGCTGTTGAAGCTATTGACAAGATAAAAGAGGATTTGAAAAAAGAGATTGTTGGTAAAAGCATCAAAAAATCTGAGTTGGAAAAGCAAATAAGAAATGTGTTTAAAAAGACCTTGAATGAAATGCTTGATGTTCCGAAAATAGATTTAATGAAAAAACTGGAAAAGAGGCCGACACTTTTTGTGTTTTTAGGCTTTAATGGGTCAGGAAAGACAACGACAATGGCTAAAATAGCATATTGGCTTCAATCCAAAAAGCTGTCATGCGTTTTTGCTGCAGGCGATTCCTTTAGAGCGGCTAGCATAGAACAGCTAGAAGAGCACGGCAAAAAACTTAATGTAAATGTCATCAAACACCAATATGGTGCAGATCCAGCTGCTGTTATATTTGACGCTGTGAAGTATGCTCAAGCAAAAAAAATAGATGTTGTTTTGGCAGACACAGCAGGAAGGACACACACTAACAAAAATTTGATGGATCAGCTAGAAAAAATAGTTAGAGTAAATAAACCTGATTTGAAAATCCTTGTCATAGACAGCATGACAGGTAATGATATAATAAATCAATGTAGAATGTTTGACCAGGCAGTCGGTGTTGATGCTTTGGTGCTGACAAAGACAGATGTTTCAAACAAAGGCGGCAGCATACTATCAGCGGCTTATGTTCTTAAAAAGCCAATTTTATTTTTAGGCACAGGCCAATCCTACAAGGATTTGCATGAGTACGATCCGAGAGAGATAGCTGAAAAGCTCATTTAAGGTTAATATTTAAAATATATTTTTCATTTATCTTAAAGAGAATATGTTGGATTTTGGCAAAAAAATAACAGAGCTTATAAGCAAAGCATTAGGTAGGTCAACAATCGATAGAGAAACTGTCGAATCAATCATCAAAGGATTGCAAAGAATCCTTTTACAATCAGATGTTGATGTCAAACTTGTTTACGAATTATCAAACAAAATAAGAGACAGATGCTTCAAGGAAAAAGTGCAAGAGGGATTGACATTAAGAGAGCATGTGACAAAGGTAATTTATGAAGAGCTTGTCAATTTGCTTGGCAAAGAGAAAGCTGGACTGAAAGCAAAAAACAGGATAATGCTTTTGGGTTTATATGGAGTTGGCAAGACAACCACTTGTGGCAAGCTTGTAAAATATTTTCAGAAACACGGATCAAAGCCAGCTTTAATAGCTTGCGATTATCACAGACCGGCTGCAACTGAGCAGCTTAGACAGATAGCTGAAAAATTGAATGTGCCTGTACACATAGATGAAAACAAAAATCCTTTTAATGCTGTTGAAAATGGGTTGAAAAGGTTTGCAAAAAATGATGTTATAATCATAGACACTGCTGGAAGAGACGCTTTGGATAAAGAATTAAGTGATGAGCTGAAGAAAATAGGCAAGATAGCAAAACCTGATGAAGTTTTGCTTGTGATTCCAGCTGATTTAGGCAGAACAGCAGGGCAACAAGCAGCAGAATTCAACAAGCTTGTCGGCATTACTGGAGTGATTGTCACAAAAATGGATGGTACGGCAAAAGGTGGTGCTGCTCTTTCATCATGTTATGCTACAGGTGCGAATGTCAAATTTATAGGCGTTGGCGAGAAGCTTGAACAACTTGAAGAATATGATCCTGTAAGGTTTGTTTCAAGAATTTTAGGAATGGGTGATTTGGAAGCATTAATGGAAAAGGTGAAAGAAGCAGAGTTAGACGAGGATGATGCTAAAAGAATAATGTCTGGTAAATTCACTTTGAAAGATTTTTATGATCAGATAGAAGGAATACAAAAAATGGGCCCTTTGAGTGGAATAGTTGAAATGATTCCTGGCTTTAGTTCAGCTTTACCAGAAGATCTTGTCAACATACAAGAAGCCAAATTGAAGAAATTCAAGTATATAATTGATAGTATGACTGAAAAAGAGAGAAATGAACCTGAAATAGTCAATTCTTCAAGAATAAAAAGGATAGCAAAAGGTGCTGGCGTCAGCGAAAGAGATGTTAGAGAATTGCTAAAACAATATGATTTGACAAAAAAAGTAATAAAAAAAGTTGGCGGCACAGCTTCAATAAAAAGAGGTCAGCTTGCAAAGCTTGCAAAGAAATTCGGATTGAAATTTTAACTGAAGGTGATTTAAATTAGGAGGTTTTTGTTAAAAGCATCTCGGGCTGCTACAGGTGATTTTTCCATAAACAACATATCTGGCGCCGGAAGAATGGATGTTGTTTGCAGATCTTTGACAGCAGCTTTATGGCTTTCTGATAAATTAAGAGATGATACTATTTTTTATGCTTTACTAGAAGGTCAACCAAAACCCCCAAAGCTGTTGACATTTGATCCTTTAAAGATGAAGAGATTCTATCCAGATGAGAGGAACATAGCATCACACATACGTCTGGCTTTGCTAGGGAATCAAAAATCAATAAAAGTAGAAGAAATATCATTCAAAGATTTTATAAATCAAGCAAAAACACAAATAGTATTTCTAGACAAATATGGCGAAGACATTAGAAAAGTTTACATAGAAGATGATGTGCTTTTTATTTTGGGTGATGACAAAGGTTTAAGTGATGAAGACAGAGAATTTCTTAAAGACAAGTCAATAAAAGTTTCGGTTGGGAAAAAAGTTTATTTGTCTTCTCAAGTAATTTCAATAGTCCAAAATGAATTAGATAGGAGGATTGAATGCAGCAAATAACAGATTTTCTTGAGCAGATATTGAAGGATAAGTATTTGTGTGACAATTGCCTAGGCAGACAATTTGCTTCCTTGCTTACAGGTTATACAAACAAGCAAAGAGGTCAAGCTATAAGGATGTATTTAGCATTTCTAGCTGAAGCAGATCAAATAAAGATAAAGCAGTCAAATTTTTACGGCATGCAATTTAGGCTGAAAAAGATGAAAGCAGAAAAAGAAAAATGCTATTTGTGTGATGATATTTTTACAAAAATCGATGAAAAGGCAAAAAAGATTGCAAAAAAAATACAAAGTTATGAGTTCAATACATTTCTTTTAGGAACGAACCCACCAAATGAAATAATGAAGAGAGAGACAGAGTTTTGGGAGGAATATGGTATAGAATGGGCGGAATCAATAAACACAGAAATCAACAGAGAAATGGGAAAGATAATATCAAAATTGATGGGGAAGGAGCTTGATAGAAAATCACCTGACATAACCATACTTTATGATTTTAATAAAAAAAGAATAGATTTCATTGTTAGATCTGTTTTTGTTTATGGTAAGTATCAAAAGCTATCTAGAAAAATGCCACAATGTAGATGGAAGTCAGCTGTATACAAGCATTCTGTACAATCTGTTATAGAAAAACCATTGCTTGCTCAGACAAGAGGTGAAAAGACTAGTTTTCACGGCGAAGGTAGAGAGGATGTGGATGTTCGCTGTTTGGGCTGGAGACCTTTTGTTATTGAAGTATTAAACCCTAAAAAGAGAAGAGTTGATCTTGATGTTTTGAAGGCAAAGATAAACAAATCAAAATATGTAAAAGTAAAAAATCTAAGAATTGCTTCAAAAATTGATGTAAAAGCTGTAAAAGCAGCAAAACCAGACAAAACATATCTAGCTATAGTAACATTTGAAAATAAAATAGAAAATGTCAAAATATTAAAGAGCTTGAAGGATTGTGTTATAAATCAGCAGACACCTATGAGGGTTATTCAGAGAAGGGCAGATTTGCTAAGAAAGAGAAGAGTTAAAGATATAAAGTATAAATTGATTTCTAAAAATAAATTAGAGCTGAAGATACATGCACAATCAGGTTTATATATAAAAGAACTTATACATGGAGACAATGGTAGGACGAGGCCTAGTGTGCAAGAGTTATTAAACAATAAAGTTAAAAATATTGAATTAGATGTAATAAAGATACATGAGTGATGTAAAATGGTAGTAAAATCAAAAGGTCCACATAGAAGGACTAGAAGGATATTGAAAAGAAAGTTAAGGGAAAAGTTTACTGTTAACAGGTTTTTACAACAATTCCCCATAGGATCAAAAGTTATGATAGATCTAGTCCCAAGTCAACCAAAAGGCAGACCATTTAAAAGGTTTATAGGTAAAACAGGAGTAGTAATAGATAAAAGGGGAGAATCCTATATTATTAAAATAAAAGATGGTGGAAAGGAAAAACAAATAATCTCAAGACCCGAACACCTAAAACAAATATGAGATGATTTGTATGGATGAACTTCTAAAAGAAAAGATAATTACTAATGCTGAGGCTTTAACTATTATTGAGAAGAGATCAAAGGAAAAAGAATTAAACTATGAGCAGAAAAACGCTCTCGATCACTTGAAAAAGTATACTCAAATAAAAGAGGAAAAAGCAAAAGAATTGTTTGAAAAGTTAATGAGCACTGGCAAGCTGACTGAAAGACAAATAGTTACAATAATAAATCTAATGCCAAAAGATAGAGATGACCTTAGAGTCATCTTGGAGAAAGATTATAAAAACTTTACAGACCAGGATAAAGATCAAATTCTTGATGCCGTAAAGGCTGCTAAATAAGGCGGTGTTTGTTATGAAAGAAGAATATATTATAGCCTTAGATTTTCTTCCAACAGGTCATGCAGATAGTAGAAGGATGGAACCCACTGTTCAAGGTATAGGAACAAAGTTCATGAATTTGCTCGAGGTCATTTTAAAACCTGGTGAAAGTGTCAAACCAGGTGATTTGGTTTATATAGGCGAGGGTAAATGGGATAAAGTGAAACTTATAAAAGGTAGAATAAAATATAGCGAACTGACAAGTTTTGCTAAACAGGAATTAGAAATAGTTTTGGAAAAAATAATAGATGAAAACCAACAAAAATATGTTGATTTCTTTAACAAAGCAGGTCCTCTAACGACAAGGCTTCATAGCTTAGAACTTTTGCAGGGTATAGGCAAAAAACACATGTGGGCAATTCTAGAGGCAAGAAAACAAAAAAAATTCGAGAGTTTTGACGATTTAAGACAAAGAGTTGAAATGCTACCTGATCCTAAGAAAATGATAAAGAAAAGGATAATTGATGAATTGAATGAAATAGATAGACACAAACTTTTTGTTCTATAATTTAGCGAGGGGAAGATTTGAACTTCCGACCTCTGGGTTATGAGCCCAGCGAGCACTCCAGGCTGCTCTACCTCGCTATATCTATATAATCAAGAACTCAATTACTTAAATTTCTTTCTTTTCATTAACCTTATAAAAACTTTTCTACCTCTACTTTCCTTTCTACTTTCTTTTATGCTTATCAAACCTATTTGTTGCAGTCTTTTTATATGTTCAGTCAAAGCATTTTGGCTTATGCCACCAAACCTATCGCAATATTCCTTCCATAATTCTGTTGATGTAAAAGTTTTATAATTTGAAAGTATATCAACTAAATTTTTTTCAACTCCTTGCAAGTTTGATTTCATCAAATCCATTTTTACAGATTTTATTTGATTTAATACCTTTCTAACATGCTCAACTTTCAATTTACCATCATGTTCAGCTATGATACTAGCTTTTCTTAAACATTCTAAGCCTATTCTTACATCACCACCTCTTGTTATTGCATGATTTGCACATATAAGCACAACACCTTCTTCAGGCTTTTCGACAAAAGCCTCTTTACACCTTTCATTCAAAATATCTTTCATCTCTTCAAGTGTGTATGGTTTGAATTCAACTTCTTCTACATTCAAACTGCTTTGAATCCTTGGCTCTAGTTTTAGCAAAATATCTTTATAATTAGAAATCATTACAATGCAAACAGGCATATCAACATATTGGTTTATTCTAAGCAGATCATAAAGTACACTTTGATCTTTTGAAAAAAGTTGATCAACTTCATCCAAGCATATAACTAACCCTTTTTTTAATTTTTTCAAAACCTCTATCAGTTTTTCCAAGACTTCGTCTTTCGATAGACCTCTTCTTGGTATTGGATAATTTAAACTAATAACAATTTTTGTTAAAATTGCCAAAGGAGTGTTATAATCCCATGTGTTTATGTAAATAGTGTCTATGTTTGAATATTCTTGAAATTGTCTGAAAATAAATTTGATGCTAGCAGTTTTTCCTATACCAGGTGAGCCAAAAATGAAAATATTCTGGCTTAAACCTTTTGTTGTTCTGGATAAAATATCAGCTATATATTTTATTTGAGCTTCTCTATGCGGCAATATTTCTGGCAAATACTCTGGTGATAAAGCTTCTTGATTTTTGAAAAATTGCATAAAATTATTTATAAAAAATAAAAGTAAAGCTTTATTCAAGTTTAAAGTACAATCTTCTGTTGCTTTTGCCTTTATTCTCAAACTTTGTTATAACTATTCTTCCAATCTCATTTAAATCAGCAACATGTACGCCACCATCTGGCTGTTTGTCTATTCCGATATCAACTATTCTCCATTCATCTACTTCAGGTGGCATTGCAGCAGCCATTTTTATCAACCCTTTGTCTTTCAAAGCTTCATCCCTTTTCAAAAAATAAATTTTTACTTTGCCGCCTTTGCTAATTATACTATTTGCTTCATCTACATATCCCAATATTTTATCTCTGTCCAAAACCTCCATATTAAAATCCATTCTTGATTCTTCATACCCTAGTTGATTTCCTGTAACAAGAAGTCCTTCTTTGTTTGCAAGCAATCCAATGAGCAAGTGAGCAGCTGTATGCATTCTCATTATTTTATATCTTTTTTCCCAATCAATTTTCCCATGAACTTTTTGCCCGACTTTTAATTCGCCGTCAATTATATGAATTATTTCATCACCTTGTTTTATTGAATCAGTAACAGCTATTTCGTTAATCCACCCAACATCTCCAGGCAGGCCACCTCCTCTACCATTAAATGCTGTTTGATCAAGTATAATTTTATTTCCATCTGCATTGACGACAGTGGCTTGAAATTCCTTCATGTATGCGTCTTCCCAAAAAAGTTTTCTAGTCAAAAAATCACTTTTTCTTTGTAGCTTTGTTTGAAACTTGATCACCGTATAAAATTATTTCTTGTTCAGGTTTCAATGTTGGGAAAAATATAACATCTCTAATTGATGGAGAATCTGTCAAAAGCATAACAAATCTATCTATACCAATACCATGTCCTGTTGTTGGTGGCATTCCATATTCTAATGCTCTAATAAAGTCTTTATCAAAAGGATGGGCCTCTTCATCACCTTTAGCCCTTTTTGCAACTTGTTCTTCAAATCTTTTTTTCTGATCAATTGGGTCATTTATTTCTGAATATGCATTTATCAACTCTTTCCCAGCAACAAAAACTTCAAATCTTTCAATTAATTTTGGTTCTGCTTTCTTCTTTTTTGCAAGCGGACAAAGCTCAACAGGATGATCTATAATAAAAGTAGGATTGATTATTTTTGATTCGGCTAATTCCTCAAATAATATTCCTATTATTTCGCCTCTTGTAGCTTGATCAGGTATTTCAATATTTTTTACTCTTGCTATTTTTTTCAACTGATCTTCATTTTTACCTTCAACATCAATACCTGCAAACTCTTTTATTGCCTGCTCCATTGTAAGCTTTTTCCATGGTGGTGTAAAATCTATTTCCTTGCCTTGATACTTTATTTTGTAACCACCTTTTATTTCTTTAACAATTGATGTATACAATTCTTCAGTTAATTTCATGTTATCTTCATAATTTGCATATGCCCAGTAAAATTCCATCATTGTAAATTCTGGATTATGTTTTGTGTCAACACCTTCATTTCTAAAATCAGGGCCAATTTCAAATATTTTTTCAAAACCACCTACTATCAATCTTTTAAGATAAAGTTCAGTTGCTATTCTTAAGTAGAGATTTATACCAAGAGCATTATGATATGTTATAAAAGGTCTTGCATTTGCACCACCTGCTATTGGCTGCAATACCGGTGTTTCGACTTCAATGAAACCCAATGACTTCATCTTTTCTCTTAGCAATTCTATAACTTTGGTTCTTGTAAGAAAAGTTTCTTTAACCTTAGGATTCATCAGTAAATCAACATATCTTTGTCTATATCTTACTTCAGTATCTTTTAATCCAAACCATTCTGATGGTAATGGGCGCAAGGCCTTTGCCAAAACTTCAAAATCTTTAGACCATACACTTAACTCTCCTTTCATTGTTTTGAATACAAACCCTTCAACACCAATAAAATCTCCTGTATCTAGCAGTTTCACGATTTTATACTTTTTTTCACCCAATGTTTTAACTTCAAGAAAAATTTGAATTCTTCCATCAAAATCTTCTAGATCTATAAAACATGACTTGCCATGGATTCTTATACTTCTTATCCTTCCAGCTATTTTTACATTTTCATACTCTAATTTTTCTCCTGGTTGAATTTTTGAAAATCTCATGTGAATTTGAGAAATTCTGTATGTTTTTTCATATTTGTTTGTTTTAAAGGGATAAACACCAAGCTTTTCCATTTCCTCTAGTGCCTTTTTCCTTTTTTCCATTATATCTTTTAATCCTGACTCTTCACTTTTCATTGAAAATTATTTTGTTTTTAAAAATAAAAAACGTTTATTCATACCAATATCTTACTTTCTTTTTGTTAAAACCAAGAAACTTTATCATTATAAATGCAGCAATCATCCCTCCAAGATGACCAAAATTAGATATACCTGGCTGTGCACCTGATATAGCATAAACAAATTGTAAAACACCTATGAATATAACATAAACAAAAGCTGGAACTGGTATCAGAAGGTTGACATATATTATGTCTTTCGGGTAGAATAGACCAAATGCTGTTAATATTGCAAATATAGCTCCTGATGCCCCTATTAATGGTATAGAGCTAACACCGCTAAGTAATATATGAAATATACCTGAAAACACTCCTGCTATTGTGTAAAATACAAAAAATTTGAATTTGCCTAGTTCTGCTTCTATTCTTGGACCAAAAACTACCAAGGCAAACATATTAAGCAATATATGCTCAAAACTACCGTGAACATACATAAATGTGAAAAATTGCCAATATTTTCCTGTTAAAGCCTGAGTTGGTGTTAGTGCAAGAAAGTTAAACACAGTTGGTATAAAACTAAAGAAAAATACTATAATATTGGCTAGCAAAATTAGCCATGTTACCTTTGTTTTAGATTTTCTTGCCATTTAATTTGCACCATTTTTTAATATCCTTTATTATTTGTTTATTGCTATTTATTAAATCAAGTTTTTTTGCTTCATCAATTTCCAGCCATATGTAATCTTCTAACTCATTATTCAGTTTTATCTTTCCTTTCGCAGAACATAAAAAAGCTATTACAATAGCATGTCTGTGTTTGTCATTATATTGAGATTTGAAATTGAAAGAATAAACATTCATTAGATTAAAAGATGTTAGCTTCATTCTGACCTCTTCTTTTAAACCTCTTTTTAATGTATCTTCAAAACTTTCTTCATATTTCATAGTCTCTCCTATAAATCCCCATTTGGACGGTTCGAATCTAAGTTTGTTGCTTCTTTTAACAAAAAGAAACTTTTTTCCTTTTTTAATAACAGCCAAAACACCAACAACTTGCTCTTTTATCATATAATCATCAAAAATGGGCCGGGCGCGATTTGAACACGCGACCTACGGTTTTTACGCTCAGAGGCCTTATAAGACCGTTGCTTTAGTTGCCTACAGGCACTAACCAGGCTGAGCTACCGGCCCAGATTGAAAAATTTATAAATTATAACATTTAAATTAATTTTTTGGATTGATAAATTAATTATTTATGTTTGAATTACTACAAACACATATTGACAATTCTTTCATAATTAAACGGAGGTGCTGAAAGATGACAAACGCAACTATTGGTCAATTAGGTGGACAACCTGTTCTTATTTTGCCTGAAGGTACTTTAAGAACAAGAGGTAAGACTGCACAAGAAAACAATATAGCAGCTGCAAAGGCAGTTGCAGATGCAGTCAGAACTACTCTAGGTCCAAAAGGAATGGACAAGATGCTTGTAGACAGTATTGGCGATATCGTAATAACAAACGACGGTGTAACTATACTTGAAGAAATGGAAATAGAGCATCCAGCTGCAAAAATGCTTGTTGAAGTAGCAAAAACACAAAATGAAGAGGTAGGAGACGGTACAACAACAGCAGCAGTAATTGCAGGAGAGCTTTTAAGAAAAGCAGGAGACTTGCTTGATCAGGACATACATCCTACAGTTATTATAAGAGGATACAGCTTAGCGTTGAAAAGAGCAATAGAAATATTAGAAAAAATGGCAAAGCCAATTTCAATAGATGATAAAGAGATGCTAGTAAAAATAGCAAGGACAAGCATGAGCGGCAAGTCTGGTTACGGTAATTTAGACAAAGTTGCTGATTTGGTTGTTGAAGCAGTTTCAATGGTAGCAGAAACAAAAAATGGCAAAGTAAGCATTGATACACAAAACATTAAAAGAGAAAAGAAGCAAGGAGGTTCTTCACAGGATACAGAATTGATAAAAGGTGTGATAATTGATAAAGAAGTTGTTCATCCAGGGATGCCAAAACAAGTGAAAGATGCAAAGATTGCTCTAGTTGATGCGGCTTTGGAAGTAAAAGAAACAGAAACAGATGCGCAAATACAAATAACAGATCCTTTAAAGTTGCAAGCATTCATAGAGCAAGAAGAAAAGCTGCTAAGAGATATGGTTGAAAAGATAGCAAAATCAGGTGCAAATGTGCTTTTCTGTCAAAAAGGAATAGATGATGCAGCTCAACATTATCTAGCTAAGAAAGGTATACTAGCAGCAAGAAGAGTGAAAAAATCTGACATGGAAGCATTAGCAAAAGCAACGGGTGGCAGAATAGTAACAAGTTTGGATGATTTGGAAGCAAAGGATTTGGGTTATGCAAAACTAGTTGAAGAACAAAAAATAGGCGACGAACAGATGGTGTTTGTAAGAGATTGCAAAAATCCAAAAGCAGTTAGCATTCTTGTTAGAGGCGGAACAGAACATGTAGTTGACGAAGTTGACAGAGCAATAGAAGATGCAATAGGCGCAGTTTCATCTGCAATTGAATTAGGTAAAATAGTACCAGGTGGCGGTGCACCAGAAGCAGAAGTTGCAAAAGGATTAAAGAAATATGCAGAAACATTAAAAGGTAGAGAGCAATTAGCAGTAAACGCGTTTGCAGATGCAATGGAAATAATACCAAGAAGTTTGGCAGAGAACGCCGGATTAGATCCTATAGACACGCTAGTTGCTTTGAGAGCTGAACATGAACATGGCAACATACAAATGGGTGTCAATGTTTTTGACGGCGGAGTAATGGATATGTTAAAAGAAGGAGTAATCGAACCGCTAAAAGTAAAGACACAAGCATTGAAATCAGCAGCAGAAGCAGCAGAAATGATTTTGAGAATTGATGACGTTATTGCTGCATCAAAACTAGACAAAGGTGGCAATATGCCACAAATGCCTAGTGGTGGCGAAGAAGAATACTAAATTTTCTTTTTTCTTCTAATTTTTGTTATTAAAACAAAAAACAATTTAAAGCAGAAAATTTATTTATATTTAGTGATATTTTTATGGTGGATGAAGAGTTTGAAATAATTCCTGTTAATCCAATAAGACGACTGGAAAAAAGGATTGAAAGATTAGAATCATATTCTGTTGAAGATCCAAAATCTATTTTCAAAGACATTATAGAAATAGTCAGAATGAATCAACAAATTGTTGATGAAATGGCAAAATCAAATGATGCTTTGAGAGTAGAATTATCAAAAATTCCTGGAAAGTTGGAGGAATTGATAACTGACATGAGACAATTAATAGCTTTTATTAAAGCTTCTGGTGAATCAGAACAAGTTGGTTTAGATCCAAATATAATGAAGCCTGTTGTTGAAAAATTGGAAGATTTGGTTCAAGTCAACAAAACATTGGCAGACAAAAATGACGCAATGATGGAGTTGTTTGATGAATTGAATAAAAGATTGAAAAGGACAACAACACCACAACCGCCTGCTAACATTCCTGTTTTGCAACAAGCAAAACCACCTATACCTGTTAGACCACCACTTCCTTCACAACCATTACCAAATAATGTTAATGCTCAAAAACAATTGAGGTGAAAAAATGAAAGGAATATCTGCTGTAATAGCAACTTTGCTGTTACTTGTAATAACTATTGGCTTAGCAATGACTGTATACTTTTATGTGAACAATTTAGCAGGAAAATCTACAGAAAAAGTAATAAACATTGAAACAGTATACTGTACAGCTTCTGGTACATCGAGGACAATTTCAGTTGTATTTTCAAATGTGGGAACAAGTGATATACTAGACGGCGATATTAAATTTATATTAAATTCAGGTAATGCACAAAATCTTCCATTGGCATCAGGTACCAGTTATCCAATACAACCTAGAAACCCTGCAGTTGGCCAAATACAAGGTGCTAATATAGGATCAAATACATTAGTAATTATATCGCCAGCAGGAACAACAAGGCAAGTAGTAGTATGCTAAGTGTTTCAAATGAAAGGACAAACACAAGTAATCTCTGTATTACTTGTTGTTGGAATAACTTTAGCTCTAGTTGCTACTATAACCCCTTGGTCAATAAGCATGATACAGAAGAGGAAGGATGCTAAAGCTGTTGACGATGTTTTCAATTTTTTCTTTTTACTAGATTCTAAAATAAGAGAAGTTGCTGTAAGTGGTGGAGAACAGACATTGAATTTAAATGTTCCAGGCAAACTTATTATCTATCCTGATGGTTTGGTTGGAGAAAACAGCAACAGCATCAATTTTATGTTTACTAGCAAAGTTTCAAATGTAGCCTTGAATGATTGGATAGCATTTACACCTAATACTAATCAAACTGCAACACTTGGTACAGATCCTTTTGGTGTTATAATGGCAAAAGCTGTAAAGAAAAGAGATTTTATGGAAATCCAATATAAAGTTTGGTATAGAGATTTAATAGATAGGTCAAATGGGAATAAATATAGAATAAAAATCACAACATCAGGTAATCAAATCCTTGAAAGCACAACAGGTTATATAAGAATACAAAGAGGTGAAACAACAACAAGTCAATCTTTAACTACTACAGAAATCAAAATAATAATTTGAGGATAATGAAAGGACAAAGTTATATAATAGAATATATTCTCATGTTTGGTATAGCATTTCTTATTTTTTCTACAATAAGTTATATCTTTTACAAACAAACAGATTATATCTCTTCAAGAATGGGAATGGGTACTGCAAAAATTATAAATAGGGCTGTCGCAGGTGATATGATAAAAATATTCACATGTAAATCTTGCAGCTATATTGAATTATACCCAGATGTGCCGCAGAAAATTGGCAACAATTTTTATAATATAACAATAGAAAATAATGTTACAGTTAAAATTTTAAGATATCAAATAAACACAACTTCTTTGAATATTGATAAGACTTTTGATTTGAGTGGGAATATAAACAGCAATAAAAAAATAAAAGTAGAAATCAATAATATAACTAAAAGCATAAAAGTGGTTTAAATGAGTGTTTTCTCTAAACTAGTCAAAGGTTATTTGAATTTAAACAAAGTAAAAGAAGTTGAAAATATAGGAGTCACAAACATTAGAGGACCCATACAAATATCTGGTGAAGTTTCGATAAAAAAAACAGAAGAAATAAACAAATTCTTGTTGGAAGGAATCAAAATCCCAGATTTTACAACCAAAGTTTCATCATTTGGAATTGAAGAGGACAATGAAAGGCTAGAAATGACATATCCGCTAATACCAGAAAATCCTGCTAAAGATGAAAGTATAATGGCATATGCTAAGATATCATGGAATCAAAACAAGAATCAATATGAGTATTTGCTTGTAGAGCCTCCTATTTCTGATGAAATGAAAAGAGTTATAGAAAAGTTGAAAGACTTGATAGAAGAGAAAATAGACATTGATTTTGCAAAGTTGAAATCACATGAAGCAAAAGATTATTTGGCAAAAAACCTTGACGAGATATTAAAAGTATTCTCCTTTAACATTACAGGTGAAGAAAAAAAGATAATACAATATTATATTGAAAGAGATTTTCTTGGCTTAGGCAAAATAGAGCCATTAATGCATGATCCAAATATAGAGGATATAAGTTGTGATGGCTTGAACATACCTGTGTTTGTCTTTCACAGAAATCCAAAAATAGGATCAGTACAGACTAATGTCGTATTCACTGATGCAGATGAACTTGACGGCTCTTTGATAAGATTTGCACAGCTATGCGGTAGCTCAGTATCTATCATGAATCCTTTGTTAGACGGTGCATTACCAGACGGATCAAGAATTCAGGGTACACTGTCAACAGACATTGCAAAAAGAGGAACTAATTTTACAATAAGAAAGTTTACAAAAACACCGTATACACCAACACATTTATTAAATTCTGAAACTATTGATGTAAAGACGCTTGCCTATTTATGGACTGCAATAGATTATGGTAGCAGTGTATTGCTTTCTGGTGGTACTGCAACAGGTAAAACAACTTTGCTTAACATACTCTCATTATTTATAAGACCAGAGATGAAAATTGTCAGCATAGAAGATACAGGCGAAATAGTATTGCCACATCCGCATTGGGTATCTCAAGTAGCAAGAGTTCCAATATCATCTGAACAAGGTAAATCAAGAGGCGAAATTGATCTATTTGATTTGTTGAAAGAAAGTTTGAGGCAAAGACCTGATTATATAATAGTTGGTGAGGTTAGAGGCAAAGAAGCATATGTTTTATTCCAGCAAATGGCAACAGGCCACTATTCTTTGGCAACAATTCATGCAGAATCAATGGAAAAACTTATAGATAGATTGATAACACCACCTATACAATTGCCACCAAGCTTGATTGAAAGTTTGGATATAGTAGTTTTTGTAACAGCAACAAGATATAAAGGTAAATTTGTAAGAAAGGTAAAATCAATAGCAGAAATTGTTGGTTTTAATTATTCTGAAAATAAACCTTTGTTCAAAGAAGTTATAAAATGGAATTCTGATTTGAATACATTTGATGTAGTTAACAAGAGTAGCATTCTTGAAAAAATAAAGAAGAGATATGGGTTTACTGAAAGGCAGATAGTAGACGAGTTAAAGAGAAGAATGGTTGTTTTGAATTGGATGAAAGAAAACAATATAACAGATTACAATGATGTTGCCAAAGTAATAGAAGCATATTACAAGTATCCAACCCAGATAATTGATGCAATAACTGGTGAAACATAGTGGAAGAATACTCAAAGATTGCCATAGAAATCTTTGGCAAGATTGTCGAGGCAAATTTAAATTTATTCACAGAATTGAGGAGTGATATAAAAAAAAGTGGAATGAAAAAAACACTTATAGAATATGTTTCAACAGCCTTACTTACTTGCACTATTGTATTTGTTGTTGAGCTACCCTTACTTGCTGTTATTTTTTCACTTTTAAAGCTAGGCCCAATGTTTAGCCTATTTTTATCATTGACAATTTCTACAATTTTTTGTATTTTGCTTTTTTTGTTTTTTCTAAATTACCCAAAGTTTATAATCAGGGATAAAGTAAAATCTATTGAAAGAAGCTTGCCATTTGCAACGATATATCTTTCAACAATAAGCAGTTCTGGTATACCTGTAAACAAAGTCTTTGAAATATTTGCCAAGTTTAGCAGAGAAGAAGAAATTTCTGAAGAGGCTAAAAGAATAGTTCTTGATATGAAGGCATTTGGATTAAACATATATGATGCTTTGTTAAGATCTATAGAAAGAGTGCCTTCAATTGAATTTAGAGATCTGCTTTGGTCAATGACGTCAATAATGAAAACAGGAGGAGATTTGTCAGTATTTTTGAGAGAAAGATCGTTAAACTATCTAAGCAACTATAGAAGGAAATTAACAGAATTCTCAAGAAGTTTAGCAATTTTCCTTGAAATTTACTTGACAGTTCTAATATTGGGTGCTATATTTTTCACTATATTGACATCAATTATGATGGGAATAGGTGGGGGATTACAAAATGCTGTCATGATTCAATTTTTCATAGTATTTCTTTTCATACCATTAGTTACATTTGGTTTTATTGTTTTGATAAAATCAGCATCCCCTGGCGGTGAATGATATGGCAATGTCAAAAAGAACCAGATTGCTTTTGATTACATTAATGATATCTCTAGTAATGCTTGTTATATCTTTTTTGCTAAGCGATGTCGGAATAACAGGGAATGTTATATTAATTTCAATATTTATTGTAGCATTTCCACAGCTTGTTTACACTTATACAGAATATAAAGACATAAAAGAGATGGAAGAGAGGTTTCCTTACTTTTTAAGAGATTTGACAGAATCTATAAGATCTGGCATGCCATTGCACAAAGCAATTATCATGGCTGGAAAAGTTGATTATGGCAAGTTAAGCAAAGAAGTAAAAAAAATGGCTTATCAGCTTACATGGGGTGTTAGTGTCATCAAAGTTTTAGAGCAAGCAGAAAAAAGATTAAGTTCAAGTCCACTTATATCAAAGAATATTAGAATAGTAATTGAAACTTACAAAGCAGGTGGAAATATTGATAGAACTTTAGACAGTATAGCAAACGCAATATTAACTATACAAGAAACTGAAAATGAAAGAAAAAGCACATTAAATCAATATGTAACTGCGATGTATGCTATAACTTATATTTTCATTGGTATAATAGTTGGCATAAATAGACTGCTAGTACCAATATTTTCGTCATCAGCTGGCTTAAGTGGTGGCCCTATAGGTACAATTGTAGGCAACCCATGCGAACAATGTGTTTATACACCTGGAATAGAGTGCTCACCTTGTTATATGTATTTTAGCATATGCAAACTTCTTGGGACAGCATCAGAAACAATAGGCTGCTATTATACAGGATTATTCTTTTCAATGATAGTTGTCCAGTCTATATGCGGTGGCTTGGTAGCAGGTCAAATAAGTGAAGGATCTATAAAAGCTGGCATAAAACATAGCATGATATTACTTGCATCATCATCAGGAATATTTATGATTCTTGTTAGGTTAGGCCTTTTAGGTGGTTGAATGAAAGGTCAAATAACAATTGAATATCTGCTTGCTTTTACAATTATCATTGGTGTTTTGTCATATATTTATCTAAATTACAATAGGTTTATTCAGCCTTTCATTGAAATAATTGAGAAAGAGGATAAAAGTGCAGAAGCATTTCAAATCTCAGAATTGCTATTAAATGATCCAGGAGAACCTCAAAATTGGCATTCTACTGGAAATATACAAAGAATAGGGTTAGCTGAAGTGAATTCAAAACAAAATTATTTGTCTTTAGACAAAATAAACGCTTTGAATGGTCTATGCTCAAACTATAACGAAGTCAAAAGGTTGATAGGCGCAGAGAGAAATTTTCATTTGTTTATATTTTCCATAGATAATTCTGGTAACAGGAATCTTTTAGCTTCGTGTTTGCCGCCACAAATAGTCAAAGAACAAATAAATATAACAATAAGCAGATATGCTGTTTATCAAAATGGTTTAATGGAATTAATGGTGCAAATATAATGAAAGGAGTAACAGCTTTGTTGGAGGCCACGCTTGCAGGAATTATTTTGATAATGCTGTTTATGTACTTCTTTCCACAATTTTCAATAAAGACAGAATGGACTTCAAATCTGCTTCAGCAGACAACAAATGATGTTTTATTGATAATTGATAACACAAATCAAGTGTATAATTTTGCAAGAAACAACCAAAATTTTGACAGTTTTATGAGAAGGTTATTTCCAAACTCTGTTTATATCTGGTGGAAGAGTGTTGATAATCTTCCCGGTGCACAAAACACAGAAAAGCTATATTTTACTAAAGCAAAAAAAGCAACAATAGTTGATGTTGTAAATTATAACGGAGCGTTTAGAGTTTATAGTTTTACACTTTACTTGGGCTATGTATTTTAAATTCAAATATGTTTGCCAGTTTCAATAAACTATTTTTGTATTAGACAAAAATTTTGTCTTTATAAATGAATACAAGTTATTTCCGGTGGCGGCAAATCGAATGTTCTTAAAAATTCAATTTCAATAGATCAAACTGAAGCTTTTGATAACATTAAATTTATGCTATCAAACCTGTTTAAAATGAATAATAAATTATAAGAGGCAAAATTAAGTCTTTATTAAATTTGCTATAAAATTACCAGTCATTGCAGATTCATCAAGTACTCCTGACAAACCAATAATAAAACCAACAAAAAATGCTATTATAAACATTAATAACATGATTGAAAATAAAATAAGAAAGGTGATCCCAAATCCTAATTTTTTTTGTGCAATTAATTTTATTGAATATACAACTCCGGCAACTGAAAACCCGAACTGTATTAATGCGATTATTATGCTAAAGATTTCACTGGTTACAAACATATCTACAACGAATAATAATATTACTATTGCAAAAAAGATTAGTGTTAGTTGCTCATTTTTTTCCATTAACATAATTTACTAATACGAGAATATAAATGTTTTTATTTTCGAGACAAATTTCGAGTAATATTTTTGATTTTTTTAATGAGTTTTGAAGTTTGGTAAAAATGGTTGTATTCTAAGCTGTTAAGATGATGATCATAATTGTTTTATTGCTAGCAACACATCAGTTTTTATAAAATAAAAAACAATGTTTTCAAATTAAACTGTTAGATTTCTTTATGCTACAATATTTAAATGATAATTATTCACACAAGCCTTATTGTTTCTAAATTTTTAGGAGCAATCGTTTCAGCCCTAAAAGCTTTGTGCAAAGCGCTAGCTAATGCTATTGGTTTATTTTCCTCGCCATGATTTACAATAATTCTTTCTGGTCTTGATCTTAATCTATGAACAAAGTTGAATAACTCTTTGACATCAGCATGACCTGACAACCCATCAATTGTTTTCACCTCTAATTCAAGTTTCAGCGTCACATTTTTACCATTTGAGTTAATAGGTATCTCTCTCCAACCTTTTTGTATCCTTCTGCCCAAGCTACCTTCTGCTTGATATCCAACAAAAACAAGCGAGTTTCTTTTATCTTCACCCAATGCACTCAAATGCGACATTATAGGACCACCTTCAAGCATGCCTGATGTTGATATAATGACACAAGGTCTATTTTCCCATGCTTTTTCTCTATCTTGCTGAGATGCTAGACGTTTGAATATTGAATTAGTGAAAGGATTTTCACCTTGCAATATTTTGCTTTCAATGCTTTTAGACATATATTCTGGATAAGCTGTGTGTATTGCAGTAGAATCCCAAATCATTCCATCAACAAAAACTGGATATTCAAATTTATAATAATCCAAAATAGCCATTATTTCTTGTGCTCTTCCAACAGCAAAGCTAGGTATCAAACATATTCCGTTTCTCTGCATAGTCCTATTTATTATATCCATCAAAGCATCTTCTGCTTCTTGTCTTGACGGCATGACATCATTGCTTGAACCATATGTTGATTCAATTATCAATGTTTCAATTCTTTGAAAGTTTGTAAAAGCTGGATCAAACAATCTTGATCTTGTAAACTTTATATCAGCTGTATAAACAATGTTATGCAAACCTTGACCTATATGTAAATGAACTTGACCGCCACCAAGCATATGGCCGTTTGGCTGGAATGTCAACCTTATATCAGGACCAACATCTGATACCTCATTATAATCGATTGTTATTGCATGCTTTATCGCTTCTTTAACACCTTTTGCAGTGAATAATGGTTGTGTACCTTGTTTTTGCATTACATCAATATAATCCATATTAAGCAGTGTAAACAGATCCAAAACAGGCGGCGTACAATATAAAGGCCCGTCAAAGCCGTATTCATACAAATATGGAACAAAGCCACAGTGATCTAAATGTGCATGACTTAGGATTATTGCGTCTATTTCTGACAAATCAAACTCTTTGACATTAATATAAGGGTATCTGTTATTACCAGAGCCACCTGCATTTATTCCACAATCAACAAGCACTTTTGATTTTGGTGTCTCAAACATTATACATGATCTTCCAACTTCTCTGAATGAACCTAAACAAAACATTCTTACCCAATCCCTGTTTGTTGTTTTTTCAGAAAATATATTCTTTCCAACTTGCTTTAAGAATTTCACTCTCCATTTTGCTTCTTCATGAATTAAATTTCTTGTTGATTTAACTATGTTTGATGTAATCTCAGGTGATCTCTCTATTTTTGGAACCCATAAAATAGATTCTTTTAATTTTTTTAATGTCTCGCCACCTTTACCTATAACCAAACCAGGTTTTTCAGCTATTATAAAGACTATACTTCTCTCTGGCTCAAAATATATATCTTTTATTGCTGCTTCAGCCGGTACAATTTCTTCAATTTTTTTCTTTGCATTTTCAGGCTGCATACACATGCTGTTTTCAAGCCTGACTTCAATTCTTTTCTTCAATTCACTAACAAGTTCTCTTACTTGCTCAGCAGCGTCAAGGAAAAACACTTTGTCCTTTGTATATATGACTATTTCACACCCTTCTAACTCCACTCTTTCAATTACATCCTTTGGAAAGCTAGACTTTACCTTTTCTAAAATATCCATTTCAATCAGCTTGAGAATTTTAGTTCTTTAAAATTTTTTGTACCTCTTCTTGACTCAAGAGTTTAAAACCATTTTTGTCAATAACAGCAACATCTATTCCTTTTCCACCTGATGCTATATCTCTTTCAACTGCGGCCTTAACAGCCTTTACAGCAATTTGTTTTGCTTCTTCTATTGTTATACCATCTTTGTAAAGCAACTCTAAGACACCGAATGCCATAGGCGAGCCTGAACCAGTTGAGAAGAATTTTTTCTCTTCCAATTTTGAGCCGTCTGGATGCAATATAAATAGCTGTGGCCCTCTTTCGTCAACACCTGCTAGTATAACTTGAACCAAGTATGGATACCATCTTCCACCATACATGATATTTGCAAGCAAAGAAGCAGCGGCATTTACACTTATTCTTTTATTTTCTCTTAACTCATACAAAGTTGCCTCTGCTTTTAGATATCTTACTAGTGCTTGTATGTCACCAACAGAACCAGCTTGTGTCATTCCAATATGAGGCATTACTTCTACTATCTTTATATCATCCTTTGAAGCTACTAGATAACCTAAAGTAGCCTTTTTTTCTGCGGCTAGCACTATTCCATCTTTACATACAATACCTACTGTTGTAGTTCCAGTTTTTAATTTTTTAATTTGTTCTTCCAAAGAAACAACCTCCTTAGAATTTGTTAATATAATAATACCGTTAATAATAATTTAAATATTTATCTAATATGACCTTGCAAAATAAGCAATTACACTTGCGTTTTTGTCACAAAACACACATTTTCCTTTTATTTTCTCCTGTTTGAATGGTATCACTCTTACAGTTGCTGTTGTCACCTCTTTAATTTTCTTTTCGCAATCTATATTACCACACCATTTAGCTTTGATAAATCCACCCTTTTCAATTATTTCTTTAAAACCATCAAATGAATTAACTTCATAAGTATTCATTTCAAGCATTTCTTTTGCCTTTTTAAACATGTTTTTCTGTATATCATCAAGCAAAATTTCAATTTCTCTTTCCAGACTAGTTTCTTTGATAGCAAGTTTTTCATTTTTATCTCTTCTTACAACAGTAATCTGCTTGTTTTCAATATCTTTTGGTCCAATTTCTATTCTAATAGGCACACCCTTAAGCTCCCAGTCATTAAATTTCCAACCAGGCGTATATTCTCTTTTATCAACATAAACCCTGTATTCTGATAGTTTTCTTTTTATTTCATCTACTTTTGCAAACACACCTTTATGCTTTTCATGTCCTATGGGTATTATCACTATTTGTATAGGTGCTATTTTTGGCGGTAAAACAAGTCCTTTATCATCTCCATGCACCATTACAAGTGCGCCAATAGATCTTGTGCTTATCCCCCATGATGTCTGCCATACGTTTTTTTCTTTTTTGTCTTTATCCATAAATTTGACATCAAAAACTTTTGAAAAGTGTTGACCAAGGTCGTGCGAAGTAGCTATCTGCAAAGCTTTGCCATCAGCCATTAATGCTTCAATAGCAGTTGTCTTCAATGCGCCAGCAAACTTTTCACCTTCACTCTTTTCGCCCTCAATAACAGGTATTGCCAAGTACTCTTCTACTAATTTTTTGTATTGTTTTAATCGCAATAACACTTCTTCCCATGACTCTTGATGAGTTGCATGAACAGTATGTCCTTCTTGCCACAAAAACTCTCTTGTTCTTAAAAAGAGTTTTGTTGCTTTTGTTTCCCATCTTACCACATTACACCATTGATTTATTCTAAGAGGCAAATCTCTATGGCTTCTTATCCATTCTGAAAAAACAGTGTACATTATTGTTTCTGATGTTGGTCTAACAGCTAATTTTTCATCTAGATCACTATCACCGCCTTTTGTTATCCATGCAACTTCTGGTACAAAACCTTCAAAATGCTCTGCCTCTTTTTTTAATAATGATTCAGGTATGAACATCGGGAAATAGCAATTTTCAACTTCAGTTTCTTTTAACCATTTGTCAAATATTTTTTGCATATTTTCCCAGATTGCATAACCATAAGGTTTTATTATCATACATCCTTTTACAGGCCCATAATCAGCTAAACCAGATTTTTGAATAACCTGAGTGTACCATTCTGAGAAATTTTCATTTTTTTTGACAGTTATTCCAAGCTGCTCACTCATATATTCACCATTAATAAACTCTTTCTCCAATCTTTGCCTCTCTTTCTGTTGTTAACAACACCACATTATTATTTTCATCATTTACACCTAAAATAAGTACTTCTGAAATAAAGTTTGCTATTTGTTTTGGTTTGAAATTTGTTACTGCAACCACATTCTTCCCTATTAATTCTTGTTTTTGATATAGTTTTGTTATTTGTGCGCTTGATCTTTTTATCCCAAAATCACCAAAATCAATTTCAAGCTTATAAGAAGGTTTTTTTGCCTCTGGAAAGTCGTCAACTTTGATTATCTTTCCAACCCTCATTTCAACCTTTTCAAAGTCTTTGTACTCAATCATTCAAACACCTTTTATGGGGCAGCCGAGATTTGAACTCGGGTCGCCTGCTCCCAAGGCAGGAATCGTAGACCAAGCTGGACCACTGCCCCTTATTAAAGATATACAAAAGAATGTAGAATTAAAAAGTTTGGATTTTTGGAATACACTCACCTTAATTTATTTTATACACAAAATTTATAAATCATAGGCTTAAAGAATTGTGAAATAAATTACATATATGCTTTTATATTTTTGTTTCAAAATAATTTTTATTGAGTATGCCAGCTAAAATTATTTTTACAAAGATGAAGTTTAATTTGGCATACTGTTATTCATCCCAAAATATTAACGCAATTTAAATTGGGATGATTCCAAGTTTTTCTTTTTCTGTTGGATGACCATTTTGGATGGTAAAGGGCATGAAAATTAGACTTGGAGGTGAAAGTGTTGCTAATATTTTGCCCTGCTTGCGGAAATATAATGACGCTAAAAGAAAAAAGACAGAAAATGGGAGTGTATGAATGCAGAAGATGTGGTGGGATAAAAAAGCTAAAAGCAGTTCCATTTGAAAGAAAAGAAAGCATTGTAAACACAGCACCGCCTGTACCTCTTTAATTTTGCGGTGCTTTTTTATATTCTATTTATCGCACACCATGTAGGTGTATAGATTAAGCTATCACAAACAACATTTATTGATTGGTTTACAGTAGGGTTATAGATCATGGTTTCATTAAAAATATTAACAACATACAAACTTGTTTGAGTATAATTTTCTATTTCTTGAAGATATATCTGGTTTTCAGAATTTTGAGTAATTTCTTCTAATACATTTTTTACTTGAATACATTCAATACAGCTTGGTTGATAATTATATTCTATTACTGTAAAGTAGTTTTGAACAAGCAAATTAGTTTGCATGCTGTTAAGCTTATAATTTAATATTCTTTCATTTGGTATTATTTGCTGCTTGGGTCCAAATAATGCAATGATACCATAAGCAACTGTAGAACCTAAAAGAATAAATATAAAAATTAGAGCTAAAACTCTCTGTTTTGCAGAATCTTTTTTTGGCATAAAAATCTCAAGTTTATACTTGGCTTGTTGCTTCTCCTCTGTAAACTCTTGCAAAATCTGGTGTTATTATCAAATAGTTTTCATCAACACCTACAATGTCGCCATTCATTGCTGTTATTGTTTTCTTTATTTTTGCTACAGCTCTTTTTAGTTCGCCGAGATCTTTGTCTCTCATTGGTTTTATCTTTAAAAATATTATATTTCCTTCTCTTAGCAATTTTTGCACTTTGTCTGTGTCTGCATATTCTTCAAGAGATTCTACTCTTACCTGAACCTTTCTGCCTTCCTCGCCTGATTTGTCAATTTCTACAAAAGATTCCTTATCTTCGTCGTCATCTCTTTCTTTACCAAATATCAGATCAAAAACCATTTATTTTCACCTTATTTGCTTATAACAATTAAACTTAAATAACTATTTAATTTAGCAAAATAAATTTATTTGCTTTCAATTATAACTCCATTAATATCTCCTGTTTGGGATGGACGACTTGTTATTTTTACTAAACCAACTTCTGTTTTTACTATGCAACCTTTTGTTATTATACCTCTTCTTGTATAGTTTAAATTATCTTTATGTTCAACAATGTCCAATATCTTTACTTTTTTAGATTTTTTTGTTTTCGGGTTTAATGCATTAACAAAATCAATATTGACTAGTCTAAGTTTTTTAATACCAAATCTTCTTCTGTCGACTCTTTTTTTAATTTTACCTAATGATGTAAGAGTTGAAGAAGAGCCACGTTGGTATTTCTTTTTCTTTCTATTTAAATGAACCTTTCCACCAGTTATTTTTTTACCTCTATCTAAATTCCACAATACCATAAAATTACCTTCAAATTAAATAGCATACTAAAATTTAAGTGTTTTCATTTTTTGCCGTATAAATATCAATAAAATTTAAATATTTAGTGTTTAAATAATCTAAAATATGACAGAAACAGTGTTAGTCTGCTTCAGCATAAAAACAAAAAAATTTAGCAACAATTATGAAAGAAACCAATTTTTCAGAAAACTCTACGGCTGGAATCAAGTGATCAACAAAAAATATCAATATAGAAGATCAGGATTGCTAGATGAAATACCAAATATAAGGGTAGATCAGTCAATGTTTATTATTTTAAAAAAACATTTACAATTAATGAGGGAGTTCTTCCAAGAATGGGAAGACAAAATAGACTGGCATGAGTTTGATGTTTTGCTTGATAGTGAAAGGAAAAAAATTTTAGAGAGGTGGCTTGATGACACAGAATGAAATTGAACTTAAAGTCGGTGAATTGACACAAAGAGAAGAGTTTGGTCGCGGTATTGTTAGAATGGATTATAACTTAATGCAAAAAATAGGTGTAAAAGAAGGAGATGTTGTTGAAATTGAGGGTCAGAAAAAAACAGGTGCACTTGTTTTCAGAGCTTATCCTGCTGATATAGGTTTAAATATAATAAGAATGGATGGTCTTGTCAGAGGAAATGCAGATGCAGGCGTTGGTGAAAATGTAAAGGTTAGAAAAGCCGAGATAAAAGAAGCGAGAAAAGTAACTCTAGCACCAGCGCAAAAAGGTGTTTTCATTCAGATCAGTCCTAATTTAGTAAAGCAGAACTTGATGTACAGACCTGTTAATCAAGGTGATATAATAGTTCCAAATCCTGTTGTCAGAAGAGGCGGCACAGGCGATATATTTGAAGAGTTTTTTGGTAGAAACTTTGAAGATTTCTTCCCATCATCTTTCTTCCCATCTCTTGGTGAAACAAGATTTCTAGTTGTCTCAACAGAGCCAAAAGAAATTGTAAGAATAGGTGAGATAACAGAGATAGAGATATTGACGCATCTCCCAAAAGGCATGGAATTGGAGAGATCTGTGCCAACTGTCACTTATGAAGATATAGGTGGCATGGATCAAGCATTAACAAAAGTAAGAGAAATGATTGAACTGCCTTTAAGGCATCCTGAGCTATTTGCTCGTTTAGGCATAGAACCACCTAGTGGCGTACTTTTGCATGGACCACCTGGAACTGGAAAGACTCTATTAGCAAGGGCAGTTGCAAATGAATCTGGTGCAAAATTCTATTCAATAAGTGGTCCAGAAATATTCAGCAAATGGTATGGGCAGACAGAACAGAATTTAAGAAAGATATTTGAGGAAGCCAAGAAAAATGCACCTTCGATTATATTCATCGATGAAATAGATGCAATGGCACCTAAGAGAGAGGAAGTAACAGGCGAGGTTGAAAAAAGGGCAGTTTCTCAACTATTAACTTTAATGGATGGCTTGAATAAAAGAGGCAAGGTTATTGTTATTGCTGCTACAAATAGACCTGACTCACTTGATCCAGCTTTGAGAAGACCAGGGAGATTTGACAGAGAAATAGAGGTGGGTGTTCCAGACAAACAAGGTAGAAAAGAGATATTGCAGATACACACAAGAAAAATGCCATTGGACAAGAGCGTTGATATAGATCATTTGGCTGAAGTTACATATGGTTATGTAGGTGCAGATTTAGAGGTTTTAGCAAAAGAAGCGGCCATGCATGCATTGAGAAGATTGTTACCAGAAATAAAATGGAAAGAAGAGGAAAAGTTGCCAAAAGAAATTTTGGAAAAATTGGTTGTAACAAGAAAAGATTTTGAAGAGGCATTAAAAGTAGTTGAACCATCTGCAATGAGAGAAGTGTTAATTGAAGTGCCAAATGTCAAATGGTCTGATATTGGTGGAATGGATGACATCAAGAATGAGTTAAAAGAATCTATTGAATGGCCATTGAAGATGCCTGAAAAGTTTAAGAAAATAGGCATCACTCCTGCTAGAGGTATATTGCTTTATGGACCACCTGGTTGTGGCAAGACGCTGTTAGCAAAAGCAGTTGCAACTGAAAGCAATGCTAATTTCATAAGCGTAAAAGGACCTGAATTGCTAAGCAAATGGGTTGGAGAAAGTGAAAAACATATAAGAGAATTATTCAGACGAGCTAAGCAAGTTGCTCCAGCAATAATATTCTTTGATGAAATAGATGCTCTAGCACCGAAGAGAGGCAGAAGTGCTAGCGATACTGCAAGCGAAAAAATAGTTTCGCAGTTATTGACAGAAATGTCTGGTATAGAGGATTTAGATGGTGTCGTCGTCATAGCAGCTACCAACAGGCCAGACATGGTTGATCCAGCTTTATTGCGTCCAGGAAGGTTTGACAAGCAAATATTAGTAATGCCACCTGATGAGAAGACAAGATTGAAAATACTAGAAATAAAGACAAAGAAAATGCCAATAAAAGGTGTTGATCTAAAAGAATTGGCAAAGAAAACAGAAGGATTTTCAGGTGCTGATTTGGATGCTTTGGTGAGGGAAGCTGGCATGAATGCTTTAAGAGAAAATAAAAATGTGAATGAAGTAAAAGCAAAGCATTTTGAAAAAGCATTAGAATCAATCAAACCTAGCTTGGATAAAAGGATAATTGAATTCTATTCAAGATTTGGTGAAAGATCTAAAAGAAAAGTAATAGATGAAGAGGATAGGACAACAAGCTATGTAGGCTAACTATTTTAGAAATGAGAAAATTCTTTTTTGATTTTTTATAAATTGTAAAATCTTACTTTTTCTTTTCCATTCATCGCTTTTGATTATAAACTGCTTGTCAACTATTTCAAAAAATTCGTCAATTCCTTTAATCACTAATGGTTTTTTACTAAAAGCATCTCTTATACATTCTCTTACTTTCCAAACGCCAACAGGAGCATAATATTCTGGCCTTATTTCTCTTACTACCAACACGCCTGCTTGTTTTTTTATGCTAGATAAATATTCTAATATAGCTAGCTCAGCCGCATAATAACCACCAGCAACATCAGCAGCATAATCCTTTCTGCCTTCATAAAATTCATAATCATTTACTATTATCGGATTTTTGCTACTCATCCATGTTGCACCCGGTACAGCTATTTCTATAACTTCGAACATCCATTTTTCAGGTATTAACAAAATATTGAAGTAATTTCCCATATAGTTGGATTGAAAGAGCATATGATCACTTATAGAATCGAATTGTTTGATTGATCTAAGCATATCCTTTATCAAAATAGAATCAATTGCTGTTATTGCCCATCTTGTTGGTACAAGTTTTCTTTGTTTTTTTACTCCTAATAATCCAGCAGATAAAAGTTTTGTTATGTTATAAACGTCATAATCATCATACAATATCTTGACAGCTTGTTCTGCTTTCAAATCAACATCACTGATAATATAATCAACTTTTCTGTCAATTTTAGTATTCTCAACTATTTTTATTTGCTCAAAATCTCCTGTAGGTCCATATGGTGCTGTGAATGGATTAAGATGAAGCGCAAAAAAAGGGTTTTTACTTAATTTTATTTCTGTATCTGTCGGCATAGAAGCAGCGGCTATTTCTTGAATAGTTTCTATTTTTTTATCATTAATTTTCTTATCAAATGTATTTTTAGCATTGTATAACTTTAATCTAAGATTAAAGACATCTTCAATTGTAAATTTTTGCTTATACCATTCTTTTGGCGAATCATATATAGTTGTATTTCCTGTTTCGTTTGGTAAAAGTATACCGACATTTACTTTTGGATAATTCCATTCACCAACTATTATTGATGGTGGCGTTGAACCGAACAATTCTTTTTTTATGTAATTCTGCTTCAATTTATGCTGTAACAATATTCTTTTGAGAACAGGACAGTTGCTTTTATGAGACCATATGTTGCTATTACATGCAGGACATATGTTGGGTTTATCTGAAAACATCAAATAACAAATAAGTATTTATATATTAATTTTAATGTTTATAGCTGATAATATGCCTTATAGAATAGATCATCCTGACGCATTAGAACAGTATTTGAAAAATAATGGATTTGGAATAAATGAAAGAGGAGGAATAAAATTTATATCAGTAGGTGATATTGTAGTAGCAAGATTATATCCTCTAAGTCATGACCCTCAACACCCAGATCCAAGCAAAGTAGATTATTATTTAGATTTTTTTCCTCAGGCAAGAATAAAAAAAGTTAGTGAACAAGTTAAAAAATTAATAGATTATGTTAACCCAGTCCCTGGGTGTTTAGTTTAAATTTTTATACAGTTTTGATTATTATCTAAAATTAGTTAAAGGTTTGGTAGACATTTTATTTTAAATCAGGTTTTAAACATACATTGATCGCTGGTAGAAAAAGATGAACATCAAATATTTAAGTTTTACATGATTTATTTTTTTATGAGTGAAATTGAAGTTGAAATTAAATATAAAAATGAAACTGTCTATAGAGGAGAAGTTGATCCTAGAGAACATTCACACGGCCGGACAGTTGATGATTTTGTTTTTGGGATTTTATGCGATTTACATGTAAAAGGTTATAAAGGACTTCCTCCAAGCAACAATACAAATTATACAGTGCGTGATTCATCAGGTAAGACAGTTTCACCTGAAGATAGTATTTACATATTAGAAGGTTTGTGCATAATTGTTTTTCGGGATTAATCAATTTTTGCAACAAAAACATCTTCTTCCTTTTCAACTTTTACTTTGATCTTGTGCAAAGGTTTAGTTGCACCTCTATTCCACACAGCTTTAGAAATAGAATTATCCAGTTTTATCTTGTCAGTTTTCATTTTTTTCTTTAAAAATTCCCTGACAACCCTAACTGCAAACTTGCTTCTTTCCCATCTAGGTTTATTTACAACCTCTTTTTGAATGTTTATCGTAAACACATTTTCAGCCATATACATCACAAATAAAATATAATACCATCATAGGTTACCAACTTTAGCAATTCAGGTCTCTCGGGTGATTAGTAACAGTAGGCTGAACATCTCGGGCGCACCCTTGATGCTTACACCTCTGTCCTATCAAACCCATAGTCTATGGGAACCCTCGTCACACAACCGCTTGTTGCCAAGCAGCGGTGTGAACTGCTGTCTCTTGTTCAGGGATGGCTTCCCGCTTAGATGCTTTCAGCGGTTATCCATTACGGCGTAGCTACTCGGCAATGCATGAACAACCGATCCACCAGAGGCCGCGGCCGGGCGTTCCTTTCGTACTCGCCCGACCTTCCCTTCAGACAGCAAGCACCACCAATAGATAGCGACCGAACTGTCTCACGACGTTCTGAACCCAGCTAACGTCCCCTTTTAACTAGT
>JAHLMM010000003.1 GCA_018920365.1 Candidatus Aenigmatarchaeota archaeon | reverse complement strand
CGGAAGCTATTCTGCGATGAATAAATGCATAAAATGCATGTCTGAGGCAGAACCAACAAGGACTGTTTCATTTGTGGATGCGCCAGGGCATGAAAGCTTGATGGCCACTGTTTTGACTGCTTCCTCATTAATGGATGGTGCTGTGCTAGTCATATCAGCAACAGAAAAATGCCCACTGCCGCAAACAAGAGAACATCTCACAGCTCTTGAGCTTGTGGGAATAAACAAGATTGTAGTTGTGCAAAACAAGATTGACCTTGTAAGCAAGGAAAGGGTGATAGAAAGTTATAATGAGATAAAATCATTTCTCAAAGGGACTATAGCTGAAAAGGCTCCGATAATACCAATATCAGCTCAGCAGAAGATAAACATAGAATATGTAATTGAAGCAATAGAAGAGAATATACCAACTCCAAAAAGGGACACGGAAAAGCAGCCAAAGATGTTTGTTGCAAGAAGTTTTGACATAAACAAACCTGGCTCAGAGATTGAAAAGCTTGTTGGTGGCATATTAGGCGGTTCTGTTGTTCAAGGTGTATTGGAAGTAGGTCAAGAAGTTGAGATTGTTCCTGGAATAAGAATAGACGGGCAGTATAGAAAGATAAAGACAAAGATTGTGTCGCTTGAAAAGGCAGGGAAAAAACTCAAGCAAGCAGGCCCAGGAGGGTTGCTAGGAGTAATGACAGATCTTGATCCTTATTTGACAAAGGCAGATTCTTTAGCTGGCAATATATTAAGCTTGCCTGAGAAATATCCGAAAGAGAGATATGAGGTAACGCTTGAGACAAAATTGCTTGAAAGGGTTGTTGGAACAAAAGAGATGGAGGGAATGCAGGACATAAAGCAAAATGAAGTGCTTATGCTAAACGTCGGCTCATGCAGATCTGTTGGCACTGTTACAATGATAAAAGGGAATAAGATAAAGCTTCAGTTGAAAATACCTGTTTATGCTGATAAAGGTGAAAGGGCTGTAATATCAAGGCAAATATTGGGCAGATGGAGATTGATTGGTTACGGCAACATTGCTGATTGAGATGATGATAAAAGCAAGAATTTATCCCAATTCAAAGCAAGGTTGTTGATGGCGAAACAGTCAAAATTTACGTTAGCAAGCCAGCTGAAGATGGCAAGGCAAATCAAGCTGTGATTGAGATGCTGGCTGATTTTTATAATGTCAAGAAAGGCTGCATAAAAATAGTAAAAGGTTTGAAAGCAAGAGAAAAGCTAATTGAAATAAATGCTTAAATAAGATTACTCTAATTTTTAATTCATGCAAGATCACATAACAAACAGGTTTCCTAGTAATGTTGAAAGAATTGAAGATGCAGAAGTAGTTGTATTTGGCGTTCCATTTGATTCAACTGTTGATTTTCTTGTCGGCACTAGGTTTGGGCCGAAAATAATCAGGGAAGCAGCATGCTTCATAGAGCCGTTTGATGTTCAGCTTGAGAAGAATTTGCTCGATGAAGTGAAAATATTTGATACAGGCGATATTGAGCCTGTTAGAGGCAGTTCTGAGGATACAATAAAAAGGGTTAAGCAAATGGTTAAGCAAATAATTGACGCTAAAAAATTTCCTTTGATGCTGGGAGGGGAGCATAGCATAACTCTAGGTGCTGTTAAGGCTTTGCCTAAAAATACAAAGATTGTATGTTTTGATGCGCATTATGATTTGAAAGAGAGGTGGGAGGGATCTGAATATACGCACAACACGTGGCTGAGAAGGGCTGCTGAACTGGTAGGTGAAAAAAACATATGTTTAATTGGTGTAAGAACAGGCGACGAGTTTGAACATGAATTTGGTAAAAATCTTCTGGTTAATCCAACAATAGAAGAGTTGGCTGAGTTTGTTAAAGACAGCAGCGTCTATCTTACAATAGACATGGATGTGTTTGATCCTGCTTATGCTCCTGGCGTAGGGACGCCAGAACCTTTTGGAATGATACCTGAGTTTGTATTACCGCTAATTGAGTTGATAGCTAAGGCTGGCAAAGTTTTAGGAATGGATGTTGTTGAAGTCAGGCCATTAGAAGACAGGAATACAGAGATATTGGCTGCTAGGTTGATTTTCAAAACTTTATTATATAGAGATTTAACTACTAAATAGTATATATTTAAATGTTTAACTATTCATTTAACCTTTATGCATGAATCCTCCGGCATACACAATAAATACTTTGAACAAGTAACTTACGAAGGTGTATTAAAATTATACGAAAATTCGGTTTCGCCAAAAGAAATTGTTGGAGCATGCGAATCATATTTATCTCGTTGTTCTCTTAGCGGTGAAGATAAACAAAAAGCGTTAAGAGTATTTTACATAATGTGGCTGTGTCCAATTGAGATTGATGGTGATTATTATGATGAAATGGAAGGTTTATACAGATCAATGAAAAATAAAAACAAAGAAATTAAGAAAATTGGCAGTATTTTTGAAGGTCGTTTATCTCCTGAATTATTAGTTGAAGCGATGAGACTTGCTAAAAGGTTTGTAGATCAACAAATTAAATATGTTAAAGAATATCAGCAATCTGAACTTGTTTTTAACGCTTTAAATGAAGCAATGAATTATATCGATTTTTGCGATTTTTTATTTGATGAAGAAAGATCACCTTTACCTAATCAATCAGATTTTCATGATGAAGCATGCAAGTTATATGATTTAATGTTAGATAAAGTAGTAAAAGGTATTAATCTTACTTTGAAAAGATTTAAAAAAATAATACCTTATTCTTTAAGGGAAAGGATGAAAGACTATTCTGATGTAGGTGCCATGGATCCTGATCTTTGTAACGAAATCAACAAAAGGATGAAAGAATATAGTGTCATGGGTCCTAATAACCCATTTTCTAATGTTAAAATTAATGTTGGTTTAGTAGTGTCTCCTTCAGAAATACCTCCAATTTACATCTGTTGCGAATTCCCAAGTAAACAACATTAAGTTTTCCAAATTACAATTGTCGCCAATAACCCAAACAAACATGAAACCAAAAACGGCATGTAAACAGTTGTATGTTCAAACAAAAATCCTGCTATTAATGGCGAAATTATCATTGTCAAGCTTATGTAAGATGACAATATGCCCAGATATTTGCCGTAATTTTTGACATTTTTTGTTAGCACAGCCCTTATCACTGGATTAAAGATTCCGTTTGAAAATGCTATGAGAGTTACACCAATCGATAGCAAAATTGATTTAATGTAGAGTTCTGTTATAAACATGTGTTGATCAAGCAAAACAAAAGGAAGCAAAGATAGTATTATAAAACCAATGATGCTTGCAGATATAGATATCTTCAAAAGTTGGCTGTCATTGAATCTCTTTTCCAACTTTCTCAAAACAACAAGCTGCATTATAACAGCTATTAACCCAATATAGCCGAAAAGCAAGCCATTTTCCCTTTCCTGAAATTTAAGCTGATCTAGAGTATACAATGCCAGAACAGATTGCATTGAAGCAAACCCCATGCTGAAAAGAAAAGCTGTTGCAAATATTGAAAACATAAAATCATTTTTCAAAACAGTGAACATTTCTTTAAACTTGAATGGATCTGATTGTTTATGTCTTCTTGTTTCAGGTAGTTTGAAAAAGACAAGCAATGAAGCTGACAATGCGGCTAAAGCTGCAAATATGCCAGGTAAGATTATGTTTATGTGTCCAAGTAACCCGCCAATAGTAGGACCTAAGATGAAACCTAAACCAAAAGCAGCGCCAACAATGCCGAATGCTTTTTTTCTATCCTTTTTGGTGCTTACATCAGATATGTATGCCTGAGCTGTTGAAATGTTGCCCCCTGTTATTCCGTCAATTATTCTTGAAGCAAATAATATGTAAATGCTTGAAGCAAATGCCAACATCAAATAACCTATTGCCGAGCCAATCTGGCTGATTATCAATATTGGCCTTCTACCATGCTTATCTGAAAGATGACCCAATATAGGAGCAAAGACAAACTGCATCAAGGAATAAGCTGAAACCAGCATTGTTATTGTCAATGCGCTTGCTGTAAACTTTTCTGCATAAAAAGGCAATAGCGGCAATATTAATCCGGCTCCAAAAAGATCAAGAAATATTATTATGAATATTATAGTGTATTTTGAATTTTTCATAGCCAAATATATTAACAACTATTTTTTATAAACCTTTCTGAATTTTATAAATTTGAGATATAGCATTAAAGCTAATAATGCTATAATCAATATCTTTACCCAATCAAGCTTCAAATAAATCAATCCTATTCTGAAAGAGTGAATTAAAACAAGCAGCAAAGCCAAATAGATCAAAGCGTGCAACTTTTTCCAATTCTTGCCTAGTTTTTTAACCGAATAATTGTTTGATGTTATTGCAAGCAGCGCCAATATAACAAGTGCTAAACTGCCTAAAAACAAAAACACTTTGTTCGGATGATTTAAAAGCTTGTTTATGTCCCATCCAAAAAAGAAATTGTAGACAAGAAGCATGTGTGTTAGTGCTAGAAAAAATGTATATATGCCTATCCATCTTCTTTCAACCATTAAGAATGTTGTGAATTTCGTGTTTTTCATCTTCACAAGCACTGGAATTGATATAACAAAAATTATTGAAAGCAACGAAAGAAAACCGAATGTGCTAACGTAAAACACTATTTGTCTTTGAGGCTCAACAAATGTTTTAACTGAAAAATATACCAATGAAAATAAAGCAATGAAAAATGTATGAACTTTGATATTTGGCATTCAATATTATCTGTGAATGTATTTTTATAAACCTTTTTCAGAGTTATATTCATTTGAAAATTTCTCCTGTCTGTCTGTAAAAGAAGACAAAGTCAAGCTCTTCCATTGATATTCCAATCTTTTCTGAAAATTCCTTCATCTTTTTTTCTATTTCAATGTATTTTTTTGGTGTAAGTGCTTTTGGTATTTCGTCTATTACTTTGAAATCAACAAGACAACGCAATACATGGCGATCGAGGATTGCCAAATCCTTTGCTAAACCAATGTTCCTCAAGAAATGTGTCGCTTCTTTATAGCCAAACCCTTTTACATTATCAACAAGCCATTCTCTTGCTTTTTCAGCAGGCATTGAAAAGATTTTTTCTTTTAATGAAAAAACATTATCCTTGAAAAATTTTTCTCTAGCTTCAACAATATACTTTGATTTGTTTTCATGAAACCTTATTTTGTTAAGAAAAGGTTGAATTTGTCGTTCACTGCCATTAAAAAGAAGCCCGTTTGATGAAAGCATTTTAACAGCCTTGTCACATTCAACCGCCTTGCTTTGAGGTGTACACAAGCAAAAAGTCAATTCTGAAAAAAGTTCTCTGTCGTCCCTTATACATTTAAACTCTTCCAATCTTTTCCTTATCTCATGTTTTTTTTCTTCATGAATCTTCTTCAATTCATCGTACATTTAACTTTTTAATAAATTCCAAATATTAATATCTTACAAAATCTTCAACTCTGTGACTTGCAATTTAATGCTTACTTCTGCTATTGCATCAGCACCAAAATCAGAATCCTCGCCCCTTATTCTCAGCTTTAGCTTTGAAAAATCTGTGAATATGTTGACAGGGATTTTGATTGTCTGCATAGTAGAATAATCAAACGGTCCTATTTCCTTATACTGATTCCCAAAACTGTAACCTATGTAAATGTTGCTCGCACCTGTGTCCTTGTAAGCTTTCCAGTCAAATTCTGCATAAGCGTTGGTGACAATTGATTTTGGTTTGAAGTTGCTGACCTCAACATAACCATATGGATTTGCTTTTAAAGATACTATTTCATAGCCGCTTTCAATATTATTTATTATATCTGCGGCATCAGTTCCATCAGAGTCTGTCGCATTTTGCGGCTTCAAATAATATGTTTCTTTTTTTGCAGTTAAAAAAACCACAAGAAAGAAAATCATAATCAAGCCGAACAAATATGCTTTTTTCATTCGTTCACCTTAAATAAAAATAGTAAAATATATATCCATTGTCAGAATTAAAGTTATCAAAGCTGTCAAAAGCAGTTATTTTATAATTTATCAATTTGACGCATATCAATCCAGCTATAATTTTACATCCTCTTAAATCTCTTAAATCATCTTTGTCAAAAGTATATTTTATGTCGTTTCCATAAATTGTGTGGTTCCTCAAAAAACCTAAAGAATTTTCTGTAACAATTGATTTTGCTATGGCAGAGCATCTGTCATTCCAAAGAGATTCAATAACAAATGTTTGGTTTGTAAATTTGACTTTTGTATAAACCTTTTCAGGAGGTTTATTGTCTTTTACAACAAAGCTAATTGATTTTTGGCTAGTTGTCCAATTCATGCCGCCTGATGATGAATAACTGAATGTATGATTAGCTGACAAGGATTTGAATGATATAGTAATGTTGCTTCCATAAAATTCATGAGTTGAGTTTGAAAGTTTGTAGTAAACATCATTGTCGCCTACATTTATCTCATAAGCATTTATCTTAACATTAGATGGGCAGTATTCATCATATTTTGCATTCAAATCCAATTTAGGTGACCCTTTGGATACAAAAACAAAAGATGTTGAAGGAATGTATGTATAATTTTGATCTTCATTTTTAATGCAAGTATAATTCCACACACCTGCTGGAAGAGATGAATTGTCAATTTTTGAAATTATAGTGCCATTTCTATACAAATAATCGCCTTTGCAAGAAGCATTGACTTTTGCAGGATATGTGACATTTTCAACTGTAAAATTGATGATAGCATCGGCCTTGCTTATTATCAAATAGTATTCTTCAGTTGAATTCCAATTACCCAAATAGTCTTTTGCATAACTCTTCCATCTATATACTCCAGCCGCCAGATCTTTGAAGCTTGGATCAGATTGATTGATCAACAAACCTGTAAAATTGTTTTCAAACAAAATCGTTTCAACACCAGATTCATCTGTCCAGTTCAAAATAAAATTATATTCAGCTCCTTTTCTATAAACAAAATTAGTTGATTGATTGCCATGCCACTGAGGTGGTTTTTTATCAGCTTCGCCTTCTATGAAACCTTGAATAAAATTGCTATTGTTGTACTCGTCAAATACTTTGATATCAAAATAAACACCTTTTGAATAAAATGTAAAATTAACCCAATCATGTGTTCCTTTCAATTTTACAAAATGTTCGTTGCTATAGCCTGTTGAGTTTTCAGAAATTATTGCGTAATCAAGATTTGAAAATCTCTCTCTCCACAAACTATAAACACTGTTGGTTTCATTGTCTATTTCAAAGTGAATCAATTCTGGTTCAGCATTGTCAAATATTCTTGTCCTTCTTTCATTGCCACCAAATACAGACCATGTTGGCGGATCAAGAGAATATTGATATTTATCAAAAGAGCCGAATAAAAAATCATTTGTGCCGTCTGAATTGATGTCAGCTATTGCTGGTGATGAAAAGATATATGCGTTCACTTTATAACTCCAAATAACATTCCCATTCAATCCATTTAACGCATAAATTCTTGAATCAGAACAGCCAACCAAAACGTCATTTACGCCGTCAAGATTCAAATCAATTATTGATGGTGATGATTGTATTCTTCCTCCTGTTGAAACTGTAAAAGTCCAATTTAATGTGCCGTCTGAATTTAAGCTGTAAACTTTTGAATCGTGTGAAGCTATGATTACTTTTTTATGACCTGCAATGTCTGCTATGACAGGAGATGATGTTATCCAATTTCCTGTGGTATAACTCCATATTAGCTGTCCATTGGTTGCATTGATAAGATATGTTTTGTTGTCATAAGAACCAAAAGCAATCTCATAATTTCCATCTCCATCCAAATCATCTATAGCAGGTGATGATTCAATCTTGTCTTGTGTTGAAAAGTGCCACAAAAGATCGCCGGTTGAATTAAATGCATACAATTTTCCGTCATGTGATCCTACTATTATTAATACATCTCCGCTAAAGATGACGACAGAAGGTGATGATATTATTCTGCCTCCGGTTGTGTAATTCCATATCTTTTGCCCATCTGTTGAATTCAAGACATATATGTTCTTGTCATAAGAGCCTATGATTATTTCTTGTACGTTGTCATTGTTTATGTCATATATTGCAGGGGATGAAAATATCAAACCTCCCGTAGTGAAATTCCACAGCTTGCTACCATCACTTCCGTTAATTGCATAAACATTTCCATCATAGCTTGCTGTTATTATTTTCATGTAAGATTCTTGAGTTGCCAGCAAAGATGGCGATGACGCTATGCTGTTGTTTGTCAAGAATTCAAGCAGTTTCGTACCATTATATCCAATTAATGAATATAATTTCCTATCATAAGAAGCAAAAACAACGTCTATATTGCCGTCACCATCAACATCGCCTATCGCCGGGGAAGAATAGATGAAGCCGTTTGTCAAAAACTTCCATATCTCGCTAGCATTGACTGCAAATGTCATTTCATTTGTATAATTTTCATTACCACTTGTGTCATTTGCATATATTCTCCACGCTATGACAGTTCCTGCTGGAATGGATGAATTTGACCATGAAAAATTTGACCATGTTTGATCACTTGTCAGGTTTATGTCAATATATGAACGTGCCTTCCAAAAACCTGTCTCATTTGTTTCAAGCCACGCATAATCCAAATCATAATTGTCTGACCAATTTGCAGCTAATAATATTGAATGACCAACACCAACCCAACTGTTGTTTTGAATTAAATATGTATAGTATGGATATGAAAAATCTTCTACTGTTAAAAACAACGTTTTTGATGAATATGTGTAGTTTTCATTTCCAAGAAATTCAGCAGTAATATTATATTTTCTTTTTTCTGACAGTTGGGTTATATTTTCAATTAAACTTACGCCTTCTTGTGTCTGCCAACCTGTAAGATTTGAATATATCTTTATCAATTCATTTATGCTGATGTACGAGGTTATGTTGACAAAAGAATTCAAAGGTAAAGTTATGTCAGATTCGCTACCGTTTATGTAAAGTTTTATTTCTGTATTGTTTTTTTCAACAACATAAACCCACTGATCAGTCTTATTCCAATTATTCGCAGTGTCATTCGCATAAAATCTCCATACATAATATCCAGGTTTCAAGTCATTGATAGTATAATAATACTCATTCATATTGCTATTGACACTATTGTTTTCAAGATTACCTGTGAAATTGCTTTCTATAAATACATTAGATATTTGATTCTCATCTTGCCATGTAACATTGAAAATATAATTTCTTTGATTATATTGAACAAACGACAAAGGCGATGACTTGTTGTCATACCACTGAGGAGATTTAGTGTCTATAAAAACATAATAGAATCCTGTGTAATTCCAATTTTCAAACTGATCTTTTGAAAATATTCTGTAATAATATATTCCGTCTAATAAATTTGTCTTGTTTATATACCAAAAATTATCAAAGTTCATGCTTTCATTGAAACCATTCCACTCCATATATACATCTGTTGCATCAGAGCTTAGATTTACATATACCCAGTTTTTGTTGACTATTGTATTGTTTAAAGGTGTAGGGTTGTGAAATACTATATACGGCGGCAAAGTATCAACAGTGAATGTAACATTTGTCTTATTGGAATTCCCTGATTGATCATAACTTATAGCTTCGACAAAATTGACGCCTTCGTCAAATTTTATTTGAGCTTCTCCGCTGTATTCGAAAAATCCAGAAGAATTCCATTTGTAAAATGTCTTGTTCAAATTCTTGTCTTGAGATGTTATGTTAAGTAAAATCAAATGATAATTGTATGTTTGATTGAGTGGGCTTGAAATTGAAATAAATGGTTGCGTTAAATCTATTTCGACATTTGAATATCCAGTTGAATTTGAGTTTACAGATTTATCATATGCGATTAAATAAAAACTGTAATTTTGCTCATCTAAATTAGTCACATTGAAAAACGCATCTTTTCCATACATTTCATCGTCGTATATCATATCATCACTTTGATTGAAAACAAAAACGTCTATGTAATTCATGTTTTCGTCTATAGCCGTAACATTAATCTCAATAAAAGTTTTGTTGATTATTGTATTGTTTTGTGGTGTTGGATAATTGAAAAACACCAAAGGTTTTGTGTTATCTATCACAAAGTAATCTGACATTGTATAGTTGTTGCTTAATTTTTGCTGGGTTTCGTTTTCATAAACATCTATTTTCAGAAGATATTTTCCATCTTTTACTCCATGAGTATTCCACGAATAATATGCGATTGAAGCATCTCCATATTCTGTCACCAATGTTTCATTAACAGAATAGTCTAAATTAAGCAAAGTTATATTGTATCTTAAAGTATTGTTGTTAAAGTCAAAAACGTTTGACCACACTATTGTTATTGTATTGCCTACAATCGTTCCTGGAGATGGATACAAAATAAATGGTTGGGTAGGTGGAATATTTATGTGCAAAGATGTAAAGTTTGTTTTTTCGGTATTATTTATTCCACCAAAAGTATCATTAACGAAAAATGTTATATTGTGCAAGCCCTCTAAGTCAGCATGATAAATATTAAAAAGAAAATCATTTCTTTGAATCATAAAATTGTCAAAAGTTGCATTTATGCTGCCCCACATAGGGTAAGCATTCTCAACTTCGAGTCCTATAAAAACAATTCTTGGAAAAGCAAACTCTCCTGATGATTCTAACAGCCATGAGCTTGAATTCCACGTATAAAATTCAAAATTATTGCCTGTTCTTTTTATTCTGAATTTACCTTCTGTATCATTTGTCGGCCTTGTTGAAATATAATCGCTAAATGTTCCATTGCTAACATAAACTTCATAATTCCTACCCATACCTGACCATTCTGATAAAGAAATAAACATGTAAAATGGTGATTCTGACGACGTGTTTCTCGGCAAAATTAAAAAATTTACAGCACTATCGTTATTTGTATAATTTGTTATGTTGAAATCAACGCTAACATCAAAATCTCCATCAACACCTTTTTTAGAGATTAATGTACAAACAGTATTTGTTAAAGATGTTCCGTTTCCTTGGATTGATAAAAACGCCTTTCCATCAACATATGAAGTACAGTTTTGCTGTTCATCAATAGTTTGTTCCAAAAACCAGTTATTTCCCTCATCAAAACTATCGTCTGAAATTGCATAATCTAAATATAAATTCTCTACAGTGCCATTAGGCAAAGTTATTTCAGCTATAGCTTTATCTATGCCATTAGGATCAGTGGCGTTTATTGATATTGGGACACATTGGCCGCAATAACTATCATTTTTTGGCGAATTTATTATAACAGACGGAGGTTTGTTTATTACAAAAATTCCTGGCAGAGTGAAGCTGTTGTTGTACATTTCTAAAGTTTCATTTTCATAAACGACTATTCTAATAGAATAATTTCCTTCTGCAAAAGGCAAAGTATTCCATAAATATGAAGTTGTTGTGGAATTGCCGTAATTTTCAACTATTGTTTGATTATATGTATAATCAGAATTTAATAATGTAATATTATATCTAAGATTGTCATTTTCATAATCAAAAACATTAGACCAAATTATCTCATATACACCGCTAACTATCTCATTTGGAGTTGGTTTTATAATAAACGGTACTGAAGGTCGGTCGTTTGAAAACTGAATTGTAAAGTTTGTTTTTTCAGTATCATTTACAGCGTCATAAATGTCTATTGCAACAACATTTGCTTCATATTCACCATTTATCTCTGTTGAATTGAAAAAAGCAACAGAAAAGTTTGAAGACAATACACCAAAATCATCCCATGTGGCGTTTAAAACTCCCCAAGACGGATATGATGTTTCTGATTCAAATGCTATGTAGACAGTCTCAAGAAAATTTAATGTTGAAGATGCTTCCAAAACCCACGAGCTTGAATTCCACGTGTAAAATTCAAAATTGTTGCCTGTTCTTTTTATTCTGAATTTACCTTCTGTATCATTTGTCGGTCTTGAAGATAAATATCCTTCTGTGCTTCCATCATTTACGTATACTTCATAAACTCTATCATAGCCAGTCCATTTTGACAAAGAAATGAATGCCAACTTTGATGCATACAATGAAGACGGATTTTCCATTATCTGAAAGTTGATTGCGTAATCATTTCCTTGCTCTTGCAAAACCTCAAATGAAATATTGATGTCAAAATCTCTGTATAAAACTGATTTTGAAATGGCTGAGCACAAAAATCCGTTGATTTGTGTGTTTGGCTGGCCACTGCCACTTAATCCTGTAAAGGCTTTACCAGCATAATCCTGGTTTATGTTAAAAACACACTCTCTACCGTCAAAGTTATCGCCTTCTTTCTTCCACTCAATGTTGTTGCTGAATTGATCATTCTGCTGAGTTTTTGTAAAATCTATGAATATTAAAGATTGGTTTGGTGTCAGAATTTTTGCATAGGCTGATTTTATTCCATCTGGGTCTGTTATGTTTGCAATTATAGGAACTGTGTAGTGCTCATCAAAACTTTCAAAAATAGGATGCTCTATTTTAACATATGGCGGCGTTCCTATATTGAAAAATCTTTGCTCGCTTGAGTTGTAAACCTCACCATCACTACAATTAACAAACCATGTGTGATTTCCAAAAGGTATGTTTGTCAAAGAAAAAGAAGAAACAGTGTCGTTGTTTGCTTGTGTGGTGCTAGTGTTTTCGCCATCCAAATATAAATCACATGTCATTTGTTGTGTATAATCATCACTAACAGTAAAATTGAATTCAATGTCTTGAATAGAAAATCTAGCTTGATTTTCAGGGTAATGTAAAAATATTTGAGGTGGCATTGTTTCCATGGAATTTGTATAAAACTGAACATAATCTTCCCTCAATGTGCTGTAAACGTCATCTGAAGTGGATTCAATCCTTATTCTAGCTATTCCGCTAGAAACATAATAGTTTGGATTAGAAGTGACATTGCATGAAATCACATAGAAGTTGTTTTGTGATGCTGAAATATTCTGGCAAAAACTAGAATCCCACCTACTTTCAGCAAAATTATAAATTGACATGTTGTAAATACCACCTGTTGATGAAGAAAAGTTTATTGACGCGTTTATGCTTATAAGCGAGCCAGGAAAAGATAAAGAAGAATTATGCTCTATGGAAAGCCTATAGAATGTCCTGTTTATTTCAACATATATAGATGATATGTTTATTTCATCTGAATAATAATCAGAGTCATCAAACCATACACCTCTTATTCTAATTGTTCTGTTTGAAGAAAATCTCCAAGCGTCTAATATAGAAACATCTAATGATTTTATTGTGCAATTGTAATCGCCTTGATATGGAGCATCGCCTAACTGATATAAGTTGCAGTAGCTGCTGGTTGTAAAATCTGTACCATTCCAAAATGAAACTTCTATGTCAGGTCTGTTATTGCTGTTGAAAGTTGAATTTGAAGCAGATGGATTATAAAAAGATATACCAACTATGGCTGAAACAGAACTTGCAGAGCTATAATCTTCACCTGAAAAACTATATTGATGCCAAGTTGTGTTTTTCTCTAAAGATCCTGTATAATTATATGTGAAATATGTCAAAGCACTATACCATCTTGTTACTGTGGCTGCTGTACCAGAACCAGCTATTATTTGATAGTTTCCTGATAAAGTCACATTGTCGGTAACATCATCCCAACAAGTGTCATATCTATTTTCTCCTGTGTTTCTAAAATAGCATGATTGAATCACTCTCCCTGGGAAATTTATGCTAGAGTTTAACAAAATATTTGCAGCTGTTGTATATCCTGTAAATCCTTTTATGTCAATGTATGATTGTTTGATTTTAGAATTTTCTTCAGGTAAATAAAATGAAAAGTTTAGCAATGCAGACAAGTTCAAAGCACTCTTGAAAGTTTGATCTCCAAAATAACTCACTGTTTTTATTCTGCTTGGCAAAGAGTGCAAATAAGTCAATGTCAACTCACAACCTTTGGATGAAGTATAAAAGCTTGTGTTTGTTGCGCTACTATATATTGTGCATATAACATTTGATCCATCAGCAATATTGTACAAACCAGACGCATTATACAAAATAGTTGATACACTCACTTGCTCATCCCTCAAGCCCAATGTGTATGAAGCTTGTGGCTGACTCTGGCCTTGAACAGAAGAATTGACGCCAATAGTTGTTGTATAAGCTGCTGTGCCCGTGCCACTTCCATATGCTATGGAAAACCTTACTTTGTTGTAGGCTGAAATTATACTTGAGGAATTTGGTATGTCTATTATTCTTGAAAAACTAAAAGTGTTTGCTGTTGTATAAATATTAGGGTTTTGACCCATAAGATATTTCACTGTTTTAAGTTGATATGGCGAATCTGCATCATATTCATATGTTAATGTCAACTCTGTACCTACAGCATGAACAGCATATCCCGCTGTTGGCTGAAAATTGAATGTGTGCGCAGTATTTGTATCAAAGATGTTTTTGTATAAGAACATATAATCAATAGTTGTTGCACCAGCATTGTCTATTGGTGTGCCTGATATAGCGTTAACCCCATCCAAGTTAATGTTTATACCTTCGTCAACAGTCCCACCGGGCTGCAAATGAATAAAAGTCTCAAAAAAACTATCCCTTATTTGAACATTCTTTTCAGGCAAGTTTAATGGCGATATTTGAAAATTTGTTGATGATCCGACAGCTAAAGGTGATGTTAATTGACCTACAAAAAATTTGACTGTCTTAATTTGTCTTGGTGAGTCAGAATCATATTCATATGTTAAAACAAGTTTTGCAGATTCTCCTTGTCTTATGGCATTTAATCTTGTATACAAAGTAAATGTATACTGACCTGAAGAGCTTATAAAATCCAAAGCAGGTGTAGCATTTGCGGTTATTACATAAACCATTTGCTCTCCTGTTGCAGCAAATCCTGTGTTTGTTGTTAAAAGAGTTGTATTTTGAGTTCCATTCCAAATTATTATCGTCTGCCCAGCAGTGATCTGTGTGTTATAAACAATGTTTCTAACTTCAACATAAGCACTTTTTATCTGAGGATTTTTTTCAGGAATGTAAATTGTAAAGGTACCATTCAAATCTGTGTTTGCTGCTTGCTGTGTCATGCCCTGATAAATATAATATTCAACTGTTTTTTGCTCTCTGGATATTTGTTTTAACTGCAAAGTGCTTGAAAGTTGATTTTCAGATATCCATTTTTTTTCATAAGATGATTCGCTGACATCCCATGTCAATCCATCGTTAAAATTTAGATATGAATCTATTGCTTCTTGATTCAATGTTGATGCATTTCCTGTTAAATTTGCTGTTTGAGTCTGATTGAATTGCAAGACAGGATCGCCTCCGCCGCCTCCAGAAAAATGGTCAAGATAAATCACTGTTGATGAATTTTCTATTTTAAAGCAAGGTTCTACACCGCATTTGTCAATAAAATAACAATAAGGATTATTCATATCACCTTCGCAATAAAAGACTTTGTTATATACGCTTGGGAGATAAATCTTTCCATTGCAATTTTCAAAATCGTTTGCCTCAACCCAAATCATGTCCCTTACTTGAATTTTATTTATAGAGGCAAAATCATTAACATTAAAATTATCGAATACCTCTATATTTTCATCTCCTGTAACTTCTTCAGACTCTATTTCCACTTTTTTGGTTGATTTATCTATAGATAATCTATACACACCTTCGGAAAAATCTGCTTTAATCCCTCTTTCTCTAAACTTTTTAATTTTAGTGTCGTTGTAGAGTCCATCTATCTTAAAGCTTTTATTAACGTCTTCTATATACCAGCTATAGTTTTTATCACCTTTCAAGTCGTTCAAAAAAACATAATAACGATTGTCTATTTTGCCAGCGGTGTAGTTATATCCGTCAATTTCAAAAACAGCATTTCTTATATTATCTGCTTCAATAAAAAATGAGTTTTCCGTATCATCAAAGCCTATTATGCTTATTGAGTAAGATATGGGTATTAAAAACAGAATTATAGTAACCATCTTTTTTAAATTCATAGAAAATACCTTTAAATTTATTATAAATAAAAATATTTATCTGATTCTTTTTAATTCAAAATAAAAAGTTTAATGAAAATATAATAATAGATGTCAAAATTAACCAATTATGTATTTTTGGCCTTTTTATTAAGCTTAAGTTGTGTAAAAGCGTTTTCACCTTATAGCTGCATTGATTCAGATGGCGATTGTAATATAGCATTGATTAACGAAAGTGACAGTAGTTTTGAAGCTGTTGATATACTTACATATCCATTTGGTTTTATACAAGCTGATTTTAATATCAGTCTTGAAGATCAAGAAGAAATAGATGACGGTGTTATACTGGTAACATGGTACAGTGATGTTGGTTATGGCGCCAGCAACATATATATTGATTATTGGAATGGAAGTGAATGGATAAGTTGCACACAAAGCATGACAGAAACAAATATTATACAAGAGAATGAATGCAACATAACATCACTTGAAAAACAAAAAATACTTAATTTAAAAACAAGGATTAGAGGAAATGATCTAGATGGAATGCCAAATGCATTTTTATATGTAGATAGTATTGTACTTAAATTGAATTATTCATCACCGCCTTTATGGAGAAGTCAATTTTCTAGCAGTGATTACATATACTCTGATCAAAGTATAAATTTAAGTGCAGAATTATTTGACGATATAGGCCTTTCGCATGCATGGCTTGAAACAAATCACAGTGGCTTATGGCAAAATTACAGCTTCATTAATTTAAATGGTGTTGGAAATACATGGACAAATGCAAGTTTCATTTTTTCCAATTTAACATCTGGCTTTGTGTCATGGAGAATTCACTTTAATGACACTACTGGAAAGCAAAATTCAACTAATATGATGAGTTTTTACATTCAATTTAGGAGAACACCAATATACTGTACAGATTCTGATGGTGATTGTGATGTTGAAAGAATAAATAAAACTGATAATATCTTTGAATCAATAGATATAATGACATTCCCTTTTGGATGGATAGAAGTAAATTTGTGGGATAATGATATTAATATAGATAAAGAAATTAAAGAATCTCTTGCAGTAATAGAGTGGTACACAGATGTAGATTTTGGTGCTAACAATATAAATATTGATTATTGGAATGGAAGTGAATGGATAAATTGTCAAAGTTTAATTGCATCTTCATTACCAACAAAAAGCTATTGCAACATATCTCACATCAACGTGACGCAGTTTAATAACATATTAATAAGAATTAGAGGAGAGGATAACGACGGTATGCCCAATGCGTTTCTATATGTTGATAGTATTTTTTTATTGGCAAATTTTTCAGAAGACTTTACACCTCCTAGATATTATTTAAACCAGACAAATTCCACAATAGCAGGTAAAGCCGTTTTATTTTCTTTATTATGGCAGGACAACATAAATTTAACAGATGGACAATGGCAAGGCTGGTTAGACAATTGTACAGGATACTTTGTAAATGTAACTCCTTTGAATAGTTTCAATTCAAACGGATGGTCCAATTTTACTGCTATTATAAATGAAACAAAAAATTGCAATATAAAATGGTTTGTAAACGCAAGCGACAAAAAGGGTAATTGGAATAACAGTGCTGTTTTAAGTCCATTTGAATTCAATACAACATCATCGGCTTATCTTGAGGTTAAATTAGTAAAACCTCCTGGAAATTTTAATGTGGCTCAAAACAAAACTTTTTTTGTAAATGCTACTGTTTTTTGCAGAGAAGATAATTGTGGTGATATCAATGCAACAATAATGTACAACGTAACTTCCAATTATCCAGATACACCTATAAGCGAGATTTATGGTGACTCGCCCCTCTTTATTAATGAACCATCTCCTCATTCAACAAAATACTGTAATAGTCTTGCAAAAGATGATTTTTGTAATATTACATGGGTTGTGAATGCTACTGGTAATATTCAAGAAAGTATCTCAATAGGTGTTTTATTTATGTCAAGTGAATTAAAAAATCATACAGAAAATGTGAGCTTGACAATATATGAATGTGCAATTGATATATATTTAAGTTGGCATGAAATAGAGTTTGGTGAAATTTTTCCAAATACTTTTGGAAATGAAGCTTTAGGCAATTCAGATGCTATATATAATATAACATTGTCAAGTGGTAGCTGTAACAGCGATGTATGGATAAAAAGTACTGATATTTATGGATCTAGTATAATAAAAGCAGAAAACATTTCATGGAGCTTAGAAAGGAATTATTCAAATTCATTTAGAATGAAAAATGATTTTAGCCTACTCAAGAAAAACGTGAAAGAAAATGATATAATTACAACATTTTACTGGATTGACTCACCAATCGTTTATGCTGGAAGATATTTTGGTAATATAACAATAATGGCAAATGAAACAGGTGAATGATGTTGAAAATTTTCGCATTAATCACTATACTTATATTTTCAGAAGTGAGCGCTTTAGGAATACTTGAAGATAGCAACTATTTTGAAGCCAATCCTGGCGAGTCTATATATTATAAATTTTTAATTTGGGGTGAAGAAAATTCAAAAATTCATGTTGATGTATATGAAAAGCCTGAAGATATATATGTTGTATTAAATCAGAGTGTTTTTCAAATTAATGAAAATTGCAAAAGTTATGTATATATAAACAATGATTACAAACATGCTTGTAATGTAGTAGTCGCATTAAAATTGAATGAAAACATTAAATATGGAAATTATAGTGTAAAGATTAAAATAACAACTCAAAACGATAAAAATGGTATATCTGTTTCAGAGGAAAGAATAAACAATATAAAAATTAATGTCATCGGCAAAGTTCCTTCAAACATAGTCAATGAAGATAATGAAAGTGTGTTAAAAATTGATAGAGACATAGTTATAACTACTTTGATAATAATAACTATAATAATTGCCGCATTTATAGTCTTTAAATAAAGGTTAAAATCTCGTTTTTATAAATAATTTTTAATGATGAAAAGAATAGTTTTTTTGATAATTTTAATAGTTCTAGTCGCATTAGTTAAAATTTTCTTTAATAAAATCACTGGTTTAATATCAGATGTTGTCGAGATATTTTTAAGCAATAGTGCATATGATGACGTTTGTGTGTATGTAATAAAATCGCCAGAACAAATAGTAATGCAAAGAAGTCAAATAAATATGACTTTGGAGATCGTAAATTGTGGGAGTACAACATTAGATATATGGCAGGAAATAGATGTTTTGAACGAAGATGGATTTTACATAGCAAAATTCAACCAGACAAAATACAGCTATGTTAATCCTGGTAGCAGGAATGTTTTTATATTTTCATGGATTATGAACAGTCCTGGAGTTCATTTTATAATAGCAAAAACATATTTTGCTGATAAATACAAGCAACATAACTTTAGTGTTCTTGTAACAAGAGCACCTGAAACAATACCTGAGAAATTTCCTGTCAATCAATTATCAGGCATATCCCAGTTCAGCCCTGGATATAAAATAGATGTAGAATTTCAAAAAAACATAAACATAACACAAGATCAAGAGTATGTTGTTCCTATAAAAATAAGCAATTTTGGTGATTCTGATTTAACTGGTATATATGCTATTTTGATATCAAAAGATTTGGATGCAAGAATAATTTATCCGGAAAAAGTGGATATTCTAAAACCAGGCGAAACATCAATATTTGTTGGAATAATCAAAGCTCCTTTGTGGTTACCAGAAGGTGAATATAAAGTTGATGTAAAAGCTGTCTCAAACCAAATCAAGTTCAATGATACTATAAATGTAAGAGTAAATGTTTTAAGTTTGAAAGAAAAGGCAAAAGAACTTTTGAATTATTATTCTGATTTAATTAAAAAACTTGAAAATGAAATCAATATAATAGAGAAAGAAAAGAATGTTACAATAGCAAAACAATATTTAGATGAAGCTAAAAAATCGATTGATGATGCTAAAGACTATTACAAGTTAGGTTGGTTTAAAGAATGCATTGAACAGATAGACATAGTAAAAGATAATATAGAAAAAACTATAATAGAAATTTCAAAAGCAGAAAAATACTCAAAAAAAATTCAATTGCCGACTGTCAGCTACAATTACCTTATAATATTTTTTATAACAACTGCGTTAGCTTTGCTGCTGTTTATAATTTATAAGAAAAAAAGAAAAGAAAGAGAGTTGATTCCAATAAAAAGATGGTCCTTTATCTAGATTTTTTTATTTCTTTTATATCTTCTTCTAACATATAAACAAGATCTTCTATTTCTTTCAGTTTTAAACTTATATCTTCCTTCACATCATATATCCTATCATTTATAACTTCCTTTTCTCTCCTAACAATATCTATTCTCTTCTCATTTGCAGACAACATATTTTCAATTTTGTCTATTTTTAATTCTATATTCTTTATTCTTTTGTGAAAATTCTCAAGAATCTGTGCAAAACTGTTTAATTTTTTTGCATCTCTCCTCAATTCATTGGAAATTTGCATAGAATCCTCATATCTTTCCTTAAACTTTTCAAACCTTTTTTCATACTCTATATTCGCAGAGTTTATGTGTAAAACAACATAATTCTTGAATTCTTTTATGGAGTCATTCATTTCCTTTATTAGTTTTTCCTGTCTATCCTGGATTTCTTCAATTTTTTTTATTCTTTCCTTTAAAAGACGTATATCATAATGCATATCTTCATTTACCTTTACCTGCGTTTCAAGTTTTGAAAATATTTCTTTTTTGCTATAATCCAATTCCTTGTCAAATTTTTCTATTTGTTCAATCTTCTTGCTTGCTGTTTTATAAAAATCTTCAACAAACGACGATATTTCATCCAATCTTTGTTGGATTTTTTCATGTTCTTTTTTATCATCTTTTACAATATTTTCTGCATTCTTAGCCTCGTTAATTGCAGTTTGTATTGAAGTAGCATAATGGTTAACTAAATCCTGATATTTTTTCATCCATTCGTCTCTCTCTTTTTTTATTTTATTAATACCCTTAACTGTTTTGTTTACAAAATTCATTCTAAATCAACTTCTTCTGCTATTCTACCAAGCTGAAGTTTATATCTCTCTTTCCATATCTCTACTTGTTTAGAAAGTTCTAATATAGTTCTCTCCAATTTATCAATTCTCTTCTCCATTTCTTTTATATCTCTATCTGCCAAAAGTATTTTATTATCATGAATCTTCTGTTTACTTTCAATATCTTTAACGATATGTCTTGTTTCAGATGAAATTTCCTTCATAAATGAGTTCTTAATTTCATTGAATTTGTTAATGTAAGATGAAAGTACATCAATTTTTGTTTCAATTGACGATTTTGCCTGGTATAATTCTTTTAACAACATGTTCAATTTCTCTATTCTCTTCTCTTCTTTTAAATTTCTTTCTTTATTCAAATCATCAATTTTCTTACTAATTTCTTTGAATTTTTTATCTGTAAAGTCGAACAGTTTTGTTTGTTCCGAATTAACATAGTTATAAAGTTCTTTTTGATTTTTCGAAATTGATTTTTCCAAAGAAGATATTTCATCAATATTTTTTCTTATTCTATCTTCAACATTAAGTTTAAAATTATCTATATCATCCATAAGTCTGCTGAAGTTTGAAGCCAAATCGCTTAATTTATCCTGAACAATTAATCTCTTTTCAATTTCGTCTTTAACAGAATTGTCTACAGAAAAAACAAAATCTCTTATATAATTAATATCTTTTTTCATTGAATCATAAAAATTATTAGAATCTTTTACCATTAAATTGAAACTTATCTCCATTTGTTTAAGTTTCTGGTTTATAATTTTATTTTCATTTGAAAGTGATTCTGTTGACGATTCTATTTCTTTCTTTGAAATTTTTCTAGCTTCATCCATAAGCTTTTTATGTGAAGTTGCAATCTCTTCGTTTAATGTTTTATAATATTTTTCAATATCATAATATTTTTTTTCTAGTAATTTTATTTTATCCAAATTATTTGAAATATCATTTTTCTCATTAGAAATCTCAGTAATCATGTTCTCCTTTAAACTAGAAATGTCGAGTTTGATTTTATTTTCTAAATCGCTTTTTAATTTGTTGATATAGTCATCTTGGGATGATTGGCTCTGCTTTATTTTTGATGACAAATCGTTTATATCATTCTTGATCTGGGAAATGTCGAGTTTGATTTTATTTTCTAAATCGCTTTTTAATTTGTTGATATAATTTTCTTCTATATCTTTACCTTGCTTGAGCTTAGATTTCAGATCTTTTATCTCTTGACTTATCTTCTCTATGTTTGACTTTAATATATTGTTTTGATCTTTTTCATCTTCAATTACTTTGTTTAAATTAGTCTCGTAAGATTTTATATGATCGTTTATTATTTTTATTTTATCATCAACTTTTTTATCAAGCTCTAAAATATAGTTTTCATATTTCTTTAAAATCTGATTTAATGCCATATCTGTTTTCATTAAAGCTTCGAATCTTGTTGAATTCATTTGTTTCAATTTTTCATTTTCCTTCAAAACTTGAGATAATTGTGATTTTTGATCTTTCAAGTCGCTCTTTAATTCAGAAAGATTTTGAGTTAATTTATCAAAATATTCTTTTGCTATTTCTGATGCTTTAGAATTTTGTTTTTTATCTTCTTGTTTTATTATTGATTGAACGTTCTTTTCAAAATCTTTAATTAAAGCATAATTATTTTCTATTTTCTTCTCCAATAGTTTCTGAAAATTTGCTATATCAGTTATTTTCTTGTCTGTGTCTTTTAGATCTTCTAAATCTTTGATTTTTTCTTTGATCTTTTCTGCGTCTATCTTCTTTGAAAGATCGCTAAATTTCATGTCAATAAGTTTTTCTACATCATTCAGCAATTTTCTGTACTTTTCTAAATCTTTGTTTAAATTGTCGTTATACTTCTCACTCTCTTTTTGTTTTAAAGAAATGTCGTTAATTTTTTGTACTAAATAATTATATTTTTCTAACAAATCTAGCTTTTCTAAATTCAGTTTTTCTATTACCTTGTTCTGATCATCTATTTTTTTCTTTAACTCAATCAAAGCGCTGCTTAAAATGTCAAGGTCGTCCATTACTTCCTCAACTCCTTTAATATATTAACTATTTTTTGCTTTCTATAATCAATTGCCTTTTCCAATCCTTTTTTCTCTTCTGCAACTATTTTTATTAGCTCATTATTCTTTGCTAACCCTTCATAAATTGTTTTATCCAACAATTTCATTTGTTCATCAATTTTCTTACTCATGTTAGAAATGCTACCATTCATTGAACTGTTCAATTTATCAACATGAGCATAAATATCCTTGAAATTTCTACTATTTTCTTGAGCAGATCTCCTTATATTGTCGTTGATCTCTTTGAATTCCTTTTCAGAAAACTTAACCAGCATTCTTGTTGTATCTTCAAGCTCCTTTATTTTTTCATTTTGTCTTCTCAAAGATTCTTTTATTTCCCTCATCTCTGAATATAAATTTTGAGACAATTTCTCCAGATTTAATGACTTTACATATGTATCAGAAGTTGTCTTGCTTAATTCATTGTAGTTTCTGTCTCTCTCCTCAATAACAGCATTCAAAAACTTTACAAGAGTTTCTATTCTAGAATCTATTTCATCATAATATTCTTTTTGTTTTTCAAAGACTCTCTGCATATCGGATTTGAATTCGTTGATTTTATTTCTCAAATCATTGATTTCTCTGAAAGTTATTCTGAAATTGTCTATAACATTTTTTTGAGGAATCATTTCATCAAGCGATGATAAAATATGTTCTAATTTCTGAATATCAGAAGAATCAAGCAACCCTTGAGCCTTTACACCGTTTCTTATAGTGTCCATTTGATCTTTTAATGATGATAGAGATTGGTTTATTTCAGAGACATTTCTCTTTATTGATTCAATCTCATAATTCTGACCTGGCTGCAAATTCTGATTTGGCTGTTTTTCTTTTTTATCGTCCTTGTTTTCATTCATAGTTTCAAGTGTGTCTAATGCTTTTAATTTATCCTCTATTGTGTTTAATCTTGGTTCCAATGTTTTTTTGAACTCATCAACCAAACTTGATATTTCTTCTTTTGTTTTGCCTCTACCTGCTTTTTTTTCTATATTATCAAGAACTGTTTTTATATCTTGAAATTTCAGCTCAAATTTTTCATTCATTTCTTTCAATTTAGTGTCTATTAAATTTTCAACTTCAGGTAGCCCGTTCTTATCAACATTGCTTGATAACTCTTCAATTATATCAACAAGACTATCAACTTTTTTCTTTAATTGCTCTTCTGTTTCTGTTTTTTGTTGCGGCTCTGCTTGAGTAGCTTTTTTAGACATTGTTACACCTAATACTTAAAACTAATTTTGATATCTTGAAATAAATATTTAATGAGGTTTTACCAGAATTTCAGCCTGTTTATTATGCTTGTGAATGGATCTGTTTTTTCATAATACTCTCCTATAAGCATTGCTGCCAATGATTTCATTTCCCTAGAAGCAGGCGAGTTTGGATATAAAACAACAGTAGGTACTTTTGCAGACAAACTTCTCGGAACGTTTTTATCTTCTGGTATTATTGATATAACAGGCAATTCTGCTAATTTTTCAACTTCATCTTTTGTCAATTCATATTTTTCTCTTTTAACCATGTTTAAAACTATACCATTTGTTTTAACATTTAATTCATCTATCAATCTCTTCATTTTTACTATATCCATCACAGCTGGTACAAATGGTGTAGTTACAAAAATAACTTCATCGCAAGCTCTTATAGCAGAAAGTGCTTCTCTACCAAGTCCTGGAGCAGAATCTAATATTACAATGTCTGTTTTACCTGACAAATTTTTTATCGCGTTTTTCAATGCAAACATATCCACGCCTGATAGATCTTTCAGAGAAAGAGAAGCAGGTATTATTTTCATGCCTGTAAAATGCTCATACATTGAATTTTCTATTGGTTCTTCGCCTGTTAAAACTTTGTTTATTGTAACAGGGGAATAATACATGCCCAAATATAATCCTAGATGGGATGTGGTTATATTACAATCAACAATTGTAACATTTATCTTAAACACTGATGCTAATGCTGCACCTAAATTAGAAACAAGTGTTGTTTTGCCTACACCACCTTTTCCAGAAACTACCCCTATTACCCTAGTCAAAATATTCACCAATTGAAATATATTTGTCGTTAATTTAATTTAAGATTTGCATTTTTACAGAAAATCGTTTAATTTTACTTTGATATTATATTTATTACTATAAAATAGTAAAATTTAAATATATGTTTTATTAAACTATTTTTATGCCGCTATATGTAAGATTTGTTGTTTACACAATAGGTGCATCAAAGATCCCGTATGAATTACCAGAAGATGCACGTAAACAGCTAGAAGTTGTGGAAAAATATGGTAATTCTTTAAGAGTTGTAGCAATACAATTTTCTACAAGAAAAGACGGATTATGTTTGCATCCTGATGGAATAGGTGAAATCACTCAAGAAGAGACTCAAGAACGTGCTAATGGAATAATACCTGAAAATATTGAAGGTATGGTGTCATACAAGACAAAAATACCAGGATCTGAGGAAATTTTGACAGAATATGTTATTATATGCCCCTCTGATGCTGAAATTGAAAAAGCTAGACAATTACTCTAAGGATTTTTCCAACCCATATAGAATTTGTCCTATAATAAAACTTATCAATCCAAAAATCATGAAAAAATACTTGAAAAAATTGTATCCTGTGAGGTCAAATACATCTAAAGATGACAAAAAAATTCCAAATCCTATGATGACTATTGATAGATATCTGTTAGGCTTGTCATCAAAGGTCAAAAATGATATACCAAAAAGTGTTGTTAATGCTAACCCTGACAAATACATCTTATCAACTTTATCATAACAAACCAATTCTGTGTAAGGATTTGCCGATTCTGTATCATAAATAACAGCTTTTGCTTGAGCACATCCTAATAATTTCCCTGATAAAGCATGACCTAGTTCATGTAAAGTTATTGTTGATAGTATAATCAATATATTGATCAATATCATTGAAGATATGCTTCTAAATAAAGATTTCATATGTTACTATCAAATAGTAAATAATTTAAATTTTTCTATAAATCAAAAACGCACTAGAAAACATCAAAACAAACAATAACACAAAACTAAATTCGTTTAAATTGAGCATTTCATCTGATGTCACAAACATATCTACTCTTTTTATTGCATATCCATTTGATATCCAAAACGATACTTGAATTGGATCACCTCTTATCTGAGAAAGTAATAGTATTTTTGGCTGCAGATATCCTGTTGTTGATGGTGCTAATTTAATATCAGAATCTGGAAGGTCTATCAAAACTAATTGTGAATTTCCAAAAACCCTATAATCTATTATTTGATAGGAAAATGTATAAGCACCTGTGTTTCTTACATAAATATTTACAGGTGTTTGTTTACCTATCCAAAATTTTGTTGAAGTTACCCAAACTTCAAAATCATTACAATTTTGATACCAATAATTGTTGCAGCAATTTCCTGAAGAATAACATCTTTGCTGATTTGTTTCAATATCTCTACAACAAAAATAAGCATAAGAAGAATTTATAGATAGTAAAAGCAAAATTATGAACAAAATCTTTTTTATCATTAAATTGTATTTGTGTTTTTGTATTAAAAATGTTTAGATAAACACCCAAAGCATGCTGTATATTCCTTTGATTGCCATTAAAATACCTACATAAAAAGCAATTTTAGCAAAAAAAACTCCAACTAGAGGAAGAGTCATAAGCAATATTAACAAAGCAGCAAGAACATCTGTAACACCCATCCAATCAAAATAATAGCCAGACGCAAAGCTTCCCATCAAAGATGTTATGCCTTTTATTGAATGAAGCCAAAGAAATGCTACTATCAATGGATGAGTTATACCTTTTATGAGAAAGTATGCGCTAAAAAGATCAGATAATGCCAAAATAAAAAGCATGTAACGCATAAAACAAAATTGTAAATTAAATTTTTAAACTGAATAATTCATTTTATAAAAATGGAAGAATGCATATTTTGCAGAATTGTGAATGGATCTGAAGATAGTGCGAAAATTTGGGAAGATAATGACTTTTTAGCAATTTTGATGTTATGCCAAATACAAAAGGCATGACTTTGCTTATAACAAAAAAACATTATGATTCTTATGTTTTTGATATGGATGATGAATTTTACAAAAAATATATGGTTGCTGTCAAAAAAGTTGTGAAAATTCTTGAAAAGGGATTGAAAGTAAAAAGAGTTGCAATCGTCATTGAAGGTATGGGGATAAACCATGCGCATATAAAACTTTATCCATTGCATGGATTGAAGAAAAAATTCACAGAAATATGGACAAAAGAAAAAGTATGGTTTGACAAATATCCTGGATATATAACAACACACACAGGGAATAGAGTTGAAATGAAAGAATTGAAAAAGTTGACAGAAAAAATAAAGAAAAATAATGTGCCTTAAATGATCATCTGCGTTTCTTCGGTTTTCTTCTTACAAAAATCCTATATGATTCGTTTACATTGTATGGACCTTTGATTCTTTTTACAAATTTAAACCCTAATTTCAAATGTGTTTTTAGCAAAAAAGTGTTTTTCTCATCCAAAAAAGTTATTATCGGTTGCTTAACATCTTTTATCAATCTTTCATAAAGTTTTTGTCCAACTTTTTTACGTCTGTACTTTTTATGGACTACCCAATCATTGACAAATATTTCATCGTCTTTTGTTTTAAATGCAACTATCGAGCCTATTATCTTTCCTCTGTGTTTAGCAACATAAACATATCCAAATCTAGCAAACGCTGAAGCATCCCATTTACTAACGACATCCTCTGACCAGACATTCCTTTCAAGTTTTCTAATCAACTGAGAATCTGAAATTTTTGCTTTGCTTATTCTAATTGATTGCATAAAAATAGTAGTATCTGCAAATACTAAATTTTATGCTCCGACTGGGATTTGAACCCAGAATCTTTGCCTTAGGAGGGCACTGCTCTATCCAAGTTGAGCTATCGGAGCTCTATACTTTTATAAGAGCAAAAATAAAATTAATAGTTATGGCTATGAAAGATAAAGATTTGAAATTTATGGCAAAGCATTTTGTAGTAAATTCAATGGGCATAGGCACAAAAGAAAATCCTGGAATAAAAAAAGCAATGAAATTATATCCAAGTTTTGTTAAGAAAATTATAAAGTTAAAATCATTTTCTGCAAAAAAATTGAATGAAAAAGAGAAGAAAATTGTCGAAAAGTTGAAAGATCCTGATTTCGGTCCTTTAATTGTCGAATGGAAGGGAAAATACTTTGTCAAAAAAAGAATTGGCCATACAGTTAGATTGCTCTATTCCAATACCGATAAGGAATGTATAAAATTTGTTGAATATGTGAAAGAAGAATGCTGGAAAAGAGGTGCACATGTTGCTGATATACCAACAAACACATTTGATTCAAGAAAACATCTACAAATGATACCGATTGACACGGCTGCAGAATTACCTGAATCATCAAAAGCCATGGCAAAGGCATATGATTTTAGGATTTTCATAGGCGGTGATGAGGATATAAATTGGACTGTTGGTTTGGAAGATAAATTGAAAATAGGTGCTCCAGCTACAATGAAAATAAGGGAAATACTAGATAAAAACAAAGTCAACTGGTGCTTGTTTGGATGGCCTGTCATGAGAAAGAAAAGTCAGCTTTATGTGTCGCCTGAAAAATACAAAAAAGTTTTCTTTGACTCAATAAAAGAAACGTTTACACCGAGAGTGAAAAAAATATGTGATTATTATAAAAAAGCTTTGGAAGGTGTTGAAAATATAAGAGTAACAGCAAAAGATGGCACTGATTTTTCACTTAGCATTAAAGGTAGGAAGATAAAAGTAGCTGATGGAATAATGTCTGAAGATGATATAAGAAATGGTGATAATGGGTTGAATATACCTGACGGTGAAGTATATTATGCACCTGTTGAAACATCAGGAAATGGATATATAAAATTTGATTACACGACAATACACGGATATGGATTTATAAAAAATCTGGAGCTAAAGTTTGAAAAAGGCAGAGTAGTTTGGTTTAATGCTCCTGGAAATGGAAAAAAAATATTTCAGAAATTTTTGGACAGCAATACAGGCGACAAGGATAGGCTAGCAGAGTTTGCAATAGGCACTAACCCAAAAGCACAATTTGTAGGTGAGACAATAGTTGATGAAAAAATCTTTGGCACAATTCATGTGGCTATAGGAAACAACAGAGGCCCAGGGTTTGGAGGAAAAAACAAAGCATCATGTCATCAGGATATGATAAAAATAATGAAAGGCAGGCAAGGCAATGTCTATGCTGATGGAAAATTGATAATGAAAAATGGAATGCCTGTTGGTTTGAAATGAACATCGATATTCTTTATAAAAAATTGAAACAAAGCAAGTTAGATGCAGCCATATTTTTTAGCTCTGAAAACAGTAAAGATGTAAATTTTGATTATTTTTCAGATTTTAAAAATCCTACTTTTTCATTTTTGATTGTTTGTAAAAAAAGTTTTATTGCAGCTAGCTCAATTGATTATGAAAGAGCGTTAGAGGAAAGTGGTTTGGACGTCATCAAATTAAAGGATTATAAATATAATTTGAAAAAAATAATCAAAGAAAAAACAAAAGCAAAGAAAATAGGTATATTGTTTTCATCAATGCCATATTCAATTGCAAAGTCATTGCGTGGATACAAACTTGTAAGCATATCAGAGCAAGTTCAATCAATCAGAGCTATAAAGAGCAAGAAAGAAATAAGCTATATTAAAAGAGCATGTGAAATTGCAAACAAATGCATAAAACATATAGAAACACAATTCTCAAAATTTAGAAATGAAAAAGAAATATTTTTTGAAATAAAAGATGTCATTGAAAAGAAAAAAGGCGATGGTTTTTCATTTGATCCAATTATAGTTAGTGGAAATAGATCTGCTCTTATTCATCCTTACCCTTCTTTTAGCAACAAAAAAATATCAAAAGGTTTGGGGTTGATTGATTTTGGCGTCAAATATAAAGGATATTGCTCTGATGTTACTCTGCCCTTTTCTGTTGATAGTTTGAATAAAAAACAGAAAGCAATAGTTGAAGCAGTTTTAGATGCATATGGTAATTGTAAAGATATGATGAAAGATAGACAGTCAATCAACGAGATTTTCAAAGTTGCTGAAAAAACAATAAATAAACATGGATTTGAATTCAAGCATGCAGCAGGGCATGGTATAGGTTTAGAAGTACACGATCCGCCTTCTTTGTCTATATCAGCAAAAAATGAAAGACTGAAAAAAAATATGATTGTCACATTGGAACCTGGGGTTTATGAAGTTGGTATAGGTGGCTGCAGACTAGAAAATGATTTTCTTATAGGAAAAAAACCCATTGCTCTAACCAATTCAGAGTTTAAAGAATTCTAGCAAAAATAACTCTAATTTATTTAAAGTAGGAAACGAATAAAATTATTATGTTTGGCTTATTTAAAAAGAAAAAGGAGGATTCAGATTATACATTACCTCCTGTAGAAAATCAACCAGTTGAAGAGCAGCTACCGCAAATTGAGGAATCTCCAAAAGATGAAGAGTTTCCAAAAACTGAAGAAAAAGTTGAAGTTTCAAAACCAGATATTTCTAGCATTGAAAGCGAGTTAGCATCATTAGAGACATTAATGCCAAAATCAGAAGCAGAACCAAGTAAAAACATGACTCTAGAAAATTTATGTATAAAAATAGATCTCGAAGCAGAAGATATTGAAAGAAGGATAAAGGAAATAAAGACAATTGTGTCAAAGATAAGCTTGAGCAGCTCTGAGATATTTGATTTGCTTGATCTATACTCAAAAGCAAAAACAAAGCTAAAGGAATTTACTCAAGAAATAGACAGATTTGACAGCATTGGATGGGGTGTTGATGAAGAAACAGCAGCATTTTACAAGTTCAAGGCATGCAAAAGCTTGGCTAAAATAAGAAAGGAAATGATTGATATTGAAGAATTGATAAAAGAGTCAGGATTCACACCTGCCAAAATAGAAGAGATATTGCATACTCCTGCAGAAAAACTAGTTGATCAAATGGCCAAAGTAAAACCTGCAGAGCATAAGTTAAAAAAGGTTAAAAAAAAGAGATAATTTTGAGGGATTATGAACGAGGATATATTGATAAATAAAGCTATACGTATCCTTAATTCAGGCGGTGTAATAGTTTATCCGACAGAAACAGTTTATGGTTTGGGTGCAGATGCTACAAACAAAAACGCTGTAAAGAAGATTTTTGATATAAAAAGAAGAGACAAATTCAAGCCTGTTTTGATTGCTTTTTCTGGTGTAGAAATGGCAAAAAAGTATGTGTGGTGGAACAAGTATGCAGATAAGCTTGCTAGCAAATTCTTACCTGGTCCTCTGTCGCTTGTGTTAAGCATAAAAGATGATAGTATTGATGAAAATATCTATCAAGGCGGCATCAAAGTTGGTATAAGAATACCTAAAAATGAATTTGTGCTAAAACTAATAACAAACTTTAACAGACCTATAACCTCGACTTCTGCCAATTTATCAGGAGAAAATCCCCCCACAAAAGTTGAAGATATAGACAAAGAAGTCAAAGACAAAGTAGATTTAGTTATAGATAAAGGGCCGTGCGAAATCGGCAAGCCATCAACTATTGTTGACGTCTCGTCATATCCACCAAAGCTTATAAGAGAAGGTGTTATAAAGTTTCAAGATATTCTAGATGTTATAAACAGCTAATCACAAAAATCGTCTACTATAGCTTTGTTCAATCTTATCACATCTTCAACTTTCAATTCTACTATAAGTTTTCTATTGCCACCTCCCCCAAATATTGTATCATATTTTAAGAAGTTTTTATCCAAGCCAACTGATTTTATGTTAAGATATGCTAGAGGCGGCGTCTCTCCAGGATCATAACCCGAATAGTTTCTAGCTTTCTCTGGCAAGGCTAGATGAACTTTTTTTAGGTTAAACGTTTTTTTAACTTTGGTAAAATTCAGTTTTTTATTGCCGGGAATTATAATAACATAAGCATTGTTTTTGCTATCAAGAACAACAAGAGATTTTGAGACTCTTTCTGGATCTAAGTTTACAGATAAAGCCGATTCTATCGTATGACCAGTTTCAAAAGGCTTCTCTATAAATCTATGCCATATACCATTTCTTTCTAAATAATCTTTTAACATGACATCACCATGGGGCAGCCGAGATTTGAACTCGGGTCGCCAGCACCCCAAGCTGGAATACTAGACCAAGCTATACTACTGCCCCTTTTGTTAAAAATCATTTCATATCATCTTTATGTTTTTATGCTCAACAAAATCTAGCGTTTTTTCAAAGTCAGCACCAGAATTTTTTATTAAAATTATTCTTCCTATAGTTTTATTTTCTATTATAAAACCAGCAAGATTAAATTTGCCTTCATTAGCGTTTACCATAAAAACCCTCTAACGCTGGAGGCGTGATTTGAACACGCAAGGGCTTGCGCCCGCAGGCTTTCCAGGCCTGTGCCATACCAGATTAGGCGACTCCAGCTTAAATGATATATCCTTTAATAATTGATTTAATTTTTATAAAAATATGGAAAGACTAAAACCTTTTGTTTACAGCTCACTAGCTATAGCAGCTGATGGAGTGACTACACTTTTTGGTATTTATAAAGGAGTGGAAGAAGCATGGCCGTTAACAAAACTTGGGTTGTATTTATATGGTGATACTTATCTTCTTTATAGAACTATATTTGGCATATGTTTAACAGCAACAATAGGTGCTGCTTTGCTATTTTATGATATGAAAAAGCAGAGATATTCACATAGACTTTTTTTATATTCTGTTGGTTTAATAGAAGCACTAGCAGCATTAAACAATGCTTTATGTTTGATTAAATAGCCTTGTTTTGTAAATTGAGCATTAAATCTATAAGTGCAACTATCAAAGCGAGCCAAAAACCAAAACCGTTTACAAAAATTATTAGAAAAACTATTGTAGGTTTTGCTACAAGTTCTATTATTCTACCTATGGTAAAAAAGTGAAAAACAAGGTCTTCTGCTAGTTGCAAAAGCAAAAATAATCCGTAACCAGATATATCCCAGAAATAATCTATACCAAATATGATAACTTTGGGTATTATAGTCATTATATCAAACCCTAATATAAATGCAACTATTTGAAACTCTTCTCCTAGTTGAAAAGGGTCTATCCATGACGCAAATATTAATATTAATCCAAAAATTTGCCTTAACAAACTGAACTTGAACATTTTTATCTATTCATACTAATTTCTTTTTATGAAAATTAAGCTTGTTGTTGATGGAAAAGCTAGAAAAATTGATACAAAAAAATCTACTATTATAGATCTTGCCAAATCTCATGATATTGTGCTGTCAAACTATATAGTTAGAGTTAATGGAAAAATAGTTCCTGAAGATGAAAAATTGAAGGATGGGGATGTTATTGAACTTTTCAAAGTAATAAGCGGTGGTTGAATGGTTGTTATTGCTATTTCAGGTTTGGCTGGATCAGGCACATCAACTCTTGCTAAAATGCTTGCTGAAAAATTAGGGTTGAAATATTTCTCTCCAGGCGAATATTTTAAAAGTCATTCAAGTGGGAGAAATGAAACAGAGCGAGTAATGGATGTTTTTCAAAGTGGAAAGGGTCTTGACAAAGACTTTCATAAAAAAATAGATGAAATGCAGATTAATTTAGCAAAAAAAGGTAATATTGTAATTTGCGGCAAACTTTCTATATTAATGCTTAAAGATATTGCTGATTACAAGATTTGGATTGAATGTGATTTAGAAGAAAGGGCAAGAAGAACGGCAAAAAGGGATGGGATAAGATTTGAAGATGCTTTGAAAGCCTTGAAACAAAGGGAAAAACTGCAGCTAAAAGAATGGAAAAAGGATTATGGTATTGATTATACTACTCAAAAAAAGATGGCTGATATAGTTATAGATAACACAAACTTGAATGAAAGACAAGTTTTTGAGAAAGTAATTGAATTAATTAAAAGGTAACCTTAACACCATCTTCTAAAGCTTCATAGCATGAATTATTGACTATACGACATACTATTCCTGTTGAATTTGGATAATATGTAATTTTGATTTTTTCAGCATTATCGCCAATAATTGCTTTTACTTCCTTAATTCCTCCAAACGTGTAAGGTTTATTTGGATTTCCGTTGTACAGTTTACCTCTTGAAACATGGTATTCAGTCATAATGATCACCTATATTGGTACCAATAAAAATCAATTCAATTAATTTGAATGTAAAGTATATAAAACTTTCTCTATTTTCTCGAAAAAATATACCTATATGGAATTTCAAGCATTAATCCTATTGAAAATTTGCATTCTTTGCAAACATAACCAACATGATTCTTTTTACCAAAAACATCTATGCCATATTTCTTCTCAAATTCACTCCCACATACAGGGCAGTTTTTTACATATCTACTTTTCAAAACTCTCTTCTTTATTTTTATGTCAATCTCTTTTGTTTTCAAGGCTACCAATTTTAATCTTTTTAAAGAAACCGCATAAGGGTATAGCCTTTTACTAACAATTCTGTGAAGCTCGCTCAAAGTTTTTACAGAATTTTGTAAGCTTTTCATTAAAGCATTTTTAATCTGATCATCAGAAGCTATTCTCCTCACAATTAATTATATGTATTATTATTTTAAACTGCTTATTTATTTACATGAAGGTTTATTTTTTGTTCAAACCATGCAAAACTGATTCTGTATTTGAGATAATACCACAAAAAGAGATAAGCAGGAAGCTACTTATAAAGGCCATACAAAAAGAGTTCAATGGTAAAATAGTTACAGATTCTGGGTTTCTGACAATTATAGATATAAATGAAGGTAAGATTTCTGTCACAAAAAACAACAAAATAATTTTAAGGGGCATAAAGGAAGAAAGGGCAAAAGAAATAGCAAATAGAATAATGAAATACTTTTTCAGCTGATCAAATGAATATTTTCTTCTATGCGCTTGATTATTTCATTTTTTTCATTTGCTTTGAAAATCAAGAATATTTTACACTCTATACTATTTTCTATAGAAAAGCCAGTACTTAATACAAGGAATTTTTGACTATATACATCTTTAAATCCAAAAAATTCAACAGCTCTGGCAGGATTTATGGATAATTCTGGTTTACTTTGTTCAAAATTGTCCGCGAACAACTTTATTTCTGCATCTATAAAATATCCTATAATCAAATCGCATATTTGTTTTATAACTGATACATTTTCATCGCTTAAAGACTTGTAGAAGCCATACTCTTTGTGCAACGCTACATCAGCAAGCCTTAGAATGTCATTTTCTCTTGAAAGAACAAATATTGTATTTTGAAGTTTATTTTCCACTTTTACCCATGTTGCAATGGGTTTTTCTGTGTAAGGATAAAATGTTTCTATCAAATCTTTTATCGATAAAATGTCAACATCTGTTTTCAATGCCTTTATCTTTTTAGATAATGTTTGAGATAAAGCAGAAAATGAGTTTTTTGAAGCTATTGCTAAAGCTTTCTTAATCAATTCTTTTTCGCTTGAAGTTATATCAGGCTTCAAGAATGTCGCCTTATTTTAAAGCCTTTTTTACTCTATCAACTAGATCGTTGTTATCAAATGGTTTTGTTATATAGTCTGATATACCAAGTTTAGCCACTTCTTTTTTTCCTACTTCAGACATTCTAGCAACTGTCAAAAATATTACTTTGATTTTTTTAGTTTCTGGGTTTTCTCTTATCTTCTCAAGTACATCTTTACCTGTCATTCCTGGCATCATCATGTCCAAAACTATCAAATCTGGTTTTACAGTTTTTAATTTATTCAAGCATTCCTTTCCATCAGATGCTGTATCTACTTGAAAACCTTCTTGCTCTAATACTTCTTTAACTAATATCAATATACTTTCTTCGTCGTCTACTACCATTATTCTCGTCATTTCTACTCAAAACATAATTTTAAATAAACCTAAATTTAAATTAAACGATTGAATGCTAGGAATCCTAGATACTTTCAGTATGGTCATTTTGCCATTAAGTGTCTACAACATAAAAAACGGTGGTACAAGAATGGACATAGCAAAAGAAGCTAAAAACATAATAAAGCAAGCAGTAGGCAATGAAGCAGCTGAAATGGTAAATAAATTTTCTGACCCAAAAAGATATCCAAAAGAATTTTTAGAAGATTGCATCTATTTTTTAGCAAAATTTGTAGGCGAAGATGCTGCAAGAGAAAAATTTGCAAAGTTATACAAAAAATATGTTTAAGATTTTATTATCTTTCTTGTTGTTTTTAAGTGATAATAAAATCCATAACCCAAGCTTAGATATGATAAAATCCAAAGCAAGTCTATCCATTCACCTGTCTCATAAATTTCAACAATGTTATAATATATTATATCTGCTATCAAAATTAGCGAAAATGACAAGAGAATTATACTCCAAGGTTTGAAAAACTCACTTTTGCGAATATTTGAAACAACAATAAAAGTTTTTATAAGAAGTAAAGCATCTAAAAACACATAGCTCAGAATTAAAATTTCTTCAACCAATGTAATATTCTTGTAACTAAACTCAATAAGGATATATGTAAATATTGTAATAAACAATGTAATAGTAGTTGAAAAAACAATTTTTGTTGTTGTTATCTTTGATTTTGAAATTTTAAACAAATTAAAAAGACCTATAATAAAAAATGGGTAGCCTAAAATCCAGAAAAAGTCTGCTATTGATATATTAGGAGACATTATACCGTTTAATTCATATAAAAACCATGTTGCCTCTCCTAAAAACCATGATAAAGCACCTAAAAACATGAAAAACAAAGATTTGCCTTGAATGCTGTTGAAGCCGTATGGTTTATAAGCTAAAAAGGCAAACAAAAAGAATAAAGATGAATTTAATACTGGAAGAATGTCTGCTATGATATAAAAGTTTTCGCCAAATGGCTTTGTTATATATAAAGCTATATCAGCTAAACCTATTAAAACAAATAATATTATTGGATTTAATTTCATCTTTTCACTCTACTATTTATTGGTAAGGTGAAATAAAAAGTTGTGCCTTTGCCAACTTCGCTATCAAACCATATTTTTCCTCCCATTTTGTTAACAAGTTCTTTGCAAACAGATAATCCCAACCCATAGCCTTTGTTTTCTCTTGTATATGTTGGATCTATTTGGAAAAACCTTTCAAATATTTTCTTACGATATTTTTTGTCTATGCCTATTCCTGTATCAATTACAGAAAATTTGATCAGTTTCCCTTCTTTTTCGGCAACAATCTTGACAAAACCTTTTTCTGTATATTTTATTGCATTACTTACAAGATTAATTAATATTTCGTAAAGCTTTTCTTTGTCTGTTTTTAATTTTATCTCTTTTTTGCATTCATAACTTAACTGTAAATTTTTCTCTTTAGCCAATTGCTGCATTTCTTTTTCAACCCTGTCCAAAATTTCAGAAACATTTGTATCTTCTATTATTAATTTAATAGTTCCCAAATCTATTCTTGTTAAATCAAGTAAATCTGTGACAAGCAATGACAGTCTATCAACTTCATTTTCAATTATTTTCAAATATTTACTTCTTTTTTCTTTATCTTTAATTAATTCGTCGTTATTAAGTAATTGTGTAAAACCTTTTATGGCAGCCATTGGTGTTTTTAATTCATGCGCTGCAATCGAAAGAAACATGTTTTTTTCTTTATTTAATTCTTTTAATTTTCTTATAGAATCTTTTAACTTTTTTTCTGCATTAACTTTATTAGTAACATCTCGCGCAACCCCCAAGACAAAATTTTTTATTAATGTTACAATAGCATCTTTTAGCAATAACTTCAACTGTTGTTATCTTTCCAGTTTTGGTATTCTTTACATCAACATTAACAGGGCCTATTTGCTTTCCATTCAAAACAGACTTGATAAGACAACCTATCTTTGCAACCTCATAATCAGGGAAAATTCCTAACTCTATGAATTTTTTTGATGTCAACTTTTTTGACGATAAACCAGTGATTTTTTCAGCCATTCTGTTAGCATAAACAAAAGTACCTTTATCATCATGTATGTAATAAATGTCTGGTGCAAAATCAAAAAGTCTTTTCCATATTTTTGGATTTAATTTCACTTATTTCACCAGCATTCTTGACGTTTTTTGATATGCTTTTTCACTAATCAATCCCTTCTTATACAACTCTTTCAAATCATTCAGCAGTTTTGTACTTTTATCTTCTTCAACTGGTGTTGGTTGTGGTAAGGGTTCTGACTGAGCTTGAATAACAGGCTGAACAACTGGTTGGGTTTGAACTCCTTTTATCCTTTCTATGCTTTCCCTTATTTGTTTGTCAATGTTTGCAAGTTTTTCCAAATTAGCTTCTCTGATTTTCTTGTAATCTTGTTCTTTTATCGCTCTGTTTTTGTATTGTTCATCAATATTGCTCAACAGTGTGCTTATTTCTTGCTTCTGCTTCTGCAACTGCTGTATCTCTTCTGGCAATGGGCCTAAAAATGGTATTCCGCTAGAAACTGATTTTTTGACATCTTCCAAATCTTTTGTGAATGAAGTAAATAACTCTTTCATTTTATATAGTTCTTCTTCTGTTGCCAATTTGCCGATTTTAACATTTATATCATCAACAGCTTTGAGCAAGTCTTTTGACAAACCGTCTATTTGTATTTGTTTATTTTTATATTCCTCAAACTCTTCCAATTTTTTATTCAATTCTACAAACAATTTTTCAATTTTCTCAGAAATCTTTTCAACATCTCTCAACATGTTTTCCATTTTCACAAATTTTTCATTTATTCTCTTGCTGACATTTACAAGATTTTCAACACTTCCAATTTCTTTGAATACATTTCTGATCTCATTAACATCCTTAACCATGTCATAAGAGACTTTTTCTAATTTTTCAAGCCTTAAATTTTGATTAGCTAATTCCTTATCTCTTTTTTGAAGCTCTCTTGTATATTGCTCTGGCTTTACATCATTGAAAACCTCCTCTATTTTTTGCACTTTAACATTCATCTTGTCAATTTCACTTTCTTTTTGAAATATCATTGATCTTAACTCGCCTATTCCTTCTGTCAGTCTTTGTAATTTTTCGTCCGTAGCTACCCTCAAATCTTTTTGAGCGTCAAGAAATGCCTTTATTTTTTCCATTTCAACATTTATCTTGTTTATTTCTGTCTCTATTTTTTTATTGAGTTCAGATATTACTTCTGATTTAATTTTTGCTGTATCTGCTGTCTTAGCCACTTGCACTGATGGTTGAGATTGGCTCTGAGGTTGTTGCAAAGTTTGAGTTTGCGCAGGCTGCTCAACTTCTGGCTGAATCTGCACAGGTTCGCCGCCTAACTTTTGTATCTCTGCTTCTATAGCTGCCAGTTTTGCCTTGTTTTTATTTTTTATTTCATTATAAGTGTTATCGCTTATCTGAGCTCTGCCATACTCATCCTCAAGAGATTTAAGAAGATTCTCTATTTCTTTTTTCTGTTCAATTAGTTCATTCAGGTCAGCCATAGTTTAACAACCTATATATTTATTTTGTTTTTTAAATTTGAAATTCTACCTCCTTTCCAAAGCCTTTAGCCTGCTGTCAACTGATTCAAGATATGTCTGAGCCATCTTGAACATCCCTTGCTTCATTTTATCTTTTGCTATGTTCAATTCCAATTCAACATCGTATGTATCAATCTTTCTTGCTTTCAACTTCTCTATTCTTTGATCTGCTTCATTTATCTTTTGTTGAGTAGCGTCATATTCAGCCAACTCCTCATCTGTCAATCTGTGCGTATCATGCAATAGCGGTCTAAATGATAAGAACCATGGTTTACCTTCATTGTATTCTGGGTTCTGAACTAAACCTGTACCTGTTGTTAGTTTTGTTATTCTAGCTGCATAATCAGCACCATACTTTGTCTTTACTCTGTTGATATCGCCTTCATACTTTGTTCTCAACTGTATTTCTGTTCCGATGTTAGCTCTAATAGCACCTCTGAAATCCATAAGGACTTGAGATATCATGAATAAACCAATACCCCACTTTCTAAATTCTCTTGCACCTCTTTCTAAAGCTACAAAGCCACCTTTACCGCCGTATTTTGGAAGTAGTCTATGAACTTCATCATAAACCATTAATAGCTTTAGCTGTTTGGATTCTGGCAAGTTCATGTCGAATATTTCCTGTATAGATGCTCTTATCAGCGTATCTATCTCAGCCATAGACAATTTATTCATTACAAAGACTGTTATTTCTCCTGGTTTCATGTATTGTTTCAAATTCAACTTCATATTAGGATCTTTCACTATTATTATGTTTGTTTTGAATCCTCTTGCATCCTCTCTCTTCAAGCCAAATTGTGGATATAACTTGAACATTTCTTCATCCTTGCAAGGCCTTATGAAACCAGTCCATTGTGCAGTAGGATCGAAAACAATTACTGGTATGTCTCTCTTTAATAGTTCTTCGGCAGTCGCCATAGCTGACACTGTTTTACCTGAACCTGTACCACCCGCAGCTAGGCTGTGCATAACAAGTTTGTTTATGTCTGTATAAGCGTTTATATCAGTTTCGGCAACCTTGCCAACTAGTACTGTGTTTGGACCTGGTTGTGGTAGCTTCTTAACATCAACTGGGAATATGTACTTTGCTTTTATCTTCTTCATTGTTGTGTAATATCTGTAAGCTCTATAGCCAATTATGGTTGCTGGAGCTATTAATAGTAAAACAGCATAAGTTATCCAACTCGTTGCTAAAGCTTTCAATATTATTAATGGTGCCGGAAGATAAACAACATCAAATGCTGTTGCTGCCCTTGCAACTTTCTTTCCATACCAGTATGAAGCTGTTACTTCTAATATATATCTTTCTGTTGGTGTGTTTTCTGGTATATCAAATGTTTTAATGAATGTTAAAACATCTTCAACTGCAACTGTTTCTTGTGATCTTGTAATAACTTCTTCTGTCTTGAGATTTCTTAATGTATAATTCAAAACAATATCTTCAACTTTTGCAGTTTGACCCATGTTTAAAACTGTTACTTGGAATTTGGCTTGATGTCCTGGTTGAACTGATTTTGTCAATGATTCAACTTTTACATCAAGTAATGGTTCTGGTCCATAATCAACTTTTATTGTGATTGGTGTTCTATGTTGCTTGTCTCCAATTGTTGTAACAAGGTCAGCTGTATATATTCCTGGCTGATTTGATGGTAATGCAAACACTTTAACTTTGATTACTTTGGTTGATTTAGGCGCAACTGTAAAGCTTGATTCTTCAAGCATTATCATCTCCCATGCAAAACCTTCTACTTTAATTTCTCCTTTCTTTTCACTCTCTTCATTGTTTGTTATTTCAATTGAGTGTATCTCTTCCTCACCAGGCTTCAAAGTTACAAATAATAAAGTTGATTTAATTGAGAATGGTACACCTGGTACTGTTATCTCCCCTATTCCTGCTCCTCCAGCTCCACCGCCGCCTCCACCACCTCCTGCTGCTCCTCCACCTGCTTGTGGTGGTAGTGTAACTGGTGGTGGTAATGGACAATCAGCTGGACATGTAAATGTTGATTCACCATAACCATGATCGCATGTGCTATCACCACATATGTATGGAGCTAGTGCATATGCACCTGAAATATTTCCAGATACTTGTGCAGTAGCTATGTGTAGTGTAGAATTGATTGATGTTGTCAATCTTGTCCATGAACCTAAACATCCTGTTTTTCTTACCCAATTATCGCACCTGAATAAAGCTAATGATCCTTCAAAGAATGCTGCCGGCCTGCAATCATTATTCATCTTGCAAATTGTCTTGCTCATATAATCGTTGTAATCAAATGTTATGCTTGTGTTTGTTGTATTCAACACAGTTTCAACATATAGTCCTTGCAATGTGCCTATGCTTACTCTTTCGGAAGGTATGTCACCAAATATCATCGGGTTAAAAACATCAGTTATTATTTCAACATTTCTTGAAAGCACTGTTGAATTGAAAATTGATGCTTGCAAATCATATCTTCTTGCGTCTATCAAAGCATTATAATAACCGTTAGCCATATTTGGTGTTATATTGAATAACATTTGGATTGTGTCAGGCTGATATAACGTGAAATTAACAAATGTTACAGGCTCTGCTGCGTGCTCATAATCTTTTGAATAACCGTGAAATAGAGCTGCAGGATATATTTGGAATTCTGATGATGCATTTCCACAATTATTTGAATAATCACAAGCTGTTGCATTAATTGTATAAACACCTAGTAAAGTTGTGTTTGTTATATTGTACTGATAATAATACGTATTATTAATCCTATTCAAAAAGACAAATGAAACTTGTTGTGTTGTGTTGTCTGGGTATGTTATGACAGCTGAAACATTTCTTAAATTGCCTTCTTCATATGCTATGCCATCAACTGTTGCAACATAGCCAGCTGGAACTTTAGCTGGCACTACCAAAGTCAATTGAGGTGGTATTGAATCTCTATAGTTTATAGACCTATATTCTACATCACTTCTTATCAAATTATCAAACGTATCATTTGCTGTTATATTTAAATCATATGCCCTATTTTCTGGAAGCATAGGTGCTGTGAAATTGACTATCCATAATTGATCTGAAGTTGAATAAATAGCAGAATCAACTACAACTGGCTGTGAAAATGATTCATTGAAAATTCTGACAAAGAATGTTACATTATCTGTAAGCACTTGACCGAATGTGACATTAACTCTAGCAGATATAGTGTCGCCAAATGTTATTCCTGTTATTGGATTTGTTGATGTTGGATATTTTATGTCAACATAATATGGTGTAACATGTAAGCTGACAAATGTTGATTTTTGCTGATCTGCTGTTGTGTTTCCTGTTGTTATATAACCTGTAAAGTTGCTTATTTGAGCTATGTTAGGCACAGTGTAATTTATTTTAATTGTATAGACAGCTCCAATTGGGATTGTAATGTATGATTCTGTCAATGATAGATATGATGATATATTTCCTGTCTTTTCAACTTTCAAAAGCAGTGGAGTGTTGCCTGTATTCTGTAAATCAATGCCGCCGTAATATCCATAAGAATCGCCTAAAACATTTCTGTATATTTCTATAGGCGATTGAGTCCAAGACAAATTCATTGGTACAATTACATATATTGGCACATTCATTGAAATGTTTGTTGCATTCAATTGTATAGTTCCGTTGTATGTGCCTAAAGGATATTGTCTAGGTACTGCGACTGAAATGTTTGCATAAGCTATGTCTGATACATTCAACCTGTCAATGAATGATGGTATGAATGAAACATTGAAATCTTGACATACTGTTCCAGACAAGCATGAAAATGTTATGTTTGTAACATCATCATTACCTATTGATTGAATAGTCAAAGTGCCATTGTTTTCAGTTCCGTCTGGAACATATACAGTAACATTTGAAGATAAATTCAATTTTGGATTTGACAAAACTTCAAATTCTAGCTGGCTTAAAGATTCGTCAGTTGTATTGTCCAGATTAACCCAATAATTGCTAAAGTTAAGCATGTATGTGCCTGGTTTTGCCGCAGGCGACACATTAACTAAAACTAAATCTGAGTATGACTGCTCTTTCAATATCAAACTATAAAAGCTGCTGTTAATGTTTGTTGAAAGATTCTGCGGTGATGTTATGTTGACAGAAACATTGAATGCTCTTGAATTTCCTATGTTGTTTGTTGAAACATTCACTGCATATTGCTTGCCTTCAAATAATGTTATGTTGGCTACATATATTTTTGATACGTTGAATGATTGATTGATTTGAGTTTTACCTGAAGCCAATACTGGTATGAAATTAGTGCATGCCATTAACGATTGCGTATCATTTGCACATATGCTTATGTTTTGATAGCCATGAATGTTTGTGGAATAAATAGCTGAATAATAGTTGCCTGACTTTTGCATAGTCTGCTCTATAGAAGATCCGTTTGGCAATGTTACATTTATGAATGCATAAGATACAGCAAAATTGTCTGTTATTATGGCTGAGACATTTGTATTTTCATAAATCATTTCAAATGTTTGAGGCATGATGCTAACGTTGCTTATAATAGGCGGTATGTCTGTCACATTTAGCCAGAAGCTTGTCTTGTATTCTTGCGGCATGGCTGTTGTATTAGTTATTATTATTTCGGCATAATACATTCCTTGCGCTGACACATATGAAGCTGGAATTGTATAGTTGACACTGACGTTTCTTACTGCACCATTATCCAAACTGAAAGCTGATGGATAAATATTGAATAATTGTGAAGCGTTCTGTTGCTTGTATGCGTTGAAAATTATTCTTATGTTTGCAAAACTTGTTGTTGTTATATCACCTATATAACCAGTTGTATTTGGTGGTGCTAATATTATGCCGAAACTATCTGGTGATCTTTGCCATGAGGCATTTAATGGAACTGTTATATACAAAGGCATTAAATCAGGTGCTGTTTCTGGTGACGCTGCCCTTATATATGTCCAATATGTTCCTGGTGGTTGAGCTCTTGGAACTTGAACTTTTAAATCTGAAATAAAACTTGCGCCTGCTTCAAGTAATCCCCATTCATTTGGAACTATGATTATCTGGCATTCAGGACATAATGTTGAAATGTTGCCACCTACTGTTGTTATAGCAATGTCTGTTATCAAATCATTACCTATTGAACTTACATTTATGTTAGGTATGTCTGTCAACTTGTCATGTGGTGTTATTGCTGTAACATTTTCTTCAATTATGTCTATGATTTTGTTTGATATTATGATGAAGTTTGTGTCTTCTGAATCTATGCCAAAACTTTGATCAGGGTTTCTCCAAACAGCATCTGTTATCAGTTTTAGCACAGACGGCGGTGTTGCAGCTGGAACTGTGACAAGTAAGCCAAATATGCATGAGCTCTGATTGTATACAACACCACATTGATGCATCGTCTCATTGAATATTAGAGAGTTCAAAGGATCTGCTGTAAATGTTAAATTAACACCATATGCTGTAGCTGGTCCAATGTTTGTGAAGTTTATTGTTATTTCTGCTGACTCTGAGTTAACCCATGTTATGCCATTTATTTGAATTTCATCAGGCTGAGTAACAATGCCATCTGTCTTTCCATTGACATAGAAATATCCGGCAAATGTGCTATTGATATTATTTTCAGGTGGATTATCGATTGAAAATATTGTGACATTATATATGCCGCCTATAGGTGCTAAGTAAAATAATGAATAAAGATTTGAACCCATATGAGTCATTGACAAATTCATGAATGTTCCGTTAGGCATGCCTATTCTAGCAAATACACTGCTTACGCCTATGTCGTCAATCACAACTGCTGATATGTTTGTATAATTCAAGTTAGCTTCAATTCCATAAATTGGGTTTATGGTTTGATTATGTATTTGTGGTGGCCTTGTATCTCTAACAGTTATTACTGCTATTGCTTCATGGATGTTCGGTGTATAAAGTTTGACATAATCGTTTGTTATATTGCATCTAAATGTTATAGTTCCTTTTTGTACAGGCTCAAATGTGTTTGTAGCATGACCAGATGAATTTGTAAGCAGTGTGCCATTGTATATGTATCCCGGAGTATAGTTATACCAAAAATCAACCAAATAGTTTTCTATGCCAACACCTGTGCTTGAATCAACAACTCTGCACACTGTGTTAAATGGTAAAGGATATGGCATTATGCTTCCGTCTTCTGGATAAATCCATTGAACATCAGCTAAACTGCTTACGGTTATTATTAATGTTTGTTCAGCTTTGTCATAATAATCTCTTGTTGCATTTGATGTCAATGTGTGGTTACCAGTTGTCTGCTCAAGCAAAAGCCAGTTTGCATTTTCTCCTGATGCAACTAGAGCTGTTTCATTAAACCATCTTACATTAGATGAAGTGGGTTGGTTTGATTCATCGACAACTGAAGCAGACAAAACAAGATTATCTGTTTTTGCCCAGAAACTATTGTTTTGTGGTGATGATATGTTTAAATAAAGTTTGCCTCTTACTTCAACTGTCGTTGTATTTGTTTCTGAATCTTCTAATCCTGTTTTGGTTGCGTTAATATATATTGTATAAACGTTTGGCGTCACTGTTTCGCTTGGGTTAAAGTTTATGCTACAAATACCGCTTGAATTTGTCAAGCAATAATCAATTAATGCTGTTGAATTGTAAAATGTGACATTAGCTCCATTAGCGTCACCGACCAAGGAATCTCTAACTTTAACTGTTATATTCACATTATTCGGATCAAAAGTATTGTTTCTATAAACAAACGGCGAATCTTTTTGTATTGTTTGAATTATCAATGGTCTTTTTATCAATACTTGAACTTCGTCTTGCGGTTTCGACGCATTGTAATAAAGCACGTTGTTATCATTTATAGAACAAGTTATGTTATACCATCCTGGTGTTTCTGCCAAAGTCTGCCACAACCATACAGCCTCACCCTCTGAGTTTGTTATTTGCGAATCCTGGAATGTGCCATTTTTGTAGAAATTAACTGTGTAACCTTGCAAATCACTTGTGGTGTTTTGATCTGTCACTTTGCATTTCACATTAATTGAAAATCCTGCAAGATAATTCGAAGCATTCAATGGATTTTCTGTTGTAACTCCGCTCCATCCATAAATGTATACATTTGTGAAATTGCTGTTTTTGTCATAGTATGTTCTGCTTGTGTTAACGTAGATTGTTTCTGGACCTAATTGATAGAAAGTTGGTATTTGCCATATTGTACTATATCCATTTGCAATATTGTAAAATGTCTCATTGTACCAATTGACAGTCGAATCATTGATAGCAACTAGGCACTCATCAAAAACATACGTTGTAAGATTTGCATTTTGATTTCTGTTCAATATTTGCTGGTTGTATGGTGATTGTATTGATGTATTTAGCTGAGCTATCACTGTCAACTGAATTGGGTTTGTCTGAACAAATTCATAGCACATGTCATCTGTTTTTCCTATCCATTGCTGTATGCCTGCAAGAGAAGAGCAGTCAGGGTTGTAATAGACATAGCATTGACCTGTTGAATCTGTTGTGCAATTCATTACGTAAGAATAATTCAAATAATCTAGTGTAATGTTGACTTTTCCTGAAGCCAAAGGAGCATATCTTCCATAATCATAATCATATATTGTAAAGTTTAGCAAGGCTAAATTGTTTCCAATTCTTCTAACTGTTGAATTTGACAAGCCTACAGATAAAGTTACATTATCGTATTCAAGTGTAAAGTTCATTACAGTCGTGTTTGTCGAATAACCGAACTGATCGACTGTTGTGAAATAGAAATAATTGAATCCCATGTCGCTACAATTGAATTTCTTTGAAAATATTACATCCTGGTTGACAGCGTTACTAACATTTTTTGAGTCAACCAAAGTCCAGTTAATACCGTCAAAGCTTTTCCACACAGAAACATTGTTTATGTTAAGATCAAAATCTGTTATTCTAACTGCAAAATCATATGTCTCGCCCCAACCGCCTCTGTAATGATTGTTCAATATTCTTGGGTTGCTTAATGACGGCAAAGTACCTAAGAAGTATGCGTCATCTCTAAAGCTGCTATTTAATGCATAATAGTTCTTTGTTACTGTAAACAGAAGATCATAATAACCATACGGCCTGTTGGTAGAAACCCATGTACAATTGTACCATCCATTTGCTTCTGTTTTGTTAAAGCATCCATATTCATTTATTCCTATATAGGATGTCCATGTCGATGTAGCACCTGAAACTAAACCACAATCATCATACACTCTACCAACAAACGGAACTGGATTTGGTCTTATAAATCCTTGACCATATGGATAATCTATTTGTGGCCTCAATTCTGACTTGACTATTATAGTGTAATTTGTTGAATTTTTGTCTTTGTAACAAGCATCATCATAAACTCCTGCTACCCATTTTTGAGGTCCTGTTAAATAATCACATTCAGGTTGAGGTGCTTCTGAGGTGAATAAATAATTCAAGTAACTGGAAATGTTTGTTGTTGTTTGTTTGCCAATATCAAATGAAAGATAATCAGTTGTTACCCAGAACATACCGTTGTAACCTGCTCCTGGATAAGTGTTTTTATCGCTGTCATAAACTCTTACGCTCAACCTTCTACTGTCAGTTCCATTTCTCCAAACCTCATCGCCATTGCCAGCTTCCAATGTAAGCATGACATCATCCTTTGTTAAATTAAATGTTTTATTCCATTGTTCGACCCATGAACTGTTAGTCAAGTAAGATCTTGTATCCAAAGCTGTTATTTCAAATTGTTGTTCATAATCCTGATCTGCACATGTAAATCCTTGATATGTCAATGTTACTGTTGTATTTAATGGTGATGGAACAAGTGTGAAATTGATCTGGTTCCAATCGTCAAAAACTATTGGTTTGTAATATAAACTTACAATGACATCATCTAAATCTTCATCTGTCACATTTGCTGTAAATGTGTATCTTTCACCCCATCCCCAATCTTGCGCTGGTGTTATAGTTAAATTTTGAACAACAGGCATTGTCTTTACAAAGAATGGATTGATATGCAAAGATGTATTTGAATTGTAGTATTGCTGGCTCGCGTTTATAGTTACATTATACCATCTTGCCCTCATTCCTGTAGTGTTTTTCTCGCAATAATAAATACCGCCGCCTATAGTTGTTATTGGATCGCATCCATATACATTTCCATACTCACTTGTCAAATTCAAAATTATATCTGCATATTCAACAGGTGCAGAGCAATCGTCAATCTCTTCCAAAGCAAATGTAACGTTTTCCTCTCCTCTTAAATAGCTATCGCCTGTTGGCCCTGTCAATTTGTTGATTATGTCTCCTATTATGTAAACAGTATAGTTTTCGGTTGTGTTTATGTTTTTGTAGCATATATTATTATTGGCACCAACTTTCCAATATTGCAAGCCAAGATTGTTGAATGTACATGATGGATTGAAAGAATAATTCAAAGTTCCATTGAATGTTGTTTTTGGCGTTGAATTTTCTATAAAACTTAACTGATCAACTGTGACATATACAGACATATTAACATTTGATGGGTATGAGTTGCTATCCAAATCATAAACTTGCAAGACAAAATTTGTTGATTGAGAACCACTTCTATTTACATAGCTTTGATTTCCACTAATGTAATATAGTTGAACATCGTTGGGTTCGATCACAAGATTTGTGTTGTTTGTTGTGTTAAACGTATTTGTACCGTCATAAACTTCAAACATATACCTGTTGTCATTTCCTATATCACCACAATCAAATGTTGATACATTAACTTCACATCTTCCATATCCATTATAAACTGTTGAGTTGCCTTTATTCATCCAAGTTAATCCGTTGTTTGTTGATAATAGCAAAGTGCATGTAACATTATCCTTCTGCAAATCATCTACATCCAAGCTAAATGTAAATGTTCTACCCCAACCTTCTGCTGTTGGTGTAACCGAAAGGTTTTCTACATAAGGTGGTGTGTTGAAAAGATACAACCACTGTGCAAGCAATGTGCTGTTAGAATAATAATATGTTTTTGATGAATTTAGTCTTATATCCCAATAACCACCTTGATGTAAAGTTGTATTCCAAGTGCAATTGTATATGTTTCCTGTTTCTGCCAATGGCGAGCATGTCTCATATAATCCAGAAGGTGATCTAAATTCTATTTTTCCGTTTGATTGGTTTACAGGAACTGAGCATTCATCTAGCACTTCAAATGTTGTGTTGACATTATTTCCGACAGCAAATGTTGTGTTGTATGATGGAGACAATATATAATTTTTCAATTGTCCTGTTATCTCTATAGTAAATCCAAAATCAGGATTGTTATCTTTGTAGCAAACATCATTGTATGTACCTGCTCTCCATTTTTGTATACCAACATTATATGTACAATTTGGATTAAAGTAATAGCTTAGATAGCTTGAAGAGTCAGTTGTGTTAGTTGCACTCAAAATATAGTTAACTCCATCGGTTGTTATCCATACAGAACCATTTATACCAGGTCCGACTAGATAGTCATCTCTATCAAAATCTCTTATTTGAACTCTTATTAGCTCATAATCATTATATTCTCTATCAACTTGTGTTCCAGCGCCTGCCACATATTCAATTGTTGTATCGTCTTTGTCAATGTTAAACGGCGACGTATAATTATTTGAATAGCCCCAAACATCTGTCACTTTGAACATAAATTGCCTTTGACCAATATTTTCACAAGCAAATGTTTTGTCTGGAAAATCAACTTGCTGTGGACCACTAACTATTGTTGAATCAGCTAACTGCCAGCTACCTGTCAAATTAAACCATAGTGACACGTTGTAATAATCGCCATCTAAATCTTGTGTAATTGCTGTAAACAACCAATTTTCTCCCCATCCTCCATCTTGCTCAGGTGTTGCTGTTGGTGGCGGTGTTAGCAATATTTCTGGTTTTGTTGCCAAATAAAATGCATTTGTCTTTTCTACAAATGTTCCATTGTAATATTGCTTTGAAACATCAACTGTTACATCATGCCATCCAGTATTCCATGTAGCTGTTGCAGAGTATGGTATAGTGCAATTGTAATATCCATTGCCTTCGTAATAAACATTATTACATTCGTAATTCTCTGATGGAACATAAAATACAATAGTTGCGTTTGGCACGCCGCCGCAATCGTCTGTGACTCTTGCACGCAACACAATATCATCGATTCCTCTCAATCTTGAAATACCATCTGGATTTGTAATGTTAGCTGTCAAACCAACAGTAACGATTGTCCAATTGAAAATACTTGAATTTGTATCTTTGTAAGGTGTGTTACCGTATAATTCAGCAAACCAATATTGAGGTCCGACTTGGAATGTGCAGTCTAATGACTGTAAGTGAGCTATTTCACCACTGCTGTTTGCAAATTTATCTATAGTGTTGATAAATGTTGAACCATCCTTTGTAAACCAGAATCTACCTCTGCTTCCTGATGGCAAATCATCCCATGGTGTTCTATCAGTATCCCACATTCTTACTCTGAAGAAAAGACTACCGCCTGTCCTGTTAACAACAGTTGAATTTCCATAAGTGTGATTTATGTACACATCATCTTTATACAATGTTATATTAAGTTCTTGAGTCTGATCTGTGTCGTTTTCTGTTGGTATGACTTCATCCTGTGTTCTGAAATAATACTTTGTCAAATTGTTCAATGAATTTATATAATCGCTTGAGCTGAACAAGTTTACTTGAATGAATGTCACTGTTTGGTTTATGCCTGATATGGTTGTTGTATTTGAATTAGTCCATCCGCTTGATTTGTTAACCCACAATCTTAATGTATTTGGATCTAAATCTTCATCTGTAAAATTGACGGTGAATATATATGTTTCACCCCAACCGCCATCACCAGAAGCTGTAACTGTTGGATTGTTTAACTCTGGTTTTGTCTCTACCCAAAACGCATTTGATTTGGTTGTATAATTGAAATTGTATAATGTTTTGACGCTAAACGCTGTGACATTCCACCATCTTGCAGCATATGATGAAGTGTTGAATGTGCAATTGTAAAGCCCTGTATTTTCGTTGAATATAGGATTGCATAAATATTGCGTAGAGTCTTTTATGTTAGTAAAGTTGATCATAACAGATTCATTCATTATTTCATTTGAACAATCGCTTGAAACATTTACTTTGATAGTAACATTGCTTCCTCTCAAAAATTCCTGTCCGTTTGGTTGTATGATATTATTGAATAATGTACCATTTACGTGAACTAAATATTCTGTAGAGTTTATGTCAGTGTAGCATTTGTCATTTTCAACTCCACCTATCCATTTTTGTGTACCTGGTATATACATACAATTTGGTAAAAAGCTATATAGAGCATATCCTGATAGATCTGATTTTGATTGATTTACAAGCGTATAATTATAATAATCATAAGTTATCCAAAAGCTTGTATTGGCGTTGTAAACATAACTTTGATTTTCAGTATCGTAAATTCTTACAATCAAAGGTCTTGTCTGGAATGATCTGTTAACAAATGTGTTGTTTCCTTGATGCAATTGTATCTGAACAGTTGATTCTGTTATATTTGGGCCAGCATACGCAGTTGTGTTGTATGCGTTTGCAATCTCTCCGTTAACGATTTGCCATTTATAGTAAATGCCTTTTCCTATATCATCGCAGTCAAAGTCATGAACTGTTACAAAACATGTACCTAAACCATTTTGGAGCAAATAACTTCCTTTGTATTCCCATGTCAACTGATTGTCTTTGCTTATGAACAAGCTGCAATTTATATCTTCTCTTTCAGGATCATCTATGTCTATTGTATAATTATATAATCTGCTCCATCCTCCTATGCCTGGAGTTAAGCTGACATTGTCATATGTTGAATTCAAGTTTTCAAGCCAGAACCAGTTTGTATATAATGATGAATTAAATGCAAAATACGGCGTCTTTGTGCTATTAAGCATTATTGTCCAATATCCTTCTTTTTTGTGAGTTGAATTCCAGGTGCAATTATACCATCCATTGTATTCGTTGTAAACAGGCGAACATGTTTCCCATGAATCTAATGGAGATTTCAATGAAATAGTTGGTGTAGCATTTGCTATTATACCCTCAGATAGACATTCAGTTGTTGTATTGAATCTTATTGTTATTAAATCTGTTACATTATAAACGCTATTGTAGCTTGGTAGATAGATATTGTTTCTCAGCTGTGCTGTAACTTCAAATTGAGGTGTAAATGATAAATTTTTATTTTTATAGCAACTGTCCTCATAAACACCTGCTATCCATTTTTGCATTCCATAGCCATAATTGCAGTTTGGATCAAAATCATAGTTTGCATAACCGCTTGAATTTATTTGCACAAATCTTCCATTGTCATAATTGCTGCCATCAACTGTTATCCACATTGCAGTATTTGTTGATGTGTTTTTAACATAACTGCTGTTATCTGTATCTAACACTCTGTATATGAATCTGCCTGTTGTTGAATTCGCCCTGTAAATGGATGATGGTTGGTCAACAAATTCTATTATTACATCGCTTTTGTCAATTGTGAATGTTGATGATGTTTCATTTGTGTAGCCCCATTGATCTGTTACATTCCATTTATATGATTTTATTCCAATATCGCCGCATGAAAATTTATTGTACAAAAATGTTATTGTCTTCCAACTTGCGCAATTTGGATTGTCTGTTGATGAGCATAAAGTGCTGTTTATTAACTGATAACCGCTGCCAAAATCAATCCACAAGCTAATGTTCAATTTTTCAAAATTGTAAACATTCTGATCGACATCTCTTACAGATGCGGTGAAATTCCATGTTTCAGACCATCCATATGGTAATAAAGAATCTGATGTTGTTGGAGCATATGCTGTTATTTCTGGGTTTGTGACAAGAACAAATGAATCTTGTTTGTAAGCTGTATTTGATGAGTTATAATATTGCTTGGATGCGTTGAATTCCAAATCATAATATGTTAAACCTGCTGTTGGAGGAGAATATAAAGTGCAGTTGTATGTGCCATTCAAATTATCGGTTGGTGAATTGCATGTTGTCCATGAATATTCTGGATATGCTTTGAAGAATGTTGTTGCTTGTATCAAGCCACCACAATCATCACTTGCATAAGCTATCAATGGTATTGGATCTATTACTCTTCTGAAAGTTTGATTGTTTGGTCCAACTATTTGCAAAACTATTTCGTGTGTTGTTATGTTTATTGAAAATTCAGAACTGTTTGTAGTTTTGTATGCGTAAGATCCAAATTCAACCTTCCATTTTTGCGGCCCAATTCCATATGTACATCTTGAAAGTGTTGGGAATGTGTCTGTCAAATAACTGCCGCCTTCTATTGATGATAATGTTTTATCTATGACATAGCTGTTAGGATTGTTTGGATCTGTTGTGACATAGAAATAACCTGTACCAGGTTCGCCTGGGGAAATTGCTACATTCCTATCTTCGTCAAAAACTTTTACTCTTAATGTAACTGTTTGTGTTGTGCTTCTGTTTATTACAACATTGTCTCCATCTATTAGAGTTATGTTTATTGTGTCTTTGTCTATAGTAAATGTGTTGATGCTTGTATTAGCTGAATTCAATCCATCTGTTGAATTGAAGAAATATTCCCAGTTGCCTATATCTAAAGCTGTAAAATCTGTTTTCACAAATTGAACTTGTTGTGGAGATGATGATGCTGAAATTAAAGATGTTTTAGCCAACCAAAAGTTTGTTGGAGTACAACCGCCGCCAACACATCTTATCCATAAACTGACATTGTTGACATCATTATCATCATCTCTTACATAAACACTGAATGTGTGAGGTGCACCCCAGCCACCTGTTAATGGAGATGTTGTTGGATTCGTTAAAACAGGTCTTGTTGACACAAAGAATGCTTGAGTCTTTATTGTATTATTTGGAGTAAAGTACTGGAAGCCGGACGAGTTCATTCTTATGTTGTACCATTGTGTTGGTTTTGATGTCGTATCAAAACTGCAATTATAATAACCATTTCCTTCGTTTGTGAATGAGCCAAGCGTACATGAATATTGATTTGATGTGCCTATGTGAATTATTGTAAAGTTGACTAGTGCATTATTTATTAATCCTTCATTTGATGGACAATCTGTTGTTACATTTGCTCTTATTGTAACATTTTGTTCATCTCTGTTGTATTTTTCTCCATTTGGTATTGCAATATAATTTATAAGATTACCAAATATTGTTAAATTGTAAATAGATGATGAAGCATCATTATAGCATTGATCGCCACCTATAAACCCTGATTTGTAAGCAAACCACTTTTGATCGCCTACGCCATATGAACAGCTTGGATTGAATCTATATGTGACATTTCCTTTAACAGTTGTATTTGATCCATCTATAATGTAAGAAACACCGTCAATTGTAATGTTGAAATATACAGTTGCATTTCCAGATGTACCATTGCCTGCAGGCCATCCTTTTGTTGTATCATTTACAAAAACCCTAAGTGTTGTGAATTCATTTCCAGTTCTGTTTACAACACTGTTGTTGCCTGAAAGCAGCGTTATGGTTATGTTATTTCTTTCTATTATAGGTCCTTCTTCACTTGAAATGTTGAATGGTGTGTGATAACCGTCTGTTATTTCAAATTTAAACCAGTTATCACTGCCAACATCTGTGTATGTTGCGTTGCAATTGAAGTTTGAAACAACAAAACTGCACAAGCCAGAGCTGCCTATTGTTTTCTGCCCTTGTTTCCTCCATGTATTACCATCATCTGTTGATGTATACAAAACACATGTTATAGGATCGCCATCAGAATCTGTCAAATAGACAGAATAGTTGTAAACATCTCCCCATCCGCCCATTGTTGGTGTTACTGTTGGTATGGTTGTGTTTGTTGGATTTGCATTGTATATTTCAAACCAATCTGGGAATACTGTTTGTTTTGTGTTGAAGTATTGCTTTGAGCTTGTGAATTTTATGTCCCAAAATCCTGGCTGTTTGAATGAGCTGTTCCATGAGCAATTGTAAACGCCATAAGTTGAGTTTATAGGTGTACAAGCTTCCCATGATGCTCCGTTTAAGCTTAACTCTATTGTTGGCGTCACATTTATCAATGGTGCTTCATCTGCCCTTGTATATGTACAATCGCTTGTTGTGTTGTACCTTATTTCTATTGATGAGCCTGTTGGGTAAGATGACAAATAATCAGGCAACTCAAGATTATTGTAAATGCTGCCTTTCACAATGAATGAATCTTGCTCTGCTGTTGTTTTATAGCAGACATCATTATAAACTTGTGCTCTCCATTGCTGAACGCCAACTGAATATGTGCAGTCTGGATCCAAATAATAATTTATATAACCGCTGCTGTTTGTTTGTAAATTAAAATCATTCCAACTATTTGGATCGCTTGAATTGTACGTTACTCTTATTCTAGCAGACACATCTTGTCCTACGGGTATAGAATATCTATCCAAATCTGTGACAAGTGCACTTAGAAGAATTTGATCCAATCCTTCTCTGTTAAGCTCATAACCAGTTGTTGATGATATGAAAATTTCTGTATCATCTTCTTGCAAAGTGAAAGTGCTGCTAACTTCATCTTTGAAACCATAATCATCTGAAACACTTCGGTGATAATCCACTCGCTGCCCATGC
>JAHLMM010000002.1 GCA_018920365.1 Candidatus Aenigmatarchaeota archaeon | reverse complement strand
CTTTAACTACAACATTATTACTTATTGTGATAGGTTGAGTGTATAGAGTTGATGAGGATGTTGGCGTGCTTCCATCCAATGTATATCTTATCTCAGCACCAGGTGTGCTTGTATACATTTCCACAGTTCCTTGATTGATGAATATTTTTGTGTTATTTGGATAGATTATAGGTGCTGAAACTCTATTGTCAGCTTTTTTATAAACTCTTATATAATCAATTTCAAAGTAAGCAGGAAATACAGTTGATGCATCAGGACTTCCTGGCCAATCACCACCAACAGCAAGGTTTGCTATGAAATTCATTGGAATGTTATGAAGACCTCTTGTCATTACTTTTCTTTGAACACCGTCTATATACCATACTATTGTTGTAGAATTCCATTCAAGCCCATAAGTGTGAAAGTCAGCACTCATATCAGGCCCAGTCCAATATGTTGTATCATAATTATGATCATTGTCCCAATTAGTTCCCCAATGGTTAGACATATATACTCTTGTTGGCTGATCACCCAATATTTCAAAAATATCAATTTCATGTATACCAGTTTCATTTTGAGCAGTCATCCAAAATGCAGGCCATAAACCTCTTCCTTTAGGTACTTTTGCTCTAATTTCAGCATATCCATATTGTTGATAAAACTTATCAGCAGAAGAGATAACACCAGATGTATAAGACATTTGATGTCCGCCGTATTCAGCATTTCTTCTTTCAGCCTTTATTCTTAATATACCATTTGATAATTCAAACGCATCATCAACGTATGCCTGCAACTCATTATTTATAGATGTTTCGTCCCACTGATATCTTATATTCCATTTTTTCCTATCTATAGTACTTCCATCAAATTCATCGCTAAATGTCAATTCCCAAACAGTATTTGAAGGTATTGTTGTACTTGGTAGTGTTGTGACAACAGATGTAGTAACTGTAGATGTAACAGCAGTTGTATATGTAGTCATGCTTGAACATTCATCAGACCAGCAATAACCTTTGTATGATTTGATAACTTGAGCTATTTTATTTATATAAAACAAATCGCCTGCTCTAAGCCATGAAATATCAATATATTTTTCTAATTCTTGTGCAGATGCTTTTTCTATATGTGCTTTTGCTAGAAATATTTGATAACCATCACTTGGTTGTGCAAGACCATGCTCATTTCCAACTATACCTTCTGGATATGCAACATACCAGTTTGGTGTAACACTTGTATAAACTTTCATTAATGCTAACGAATCATCTTTTGCATAATCTTTCAATATTCTACCTACTTCTGGCACAAGATGTGTATAACCTATTAAATAACCAGTACCAACCGCAGAACCATCCCTGATGAAATATGCATTATCTTCAAACAATCTTGTTTTATATTGATTTAGAATTGCCATTTTTCTTGCATCATCATTTGGTGTTCTCCAATTATAGTTAAATACAAAACCAACCCATGAACCAGCTAAAGCTTTTGGATGCCAATCAGGTGTTGGTGGCAGTTGAGCAAGGTTATATTTGTATAGATATCTTGGATATTTTTCCATTGCGACTTTTGTTATTAATGCTCTTGTAAAAACATATCTTCCCAAATTTTCAGTGCTATCACCAGCCATTTTCATTAATTTTACATATCCAATTGTACCAGCTAGATGTCTCGTGGAGACGAGAGATGGATATGGTGTTGAATAGAAGTTGTTGCTATTAGAAAACCAATAATATGTTGCCCAATCTTGTTCTTTCATATCTTGGTCCAAGACTGTTTTTGCTCTCGATATTGTTTGTGAGAACAAGTTATCAGTGCCAACAAGCTCGTAATATTTTGCTAAAGAGTAAAAATTAAACAAAGGAACTCTTTTATAAAACATATCTTTTCTGCAACCTTCGCAACTAGCACTATATACCCAAGAATAACCCCAATCGTCGTATCCATTTGTTGTAGTATCTTGATAATCTCTTCTAGGTGTACCATAAATTTGGCCATTTTGAATTATGTTTGTCGTGAAAACATTTTCTGGCTGCAAGAGCGAGTTTTGTCTTTCAGACTTTATGTAATTTATGAAATTATTTTTTACAGTTGTATCGCTTATAGATTCTGCTATGTCTGTCAATTGTGCTAACGTTTCACCTGGATTGTCCCAGTAAATATATCCTCTGTCTTTGTGAACAGGTATTGCATCTTGAAATACCCAAGGTCTGTAATGGCCGTCTGATATCATTTTATTTACTTCTTGTTCTATCTTTGTTTTAAGATCAGAAGGTTCGTTTGTATTTTGAACAATGATCCTACTGTCAGTATATTTTTTCAACCCACTTATACTCCATGTATAACTATTCACATTTTCAATTCCCATTAAGGGACCAAAAGTTGTTGGTAGTTTTGTGTCTATTACATTTCCAGAGAATGAGACAGAAACAGAATCTTTTGCAATTGCTAAAAATGGTTGTATAGGTGCAAATCTTGTGCCGCTGCATACATTAACAAAGTTTATGTTTTCTGTTATTGTTATAGTGTCAGTTGTTGATTGATATGAATAACTTTCCCTGACAGACGAAGGATAATAACATAAACGAGAAGACCAGAAAGTTATGTTATTGACAACATAACTAGGCAGAGACGTCCATGTGTCTGTAACGTCAGCTCTTTGTATATCATTTCCAAACAAAGGCATAACAACAACATTTCCAGCAGAACCGCTAAATGTTAAATCTATTCCTCTTTCTGATGATATTGATGCAGATGAAGGATTTCTGCTAAAAACAAAAAGTATTGGTATATCACCTTGATACCTATATGTATTTGCTACACCGCATTCATAACTGTTTGGCATTTTTGTACTATAAAAATTAGAATTTCTTCCATACCACACCAATATCCAATTGGATGACATTGATGAAAGAGACAAGGATGATGATAATTGTGAGACAACAATACCAGAAGAGGTTTGATATGCTATATATTTGAATTGTGGTGCAGATGTGCTGGCAAAGAATCTAACTGATGAAGAATCGCTATTAACAAGCATAGCTGCTGTTAATCTGCTTATGTTTAACCTTAAATTACTTCCATAATTTAATTCAACAAACGACCAATCAGATGTTTGTGTAGGTGTTGTTGCTGTACCTGTTGTTGGTTTTATTGTACCCAAATTTATTTCTTGTTCATATGCTAATAACTGTGTACCAGACTTGAACCAACAAGTTCCTGTAGTATCTTCTATAGCATTACCTAACATAGATACTGCAGGCCAGTTTGAACCACTTTGTGTTATTATAAAACTTAAACCACCTGTTTTTGAACTAGAATCACTTGTTGTTCTCAATCCAACAGAAGATGTTTGCCATGCTAATGGATCAAGAGTTTGTGCATTGACGGATGAAAATAAAATAAAGATTAGCAAAATCAACTGAATTTTATTTTTTTCTATCAATATTAACCTCTCCTTGCAATCAATTCGTGATATACTATATGGTAAAACATACCGTTTGATATTGATGCTGGATTTGTTCCACCGCCTTGTGTGTTTGAACTCATTTCAAATGTTGAAGCAGGTGATATGCCAATCCATGATCCTGTATTCAAATTATAAGCACCTGTAAATTGTGCATTCATTTCTTGGACATGCATTGCTAACACTAGGTTTTGTGAACATGAAACAGCCATATTTTCATCTTGATTTCCGCCTTGACCTCCAAAACTATTAACAGACCATGTCTGCAAATTCAATGTACCCCAGCCAGTTCTATATATTTCTCCTGGTAAAAGTGCTGGTATAACAATTCTAGTTGAGTCGATGACACAAGGTGGCGCCATAGCGCCATTCATTACTATTTTTGGTTCTTGTGGCAATTGCGATGTTGACACTTGTTGGCCTGTGTCAGCATTAAATGCATAAAAGTTTGTTGTATAAGAAGTTGTTCTAACAAAAACATAAGAAGGATTTCCTTCAACTACAACAGGCCAATAATCTTTTATTATATAACCAGTAAGCTTGTTGCTTTTCCACAATAATTGTCCATTGTTGCTGTTTAATGCATAAAAGTATAAATCCATTGTACCAAAGAAAACTTTGTTATTGCTCCATGCAGCTGTTTGTAAAATTGGTGAACCTGCATTATATTGCCATATTACATGACCGTCGTTCAGATCTAATGCATAAAATATTCCATCCCTACCACCTAACATTACTTTATTATCAGCTATTACAGGAGCAGTTGAAAAACCAACTTTTGATAATTGATTTCTCCATACAAGTCTACCGTCACTTGCGCCAACTGCATAAACTGCACCGTCCATACAACCAAAATAAACCATTGTTCTTGTATTTCCATTAGCAACACCAACACTGTTTAGAATAGGGCAACCGGCGTTGTAAACCCATAAAACATTCCCATTAGCAGCATCAAATGCATATAAATTGCCAGATTCAGTTCCAACAAAAACCCTTCCACTATAAATAATAGCTTGAGTTTGTGGATAAACTCTTTCTGGATGAAATTTGTATTTCCAAACAACTCTAAAATTTGTTCCCAAATTTTCATTTGCCTTTCCTGTTCTTTGTGGATCATGCTGCACTTGTGGCCAATCATATTGTGTTGCAGGTAAAATTTGATAACCAGTGATTGCATTTGTCTTATATGCAACGATTACTGCAACTGATATAAGAAATAGAAGTAGGAGTAAAATATATTTCATAAAAAAATATTGAATTGTTTTTATTTAAAATTATTTCAACCATTCATTTTTCATTTCGATAAATGATGAATTTTTGATTGATTTCCTTATTTCTTTCATCAATTGTAAGAAGAAGTTCAAGTTGTGTATGCTCATTAGTCTGTAAAACGCTAATTCCTTTACATTGTATAAATGTCTTAAATAGGATCTTGTATAGTTTTTGCAAGTATAGCAATTGCACACTTCACTTATTGGTCTTTGATCTTTTTTATATTCAGCTCTTCCAATATCAATTCTAAATTTGTTTTTTACATTCCCGCCATCTTCAGGTCTTATAAAAGCAAACCCAACTCTGGCTAATCTTGTTGGCGTCACGCAATCAAAGCTATCTATACCTCTTTCAATTGAATTGAAAAAATCTTCAATTGTTCCTATTCCTAGCAGATGGACAGGTTTGTCTCTTGTTATTATTTTACTCAACCAATCTAAGACTGTATACATTTCATTTTTTCCAAAAGAACCACCTATTGCAATTCCATCAAAATCAAGCGAACAAATGAATTTTGCACTTTGCTCTCTTAAATCTTTAAAGATCCCGCCTTGTATTATTCCATATAAACCTTGATCAGTTTCTCTTGCTTTCAAACATCTTTCAGCCCATTTGTGAGTTCTTAACATAGCTTTTTTGTTATAATTATAATTGCTTAATGGCGAAGTGCATTCATCAAACGCAAGCATAATATCTGATCCTAAAATTTGCTGTATTTGTATTGATAATTCAGGTGTGAGAAATACTTTTTTCCCATCATATTGTGAATAGAAAATAACACCATCATCATTTACTTTGGCATGTTTTATCTTTTTTATCTGCTTTGCTTCACCTGCTATTTTTCCAACACCATGTTTAGCACCAATACCAAGGCTAAATGCTTGAAAACCGCCGCTATCAGTCATTAATGGTAAAGACCAATTCATAAATTTATGCAAACCACCATGAGATTCAATGACATCTAAACCAGGACGAAGAAACAGATGATATGTGTTTGCCATTAAAATTTCAGCATTTAATTCAAGCATATCTCTTGTCGTTAATGATTTTACACTTGCATTTGTAGCAACTGGTAAAAATACAGGCGTTTCAATTTTACCGTGTTTTGTCTTTATTTCACCAATTCTTGCAAGACATTTATCGTCTTGATGTTTTATTTTAAATTCAAAGTTAGGCATGACAATATTATTCATACATTAAATTTATTTGCATAACCCCCAGCCACAGTTAGGACATGTTACACAACCTTCGCCATGTACGAGTATAGTATTACATTCAGGACAATTTGTCAATTTTTTTGCAGAAGGCATTTCTCCATTTGAAACACCATTGTCATCAATCTTTTGTGATTTTTTTTCAACAGTTGGGGCAACGTAAACTTGTTCTTGTATTGAGCTATCTCTGTAAACAGTTACATCTTTGCATCCAAGTTTGTAAGCAAGTGTATAAATCTTCTTAACATCCTCAACAGTTGCTGTTGCAGGCAAATTATTTGTTTTTGATATGCTAGAGTCAACCCATTTTTGGAATGAGGCTAAAGCTTTAATGTGATCTTCAGGTTTTATGTCCATTGCTGTTACAAATATCTTTTTCATTTTTGGTGGTATGTATTTTATTCCTTGAACACTACCTTTGTTTAATGCAATATCCTTTAGCAATGCATCATCATATAATCCCTCTTCAGTCATAGCCCTTTCAAATACAGGTTCGACATAGAAAAAGCTACCTATAGCAACATTTTTCTCATAAACCAATGTAAACACAGGTTCTATACCGCTGCTACAGCCAGCAATCATTGATATACTTCCAGTTGGTGCAATTACAGTTGTGTATCCATTTCTTATTCCATGTTTTTTCACTTCTTCAGCTAATTTGTCCCAATCAAAATTCCAGCTTTGTTTATCATAAAATCCTGCAAATGGCAACTTACCATCTTTGTAAAAACTTTTTTCAAAGAAAGGCAACTTGCCTCTTTTCTTTGCAAGTTCAATTGATTCAACTTTTGACCAATAATTTATAAATTCCATTAACTTTTCCATAAACTTTCTTCCTTCTTCACTATTGTAGGGCAATTCAAGTTCAAACAAAAGATCAGCCAAACCCATTATACCTAAACCAATTTTTCTTGTCGAAAAAGTCATTTCTCTTATTTCTTCCAAAGGATATTTGTTTATGTCTATAACATTATCTAAAAATCTTACACAAGATCTTACAGTCTCTTTTAACCTATCCCAATCAACATCTACTTTGTTTTCATCTTTTTTCACAAAATTCCATACATTTATGCTTCCGAGATTGCAAGATTCATTTGGATATAACAAAACTTCACCACACGGGTTTGTTGTTACAATTGGTCCTATATACTCATAAAATGGATTATATTTGTTAACATGATCAAAAAATATTACACCTGGTTCTGCTGATTCCCATGCCTGATAAGCAATCATATCAAAAAGCAGTCTAGGATTGATGTATTTCACTACTTTTTTATTTCGTGGATTTACAAGAGGATATGGTTTGTTTTTTTCATAATGTTCCCAAAAATCAGGCATTACAAGCACAGAAATATTGAAATTTTTCAACATCTTGTTACCTTCTTTTGCTTTGACAAATTTCTCAATATCAGGATGATTTATATTCAATATACCCATGTTTGCTCCTCTTCTCATACCACCTTGCTTGATAACATCTGTCATCTTGTCAAATAATGTCATAAAACTTATTGGACCAGAAGACTTGCCGCCTGTTGTGCTGACATAATCACCTTCAGGTCTAAGTTTTGAGAAATTATATCCTAAACCACCGCCAGCTTGAAATATTTTTGACGCTTTAAGCAGCGTACTCATTATACTATCAAGTGAATCGTCAATATCAAGAACAAAACACGCAGAACCTAAACCGAGCGAAGCACCAAAGTTTGCTATGGCTGGTGTGTTTGGCATAAACCTTTTGCTGACCATTAAATCAAAAAATTCATCAATTGTTTTTTCATACTTGTCAAATTCACCTTTACTAATCATTTCAGTCAATTTTGACCAAGAAACTTTGATTTTGCCATGTTCATTCATGTAATCATAAACACTTTTCAAGGCTTCTACATGATATTTGTTCAATGTGTATTTACCAATTTTAAGTTGGTTGTTGTATTGGTTTAAATTAAATTCTTCAAAAGGATGTTGTTTTTGCTTAGCATTTATATCATAAACACTTTCATCATATATTATGTTTGGCAATGCAACATTTATGGCAACACGTGTAAAAAGTTGTTTGGGCCATTCTATAAGCTTGCCTGATTCATCTTTTCTCAAATATCTTGACTTTAAAACTCTAAGTGCATTGACATCAAATTGTTTATCAACTTCATCAGTAGTTTCTTTTTCAAGCAATGCAGCTTTTTCCTTTCTCAGTTCAGCTCTTTTTTGTCTATAGATTATATAAGCTTTGGCAACTCTTGCATGCCCTTCCTCTATAAGCACTTTTTCAACGCAATCTTGAACCATTTCAACATCAGGTATTTGTCCATCTTTTAACTGTTGCTTTAAAAGATCAACAACTTTTTTTGTCAATTCAGAAATAGGTTTTTTGTCTTTGCCGCCAACAGCTTTTACAGCTTTCCAAATAGCATTTGAAATTTTTTCTTGGTCAAAATCTACAATTCTTCCATCTCTCTTTTTAATTTTAGAAATGTCACTAACCATAAAACACACCCCCTATTTTTAATAAGGATAGATTGAATTTTGTGTAAAGTGATTTAAAAGAATTTATTTTGTATAGACAAGATTTTTAATATTACTTTGAAGAGATTATTTCACAGTTATTTGAATATACATAACCATCAACTATACCACTTAGCACAGTACCATCACTTGCTTTAGGATGATCATAGCCATTATCACCTTTCCTTTTTCCATCGTCATAAAGTATATCTAGTATTACGACACCATCTTCTACAACTATTCTACCTCCTCTATCTATACAAACAAACTGTATATCATACCCAGGAATTACAAACACTGTTCCAAAAGGATATTTAGGTGGACATGCAACCCCGCCTTTTTTTCCATCAAACCAATATTCTGATATAGTATTCCCATCATCTCCAATAATCCTAGTACCGTTTGCTGTTCTCGTACAATCATCATCACAATTAATACCACCTCGAAGAGGGTTATAATATGTTAGTTTGAATTTTGTTCTTTCACATTCATGATACCCATATGGAATTACTATTAATTCCTGTGCAGCTGCTAATTGAACAGTTGGCGTTTGTTGATATTTTTCTGCATCATTAACCGATGTGAGTCTAACAGTTTCGGCACAACCCCAATATACCAATCCAATTATAGCTAGAGCACACAATATACGAGGTAATATTCTCATAATGTTAAAATATGTATAACACTTAAATTATTTACTCATAAGTGACAAGTAACACAACCACCAGAATTTTCTATTATTTTTTCAGCATCATCTTGCTCTTTTGGTATGTTTATTATTTGCTTTTCCCTGCTACCGTCTCTATAAACAGTTATTCCTTTGCATCCTAAATCATAAGCAAGCATGTATATCTTTTTCACATCATCAACAGTTGCATTGTTTGGAAGATTTACTGTTTTTGACACTGCATTATCAGTATATTTTTGGAATGTAGCTTGCATTTTTACATGCCATTCAGGTGAAATATCATGCGAAACAACAAAAACTCTTTTAACATCGTCAGGTATTTGATCAATTCCGTTGAGCTTTCCTTTGGCCAAAACTTGCTTCATTAATTTTTCAGAGTAAAATCCTCTTTTTTTAGCAATCTCTTCAAACAAAGGATTAGTCTCAACAAGATTTGTTCCAAGAGAGTCTTTTACATTTCTAATATATGTTATTGAAAAAATTGGCTCTATGCTGTGAGAACATCCAGCTATAATGCTTAGATTGCTTGTAGGTGCAATTGTTGTTATTGTTGAGTTTCTTAATGCCTTATATTTTCCGTTCCATATGCTTTTTTCAAATTCAGGAAAAGAACCTCTTTCTTCACCAAGCTCAACAGACATTTCCCTTCCTTTTTCTGTTATAAACTTCATCAATTTTTCAGCCAATTCTAATGCTTGATCAGAATTGTAAGCAATATCAAGCTTTATTAACATATCAGCAAAACCCATTACACCTAAACCAATCCTTCTTATGCTTTTTGTCCTTTCCTCTATTTCTTTTAATGCAAACAAACTTGAATCAATAACATTATCCAAAAATCTTACAGACAACTTTACAGTTTTTTCTAGCAAAACCCAATCAATCTCTTTATCTTTAATCATTTTAGAAACATCTATTGATCCTAAATTGCAAGAGTCATATGGATATAATGGTTGTTCGCCACAAGGGTTTGTCGCTTCTATTGGACCTAAATGAGGAACTGGATTTGACGCTGTATTATTCATCCTATCAATAAAAACAAGTCCTGGTTCACCATTGCTCCATGCATTTTTAGCAATTTTGTCAAATATCTCTGTTGCAGGCAATCTCATTACAGTTTTTCCATTTCTAGGATTAACAAGGTCAAACATTTGATTGTTTTTTACTGCTTGCATAAACTTGTCTGTTATACCAACAGAAATATTGAATGTTGTAATGACACCTTCTTGTTTTTTAGCATCTATAAATTCAAAAATATCTGGATGATCAACTCTCAATATTCCCATGTTTGTTGCAAACCTTCTATGTGCTTGTCTTATACCCTTTAAAGCAGAGTCAAACGCATTTAAAAAGAAAACAGGACCTGCTGCTATGCCGCCAGTAGAGCCTACTTTATCTCCTTTTGGTCTTAATTTTGAAAAGGAAAAACCAGTTCCACCGCCAAATTTTTGAACAATCGCTGCATTTTTAATGGTTTCGAAAATACTTTCCATGGAATCTTCTAATGGTAAGACATTGCAAGCAGACAGTTGCCCTGAATTAGTACCAGCATTCATTAATGTTGGTGAATTTGGCAGAAATCTTAAACTTGTCATGAGCTCGTAAAACTCTTCTTCAATTTTTTTTATTTCTTCGTCACTTTTTCCATATTTCCTCTCAACTATAGCTATGGCGTGAGCAACCCTTCTGAAAAGTTGTTCAGGTGTTTCTATTACTTCACCATATTCATTTCTTCTTAAATATCTTAAATTCAGTAGTGTCAATGCATTATCAGTTAGTTTCAAAAAACCACCACATCAAAAATAAAACTTTATTTTGTTAATGAGATTTAAATGAATTTATCTAAAAAAAATTTATTTTCACTTTTTAATAGTCAACCTTTTTTTAACAATCCTCTTTTTCTTAATAGAAGTCTTTGATTTAAGGATTACTATATAAATTATAGAAGTCGTTAACAATGCACACAATATTATTATGACTATTTCTGTTTTTATGTTAGATTCTGATTCAATTCTGGATGATATATACTCATATCCTTCATTCACAGCTTCAGCTGATTTCAAAAGCTGCATCGACTCTATTGCATTTTCATCTGAACTATCAACAGCAGCTTTATACATTGAGAACATCGAATGTTCATAAAATATTGTGCTTATTAGATTGTTTGGTGTCATTTGAGTTTTATTGAAATCTTCATATATTTTTTCAATGCTTTTTTCATTGTAATTTTTCAATGCGTCTGCTCTTGCCTTTGCAGTGTAAGCATCTATTATTGCAACAGAATAAAACCCGTTTTCATATTCTGTCTTGGCAGCATCAAGATATGAATCAATGCTATGATATATGTTTAATGACTGCAAATAATTTATTGAGTTTTCAGCCTGATCTATTAGATTTCTTGCTTTTGATTCAAATCTTTCTTGACATTTGTCATTTGATGTTATTACAATTTTGTCAGAAAACTCTTTTGATATTTTTATCCATTCATCAGCAACATTCAAATCAAAGAAAGAATTAAAAACATCTTCATTGTCTATGTTATTAATTCTATTTTCAGCATAAGTTATTCTTTGCAATGCTATTACAGACCATTCAAACTGATTTTTGTCACAAATAGAACCTTGAACTTTTTCAATTACATATGGCTTTGTTTCTTTTAATTCTGTCTTCAATTGATTGATTTTATTTTCAATTACAAGATTTTTATTTGCATTTGATGCTGAATAATAGTTTATTAGATCAATAACTGTTTGTGAATATACACTTGCCTTGAATCCATTGTTTCCAGCAGAATATTTATAGCCACTTTTAAGCAGCTTATCTGCTTCATCAAGCAACTCTTTTGACTGTTTTAACAGATAATTTAAGTCTTGCTTTACATTTTCAGGTAAATATGTGGACTGTAATTTAGATTCAGCTTTTCTGTAGCTTGATTGACCTCTTTGTATAGCATTTTTAGCAAAGCTATCGAACTGATTATATTTTTCATTCGCTGATTTGAAATTCAATTCAAATTCAGGTAAAGTATAGTTTGCAAAACCCCTTCTCGGTTGAATCTCTTTGAAAGCATATTCCAAAGCTTCTTCTATTGTTCCAACTTCAACTATTTCCATTCCCCAGTTTTCTTTAGCATATTTTATTGTATCAATCGAATAAGGTTCAATAGTTTCTATTCTCCAACCTGGTGATGGTGTTCTAACTTTTCTTGTATATTGAATCTGCATTCTTTGACCTTCAGGTATCAAAAACAATGATACACCTGAATCTGCTGCCGTTCTAGCTTTTGCAAATATTTCTCCAACTTTTCCAATTGAATGATCTTCTTCTATAGTACCTGTAATTGAAAAAGCAGGACTAATCTGCTTTCTTTGAACAGCTGCAATAGTTGCAATAGTCATAGCAGCGCCAGCTGAAGGACCATCTACGTTTGTAACTCCAGGTGTTGAAATAGAATAAATGACATCATATTTTGAAAAATCAAATTTAGTTATTTCAGATGCAACTTTGACTGCAGTTCTTTCAGAATCTTGTGTAAACAGTCCTTGTAAAGGATAAGTGTCAACCAATATTCTTCCTTTTCCAGGTTGAACCTCTACTGTTAAATTGCCTTCAACACCTGTTCCATCTGTTCTCACTCCTATTATTTTTATTGATGATGAATATTCTTCAGCATAAACATTCGCTATTGTTAACAAGACTAGAATTAACAAGAATTTTTTCATAGAAATAAAATATAACATAATAATATTTATTTCTTTAGAGATTCTATAACAAATCTTTTCCCACATTTAGAGCATTTGAACTTTGGTCTTTGGAATTTTTTACCATTTTTACTTTTTTCTAACTCGACATCATTACTGATCTCATAATGTTTGCATTCAGGACATTCATACTCTATTATTGGTGGCTGTCCTTTTAGCTTAGCAACTACGACAAAATCTCTTTTTGTATAGTATTCAAAATCAGTGGAAATCTTCAAGCCTTTATCCATCCATTCTTTTAAAAGCTTGCTTTCCATACTCTTATGCCTTCTTTTCCTTTCTTTTTGGTCTTAATATTTTAGAGCCACAGTGTCTGCATTTAACTTTGCCAGCTCTAACTTTAGCATAATCAGCTTTTATCTTATGCTTACATTTTCTACAAACATAAACCCTATTAAAAAGCCTGTTCATTGCTTCTGGGAATATCTTTCTTACCAAAAAACCACCTTTAACTTAAATAATCAATAAATTAAGATTTAAAAATATTATCTATTTATGAAAATAAAGAGAGAGATAAGAATAATAGGCTTTGACGATGGCCCTTTTGTTAAAGGGCAATCAAAGACAATTCTAGTAGGAATAATAACCAGAGGTGGTGATTGGTTTGACGGTATGCTAAAGTCAGAGATAACTATTGACGGAAGAGATGCAACTGATATTATCTCCTCTATTATCAATTCATCAAAATATAAGAGAGAATTAAAAGTGATAATGTTCAAAGGTTTAACAATGGCTGGTTTCAATTTAATAGATGTAGAGATGCTTTACAGGAAGACTAGCTTGCCTGTTATAATAATAAGCAGAAAAAAACCCAATATGAAAAGTATAGGTAAAGCTCTCTTGAATTTTAAAGACGGTAAAGAAAGGATGGAAATCATAAAAAAGGCGGGAAAGATTAACAAATTAAAATTAAAAAACAATAAAAATATCTATTTTCAGTTTTATGGTTTAGAGAAAAAAGATGCAGAAAAGATAATTTTATTAACATGTATGAGAAGTTTAATACCTGAGCCATTGAGGCTTGCACATATGATAGCATCTGCGTTCGTAAGAGGAGAATGTGGTGGAAGAGCTTGAATGAAAAGACAAAAGAGGATATAAAATTCTTCTTGTTAGCAATAGCAATTATATTATTCATAAATTATGGACTTGGTTTTATATTAAAAACAGACTTGCCTGTGGTTGCTGTTATATCAGAATCAATGACACATGACAAGACAACTGAAGAAAGACATTATCAGTTTTTGAACAAGGAATTTGGATATACTAGAGAGCAAATAGACAGCTGGCCTTTGAAAAATGGTTTTAGAAAAGGCGATGTTTTGGTCATAAAAGGCATAAATGAAGAAGAAGTAAAAGTAGGTGATGTGATAGTGTTTGACATAGTTGGTCAAAAGATACCAATAGTTCACAGAGTTGTAAGCATGGATGATGGTATACAAACAAAGGGAGATCATAATCCAATTTTAGATCCATGGGAAGTTGAAAGAATTCACGGCAAAGTAATTTTTGTAATACCTTTTCTAGGCTGGCCCAAAGTTATATTTAATTCGATTGTATCTTGGATTTTAAATTTGATATTTTGAGGTGAAATTATGAAGTTTTGTAGCAAGTGTGGAAATCTTATGATATCTGAAAATTTGAATGGTAAATTGGTATATGTTTGCAGAAAATGCGGGAATAAAGAAAAATCAGACACAGTTTCTTCGATAACAGAGAAGATTGGAGATAAAAAAGATATAGTTATTGTTGTAGATGATGAAAAGGATATGAAACAATACCCTATAGATAAAGATGTAAAGTGTCCCGAATGTGGTAAAAAAGGGGCTTATTGGTTCATGCGTCAAACAAGAGCAGCAGATGAAGCACCGACAATATTTTATTCATGCATGCACTGTAAGCACAAATGGAGAGAATATTAATTTTTTAAATTTAAAATTGATTTATTAAAAGGGTATTATGAGAGATTTAGGAGATATTGTATCCAAAAACCCTATAAAAAAAATAGTAAAAATTTTATATGAAGAATTCAAGTCTGGTAAGGTTGGTATAAGCCTTTCAGAAATATCAAAAAAAACTGGTATAGAAAGACATAAACTTTCAGGAATGCTTGAGATACTATCATTAATAGGTTTAGTGGCATTTTTGCACATAGGAATGTCTAAGCTAGTGACTCCAACAGAAAATTTATTAAAAATGAAGTATCTATTAAAAAAACTTTAAGATTTTTTCTTTTTAAAAACACCAGATTCTTTTATTTTTCTTATAACAAAATAGGCTAATACAATTATAGCAATTATAACCAACCAGTTTGTTTGACTTGGAATAGACCATGCTATTTTTTCAGTAAATGAATATTCTTGATTATCAGGGCCTAGGTATGAAATCTTTAAATCAATTTTGTTATCTTTTGTTTGAGGTATATCGAACTTTAATGTTGAACTTTTCTTTGCATTTATTTTAGATATATAATCAACATCTATAATAGCACCGTTTAATAGCAATTCACCCTTTATTCCTCTTGCTTCAGAATTTCCATCATTAATTACATCAACTTCCAATTCTTTTTTAGCTTCGTTTACACTAGTTTTAATTATCTTGATATCGGGATTTCCAGAAACAAGTAAACCAACTTTGAATGATTTTGTATTCAAGTTACCAGACTCATCTTCATATGTTATTTTTATTGTTGTGTCGTAAACACCATAATTTGTGTCAGGATTTACATATATTTGAAAGATGGCATCCTTTTTATTTTGTGGTGATATATCACCAACATAAACATTTCCTCCTGATAAAACAGGTTTAATATTTTCTGATGATGATTCTAAAGATGCTATTACTCTTTTTGCAGAACCACTACCTAGATTGTTTATTTCAACTTTGAGCGTTTTTGTTTCTCCAGGTAAAATTGAGAAAGATGGAATGTTTACATAAGCTATGTTTGGTTTTCCTTGTATCCTTAAATTAACATTTCTTGTTATTTCGTTTGATCCGCTGTATTTTATTTCAACAGGTATCTGATAAACAGAGGATACTGCAGATATATCAACAAATAATTTAAATTCAACTATTCTACTTGTACCTGAACCAAAATTGGATATTACTTCTTGATTTTTATCAACAACAGTAAATGGTTGATTTGGTTTTAATGTTATAGTAAGATCTTTTGCTGCTTCATCACCTAAATTTGAAACTTCAATATCAAGAATAAAATTTGTTCCAGGTTCAACTGGATATGGATTTGTGTATGCAGTCTTTACACTTATTTCTGGTGAAGCTTGAACTAGTGGAATCAACAAAATCAATATTAGCAACAATTTTTTCATTCTTTAATCACCACACCATCTCTCATCATTATCTTTCTTTTCGCTCTTTTAGCCACATTCAAATCATGTGTTACAATTATTATTGTTCTTCCTTGTTTATTTAATTTTTCTAGTATATTTATAATTTCCTGCCCTCTTTTTGTATCTAGATTTCCCGTAGGTTCATCAGCCAATATTATTTTTGGATCATTTGCTAATGCTCTGGCAATAGCAACTCTTTGCATCTCGCCACCAGATAATTGATTTGGAAAGTTATATAACCTGTGTCCTAAATCGACCATTTCTAGCAGTTTTTTAGCCTTCTCCTCTTTATCTTTCTTACTATAATTATTTAAATTCATAGGTATTTTCACATTCTCTACTGCATTCAAAACAGGTATAAGATAAAATTGTTGAAAAATGAAGCCAATTTTTTCTCTTCTTATTTTAGCTAGTTGATCATCATTTAATCTTGACACATCTTGCCCGTCAATCAAAACTTTACCAGAACTTGGTCTGTCCAAACAACCCATTATATGCATTAATGTGCTTTTTCCAGAACCAGACGGGCCTACTATTGAGACATATTCTCCTTCTTTTATTTCCAGATTTATACCTTTCAATACTTTTAATTCATTTTCTTTTCCCTGATTGTAAATTTTTTCAACATTTTCTAATTTTATAACATTATTCATATCTCAACGCCTCTATTGGATCTAGATTTGAAGCCATTATTGCTGGGTATAATCCACCAATTACACCTAAAAATAAAGCAAATCCCATGGCATTTATTAATAAACTGACAGTCACTTTAGCGAAAGCAAGCCCTTCTGAAAAATAGCTTATTGAATAACTACCTAAATAACCTATGCCTATACCTATCAAACCTCCTATTAAACTAAGCAGCGCAGATTCAACAATGATTTGTTTTATTACAAACTTTCTTGTAGCACCTATTGCTTTTAACACTCCTATCTCTTTCCTTCTTTCCATAACAGACATTATCATTGTATTCATGACACCTAGGCCACCTACTATGGCAGATATGGCAGCTATACCTACTGTAAAGAAACTTATCTGATCTATTATATTTGAAACCTGTTTTGCAAATTGCTCTGTTGTTATTGCTGTGACACCATCAACATTTTCTTCAATATTTTTAGCAACTTCGCCAACATCATCTATATCCTCTGGTAAAGCTATAACCATTGTATAATCTTCTCTATCCAAAACAACTCTTGCTGTTTCTATTGGAACTATGATACCAGAATCAGTGCTTGTGTCACCTGTTTTTTCAAGTATTCCTTTTACTACAAACTCATAATCTTTGAATGTAACAATATCACCTAAATCAGCATTTAATTTTTTAGCAATAGTTTCACCTAGAACAGCTTCGTTTGTATCACCAACTTCTAAAAGTTCGCCATCATATCTTATGTTAGAAGAAATAAACATATCAATGTCAGCTGGTTCAATTCCAACAAAAAATATATCTGGTTGAGAAAATGTATTCTGACTATCCAAATATGCAGAACTCATTAATATGTTTGTCGTCTGTTTAACGCCATTGACTTTGGCTATTTCTTCTGCTGTTGTCTCGCTTATCCTGCTTGTAGCTATTGCTACAAATAATGATCTGTCAGATTTTTGGATTATTGTTATCATTCCACTTGCTTGTTGCAAGTTTTCTTCAACAATTACTTTCAAGCCTTCTGAAATTGAACCTAAAGCAACAATTGCAGAAATTCCTATCATTATACCTATTATTGTCAAAGCAGATCTTGTCTTCTGCCTCCATATGTTTTTTAATGCTATCTCAACAAATTCATTCATACAACCACTTGATCAAATATAAAAAAGTTAAAATCATTATTTAAATGTGCCATATAAGAATAATTATACTTTTAAATTAATATCTGAAGTTAATCCTGATATAGACTATAAAGTCAAGATTATAGGATTAGTTGTTGATAAGACAGATACAAGCATAATTGTAGATGACGGAAAAAGCAAAGTTAAAGTTTTTGTTGAACCAGATCAAATTGAAAGTATAGAAATACATCAGTTGATTGCTGTTTTTGGTTCTACTATACCATCTGATGATGGATTTGAAATGAAAGCTGATGTAATTCAAGATTTAAATGGTTTAAACTTAAATCTTTATAAAAAGGTACACGAATTATATAAAAAGTTGGGGGTGTAGTAAATGTTTAAAGCAACTTTATCAAACGCTGATTTATTAAGAGATGCAATCTCCGCTGTTGGAGAGTTGATAGATGAAGGTGTTTTTAAAGCAGACAAAAATGGATTGTCATTAACAGCAGCTGATAGAGCAATGGTAGCTGTTGTTCAATTCAAAATGCCTCCTAATGTTTTTGAACAATTTTCTGTTGACAAACCAGAATCCATGCCCATTCAAATAACAAACTTTGTTTCTATTATAAAAAGAGCAAAACCTGAAGACAAGATAGTTTTGGAATTAAAGGATAATAAACTTGAAGTTACAATGAAAAGCGATTCTACAAGAAAGTTTAATTTACCATTGATTGATTTACAAGAAGAAGAATTGCCGTCAATAAATCAGCTTGAATTTAAAACAAAGGCAAGAATAAAATCTGACATACTGAAAAATGGTATAGACGATGCTGATGTTGTTTCTGACTCAGTTGTCTTTGAGTCAAAGAAAGATCTATTTTCAATGAAGGCAACAGGTGACACTAGCTCAACAGAATTAACTCTGCAAAAAGGTGATAGTGCATTATTGGAACTAGAAGGTACAGATGGCACAAAAGCTAGATACCCCTTGGATTATCTGAAAAAAATGATCAAAGCTTCAAAAATAGCTGAAGAAGTTACATTATTTTGGTCAAAAGACTATCCAATGAAATTAACATTTAGAGACACTGACAAGATTGAAATTAGTTTTGTCCTTGCACCCAGAGTACAGGATGAAGAGTAAAATTTTTAAATTTTTAATTATGGTTGCATTTGTATGAAACAATTAATACACAATGGAATACTTGTACCAAAATACGATTATAAAGGGTTTAGCATAAAATTTAAAGGACAAAAAATAAAGCTTACAGAAGATCAGGAAGAAATGGCTTTAGCTTGGGTTAAAAAATTGGGGACGCCATATGTTGAAGATGAAGTTTTTGTAAAAAATTTCTTTTCAGATTTTTGCAAGGCGCTTAATGTTTCTGGTAATAAGGATGATTTTGATTTTTCTGAAATAATTGATTTTGTTAATAGAGAAAAGGCTATCAAAGAAAATATGAGCAAGGAAGAGAAAAAGAAATTAGCTGAGCAAAGAAAAAAAATAAGAGAAGAAAACAAGCAAAAATATGGATATGCGATTGTTGATGGCCAACAAGTAGAGCTTGGAAATTACATAGCAGAACCTAGCTCAATTTTTATGGGCAGAGGTAATCATCCATTGAGAGGTAAATGGAAACAGGGTCCAAAACAAAGTGATATAATATTGAATTTGTCCCCAGATGCGCCTAGACCAGAAGGAAATTGGAAAGAAATAGTGTGGATGCCTGAATGCATGTGGATTGCAAAATGGGATGATAAGCTCACAGGAAAAGAAAAATATGTATGGTTGGCAGATACTTCTTTTGTAAAACAAAATAGAGAAAAAGAAAAGTTTGATAAAGCCATAGAATTGGGCAAAAAATATGATTTGCTTATGAAGCATATTAAGGATAATTTAACAGCAGATGATGTTAAGACAAGAAAAATAGCAACTGTTTGTTATCTTATAGATGCTGTTAAAATGAGAGTTGGCGATGAAAAGGACAAGGATGAAGCCGATACAGTTGGCGCGACAACATTGACAACAAAAAATGTGAAAATAAAGGATGACAGTACTGTAATTTTTGATTTTTTAGGCAAAGATTCTGTTCATTGGCATAAAGAGGTCAAATTGCCAGAAGAAGTTGTGAATAATTTGAAAGAATTTATTTCAAAACCTGATAAAAAAGGTAAAATATTTGCCGGCGTTAGATCTGAGAATGTCAATGAATTTTTGAGCAGTGTTGTAGATGGTATAACTGCTAAAGTATTTCGTACGTATCACGCAACAAAAACAATAGATGATTATTTGTCAAAAGTAGAGCCAAAGAATGATAATGAAGAATACAAAAAATACATAGCTACTTTAGCTAACTTACAAGCTGCAATTGTTTGTAATCATAAAAGAACACTGCCAAAAACATGGGAAAAATCTTTGAATAAGAAAATTGAAAGTCTTGAAAAATTAAAGAAGCAAAAAGAAGAATCAAAAAAGAAGATGGAGGATAAATTGAATCAAAAAATTCAAAATTATCAAAGGAAAATTAAAGAAGCAGAAGAAAAACTTTCAAAGGCAAAAGAATCTGGAAAGGAAAAGAACATAAAATCTTTGGAAGATAGATTAAAAAAACTCAATAAACAGATGAAAGAAACAAAAGATAAAATGGAAAAAGCAATCAAGGATAAAATGCAAAGAATGCAAGACAAAATAGAGGTTATGAAGCTGAAAATAGATGCAACAAAACAAACAAGGGATTATAACTTGAATACGTCTTTAAAAAGTTATATTGATCCAAGAGTTTTTTACAGATGGTTTAACAAAGTTAATTTTGACTGGAAAAAATATTATTCAAAAACTTTACAAAGAAAATTCTCCTGGATAGAAGAGGAATAGATATTTAATTGTTGCTATTTTAATTATTTTATGAGTTTATTTAAAATGCTATTGAATGAATTATATGAGAATAAAATTTATTCAGACCTTGATAGAGTTAAAGAAAATGTAACATCAAAAATAAATGATTTTGCACAAAAATACCTATCTCCAGAAGCATATAGAAGCTACCTTGATGAAGCAAGAAAAGTTGTATACGAAGTTTCAGAATTACCTTCAAAAATAGGTTTCTATTATGATAGGGCTAAAAATACTTTTAGGAGATTTGTTTCAGGTGTTTTAGGATATTATGATTTGCTTAGAAACAAAATAGTTTTAAACAGATATTTGCCGAAAGATGAAGTGGAATCTGTTTTAGCTCATGAAAGCGTCCATCAAGCCACAAGAAAATGGGCATTAGAATATTTTAGAAGATTTGGCGAGGCAGCAAGACCTGTAATAGAAGGTTTTACAGAATTAATAACACGACAATTGGGATATTATTCAAGAGCTTATGATGAATATGTTAAAGCAGCTGAGGATACATTAAGAATGTTTGGATATAATACAAGGCAAACTTTGTATGATATACTTAATTTTAGAAAATCACCAGAAAGTGTTCTAGGTTCATTTTACAGATCTTTAAGTCCAAGATGTTGCTACGCTTAGACAATATTTATTTTCAATTTTTTCATATCATCTATAAACAATCTATATGTTGGCAGGACAACATTTGTTTTGAATACATCTTCTAAAATTGCTATTTCATCAAAACTCTGGGCATTCATAACCTTTTCTATTATATTTCTTCCACTCTTTTTCACTAGCTCAACATCTTGAGAAAATGTTTTTGCGTACCTTGACTCTACTAGAGCTATTATTTTGTCTATATTGTTAACAATAACCGATTTATAACCATCCAGAAATTTTGCTTGCGTTCTTACGCTGTTTAAATCTCTTTTCATTGCATTTATTCTGTTAGCTATAGAAGGATCGCCACCTCTTAACAATGTATTATCGCAATAGTTAAGTAGAAATTTTCTCGTGTCAAATAATTCTTGTGTTGTTATGCAAAGCCCTATTGGTTTGATATCATGCATTGTTAACGACATGAATATTATATAACTTTTTAAAAATAAATCTATATTGCTTAAAGAGGTGGTGGAAATAATTGAAGGCAAAATAAGACAACCCATTGTGTCGGTCCTCGGACATTAGTTTGCTTTATAGCGGCTAACCGAAAATGTCGACCATGGGAAAACATCTCTTCTTGACGCAATTAGAGGTAGCACTGTAAATGCAGCTGAACCAGGCCAGATAACCCAACATATAGGTGCTAGTTTTGTACCATCTTCTGTTATCAAGAGTATATGCGGTAATCTTTTGACAAAATTAAATATAGATATAATTATACCAGGTTTGCTTTTCATTGATACACCAGGTCATGAAGCGTTTATCACTCTAAGAAAAAGAGGGGGTTCTGTAGCAGATCTTGCAATACTTGTTGTTGACATAAATGAGGGTTTTCAACCGCAAACAGATGAATCATTAGAATTTCTAAAACAATTTAAAACACCTTTTATTGTTGCAGCAACCAAAGTTGATTTAATTTATGGTTGGAAACAAAACAAAACAACTTGCTTTAAAGATAGTTTCACAAATCAATCAGACAGCGTTCAAGATGAACTAGAAGCAAAAATATACAACATAGTTTCACAACTTTATGAGAGAGGATTTGAAGCCGAGAGATTCGATCGAATAACAGATTTTAAAAAACAAGTTGCAATTGTACCTTGTTCTGGCAAGACTGGCGAAGGCATTTCAGAGTTGCTTGTCATGCTTTCAGGTTTGGCTCAAAGGTTTTTGAAAGATAAACTTGAATTGTCAGATAAAGCCATGGGCAATGTTCTTGAAGTAAAAGAAGTTAAAGGTTTAGGAGCAACAATTGACGCAATAATTTATGATGGATCGATAAGTGTCGGAGATACTTTAATTGTTGGTAGCAAAAATGGATGTATAGTCACAAAAATCAAAGCTTTATTGAGACCACCAGAATTAAAAGAGTTGAGAATGGAGAAAAAGTTTGATTTTGTCAAGCAAGTTTCTGCAGCAGCAGGTATAAAAATTGCGGCTCCTGGCTTAGATAATGCTATAGCAGGCAGTCCTATCATTTGTGTTTCTGATGAAGCTGAAATAGAAGAAGCAAAAAAGATTATAGAACAAGAAATAGATATAGTTGAATTTAACAAGGACATAGATGGTGTTCTGGCTAAAGCGGACACTATTGGTAGTTTAGAAGCTCTAGTCAAAATATTAACAGACAATCAAATACCAATAAAAAAAGCAGAAATAGGCCATGTGACAAAACAAGATGTTGTTGAAATAGACGTTGTCAAGGATCCTGAAAAAAAGGTTATATTATGCTTTAATGTAGATCTTTTACAAGAAGCTGAAGATATTGTTCGGGATAAGAAAATTCCTGTGTTCAAGAACAATATAATATATAGAATTGTCGAGGATTATAAAAAATGGAGAGATGATAAAAAGGAAAGAGAAAAAACTGAAAAACTAGAATCTGCAATAAGACCAGCAAAAATAAGAATAATACCAGGTTTTGTTTTTAGAAACAGGCAGCCGGCAATAGTTGGAGTAGAAGTCTTAGCAGGAGTTTTGAAGGTAAATACTCCAGTTTGTCATGAAGACAAAAGAGATGTAGGAAAGATAAAACAAATACAAAAAGATGGAAAAAATGTTAATCAAATAAAGACAGGAGACAAGGCAGCAATATCAATGGATGAACCAACAGTTGGTAGACAGATTGAAGAAGGAGATATATTGATAAGTGTAATAACTCCTCACAACTTGAAAATTTTAACAGAGGTTTGGGATAAACTTCAGGATGATGAAAAACAACTTTTAAGAGATTGGGGTATGGTTTAGTTCTTCTGCTTTTTTTATACATTCTTTTTCTTCTTCAAAAAACAACATTTTTATTGCATTTTTATAATTAACCCATTTATAATCCTTTATATCTTCATTTACGTCTTTCTTTTCAAGTTTTTGTTTGCTGTTAGCAAAGACAAGAAATGATGAAACATGAGTTTTTCCATATTCTTTAGAAGTATAATAATACTCCCAAATTTTTTTGATTATATCTATTTTTTCAAGCCCAGTCTCTTCGTTTACTTCTCTTTTTAACGCATTTACTTCATCTTCATTATTTTCTATTCTACCTTTTACTAGTCTCCAGAGATATTTTGTATCGTTATAACCTCTTCTTTTTATCAACAAATATTCTTTTTCTTTATTATCATAAATTACGGCTTGCACACTCTTCATTTCATATCACTTAATTTACCGATAAAAGTGCCATCTAACAAATATAATTCGCATCTATCTTTATTTATCATATCTATCATCAAAGGTTCTATGAAATCATATTTTATGTTCAAAACATTTATATTAGATCCACTCAAAATCTTGTTAAATGCTGGCAAAATTATCATTTTTGTTTCATATTTTTTATCAATTCCATATTTTTCTTTTATTTTTCTTTTATCTATCAAACATTTTATCCACACAGGTTCTATTATTCTGTGACCAAACTTGTCAGTGAAAAGCAAAGTTGGATGTATGTGACTTGTTATGATCCATTTACATTTTAAAAGCTTTTTATCTGGCCACGCATGACCATGAAAAAACCCATACCCATTTAAAACAAAACCTTTTGAATCATATATTTCTATACCTTCAGGTATTAACTCTTTAATAAAAGTGTCATGATTTCCCAAACATATTTTTATCGAGCAAAATGATTTTAGCTGTTCAAAGAATTCTGGTATCTCTTTTTGCTCAAAAAAATTTATACCAGGCACTTGATGTTTTATGTCGCCTAGTATTATCAGTTTTTTTGTTTTTGTCTTTTCTATTACACTTTTTATCTTTTTTATCATTAAATTTGTCTGCTTGGGTATTTTTATCCCATTTTTCGCAAGTTCATATTCTATGCCTATATGTAAATCAGCTATAACTATTGATTTAATTTTTTCTATATACAAAACAGGCTCATTTAAAACAAATTTCGGCTCCATAAAAACAACTCTTAACAATTTATTTGTTTATAACATTAATTATTTTATGAAAATTTTAGGAATTATAATATCTAATGAAAATGGGCCTACTACAATGAATTTTGATTTTGTTATAAATGATAATTCTGTAAAGAAAGGCCAGTTCGTTCAAATAAAACATGAAAATGGATATATTATAGCAAGAATCGATGAGATATACAAGACAAATAGGTATTTTGAAAGGGCTGATACTGTCATAGAATATGAAAAATCAGGCAACCCAATAAATATTGCATTCCCAACTGAAAGATGGGAGTATCTTGTAGCAAATTGTACAATTCTAGGTCATTTTAACCAAGATTCAATAGAAAGATTAACATTTCCACCGTCTCCTGGAATCAAAGTTGAAGAAGCAGATACAAACATCTTGTCAAAATTTTTAGGGTTTGATTTTAGTAGTGGTTTGACTTTAGGCAGACTAAGCTTTCATGATCTTGAAGTAAAATTAAATATGACAAGACTTTTACAAAAACACACAGCTATATTGGCTATGTCAGGTGCTGGAAAAAGCCATCTTGTTAGCGTTCTCATTGAAGAGCTATTAGACAGAAGGGATGAATTAGGAAAACCAGCGATAATAGTCATTGACCCGCACGGCGAATATAAAAAATTTCAAAATGATTCTTTTTATAGTAGATATACAAAAGTGTTTGATGAACAAAACATAGCTATAGGTGTATCAAGTTTAGGCGTCAATCAAATATCAGAATTTATTTCAGATTTTAGTTCTGCTCAAAAAAGAGAGCTTGAAAAAATACTAAAAAACATGAAGACAGAAAATTATGACTTTGATGAGATAATAGCTGAGCTAGAATCTAGTGATGTTAAAAGTAGTACAAAAGAAAGTTTGCTTGGGTGGCTTTATTCTCTAAAGAATATGAATATATTTTCCAAATACACAAGACCATCAATAGATGTTTTAGCCAGGCAAGGTCAACTAAGTATAATAGATTTGTCAGAATTTACACACTTGAATGAAAAACAAATAATAGCAACATATTTTTCAAGAAGACTTTTTTCAGAGAGGAGAAAGGGAAGAATACCACCTTTTTTGCTTGTTATTGAAGAAGCTCATCAATTTTGTCCAGAAGGTGTTAAGAGAGAAGGTGCAATTTCTAAAAATATAATTGAGACGATAGCGAGAGAAGGCAGAAAGTTTCACGCATCATTGATGCTTGTTTCCCAAAGACCTATTCATCTAAGTACGACTGCTTTATCACAATGCAACACTCACATAATATTAAGAGTTGTTAATCCGTATGATATAGATCATATAGGAAAAAGCTCTGAAGGCATGACAGGCGATTTGCTAAAAACACTACCAGGGTTAAAAACAGGAGAATCTTTGATTGTCGGCGAAGCTGTCAACTTTCCAGTGATGATGAAGGTTCGTCAAAGAAAAAGTAGAGTTTCTGCTGAAGAGGCTAACTTTGAAAAAGCAGTTTTAGAATATAATCTAAAGAAAAATTTAAATAAAAAAGATTTGGAAGCATTTAAATAAAACAAAAAAAGAAAAAATTACTTTCTCAACACACCTGCTTCCCAGTGTGATAATTGGCTGTCTACATCTAGATATGTTATGTTAACTGTTAATGGTCTTGATGTTATAGGTGTTATTGTTATTCTTATTTTTCCTCCTGCTTCCACATCATTCACATCAGATGACAATGATTGTGGACTACCTGATTGTGGAATGCCTTCAATGCTTTGAATTTGGATTCTTCTTGGACCATTGGTTAATACAAGTGTGTCTTGATTGTGATCATTGTATGTAAACTGAGAACCAAAGCAAGGATTGCTACATGCTACTGTTGTTCCTGTCTTAAATACACCCATTACATAGAGTGCACCGACGACTACTACTAGTATTATTATTGCCCAGCCATATGTCATTAAATATTCCATTGCAGATTGTGCTTTTCTCTTCATCTAAAACCCTCCAATAGATTATAATTAAATTTTCTGATTAATAAATATTTCAAAAAAAAGTAACTATCTAGTGATAGTTACACTATTTCAGTCCTTTTATCTCTTAAAAAATTTGCTATTTCTTCAAGACCATTTGATTGCATGTAAAATGCAACAGAATCCAAATATTTATAAATGGTTTGTTGAAGTTTTTCGTCAAAATTATCAAGATCTTTAAGTTTTTTCGTCAATTCAGACAATTCATCCAAACCTTTTCTTATGTTTATTTCGTCAGCCGATGTTGAAATGTCTAAAAGTTTTTCAATTATTTTTTGTCTTATTTCAATTGATTCATATCTTTTGAAAACTTCATTTATTTTTGCATTCATTGCTTTCATATTTAAACTCATCACATCTTTTAGCTCATTGACAGAATTAATTAGAGGTGTAATGTCAAATTGTTTACCTTTATTCATGTTAATTTTACTTTCTAGTATGATTGTTTTATTTTCAACTAGTGATATTTGCCTTTCCAGTTTGTTTTTCATGTTTTCAAAGTCATAAACTATGTTAGATAAGACTTTTTTGTGATTATCTTGAGTTTCTTTTGCTTTTTTCAAACTGTCTATCTCTTGCTCTAACCTTAAAACTTTGCTGTTTATTTGTTGAAAAGTAGTTTTATGCGATTCAATTTCTTTAGATAAATGGTTTGTAATTGAGCTTAACTTTTTCAATTCTTCAGAATTGTTTTTTTTAATCTCGTTTAGCATTTCCACTATTGTTTCATAAACTTTACTTTTCATTCTTTATCCTCTCCATCAAGGTTTTGAAGAAAACTTCTTCTTCCATTTCTTCTTTTGCTTTCTTAATTTCAATTTCCTTCTTTAAATCACTTACTTCATGCCTTGTCTTCTCTAACAAATGCTCTGTCATATCTTTTAAAGCTTTCATTTCTTGAACTTGTTTTTCAAATTTGCTAGATTTAAACGATTCTATTGATTCAATTTTCTTTTCATTTTCAATTACTTTGATAGACAAATTGTTTATTTGCGATAACAAACTATTAATTTTATTTTCTATTGATTCAATCCTTTTCAGAGAATTATCCAAATCGTCTTTTTTAGCTAAGACACCGCTATATGAATCAAAATATTTAGCAAGTCTTGACATTTTCTCGTTAATCTCCATCTTTTCCTTTTCTGACAATTCTATATAACTATCTATTTTTTTCATCCATTCCTTTATTGAACTTATTTCATTGAAAACATTCTCTGATTTAGGTATATTTTTTGATATATCCTCTAAATGCTTCAATCTTTCTGTTATATAATTTATCTTGTCTTTGATTTGTTCTTTTTCAGATGAATCTTTTATCAAATCTTTGATTTTTTCATCAAATCTTTTTTCAAAATTTTCATGTATACTTGCTAAATCTTTCCTAACATCATTAGAAAGCAAATCTGTTTTTCTATTTAAATCTTCTTTTATTTTGGAGTAATATTTTATTATATTCATTATATTTTCATGCATTATTCTATTCTCATCTGATATGGAATTTACTTTAAACTCTAAGTTAGATAGTTTACTTTCTGAAGTTGACAACTTTTCCAACTTTTCGTTTTGTAAATCTTTTAATTGACTTTCAAAACTTGAAATTTTTGTATCAACAAAGCCGCTTAAATCGTCAATTCTTTGAGTACTTACATCTTGGAACGCGTTTATCTTTTCGTTTATGAATTCTTTAATTTCAGACATTCTCATATGAAATCTATCATTCATCTCTGTAATTCTTTTATCAAAAGAAGCCAAATTAGATCCAAAGCTTTTCATCAAATTTTCAATATTCTTATATTCATCACTTAACATGTCAAGCTCTGTTTGAAAAGCAATTATCTTATCGTCAAGATACTTTTTCATTTCATTTAATTTTGATACATTATCTGATTGGTTTGTTCTTAGTGTATTCTCTGTTTGCTTTTTCAAATTGTCCTCAAAATCTGTTATCTCTTTTTCCATTTCAGCAATTTTTGCCGAGTAACTTTTCTCTACACTATCTAATCTAGACTGCATAAGATTGAATAAATTGTTCAGATAGCCAGTATTATCATCCATTTTTGCTATTAAATCCTGATTTAGCTTTGACAGTTTTGAGTCAAATTCATAGTCAGTTTTCTCCAATTTTACCTCAATTTTAGATTCAAGATCTTTTATTTCTTTATTGACGTCGAGAATGTTTGCAGCTATTTTTTCTTCCAATAGATCAACATTTGTTTGAAGTTTTTTACCAAGATCTTCATTTATTAAATCTACTTTGTTATTAAAAGTTTCGAACAAGTAAAGTATTTCTTTTCTCATTCCATCTATGAGATTTGTTGTTTCTGTTATGCTTGAATTAATGTTGTTGACTGTTTCATCAAATGTGACTCTATCAACCTTTAATTCATTAAAATCTATCAATCTTTGCTCCAATTTTTTGTCAAATTCAAAAATATTTTCATGAACAACTTCTGTAGCACCTATTATTTTTTTGTTAAATTCTTCCATTTCTTCTTGAATATCATCAATTTTTTCATTTACAATTTCCATTGTTTTTTCAATATAATCCCTGATATCTTTCCTATTTTCATTAAACCTATCTTTTAAATGACTGTCAATCTCCTTTTTCAGTTCACTAAACTCTTTTTTCAATATTTCAATTCTGTCATTAAGAGTTGTTATTTCATTGCTAGTCTGACTTAATTTTTTGTCATTAAGATTAATGTATTTATCCACAATAGAAACAGTTTTTTCAATTTTTTTCAATTTTTTCTCTATAGATGCTACTTTGCTGAAAACATTAGATAAATTCTTCTGCCTTTTCACCATAATCACTGCTCGAGCTATATATGTTAAAATCGGTTTTTTACAATTTAAAATTAAGCCAAACCTATAGCAAACACTTTCAAAAGTATTATTTTACTTATTAAAAATATGCCTATACTTATAGCAAACATAACAGGTATATATTTTACTCCAGCTTTTTCTGTCCCTTCCCTTATAAGCCCTATTAGAATTCCACCAAAAATGGATGTAATTGTTAAGGATGCTAAGGAATAACTCAACATGAATGTTTTATTTACGCTGATTTTTTGTATTTTCAAAGGCATTTGAGACGGTATACTTACGTCACCTATATTTATATTAGAGCTTATTTTGCTCATAACCTCTATTAAGTGATTTGATGTAGCCATTAATATTGGTGCTGCTATCGAAACAGCAAAAAATATGAATATTGCATAAACCATGACCTGAGCTGCTATTTCTTTTTTAAGCATTCTTGATTCTCTTATATCATTAGCCAAACCATCAAGCAACCCTTGAAGGCTACCGCCTTTGGCCATACCCTCTGACAAAAGCATTACAGTTCTTTCCAGAATTTTTGAATTTATTCTTTCAGGAATTATTTTTATAGCTTCTTCTATTGATTCACCTGAAAGGGTTTTTTTGGCAGCTCTTTTTATCTCTTCTTCTAAAGGACCAAATTCTGGTCTTGCTGTAAGCATCAAAGCCTTGTCAGGAGTTAACCCAGATCTTATGTTTGATGAAAGTAGATTCAATACATCTGGTAAAATTTCGTCTGCAAAATTTGCTCTGCTTTCGGAAATTAATATCAATATACCATGCATAAAAAACTCAAATATTATTAATACGGATAAAGCAACTATAAAACCTGTTTTTGATGGCAATTCCATGATTTTGAACAAAGATAAAATAGTTGCAAAGAGAATCAAGCCATACAAAACCGAAAACCCTGCATATTTTTCATGATTTATTTGAAAATTGGCATATACAAGGTATTTTCTAACCCATTCTCTGTAAAATTTAGGCAATATCTTGTAAATTGATCTGTATATTCCTATCATATATCCATCGCCGGTCTTCTATTTTTTATCATTCCTATAAATGAAAATTGAAATACAGCTAATCCAAATAACATAACCCAAAACATTTGTTCTGAAATTGTCAATCCAGTCAGTGATGATAAAATAAGCATAAAGGTTATACCAAGATTTGGTATTATAACAGCAGTCATCATATACATCATAGCTAGCGGATTCAACTGAGAGCCATACTTTCTTATAGCTATTTTTTCTTCATTTGACAGACTCGAAACCATAGAATCTAATGTTTGTCCTAAATCAGCGCCAGATCTTATGGAATTTGCTATTTGCCATATGACTCTTCTGAAATAAAGCGAAGGGTTTTTTACAGCCAGATCTTCTAAACTATCTATTTCTGGAGTACCAGTTGATATTTTTTTAATAGCCTTTTTAAATTCTTCTGAAACAGCACCATAATTTGCGTTTGCTACAGAAACAAGGCTGTCAAACAAAGTAACACCTGACTTTATTTGTATTTGCAAATGCCTTAATGCAAATAGTATATTTCTATCTATTTCTCTTATTTTTCTGCTTACAAGAAGATTAGGATATAACAGAATATAAGAAAATGATGATAGTGAAATAAACAAAGACACAAAAAAAGTAATGCCAAAATTGATTTCTATTTGTGAAACTTGAAATATTATTATAAAAGATAATATTGTCAATATTAACCAAAATAAAGAAGCAAACAAAGCAACTGATATATATTCATTTGCATCGGATTTCATTTCACATCTTTCTAGTTGAATGCTTAAAACAGGAAATAATTTTGAAATTTTCTTTGATATACCGTAAAATGGTTTTGCCAATCTCTTTGCAACTTCTATTGGTATTGGAAGGAAGGGTATTCTGTTCATTTTAACCATTCTTTTGGTATTATTTTGTCTGGGTTTTCATTTTTTTCAGCTATTTTCAAAATGTTTTTAGGATCCATATAATATTCAGCAATTATCTTTCCAACACCATTTACATTGGTTACCTTGTTTTTTACCATCCAGTTTAATATTTTGCTTCTTTCTTTCAAAGTTTTTTCAATATCAGAATTTGACATTCCTGTATGCATTTTTATCTTTTCTAAAAATCTAAACTTTTTCTGGTTTCTTACAAAATTATCCTTAGCAGCATTCCAAGAAAATAAAACATCTACTTTGTTTTTTGATTCTGGTGAAAATTCTGCTATTTGATAAACTCTTCTCTTACCAGTTCTTCTATCTCTATACATAACAATAGCCAAGTCAAGTGCATCCAACAAAGCTTCTGGTATGTTAATCGGCGGGTTTGTTAATCTTTTATATGTTTGTTCCGCTGTATCTGCATGTACAGTTGAATAAACACTGTGGCCTGTGTGCATAGCTTCAAATAAAACCTCTGCTTGTCTCTCTTTTCTTATCTCACCTACAACTATTCTATCAGGCCTCATTCTCAAACTGTTGACGAGCAGATCAAGCATATCAACTTCACCCTTTCCCTCAGCATTTGGCTCTCTTGTAGTCAAAGGAACCCAATGTAAGAAATCAGGCAGTCTTAATTCCCTTGTATCTTCTATGCTTATTATCCTATTATTTGGGGGTACAAAAAACATCAAAGCATTTAAAAAACTTGTCTTACCCGATCCAGTACCGCCTGATATTACAACATTCATTTCATATTCTATGGCAAGCCATAACAGCGATATTATATCTATGTCAGTTGTTTTATTTACTATAAGATCTGTAATAGTCCATGGATTTCTTCTAAACATTCTAATTGTTATTGTATTTCCTGTTGTTGATATTGGAAACAATGTTGCGTTAACTCTATCACCAGATGTTAAATGTGCATCCAATAAAGGGTTTAATATGCTTATTTGCCTTCCAACCTTTCTACCAATATTTGAAGCATAATTCTGGATTTGCTGTTCATCTTTTAAAATTAAGCTTGTTTTCAACCAACCATATTTTTTATGATAAACCCAGACAGGTTCTTTAGAGCTGTTTATAACAATCTCTTCCAGATTAGGATCAGAAAGCAATATTTCAATGTCACCTAAACCAAGCATTTCATTCACAAGTATTCCCGACATAAACTCTTTTTTTTCAATTGCAAGATTAGGCAAAAGTTTGTTTATAAGCTGCAATGATTTAGTATAGAATTTTTTCTTCAACTCTTCTATTGATGAAGGATCTATTAATTCTGAAACTTTTATCTGCAATTCGCTTACAAGCCTTTCTTTTATCTCTTCCATGATTACTAGAGTTCCAGGTTCTATTGTAGGTTTTATCAAATTATAAATTGGTACAAACTCTTCTGGTTTTTTGATAATTTCTATGCTTGCTAGGACTTTGTTTGAATATATGTTATAACTATCAATTAGCTTGCTCATTTTTTCACCATTTTAACTTTTGGCCAACCTAACAAAGGATATACTATTTCTACAAGCCCTTTATTTTCCAAGATTTTTATCAAATCTTCCAAATCTTTTATATTCATTTTCATTTCTTTTGAAAGCTCTTTTATACTTACTTGATTCTTCTTTCTTAGAATCGATAGCATTAAATCAACATTGCTATTTATAGTGTTTTCTCCTGATTTTTTCAATGACTTTAAGAAAAATTCACTTGTTAAACCTTTAACCACATCTTCTCTTGTGACAATACCCACTGTTTTATTGTTTTCATCAACTACAATCAGTCTGTCAATTTTATGTTTTATCATGAGATCACTAGCATCAGTAATCTTTTCGTTTTGATAAATTGTTATAGGCGGTTTGCTCATGACTTCTTCGACTTTGATCTTTTCCAAACCGCTTAAATTAACTGTGTCTTTTTTTGGATCAAGTAACCCTCTTTCCTGCATAACTCTCATTATATCTGTATCGCTTATAACACCGACAACTTTGTTACCATTTCTAACAGGAACACCAGTTATTTCAAAATCCCCCAAAAGCTCTATTACTTCTCTTAGATTTTTTCCAACTTCAACAACTTTGAGGTTTGTACTCATTATATTTTTGATCGGCGTTTCAATATCTACATAATTTCTTTCAATCTCAGTTTTGACTACTTCGTGAAGAATATGTCTGTTCTTCTTTTTTTTCATTTTTTTTACAAATTTTGATATTTTGTGTGTTTTCTTCATAAAATCTAATAAAATATCTGTTTTTCTATATAATAATAATTATTTCTAAAATAATATTGATAATATGAAAGCACAATCTGCTATAGAGTATATTGCTATAATTACTATAGGTTTGTTTATATTGATACCAATGATTGTTTACCTTAATGATCTGTATATATCTTATAGGAATGAAAATAAACTATCTTCTGCAAAGACAGCTGCAAGCAAAATTGTTTCAATATCAGATTGGGTTTTTTCCCAAGGTGAACCAGCAAAGAATATAATTCAAGTCTATATACCAGCTGATGTTGAAAAAATCTATTTTACTAATAATTCGATCATAATAAGATTAGATATGGGGTCATCATATCAAGAAGTAGTTGATTATTCTATTGCAAATCTTTATGGTAATATTACAGAAAGAGAAGGCTATTACTATCTTTTAATTCAAGCTATCGATAATGGTGTAAACATAAGTGTGGTTTCATGAAAGCTCAAATGGGCATAGAATTTGTAGTGTTGACATCATTGCTATTAGTAATTATCAGCATTTTTCTGTATTCTTCCTACTCAAAACAAGCAGAATTGATTAATATAAAGACAGAGAATGAGCTAAAAGATCTTTTAGATGCTGCAAGCTTTGAGATAAATGCTGCTGTTAAAGCTGGTGATGGGTATGAGAGATCATTTAACATGAATATCTATACTACATTAAGTCAGTACAATATGGAAATACATGGAAACGAAATAATCTTGGTTTATGGAAAATGGAGTATGTATAAAACCATAATAACAAGAGATGTTGTTGGTAATTTTACAAAGGATTTTAATAGAATAAAGAATGTTGGAGGCACAATTTATGTTAACTAAATCCCAAGTTATATCATCAGATTTTATCATTGCCTCAATAATTTTTGTCCTTGTTATTTCCATAATATATTTGTACTGGACAAATTTGTCTCAAAAAATAGACGAAGAAAGAAGAATAAGTAGCATGGTTGATTCTGCTTTTTTGGCTTCAAATATCCTGCTTTCAGAAGGTGCACCAAAATACTGGAATGAGACTCATATTGTTAGCATTGGGTTGATGAATGATAATAGATTAAATCAAACCAAAATTTACATGCTTAATTCATTCGGATATTATAGAGTCAAGAATTTACTTGGTTTGGATTATTATGATTTTTACTTTAAAATTTATGATAAATCAAATAATACATTTTATGAGTTTGGTAAGGATTTTTCAACATCGATAGAAGCAGTTAAAATAAAAAGAGCTTCTATAATAAACGGAAAAATAGTCTTTTTGGATTTAGTGGTGTGGAGATGAGCAAAGGCGTTATATTTACTTTAGACATATTATTGAGTATAACAATAGTTATACTTGCAGCCGTTATATTTCAAAGCCTAAAGCCAGAATCTTTTGTTAACGAAAAAATATATGAAAAGAATATTCTAATATCTGACGACATAATTAAAGTTTTATCTAATTTAAAAGCATATGAAGTAGATTCTATTACAATTTCAAACCTTTTAACTTCAGATGTAATTTCTGATGCAGATATGGATAAGAACATACTAGATTTGATATCAAGTTTTTGGTTTTCAGATAACAAAACTATAGCTCAAAACATATCAAAAGAAATTTTAAGTAATTTTGATGAGTGCGTTGCATTGTATATTGATGATGAATTGATATATTCATCTTGCGAATTAAAGGACAAGCCTCTTGCAGTTTCAAGCAGAATAGAAACGGGATATGAATTAGGTAAGCCTTCTTATGGATATATAGCAAGAGCATTTGTTACTTCTATTAAAAACAAAACTACCAGCGAATATTCATTCTTTGGTGGATATGAAGGAGATGGTAATATAACTAAACTCATGATTCTGCCGACTGATACAAAAATAAACAGTTTGTATGTCGAGGGCGTATTTGGAAACAATTTCACTTTTTATATAAACGGGAACTTTAGCGGTATTTATAATGTAACGAATTCTAGCTTAATTCCATCAAAATGGATTGTTTGCAATCAAACATTTAACAAAAATTATTGTGACTATTTGTCAAACAACAATACTTTTAATATAAATTTTTCAAGTCAAAAAAATAATTTTGTTGGCGGCGGGTTCATCAGAGTTAATTATAACACAAGCCAACTAATTTCTAATGAAACAAACAAGTATAACTTTCCAGGCATAAAAGGTGTAATAAATATTTATTCATCTTTTGATATTCCAGGTAATTTAAATGAGTTGGAAATTTATATGCATTATAAATCAAACTATACTGTTTTTATGACTGTTGGCAATAAAACTGTTTGGAGAAGTAATCAAACAACAGTTTCAGTTAAGCTTGGCACACAAAATCTATCATCGCAACTAGATTATGCTTTTTTGAGTAATAAGACTGTACCTATAAGAATAGGAACAGAAGCTTTTCAAGAAAGTGTTGGGGGTAAGGCAGATGTAATTTTAATAACAGATTTATCAGGAAGTATGAATTGGAGGCTTGATAGCAATAATAACGGTGTCAATAGAGATTGCAGTCAGATAAATTCTAGTGATATAAACAGAATAAGTCTGGCAAAATGTTTGGATAAAGAATTTGTGAATATTATTCTAAATGTTTCCGGCAACAGAGTCGGCCTAGTAGGATACAGTGGTAATCCAAGTTCAATACCTACATCAAGTAGTCAAATGTTAGTGTCTTATGATAACCTAACTTCCAATTCTACTCAGCTTATTAATCAGATAAACAGTTATTCAGTTTCAGGTGCTACTGGTATTTGTGGATCTCTTCGTCAAGCAATAAAAATACTTTTGGATCAAAGCAATTCATCAAGAAGCAAATTTATTGTTTTAATGACAGATGGTTTAGCTAATGTTCAATGCAATCCTTCTAGTCAAAATTCAACTTTAGGTTGCATACCAAGAATATGCCCATATACAACATATTGTGCAGGTGGCGGATGTTTGTATTCTACATGTGGTGATTGGATATCAGAAAGAGCTGCTAATGATTCTATAAACGAAGCGTGCAGAGCTAAAAATAATAGCATAACAGTATATAGCATTGGTTTTGGACCTGTTTCTTCATGTCCAATGAGTAATTATACATTGAATGAAATTGCAAATTGTGGTGGAGGCAAATATTTCAGTAGCTCGAACACAACAGAGTTAATGAATATATATAGAAGTATTGCAGGCGAGATTGTGAGTTTAAGCTATGACACGCAAAGAGTAAATATCACGGGAAACATAACCCTTGACAATGTATTATATCCAGACTCTTATATTGCCTTTAATTATACAAATGTAAACGAACCTTTAAAGTATGGAGAAATTACTTTAACAATTGAAAGCGACAAAATAGAAAGCATGACTGGTTATACATCAAACACAACGTTTGTTTCCGGTGGTTTTTACATACCTAATGTATTAAGAGTAAATTCTGCTAAAGTGACATCATATTCATCTGAATTTTGGACAGACAAGGTTTTTGTAAAAAGTGATAACAATTGGAATAGTGTATTTATGCTCAAAGATTATATAGTTCCATATCAATCTCTAGGCGATCCATTTGTTGTTATGATACCGCCATATATGTTAAAACCAAACACAACAAATTATATTGCAGTAGGCACAGGTCTTTCTTCAACAAACACAACAGGCGGCTCTGGTGATGATAAAGTTATTTATGATGTTGTTGTCAATGGTATAGTGGGCTATGGAAATGCATTTAATTCTTCGGAAGCAGCCATTGATGATGCATTAAATAGATTAAGATATCAAATAGGCAATTTTGTTGAAATTGAAAGAAATAATATAGACGTAAAACAAGAAAGTATAAGTGGTATAAAATGGTTGTGGGGTCCGGCTCTTGTAAAGGTGGCTGTATGGGAAAATTAAAATTAATTTTGATTTTATTAGTCTTTAGTTCTGTTTTAGCACAATCTATTGATGAACAATTTAAACAGATAAATGGTTATGAATGGGCTGTTGAAACATATGAATGGGGTTATATTTCATCGGCAGCAAAACAAAGACCGCAAGAAGTTTCAAATGAAGTAAGTAGAGAGCAGGCAATAGAGATCGCCAATAATTTTCTTAAATCAAATTCCAAGTTTTTTGGTGTAGAAACTCTTAATTATACTGATTCAGCAAAAATTTTAGATATTGAAAAAAAATATTCATGGGTTATTGTATATCAAGGTCAAATGTTTGAAGGTTTACCTATTTTGGATACACACACAACTGTTATTATGACTTCAGATGGTCAAATATATGCTGTCGGCAATTTGAGATATTATTTTAGTGAGGATGAAGTTATAACAGAAGGTATAACTGAGGAAGAAGCAGTTGAAGCAGCAAAAGATTATTTGGATATAGAATCAAGACCTAATTTTGTCAATAAAATAGTAAAAGTTGATGAGGACGGTACTAGACAAATAATTTGGAACATAACATTTAATTGTCCAGTAGGCGAGGGTGTTTTAGTTGATCAAAACAGTAAGATAATTGAAAAGCATGAATTTAATTGCAAAGAAAAACCAAATTATCAATTTATTTTTTTGATATCTGCTGCATTGATCGCATTTTTTATTGTTAGAAAAATAAGATCCAAGGGTATTTTGTTCGGCTTTAGTCTGGTAATAGTGTCTCTAGCATTAATTAGTTTGTTAATACTTCAGAAAAGCATATATTACAAAAATTATCAGAAGGGTTTTATTGAGAATAGGATAAACGATATGAATAATTTATATGAAAGTATAGTTTTTGATCTTGACAAGGCTGTTGATATAATAACTAAAAGAGCAATAAGCACAGCAATAAGCGATATAGTAACAAGCGGAGAGCCTTTAAATAATCCAGAAGAAAAAATAAAGGAACTTGTATTTTACGGCACTATAAATGGCCAGGAAAAGCAACTTATGCAAAATTCAACAATTGTTGATTGGTCAAATAGAATAAATTATGTTGGCCAATCAAAAAACTACAATATAACTATATCGTTTTTATCATTAAACATAGAGCAATATGATAGTTTTAATTTAGTTGCAAGAGGTTCTGCTTTAATCAATATCACTGACAGAAACGGGGTTGCTAGTATAAACAGGGTTCATAATTTTTCAAAAACAGTATCAATAGAAGGTTTTGAAGATCCGTTATATGTTTTAAGCACAGAAGGTAAAGCAACAAAAATAATTAAGAAATCAAAATATTTGAACAATTTTACTTTTGTTCTGTTTGAGTGCAGTCCATCCAACAATTGGGCTTATGGACAAATATTTTATGGTTATGATTATAATCAAATAAATCAAGTTGGCAACAAGTCTCAAAAAATATTGTATTTGCCTAATCCATATATAGCAGATTCAAATTTAGTGAATCAATTTCTTGGAGTAATAAGTCCTGAAGATATAAATTATTCAGTTAGTATACCATTTTGTGAAAATGCTAGTGTAAAGTATCAAATTTCTGATGGAAATAACATTCTTCTAGATGCTGAAAATGGAAGAGTATGGTATATAGACAACATTCTAAAATATTACAATAGTGGTTATTATTCACCTAGTCTTAATGGGCCGAGTTTTTTGGACAGAATGGAAGGTAAATATTTTTTGAGCAGGGGCAATTCAGGTATTGAGAGTTTTGTAGATAAAGACTATTTTGACTCTATTGACATCAATGTTAAGGATGATACGAATATAGATTATCTATACTTCAATGCAAGCTATTTTTCTTCTAATAAAATAAAAGGTTTTCCATCAAGTTTTAAAATTGACAACCAACCATCTTTAAACAACACCCATCTTTTGTATTACGGACTACATAATCTAACTATTTAATTATCTTGAAAACAGTACAAAACCAATAAGTATTATAACTATAATGGCAGGTATTATAAAAAATAATTTATTCGTAGTTTTTCCTTGATCTTTGACTACATCTGTTGTTGTGGTTTTGTTAAATTGAGTAAAAGTTGAATTTATTGTTGTTGTTTTTAATGTAGAGTTTGTTTGTATGGTTGTGGTTGCATTCACATATCCATGAACATTTACTTTGAATGTGTATTTTGGGCTTGAAACTTTTGTTCCACTTATTGTTTGAGACGTTTCTGCCCATATAGTTATATTATAAACACCATTTGGTACATTTGGAGTTATATTGAATCTCAATGATTTTCTTTGATTGGGTTCTAGCTCTTCTATTATTTTTTGGTTTATAACAAAACCTTTTGGCAGTTGATATTTTAGTTCAACATTATATAATGTTTCATTATGCAGATTTTGTATGATTGTAAATGTATCGTTTGTTTCTCCATATTTTATTGTCATGTCTTTGGGGTAAAAAAAATATTTTATTTTATAATCTTCAGCTGAACTTACTAAAGGAAGCATTAAAAGAATTATTATTAAATACTTCATAATTATTAATTTGCAAGCTAGTTTATATTTCTGTTATTCTTTCAACAGCACTGGCTTCATCTTTATCTTTGTTTCTTTTTATATTATATATTTCTCCGCTTGCCGCAGATTCAAGTGATTTTTCGTGTGTTATTATAAAAACTTGCTGGACAAATTCATTTATTCTATCTCTTAAAACTTCATTTAATTTTTCTATTGATTTTGAATCTAGGTTATGTGTGGGCTCATCAAGAATTAGCCAATTAAGATGAGGCACGAGCACAAGGGAAAATGCTATTCTCAATGTCAAGCTAGCTATGCTTCTTTCACCACCTGATACTCTATCAACATCCATCCATTGACCAGTGGAGTCAGAAAGTTGCAGGGTATAATCGTCATCTTCGACAGCAAGCCTTATGTCAATATAGTCAGAATAAGGATATATTTCAGACCATATTTCAGACATTTTGATGTTTACAGTTTCAATAAAATCTTGTCTTAATTGGTTTTGTGTTCTTTCAAGAGCCAGTTCAAACAAATCTAAATTTTTTATAGAATTTTGAATATTAATTATTTCTGACTTTATTTTCCTGATTTTCTCCAATTTTAATTTCAATTCATCAATTAATTTTTCATTATTTTCTATCCTTTCTTTTGATCTTTCTATCTCAACGTTTATTTCAGAAATTTTCATAGCAAAAGAAATCTTTTCATTTTTCATTTTTTCAAAATCAATATTTTTATATTTTTCAAAAAGATTTTTGTATTCTTTATTTGCATTGTCCATTTCAACCTGCATGTTTTCGTTTGATTTTTTTAATTCTTGCAAATCGTTTAATTTTTCACTTAAATTTTGCAGTTGAACAAAATTTCTCTTCATAATGTCAATTTCATTTGATTTTTTTTCAAGCTTTGATTTTTCTGAATCAATATTAGTTTCAATTTTTATTATTTCATCTTTGTATTTTTTTATTATATTTTCGTTATCTTGGTATTCTTTAATAATAGGTTCTACATTTTCTATGGTAGATTTTATTTTTTCTATTTCTTTTATATCAAGTTTTATCTGCAATATTTTGTTTTCTGCTGATTTTTTTTCATTATTCAGTTTTTGAATTTCTTTCTGAATTTCTATTTTCATTTCACTCCTTATATGAAGAAGATGCTTCTTTTTGTCTTCATTTATATCAGAATCACAAACAGGGCACTTTCCAGATATTTCTGATATTTTTTTTGAAGATTCTTCAATATCATGAAGCCTGAATTCTAATATTGATATAGATGTTTCAAATTCTCTAAGCTTTTTTTCTTCATTATTTAAAATTATCTGAGGATCATTATCGTATTTTATTTTTATTTGTTTAAGTTTTTCTTCTGCATCTTTAATAGTTTTGATTTTTTTATCAAGTTCATCGTTCTTTTTTGATAAAAAAGTAATTTCACTATTTTTTTTAGATTTTTCTACAAGCATAATTTCTATATTTTTTTCCATAGCGCTTTTTTCAATTTCCAGATTTTTTATCGCTTCTTTCAACTTGCTAATTTCGTTTAAAATATCGTGTGTAGACAAGCCCTTTAAACTCTCTCTTATCTTTTCCATTCTTCTTTTGTTTTCCCTTATATTATTATCCATATTATTTATTCTTTCCTTTAGAATTTCCATTTTCTTTATGTCATTTTCAATTTTTTCAATATCTTCACTTATTTTTTGATACTGTAAATTTGCTTTATTTCTCTCCTCATTCAATTTTTCTATTTTAACATAATTCTCCTTTATAATTTCGTTGGAATTTTTAATTTTTTCTTCAATTTTTTCCTCATCTTCGTCTATAGAATATTTTTCAATAGTAATTTTTTTGTTTGCTAGTTTGTTCCTCAAAGTTACAAGGGATGATCTTGCCTTTTCAAATTTATCTATTTTCAATAAGTTGTCAATTTTTTTCATTCGTTCTCCTTTTGAAAGCTTCAAAAAATAATCAATTGAATTTTGTTCGGAATATATTGCTTTGCTAAAAAGATCATAATCAATTTTTAATATTCTTTGAACAATATCAGTAACTCTTTGGGAATTTGGTTTTTCTAATAGCTTATCACCTTCTCTTATTTCAGAGCTTGTTGTGCCTTTACCTCTTTCTATGTATCTTTCTATCGTATATTCTTTCCCATCATAATCAAAATTTAATATGACAGAAGCATCATTTGTAAATTTTGGTTTGCTCATTATAACGTCGTCAAGTTTTATTTTTTTGGATTGAATTGATGGGAATGTACCAAATAAAGCAAAACATATAGCATCCATAATAGAACTTTTACCAGCTCCTATACTTCCTGTTAGCACGTTTGTACCGCCTGAAAATTCAAGAAAACTCTCTTCATGCGATTTCCAATTAATTAGTTTTATGCTTTTAATCACTATTTTCACCTTTTAGCAAAATTTCAGCTTCTTCAATATTTCCAGATGACAATTCTTCAAAAAGTTTTGCAGAATCTATTTTGTTATCAAAATTAAGATCGTTTAAATTGTCAACAAGTATTTTTATTCCCATTTCGTCAATAGACAGAGAACCTTCTCTAGCCTTTCTCAAATAATCAGTTTTTCTTTTTACTTGCTCGTTGCTTTCATGTTTTGAATATTTTAGTATAATCTTGTCTTTATATTCATCTTCTATTGATTTAATTTCCTTATCCAACGTTGATAAACTAGAACCGTATATCTTGAGTCTTACAACAGGTGGTTTTTGATCATCAACAAATTTTTGCAATATTTCCTTTATCTGACTTTTTATTGACTTGTTTTTGTCTATATGTATTTCCTCGTAAAAAAATTTCCTTGTATTTAACAGTTTTTCAAAATAAATTTTTTCTTTGGGTATCTCTATTTTCCATATTCCTTTAGCATCTTGTTCCTCTTTCTTAAATTGCGTTACTATAATACTTCCTGGGAGAAGAATTTTTTTTGTTTGAAATATTTCCAAAGTCGATTTATGTATATGTCCATTTATTATTAAATCAAATCCTTCAGGTAAAGAGTCAATACTTATAGTTGGTGGTTCTTGCGGAGAGTAAATGAATGGATCTATACTTTGATGCAGAAGCAAGATATTATAGCAACCTTCAATAGGTTTGGGTGACCATTCTTCAAGTATTTGTCCGGCGTATCTTTCTGGTACACCCGACATCCCTTGTATTGCTATTTTGACGCCATCTTTTTCCAGAACAATACCATTTAAATGAAGATGAAACAATATGCCAGCAGTATCTAATAGCTGGACTGCGTTTATTTGATCCTTTGTTAGTCTATCGTGTGTACCATGTATAGCTATTATAGGTATACCGTTTAATATTCTTTCATGAATTTTTTCAATTTTTTTCCCAATAGTTGACACAATTTTTATTTCTGAATGCTTGAACAAAGGTTTTGACAATATCTTAGTAGCTTTAGCGATTGTATCTGGTCTTGGATAGCGACTATCAAAAATATCGCCACATATGATTATTATATCGCTATCAAGACTCTTATCAATTGCTTCTTCAGCATTTTCAAAACAATCATTTTCTAACTTGGTGTTAGCATTAACCCCAAAATGTAAATCAGAAAAAACAGATATTTTCATAATTATAATCTTGTAAATTACTTTTAAATGGTTTTTTCAAATTCAAATATTATTGATTCTGCATTAGGAAATCTTATGTATTGTTCCCATATAAAAGGATGAAGGTTTGCTAAAAACTCGAATGGTCTTAACCATTTGTTGAAAACTATTCTTGACTTTATTTTGTATTTTATGTTAGTCTGAAAATTTGAATTATCTTTATAGTCGCAAAATATAAAACCCCGACTTGAAAATGTGTGAATGTGATTGCCTATATGTGCTGATATAGATGTGAAATGGGGAACAATATGTTTCATTATGCCATTAGGCTTCAATATTCTGTAAAATTCCTTCATTAAATCTTCCAAATTTTGAATATGTTCTAATACTTGTTCAGAATAAATATAGTCTATTTTGTTACTTTTGATAGGTAAATGATTTAGATCAGCAATTATGTCAGGCTTTACTGATTTGTTTCTATCAATATTTATAAAATCTTTGTATTTTATTTTCCCACAACCTAAATTAATTTTTATCCTTTTCATAAAAAATACACTAGAGAAGATTTGCAAGCCTTTTTATGTCAATGTTTGCTACGTGCATGTATATTTGGGTTGTTCTTATATCTTTATGTCCAAGCAAATGTTGGATATATCTTATGTCAGCACCAGCCTCTAATAAATGTGTAGCAAAACTATGCCTCAACATATGTGGTGTAACTCTCTTTGGTATTCTAGCTTTTCTTGCTGCATTGTTTACTATTTGCTGTATCGTCCTTTCATCAAATATGTCACCTTTTTCTGAAATCAATATATAATCGCTTTTTCTTTCTATTTTTTCCAATGCATTTTTTATTCTAGGATGAAGAAACACAAATCTAAAACCATATTTTTTATTTATCCTTATCAAATCATTCTCAAAATCAATATCATCCCATTTCAGAAATCTTACTTCATTGAGTTTCAAACCAGCAAAATATAAAAAACATAAAACAGCATAATGAATAGGGTTTTTTACTATAACAAACATTTTAGATATGTCATTTTTAGAAAGATACTCAGGTATTTTAAGTTTGATGTTTTTTAGATTTATTTCAAGATCTTCTTTCAATACATGATCAAAAAAGAATTTTAATGCCAAAAAATTTGTCTTTAATGTTGAGTATGAATTAGAATTTTTTGAAATAAATTCGCTTGGCGATTGTTTAAGTTGCAAGTAATTTTTTATGATTAAAGAATATTTTTTTATCATTCTTTTAGGGTAACATCTTACTTGCATTTCTTTTATTAACGAGTCTATGTGGTCACTGCGCCCATCCATAATGTTATAATATTATATCATTTTGCTATTAAATAGAAATATGCGTTAAAAATTCAATTGTGAATATTTTCTGCATATTTTATAATTTCTTCATATCCCCTTTCTTCTAATTCTTCAGCGAGCTTGTAATCGCCTGTTTTTATTATCTTACCATTAAACATTATATGAACATAATCAGGCTTTATGTACTTTAACATTCTTTGATAGTGTGTGATCACGACAACGCCTAGATGTGGGCCGACAAGCTTGTTCACACCATTCGAAACTACTTTCAAAGCATCTACATCTAATCCTGAATCAGTTTCATCTAGAAATGCGAATTTTGGCTCTAAAACAGCTAACTGCAATATCTCAGCTTTTTTCTTTTCACCTCCTGAAAATCCATCATTCAAATATCTGTTAGCAAATTCTTCTTTCATTTTGAGTAATTTCATTTTTTGCTTCAATATTTTCTGAAATTGTAGTGTAGATAAAAGCTCCTCACCCTTGTTTGTAACGTCCTTTCCTTTAACAGAGTTATATGCATGTCTCAAGAAATTTGATAATGTTAAACCAGGAATAGCAACAGGATATTGAAATGCTAAAAACAAACCTTTTTTTGCTTTTTCATCTGCAGGTAAATCAGTTATATCTTCACCATCCAAAATGATTTTGCCTTTTGTTATTTTATATCTTGGATGACCCATTATCGCATAGCTTAATGTGCTTTTACCAGCACCATTAGGTCCCATTATTGCATGAATTTGGCCTTGCTCAATTTTTAGGTTGACACCTTTGAGTATTTCTTTACCTTCAACCGAAACATACAAGTCTTTTATTTCTAACTTAGACATCCAATATATAACAGCGTTATAAATATTTAATTTTTATGGTATATTATTTAAACTTTTAATATAATGTGGTTTTTATGAAAGAGCAGCTATTCGGAGTCAAATATGTACCAAAGCCAGATGGTGTGGAGATAGAAGAGTTTAAATATAAACATCGTAAATATAAAGTTGAAGAAACTATAACTTATAAACCATGGCTGGTTGGTAGAATAATTCCAGGCGAAGGACAGATAGGTGTTTATAAAGTTTCATCTAAAAAAGGAGAACATTTTGTTTTGATAGTAGATTATATTGATCAATATGGAAATAGACAATTTTACATAGTTTATTATTCTAATGATATAAAAGACATAGAAAGACATCTTTTGAAAGATACTCAATATGGAAATGTTCTATTACCATTTGAAGCTGTTTCAAAAAGATAATTTTTATTTTATCTTAATCAAATTATTTTAAAGGTGTTCTTTTGGAAGCAGGAAAGTTGATATCAACTATTGTTTTAGTTGTAATACCAATAGCAGCACTGCTTCTCTTTATATTTCTTTCCAAATCATCATCAACAGCAAAATGCTTTGAAAATATAACTGGTAGTAAAACAGATATAAAAGACTATCTTACATTGTGCGCATCTAATTGTTGGTCAAAACATGATTACGGCAAAGAACCAAATTCTGTTGATTGTTATTCAATAACAGTTAATTCTAGAGAGAAAATAACAAACAAAGATATTGAAAGTATTTCAAAAAATTTCAACGTAAAATCTTATTTGAATTTTGATTTGAATGAAAACACCTTTTACAAAATAAAATTAAGATATGACTATAGCAAGCAAGAAATATCTGTTATTAACGAAGGATATTGTGGTAATAATATAGTAGAGGGGACAGAATTTTGTGACGGTGATGCAACTGTCTGTCAAGCAAATAACTTTGGTACTTGCACAGGTAATACTTTATGCAATGAATGTATCTGTGAAACTCAAATCGATTGTAGTTTGTGTCAACCGCCAACTACTTCAAACCCTTCAAACAGCGATTGGTGCAAATACTGCAAGTCTACTGTTGAATTTTCATGTTCTGACGGAATTGACAATGATTGTAATGGATTAATTGATAATAATGATAACTTTTGCAAACAGCAAAGTCAAATAACATTAAATTCATGTAAAAAAGGCGGAGATATGACATGCCCATATAATCCTTGCATGATAAACAGAGAAAAAAATGGTGTACCATATCCACCTTGCCCAAATAATGTAAAAAATTCAAATACAAATCCAGCAGATATAGATTCATGCGACAGCACAATTTGCATGTACGAAAGCATTCACAACCCATCGTCAAATTATCTAAATGTTTATGATACTCAAACATGGAATGATTTGAAAAGTGAAATAGAAAGCCAGCTTCAGACAATAGATTTTGTCGGCATGAAAATAACAGTAAACAAAAGACTAGTTTCAAAATTTGCAGAAGTGGAATCTAAATTAAACAAATATCCACACAGTGGCAGGACATATTATTTCCCAAGTGGAACATATACTTTTGTAAATGGCGGTAGTTATAATTTTAGGTATAATGTTAACAACCCAACGGTTTTAAGTCCTCATTCTTTTGGGTTGGCTATTGATCTGAATGTAAATACAAATTGGGGAAATGTTAATGATCCTGATCCATGCAATAATCCTTCATGTATTATAGATATTCCACCAGAAGTAGTTGAAGCATTTGAATCATCAGGATTTAGATGGGGCGGAAGATATTGGTGCAGTTTTGATCCAATGCATTTTGAATATATTGAAACATGCAGATGAGTCACCTCCCCTCTGAACTTAAAGGAATCTTCATTATTTCAGTCCGCCTGTCAGTCTTCATCGGGTTTAAAGCTCATATTTATTTATACTCTCAATATTTTAATTTTTTAATAAATCAATTAATTTTGTGATTTAATGAGAAAACCAATTGAAAATCCAATAAGAGATATGGTAATTGAGGCTAGAAAGATAAAAGACAAGAAAATTTACCCATTTAACATAGGCGATCCTAACAAGTTTGATTTCGATACTCCAGAATTTCTGAAAAATGCTTTAATAGATGCAGTAAAACAAAAAGCAGGACACTATTCTGATTCTGAAGGCGACAGCGAATTAATAGATGCTATAATTAAGAGGGAGAGGGAAAAAAATGATGCTCATATAGCAAAAGAAGATGTTTTGGTCACACAAGGGATAAGCGAAGGTCTGTTTTTCTTGTTTGCTTCTTCTATTTCATCAAAAAAGGATGAAGTGCTGCTACCAGAACCTTCATATGCTCCGTATATAGGAATAATAAAGTTTTTTGGTGGCAGTATAAATACATACAAATTAGATGAAGAAAAAGAATGGGAGCCTGACTTGGATAGTTTAAGAAAAGCTATAACAAAAAACACAAAGTTTATTGTTGTCATAAACCCAAACAACCCAACTGGTGCTGTTTATCACAAATCATTATTAAAGCAAATAGTTGACATAGCAGCAGAATTCAAAGTACCAATAATTTCAGATGAAATATATGACGAGCTAATATTTGACAATGCTTTTTATGCTGGTATGGCGTCCATAGCAAGAGACGTACCAACTATAATATTGAATGGATTTTCAAAATCATATTTAATTCCTGGTTGGCGTTTAGGTTATATGTATTTCCAAGATCCAACAGGAAAAATCAATAACTTGAAAGCAGTTGTCAATTCTTTGGCAAGAAATAGATTATGCGCATCCACACCTGTAATGAAGGCATGCTCAAAGGCTTTTTCAGAGAGATCACACATACAAGAAATAAACAAAAAATTAAAAGAAAGAGGCGAATATGCATTCAAAAGATTTAATGAAATAAACAGATTAAGTGCTGTAAAACCTAAGGGGGCATTTTACATATTTCCAAAGGTCGATATCAAAGGAAGATGGAACAATGACAAAGAATTTTGTCTTGATGTTTTGAGAAATACTGGCATAATCTTTCCTTACGGCTCTGGTTTTGGCCAAAGATATGGAAAAAATCATTTCAGGTCAATAATATTGCCACCAATAGATGTTATGGAAGAAGCATTTAACAAATTAGAAGGATTTATGAAGAAAAATTAAAGAAAATATTATTTAATTAAGATGAGTAATATATTTAGTAGGTATTTATGCGTGTATTGATTTTGTTGTCATTGATACTTTTGTTAGCTACAGTTTATGCACTTTCAAGCCCAAATAATCATTTTCAAGTAGTACCTGAAATTATAAGATTAAATTGGACAAATAATTTCTCTTCAAACATTTATTTGTACATAAATCAAAATGGATTGACAGTTAATGTAATGAATGACACTTCTTATCTTTCTGCATACTATTCACAAGACAATAGTTTGAAAACAAAATGCCAGTCAATGCAACAAGGACACAGATTAGTTGTTTACAACCTAAATGAATCATCTTATAATAACACTATTTATGGGTCTATTGGTGATAATGTAACAGTCAAGCTATATGAAAATCATAATTTAGACTGCAAGCCTGGTAGATATTATACAAACAATTATGTTGTTGGTGTAAATGATACAGAAAAGGTTTCTCTAAATGTTTATGTTGATTTGCCTTTGTCATCTTTTAACAACCCTCAACTACAAAATGATTATATAGCAAGTTTTGATGGTGTATATGATAATCTGTATCACTCGTATTACTTTAACACAAGTTTAATTGAAAACGCAAGTACAGTTAACATTAATTTGACATCCGCAGTTGATGTTGATGTATTTTTGCTTGATTCTAATGGACAGTTAAAGACAAAATCGATAAACGATACAAGTGAGTTGCTAACTTACACAGGATTGCCTGAAAACCAATTTTGGGAGATAAGAATATCAGGCAATCAGTCCTCATCATATCAAGGAAGTGTTATGTTTAATGGATTGAATTATTCAAACATTCTTGATTTTGGTGTTTTGAACGCAACACAAAGTCAGTTAAAAACAGTTACATTAACAAATTTATGGCAAAATCAAGAAAATATTTTGTCATATTCACCAACAATATATCATTTGGATGAGTTCACTAGCAGCAAACCATCAAACTTTACATTTGTTGTTCCAAATTCTTCTGCAGTTTACTCTTTAAAAGCATCTGTAGAATCTAACAACAGTTTGTTGTTAAAGTTATACAGAGACGATCAACTTGTGTCTACCTCATCTAAAAAACAGAACATTGCAAAGAATTCATCTGTTTCTGTAGAAGAATATGTTTTTACAACCAATATTCAACCTGGTATTTGGAGGTTAGAAGTCATCAATTATACACCTTTGACAACATACAATGTAAAAATATATCAATATTTCAACAATATGATCACCACTAATTTGACAACAGCAAGTCTAAATAAAAATGAACAAGTTGTAGTTCAAGCCAATCTTACGATTCCTCTAAATATTATTGACGGTAATTACAGCGGATATATAGATTTTTATAATTCTAGAAGATCTTTTGTTAGAGTTCCTTTAACTTTTAATGTAACAACACCTGTTTTAATTGTAAACAACAGCTTTACTTTAAGTCAATATTCAAAAACTCACAATTACGGCCAAGACACATTTATTCAAATAATATTTCAGCTTAATAATACAGGATCTATTCCTGTGAATGTAAGCGTTACATCAACAAATCTTACAAATCAGGCTAATTATATATCGATCTACCACAACACCAGCACTTATATACCAGCATTTTCTTCAATTAATTTTCCAGTAAACATAACATTCAATAGCTCTGCACCTGTTGGTAATTATGTTGGATGGATACATTTTGACAGTCTTGGAAAATCTCATCCAAATCAAAATTACAACATAACATTGTCAATTCAGTTGACTGATCAACTTAACTTGAATATAAGTGAAATAAAAACAGAAGATGGCTCTGTCTATGTAAGAGATCCTAACAGTGATAAAATTGTTACAATGAGATTAAAAGCATTTTACATAAATGGTACAGAAATAGAAGCTGGAAATGAATTAGGTTTGAATAATTTTGAATTATGGCTTGAACATGCTAACGTAAGCTATCGCGTTCCATCATCAGGCAATCTTACAATATCTAACGGTACAAATCCATTGTATTATAACGGCGATTATGAAGTCAACTTTACTGTGCCTGCAAATAAATTAGGTGGTTTGTATAAATCCTATGCAAGATTGACATGGAATAGAAATGGAAAAGTATATTCAGGCACATCTTACAACACATCTCTTGTTATAAACAACACAGCTCTAGTTATGATTGCGTTAAATTCGACACCATCAACTTTACCAGCAAGCACGACTTATAGATTTGCTGTTAATGTTACTAATTATGGAGAGAAGGCAAAGAATGCTTATACTCTTATATTCAATGAAAGCTGTTCTGGTTATGAAATAGTTACTGTAGATAAAATAGGATGTACAGCGTCAAAAACAGATTATAATTTTACATTTACACCCGAAGCTTATTCATCTTGTATATTCATGTGGGATATAACAACTGGTAGCGAGAATGCTAGTTCGTGTATGTCAGGTATAAGAGCAATTCCGCAATTTGGTTGGTTAGATCCTTCTGCTATTAATATAAGCTTCAAAGTTTCAACATCGAGCAGTCAGCAAGTCACAACAACAACTGTTGCTGAAGAATTGCAGCAATTACAACAGGAAGAAGAGAGTATAAACTACTTTTCAGTTTCTTATCCATCAACATTTTCAGTTGAGCAAGGAAAAAATAAATCAATGGAAATAAAAATAACAAACAGCTATTCAAAAATTCAAACTATTAAATTATCTTTATCATCAATAAACACAAGCTGGTATACTGTTTCTCCGACCGAAAAGACAATATCTTCAGGCGATTATTATATTTACAGAATAATATTTACGATTCCAGATAATGCAGATATTAAAGATTATACAGGACAAATAAATGTAGAAAGCAAATATAAAACAGAAAGACTTCAATTCACATTAAAGATTATACCAGGCGAAAATTTGAAAAAAATAATAAACGAATCTCTAACTGATTTTGAAACAAGGATTCAAGATTTGAAACAGTTTTATAATTCAACAAATGAGACTGTAAAATCAAAAATAGATTTAGCTGAAAACTATGTCAAGCAATTGAGAGCTTATGTTGATAAAGGTGATTATTCATCAGCTTATTCAATGCTTAATGATGTTAAGAAATTATTAGATGATATAAAAATAACAGAAGAGAATGTTGTAAAACCTAAAGCTGCTTTTAACTGGCCAACAACTCTTATAGCATCAAGTGGATTTTTGTTTGTTTCTGCATTGGGCTATACAGTTTTTGATACTCTTAAAAAGAGGGGTGTTTTCAAAGTTAAAACTAAAAGAAAGAGTACAGCAAAAAGCGAATTGAAAGAAATAAAAGAAAACTTGAAAATAAGAGAATTGGAAGAAGAGATAAAAACAGTTGAGGAAAAGGAAAAAGAGCTAGAAGAAGAGATAAAACAGATAAAGGAAAAGGAAAAAGAGCTAGAATCCAAATCAGCTCAAGTCTGACAAAATACACTCGTCCTTGTTATTCCTATATTTTTCACATATTTTACATATATTTTTCGATATTTCAGATGATTTTATATCATTGTTGTATATTCTAAAAGCTAACTCCTCTATCATTTTCATTAATTCTTTGTTTTTAGCAAAATTCTTTGCCTTTGATGCTCTGGCTTCTTTTAGATATTGTGAAACAGCTGGTTGGGTTATTTCTAGTAGGTCAGCAGCTTTTTTCTGTGTCAACCCATATCTTTCAACAAGCTCTCTTGTTATTAATGCTCTTATTGATGGTATAAAGTCATTTGCAATATTTTCACAAAAATTTTTCATAATACTCATATGTTGTCTAATTTTAAATAGTATTACATTATTTATTTTCTAATTTAGCTTTGATTATTTCTAGATGACCGCTTGATGTTTTCTCATCCCAGTGCTGTCTTGTCTCCAGTATTTTTATCCTTTTTTTGAACATTGGAGCATCTAGAACAAGTGTCTCTCCCTCACCACCTTCAAACACAATACTCAATCCATATTTTTTATTTAATTTTATTAATTCATCGATTGTTTCATGATTCAATTTTCTACCAAGCCATTGTTTTGTCAGTCCAAATGATGAAACACTTACAATAATAACATCAAATTTCAAATCGACCAATTCTCTTAAAAACTTTTCTTCATCATAGTGCCAAAAAGGTGCTATGAATTGTTTATTGCATAGATCACATGCATTTTTTATTCTTTGTTTTTGATAATCACTTTTTATACCGCCGCATGCTATTGCGTCGACATCAATTTTTTCTATTATTTTTTTCATTTCTTCAACTTCTATTTCTTTGATACCTGATACTTTAAATTGTTTTATTGGTAAGGACATTGATTTTGCCAATAATTTTGTTATATTAAGATTAACAGAGTGAAACATATACGACTCTTTGTTTGATGGTACAAATGTCAACAAACACTTAACATCATAACCTTTTTCTATACACCAATGAGCAGTTCTAGTGCTGTCTTTTCCTCCAGAAAACATAACTGCTACTTTCATTATTTATAGATGTTACAGAAAGATTTATTTGTTTTGGATTGTTATTAATAAGTTATGGCTGAAAAGTATGAAAATATACAGAAGAAATTTGGGTTGCCAAATCAGAAGGATTTAGAAAAAGAATTTGGGATAGAAATAAAAAAACCAATACCAAAAGACATAGCAGAAGAAGTTATAAAGGTCTTATCCGAAAATGCAAGAATGCTCGAATCGTTAATATTCGTTGATTCTGGAAGCCCAGCATCCCATCTATATGAAGCTAGTATGTTAAGAGAGGAAGATATCGATGTTTTTGAATTATATAAAAGCTTGATGGCCACATATTGGCAAGGAAAAAAACTATTAATGGAGGGAAATGATCAAAAAATTTGTGATTTTATTGGGAAGACAATGTTAAAATGGAAAAAGGCAAAGGCAGATTTATTAAGAATATTTGAATTGTTTGAAAAGAAATGGCCTGAAGTTGTGTTAAGAGATAGTAGTGAACCTGCTTATCATGGTTAGATTAGATTTACTTTTGTTGACTTTGCTTGTCCAGGTAAATTTGGATTGAATTTTGCCCTTACTATACCTTTTTTGCCGTGTATTGCAATAACTTTTCCTTTTATCTGTTTTCCAGATGGAGATGTCCACAAAAGTTCTTTTCCCACTAATTCTGCTGCTTTGCTAACATCTATACCAAAATCTATCAGCACTTGATTTACATTTTGTGTTGTGCTCCCTCTTCTATATCCAAGTATTATACCTTCCATTAAAATCACTCAAAAATATATGTATGGAATTTTTATAAGCTTTACTTTAGCCTTGATAGGTCTCTGATAAAGTCTTTTACATAATCTCTCATTCTATAAGCATCTCTCTGGTCTATCTTATCAGATTTATTTTGATCGATCAACCCTTTCATTATCTCTATTTTTCTCCATACGTCAAAATAATGGCTACTAACTTTGCCTGTTTCAATTAATTCTTTTTTGAAGACGTCATCAACATTATTTTCATCAACATCTTTTTTCATCTCTTTCAAAGCTGCTATTATAGCTTTTTTCATAACTTCATAGCTCTTCTCAAGCACTTTTTCTTTTTTTCTCTTCTCAAGCATGTTTAGGACTTCATACATTTTGTTTACAAATTCTTCTGATTTTTGTATCCATTCGTCAACAAAAGCTCCAGTAACATCAATTATTTCTTTATGCTCTATTTTCTTTCTTACATCAACAATATCTTTTAGCCATATTGCATATTTTTCTTCAATAATTCCTGTTTCAACTAGGTGTTTTTTAAATTCATCATAAGCTTTATTCGGTGCAGGTGGTTCTATACCTATAAACATTAAAACTGCTTGTGCTGTGTTGAGTATAGCATAAAAACAGTCTTCTGTTAGCATCAAAAGCTTTACTGTCTTTGCCCTGTTAATCTTTTTTGGTGCATCTGCCATGTAATTTTCAATAGCCTCTCTTGTTGTAGGTATCTTTCCTTGCTGCAAAAGTCTTTGAAACGGTGTAAAGAAACCGACATCATACAAAGCTTTACCATCTTTTATGAAATTGTAAACTATAGGATGGGCTATTCTAGCATATTCCATGAATTCTGTCAGTGTATACAAAGGTTGAAAAGACATAGCCGGCGATATTTCTTGAGCCATTTTCAATATATCAGCATCTATTTTAGCCTTTTCATTTGGATCAAGTGGCGCTTCAGTATCATCAATTACAACAAAAAAGTCAATGTCAGAAGTTTTTTTAAACTCATTTCTTGCAGCAGAACCCATCATTACTATGCATTTTATCTTGTCTCCATATTTTTCAAGAACTTTTTTCTTAAACTCTTCAGCATACTTTTCAATTTTCTCTTTTGTTAATTCGTCTTGTATTACATTCATTAAATCAACCCAGTTGGTAAATCATCATAATTTTTTATTTCATGCGGTAATAGCTTTTTCATTTCAGTATTTATGCTTTTGCATAAATCCATAGCTTCTTTTAGATGATCTATTGTTACTTCTTTTGTGATGTTGTGATCTATATCTTTCCATAATTTATTCAATCTTTCAAACTTTTCAACAACTGTAGAGCTGATAAGCCTTTCGTTTACTAGTTTCTCTAGATATTCTTTCATATGTTTTTGATCAGGAGCTTCTCTATATTTGTACATAATAACAGATTGACATATATCTGTGGCTGAATATCTTAAATCAAATATCATTGTTTTGAATGCAGCTTCAACCCTTTTTATTATAGCATCAGATGATTTTGTTTTTAATGCAATGCTTTCTTCACTCGGTGTTATTATCCCCATTTGAAGCATTCTTTGAACAGGTTTAATAAATCCATTGTCATGAACGACAAAACCATATCTCAAGAAATTAAACAATTCTGGACTGCCTATTTTCATCCAGTTCCAAAATTCTGTTAGCGTATTCATCTGAGGATGAATATCTTTCAATTCTCCAGCCAATAACTGAATTTGCAATCTAATCTTGTTGACATCTTCTGTTCTTTTTGCAGCTGTATCATCAACAACAACCCATATATCTATATCAGAACCTTCTTTCATGTCACCTCTTGCAGCTGAACCAAATATTACCACTGATTTAATCATATCTCCATAAATCTTTTTTAGTCTACTCGTAAATTCAACAACTTTTGGAAAGAATGATTCTTTAGTTATGTCTCTTTCTTTTTTCTCCTCGATTTTATACTCATTTTTTTCTATAAGCGGTTTTTCCAATTCATTTATTAGTTCATTTTCGTTTGCCATAATAATATCACGTAAAAGTTATTATTTAATAATTTATCTCAATTCTTCTTTCTTCCATTGATCTGGTTGTTTACCTGATTTTATAGCAGCCGTACCAATAAATGTATAGTCCTCTTCTGGCACTTTTATTAATCCTTTTAATGGATCAAATGCATGCTCTTTGATAATTACATACTGTCTGGCGTAATCTCTTGTGCCTTCTGGTAACGCGAAAAAGTCTAAAGGCAAATTGTCAGGATCTGTGTCCTTTTCAAGCTCATTAGCTATTGCTCTTAAAGCTATTATACTTCCTTTAAATGGATTATCACCACCACCTCTTTCGAAAAGTAAATAGGCCATTTGATTTTTACCAAAACCGATTTTTCTTAGTTTATATAAAAGTCTGTAGATTACAGGTCTATCAGCTATTTCTATTGGTTTATGCGGTTGAAGCGGGCTGGGATAATTCGAGTGGACGCCTAAAATTAAATCGCCTGCATTCTGCTCGCCTAAAAATTCGATGGTTTTGACAAAATCATCCGCCTCATAAAACGGATCAACACCTTGTGTGGCAACATGTTCCCAATCAATTATCATAAATATTTTGTCAGAATGAGATCTTGTTGTTTCGTCATTTTTCAACGCAAGTCTTGCATGTTTGACAGCCAAATATATTTGCTTTGTTTTCCAAAGCATATATCTACCACCAAGCTCAGGGTTTCTTGCATCTGGTGTTTCAAAGCATATTTTCAAATTATCAATATTCTTAAAGATTTTTTCTTCCTCTTCTTTAGCTTTTTTGCTATCTTTTTCAATTGATTTAATTTCTTCTGAAATTGATTTCTTCAATTCAGTTTTCATCCATTTTATGGCTCTAATAACATGACCCTGCAAGTATTTTGCAGCAACAACACCATAGTAAAATTCTTTAAATCTTAATGACCAAACATCAGATGTTGTATTTGCTCTATCCAACATTTTCAGCAGCCAATCATCATCTTTCTCTATTTTAAATTGATTGAACACATCAGAATATGCCTTTTCCATATCCTTCCACAAAGGATCTTGATTGAAGTATAGATAATGAGCTATTATTACATAAATATCGTCGAGCGATCCACCTCTCATATTTTCATCATACCATCTCTGACTTAATCTATCCTCAACTTCTTGCATAAAAATATTTCTATAGACATTTCTTTGGATATTGCTCATTTCAGCTGATGTTAAAAGATTATATTGAAAGATAGTATCCAATTTTTGTTGAAAATCAATAATTCTGTTTTGAAGGATCAGTGACACATTTTCCTTTACATCGTCAGGTAAATTAGATTTTTCTAATCTGTCTAATGCAGTTCCGATAATTTGCTGAGCTGATGTTTTTGAAACAAGGCTATTTAATTTTTCGATTTCTTCTCTTCCTAAAATATTGTATATATATTTGCTAACAAAATCGTATTTTTTCTTATACCTATTTTCAGGCGTATCTTCAACAGAACTCGTGCTTACAAGCCATTTTGCTAACTTGCCGCTGCCTTTTTCTTTATCTTCTTTGAATAATTCAGAGAACATCCTTCCGAGATGATCACACATTGTTATTTCCAATCTTTGTCCTGCATATGTAAATAGCTCTAACCATTCTCTCAAACATGAATGGAAATTAACATAAGTACAACCGCCAAAAACAGCTGACTTGATTGATTTTTCAAATTTATCTTGAGCATTTATCCATTCTGTTCTGTCAGGCATTTCAAACGGTATTTCCAAATCGCCGTGCAAAGTCATTTCTATTCCCTGATGTTCTGCTATGTACCTTATTTCCCGTCCTTCTGTGTAGTTTATTTCGTTTGGTATGTCGCTTGCTATTTCTATTGCCGACGTGCCTCTTGTCAATGCATAGCCAACTTTTTTCACCAGAGTTTGCAGCTCATCACTTCTTGCTATTCTATATAGTCCTGAAGATACAGATATCTTAAAACCGCCTTTTTTTTCTTTAACTTCAATAGGTTTTGGTTTGTTAAAACCAAGCAGGCTCATTATATCCATATCTTTGGCTCAGCTCCGGGCACACCTGCAGCCCTTTTTAAATATTCTGTTATTGTACCATACATTCTTCCTGGACCAAGTTGCATCATTTTTGACATTCTTTCACTCATCAGCTTTTCATATGTAGGTGCGTAAAAGAATCTAGCATTGATTCCTATTTTTCTTAAATGCTCTGATATTTTTAGTGCAAAGTCCTCTATTCTTTGATTCAGAGGCTCTGGTGGCAGTTTTAAATCAATCTTTTCTTCCTTTTTTTCGCCGTCAAATATCTCAGGATAATCTACCTTTCCTATATCATCCATTCCTATTATATCTTTTCCTCTTTCTATTTGCTCGCCTAGTAGTGTTAAAACTTCCCTCTTTTCTTTAATGTTTATGGCTTCAACTTCTAGCATTCTTCCAAGAATAACATTTTGTGTTGAGTTGTATGTTTCTAAAGGTTCAATCCATATATCTTCTATTAATGCACCATTAGGTAGCTTTATAACAGTTCTGTCAACACTCATCTGGACAAATATATAATATGGGCTAAAAGGCCATTTTATGCCGGCTGCCGTTGGTTTTGCTAAATCAGGTGGTACAAATTTACCAGATAATTCTTTTATTTTATCATAAATTAAGCCAACCATTTGTGTTGACGGTATATTATATTCATACTCTATTTGTCTGGCAAGAGCTACAAGTATTCTGTCAACACAAGGTATGGCAGGTAATGCAGGCACAGTTTTTTTGTCTTTTTCAAGTCTTTTGATGGCTTTGATTATTTCTTCTCTATTTTTTTTCCTTTCTTCTTCAGTTTTTCCAGGAACATAATATTTGGCTAAATTGTAAAAACCAGCTTGCTGAAATGTAACATCACTAGCCACGTCTCTTGGTGGCCTAAAAGGATCTGGCGATATGAAAGGACGCCATGCCCATATTGTTTCAGAATCCATTGAAATTGCCTGCGAATCTGATTTGAACCAAGCGAATCTGTTTAAAGGTCCGATAGAAGTTTCCATGTCATTTATCTGCTTGAATCTACTGATGACAGGCTTGAGATTGTTTCTATATTCTTCTATTGATTTTCTTCTTGCTTCTGCCATGCTCATTAGTCTTGTATATCTTTCCTTTACTGTGCTGTAAAAATATGTTAACCATTCCCTGAATAATTTGCATTTTGTAGCAAGAATAACAGCTTCTGCTCTTGGTATGCCGTTGCCTAATGCTTTAATTATTTGGTCAGGATCATCATAATCTTCTGCCAAACTCATAAAATCTGTTATAATAGTGGGCCATCTTACTGCAATTGTTTTCATGCTGATGCCTTCTCCTGTGTGAGCATCAACTTGATCAACAAACACAGCCCTTAGAACATGTTTTGCCCTTTTTAATTTTTCTTTTGCATCTGAAATCTTTTTTTCATCCTTTTTCTTTTCAGCTTCTTCTAATTCTTTTTTAGCTATTTCTATATCCTTGAAATAATCCAGGTATTCTTTATACTTTCTTACATCATGCATAAGCAATTCATAATCGCTTACGGCTGTCGTCAAGCTAGCAAAACCAGCTTTCATTTGCTCTTCAAGTTTTCTTTTTTCTTCAATTGTTTTTTGATAATATTCTGTATACATTGGTGTGACAGCAATGCTTTGTTTTGTTTTCACAACATTGTATCCCCATTTGCCTAACTGGAAAATCAAACCAAGCATCATTCCAGTACCGCCGCCTAAATTAAACGTAAGATCAAGCAAACCTCTTGCTTCAAAAGGAGATGAGTTTATTCCTTCTCCAGGAAACATGTTCAAATCAAGAACTATGCCGTTACCAAGCTTCACAGGAGGTTTCGGAGGTTCTGGTGGACTTAATATAGGATATTCAACCATAATATTAAATTAGTGGTTGATTTAAAATAAAGTTTTCAGCTAATCATATAGATAACTATTTTTATTTGTAAAGATAATATAGTATCCAGGGGTGATATTTAGTGGCATATGAGCACAAAAACAAGAAAGGACAAAAGTACTATCTCCACATGAAAAATGTGAAACTGAAAAGCACAGGAAGAATGCAGACAATTTATTACTTTAGCAAGGATGCTAAGGGTGCAATTGATCTGCCACAAGGATATAAGGTTGTGGAGAATCCAAAAACTGGTTTGCCTTTCTTGAAAAAGAAATAAAGTTTGATTTTATTTTCTTTTGTCTTTTATTATTTTTATTATTTCTTCATGAACATCTTCTATACTTTTTTCACCATTAACTCTATACCATTTTCCTAAAAAATTAAGCTTTATTTGTTTTTCATAAAATTCTTTTACTTTTGTTAAGAATTCAACATCTTCTTCATGCCTGTCTAATTTTTTCATTTTTTCCTTTCTTTTAACTGATAATTCTGGGCTAATATCCAAATATATTATTTTGTCAGCTTTATGAAAGCCTATAAGCTTTGTTATTTTCATTGCTTTTTCAAAGTTGAAACCATTTGCAGATTGATATGCTATTGTAGATGTGATATATCTTTCTGAGATAATGTTGATGCCGCTATTTAATGCTGATTGAATTATATGTTTGCTTGAAATAACATCAGAAGCGCAAAGCAAAAAAACAGCCTCTGTATTAAGATCATATTCTTTGTTCAAGTAAGAATAATAAGCCTTACCAACAGGAAGATCTTTGTTTGGTGTTTTTATAAAAACAAATTTTTCAGAATTTTTTTCAAAATATTTCTTTAGCAAGTCTGCTTGAGTTGTATGACCAGCACCATCAATACCTTCTATTACTATAAACATCTATCATAATATTGGATTTATGCTATAAATGATTTATTCACTGATGAATAGAAATATTTAAATATTAACTACCTTATAATAGTAAAAAGATTGATATGAAAAAACTACTGCTATTAGTATTGTTGCTTTTGCCGATTGCTCAGGCTAATTTTATCATAGGCTTTGCTTCTGAAAGAGATGGTGATTTAGAGATACACACCATTTATCCAGATGGAAGCAACCTAAGACAATTAACATTTAATTCAGTTACAGATAAAAACCCTATGTTTTCATTTGATGGTAACTTGATAACATTTGATTCAAAAAGAGATGGGCAGAGCGAGATATATGTAATGAACGCTGACGGATCAAATCAAAGAAGATTGACATTCAATGATGCTATTGATTGGGATCCTGCATTTTCACCAGACGGAAGCAAAATAGTGTTTACGTCTTCAAGAAGAACCGGTCATGATTCAAATATTTTTATAATGAATGCTGACGGATCAAACCAAAGAAGCTTGACATGGGATGATTATGATAATGCTGATCCTTCTTTCGCACCTGACGGAAGAATAGTTTTCCACTCAAATAGGGATGGAAATTATGAAATATATATAATGAATCAGGATGGTAGTGGTTTGAGAAGATTGACATATAGTACAGCTAAAGATTTGTTACCATCAGTTTCAAGAGATGGTAGCAAAATACTATTTACATCTGACAGAGACGGTGACAATGAAATATATGTCATGAATATAGACGGTAGCGGTGTAAGGCAGTTAACATTCAATAGTGTTGATGATAGAGATGCTGTATTTTCACCTGATGGATACAGTATAGTATTTACAAGGGATGCTGATGGTCAAAGAGAATTATGGGTAATGAACGCTGATGGATCAAATCAAAGAAGGTTGACATTTTCTAATGGTATAGATGGATTTCCAACCACAGCTGCTTTAGCATTACCACCTGAGCCTACAATACAAGGCACTCTAAAAGTCTTCAAATTTTACGATTCCAACGCAAACGGCGTATGGGATCAAGGCGAGCAACCATTGTCAGGCTTTTCATTCACAGTCCAAG
>JAHLMM010000001.1 GCA_018920365.1 Candidatus Aenigmatarchaeota archaeon | reverse complement strand
TCACTAAGATCAGAATGTGGTGTCAAACTGGCAACTTTATCTATAAATTCTTGTTTTACTCTAAGTTGATAGCCGCCTGGTAAAACAGCAAGCTCAATGCCTCTGTTTTCCTTATCTAACTCTTGTTTTATTTGATCTAGAATATCCTTTATCTTTTCCTCAGAACTTATTCCAGCTACTTTGGAAAGCTCTCTTAAGCTCAAAGGTTGAGCCGTCATAAACAATGCGGCTTCTATCAAAGCTTTTTTATCCTTAGACATGCTATTTAATTATTCTATTGTTAAAATAAGAAAATTATAGTAGCTAAAAAGCATAATTTTATAAATAATATTTTTCAATTAATTAAAGCATACCGAAAGGCTTAAAAGCTTTTCTATACTTACTTATAGGTGATAGTATATGAAGTTTAAAGGCTCTAAAGAACACAAAGAATGCCCTGAATGTGGCGGAACACAATTTATAGAAGATGAAGCTAGAGGGGAGTTGATCTGTTCAAGCTGTGGACTAGTATTAAAAGAGGATATGATAGACAGAGGTCAAGAATGGAGAGCTTTTGATTCTGAGCAAATGTCTGATAGAGCTAGAACAGGTGCGCCATTGACATTTACAAAGCATGACAAAGGTTTGACAACAGAAATTGGTAAAGGTTTAGGCGAACTGTATAAAGTGCCAGGAAAGAAAAGGGCACAATATTACAGGCTAAAAAAATGGCATAAAAGGTTGATAGAAAGCAAAGACAGAAACTTGTCATTTGCTTTGTCTGAATTGCAAAGAATGGTTTCATTCCTTAACATACCAAAACCAGTACATGAAAGGATAGCAAGATATTATGAAGAGGCAGTTGACAAAGGCTTGGTAAGGGGAAGGTCGATTGAAAGTGTTATAGCAGCTCTAGTCTATGGTGTTTCAAGGCAATTCGAAAGTCCAAGAACGCTAGATGAAGTAGCAGAAGCTTCTGGTCTTGAGAAAAGAGAAATAGGAAGAACATACAGATATATCTCAAGAGAGTTAAAGATAAGGATATTGCCATCAGATCCAAAGGACTTTGTACCAAGATTCTGTTCAATGTTAAACTTGAGCGATAAAGTACAGGCAATGGCAATAAAAATACTAGATAAAGCAAAGAAAATGGACATAACAAGTGGTAAAGGTCCTACAGGTGTTGCTGCAGCAGCAATATACATAGCATGTGTATTAACAGGTGAAAAGAGAACACAAAGAGAGGTAGCAAGCATCATAAATGTCACAGAAGTTACAATCAGAAATAGATATAAAGAATTGATAGAAAAGCTAGGACTAGAAGAAGAAATAGAGAAGCAATCAGAAAAGAAAGATTAATAGTAAATTTTAAATCTATTCTTTTTATTTTATTAGTTGATTTAACAACAAAACTAGAGAGGTGAATAGATGGCAGAAAAAAAGAAAGCAGAAAATACTGTAAAACCAGGAGACAATGTGATTTTTGTCGGTAAAAAACCGGCAATGTCTTATGTGTTGGCCGTAATAACACAATTCACAGGCGGCATTAAAGAAGTAAACGTCAAGGCAAGAGGAAAATCAATTTCCAGAGCTGTAGACGTTGCTGAAATTGTGAAAAACAAGTTCCTAGGCGATGTCAAAGTTAAAAGCATCGAAATAGGAACAGAAGAAAGAGCAGTAGACGGTGGAAATAAAGTAAATGTTTCCACAATAAGCATTGTCTTGACAAAAAGTTAAAACAGAAATTTTTCTTTTATTTTTTATTAAATTTTTTTCTATTTAATATTAAATTCTAATAAACAATTAAAAGTTACAAATCAAATTATATAGTGATACACTATGTGTCTGGAATGGTTTAAAAAACTTTTTGGGAAGAAGGAAAAACCAAAAAAGAAAAAATGAGGAATTTCTGTGTCTGAAAAAGAGGAAATAGAATTAGTTATTGCTAGATATAATGAACTGATAGATTTAGGTACAGAAGAGTTTGACATAGATCTACTTAAAAAGGCAATATTTCTTGGGAAAAATTATGGTATAAATGTAGATAAACTTGCAAAAAAATTAGAAGAATTAACAGATGAAAAGTTAGTTCATTTTAAATAATCATGGCAAAAACTGCTTCTTTTCTATTTTCTCTGGCAAATAAACTTCTGACAAAAATTTCAACCCTCTTGCAGACAAAGCTTCGATTTCAGCTTTTACCTTCTTTTGAAGCATTAATTTTATCTCTCTTTTCCATTCTTTATAATCAAGCCAAGGATATTCTAAAAGCTCTTTAGCTCTTTTCAAATCTTGCTCAGTTGCTTTAATAGTCGATTTTTGCAACCCATATTTTTCAATATCACTTATCGTCAAGCCAATAAACTTTACATTCGGTGTTCCTAATTCATCAGATGCATGAGCCAATGCCATACTACCGCTTTTGATAACAGAATAAATATACCATCCGTATGAATCTGAATCTGTCATAACATATACAGGCAACTCATGTTCAACAGCCAATCTTTTTATCAATCTTCTCGTTCCCCTAGCTGGCTGTCCACCTGTACCGACTAGAATGCAATTATACTTTTTCCAAAATTTATCTTCATGCAATCTTTCAAAACCAGCATTTTTTTCAATTACCAAAATAAAATCAGCCTTAACTTTTTTGAATTTTATATCTTCAACAGCTGATGGTATTGACCAACCACCACTTCCAAGTTTTGACCAATCTATTTCATCACCCCTATCTTCAATAACAACATTACCAGCAACTACTCCCTTTCTATCTGCTATTAAATGCAGTTGCTCTCTTAAAACACCTAGAGATGTTTCCAAATCAACAATTATAGGATCGCTTTCAGCTTGCTCATCAAAGGTATTTTCATCAGATTCTTCTAGTGTCCTCTTCAAATTATAATACATATCTCTTATGCTCGTATGAATATTTTCTTTTACAATATCTCTGCAAAAACTGGCAACAAGTAATGTTTGCATAAAACTTTTGGCTTGAGCTACGTTGAAAAAATATCTTTTAGCAGTTTTATCTCCCAATTTAAGCAGTCTTGTTTTTTCATCAAAAACAATATTTGAAAGGCTACGTATAGGTATCTCTATAGCAGGATTGTTTCCTTTATCAATATCACTCACTATCTTCTTCCCTAACTTCACTAACTTTTCTTCCACTTCCTTCCTCGACATTTTCTTCTACCTCATCAATCTTAACAGTTTTTTTCTCTATCATCTCAATCAATTTTTTTTGTATTATCTCTTTCTTAATATCAGCTAACTCTTCTAAAGACTTGGCAACCTCAGGTATATATCTCTCAAATATTTTTCTTCTCTTCTTTTGCATCTCAGCCTTTCTTTTACCTGAAACATGCTTTTGTAGCCTTCTTCCAAGCTCTTGCAAACCTAACTTTATCTCTTTCATTATAGCAGGATAAGCTGCTAATGCTTGTTTGCTTTCAGAAACATAAGGAACCCAGACTGATGCAAAATGAACCATTATAACAGCAGGACCAGATGGCAAACTTTTTCCAGATTGTTGCAAACCATACCTTTTCCAGTCAGTTGTAGCTATTGCTTTTGTTATTGCGCAATCGCCTGCCTGATACAGCAAAGGAACTTTGTTTGAAAGTCTCATCACCTCAACAGAACTATCTTGAGGTAGCTCTCCACCATATGCTATAGCACACTCAACTACAAATGGATTTCCTCTATAAACAGATGTTGGTCTTGTTATTGCTGCAAAAAATTCTGCTTTTATTTCCTTTTGCATGCCTTTTAATAGCAAATCCTCACCTAACGGAGAGAGACAATCAGTTGGCGGTCTCATTAATTTGACTTTTTTTAACGCTTTGAAAAGAACTTCAGACTCTTCATTGCTTATTTGTGAAGGATTTTTGTTTTGATCTATACCAGCCAGTTTACAAACTTCTTCAGCAGAATTTCTACCAACTCTTGAAAAATCGTTTACAAGAAAACCAACAATATTTCTTGATTTTGTTGATTCAAGCATTCTTCTAAACATTCCAAGTTCTATTCCGTGAGGATGTGGTTTTATCTCTTTTGGCAAAGGTGGCAGTACATTAGCTGTTCTAGGATATTCTATTTTACCATTAGGTCCGTCAAATATTATCTCAGCATATGGGTTTGCAATTGCTGTTTGTCTTATATACTCATTGACAGATGTTTTACTTTCTATATATCTTCCCTCTATGTCCATTTCTATTTTTAAACCATGCCAAATTCTACCATCTTCTTCCACTCTATGTGTTATTATATTAGGTTCATTTCTTTTCACATCAACCATTAATTCATAATAAGATGTTTTGCCGTCACCTATGCTAGAAATAACAGTTGTTGGTTTGCCTGTTGTTAGTTGTGAATACAAAACACATCCCTTTATGCCAAGACCTTGCTGACCACGAGACTGATAAAGCTTGAAAAATTTACTTCCATATAACAATTTTGCCATTGTAAATGGTATCTGTTTATCTACAATTCCAGGGCCATTATCTTTGCTAACAACATGAAAAATTTCTGGTGTTTTTTGTTTTATTTCTACATATATTTTTGGTAATATCCTAGCTTCTTCGCAAGCATCCAAAGAATTATCAACCATTTCTTTTACAACTGTCAATAACGCTTTTGTTGGATTATCATAACCAAGTAAATGTCTATTTCTTTCAAAAAACTCTGAAACAGAAACAGCTCTCTGTTCTTTAGCCATTTCTTCTGCTGTTTTTGAAACATCTTCTACCAATCTACCACCTTTGAATTTTGTTCAAGCCATCTATAAACGGTTTTGTGTGAGCTTCCTTTTATAAACATCATTATTGCTTCTCTTGCTTTATTAACTTGATCCCATGTGCCTATGATAGACACTGTTTTTCCTGACACCGCAATTTTAGTATTTGTATATCTTTCTATATATTTCTTTGTTTTTCCTTGACTGCCTATTATTCTTGAAGCAATAACCTTCATTCTATTATCTGTGTTCACAAAATCTGACAAATTTATTATGTCTATAGAATAATTATCGTCAAGCAATTTTAATGCATCTTGTACAGAAAATCCCCTGCTAAAAGCTTTTAAAACATTTTTGGCAACAAAAACATCAAACCCTTCTCCCTCTATTTCAACATCATCTTTTATAGAGAGTTTTGTGTTTGTAGCCCTTTCTATCTCACTTTTTAATTCCTGATTCTTCAAAAGTATTTTTCTATATTTTTGTGGCACTTTAATAAAATCTATCATTTTTTCACCTTTGTAATTATTTTTTCATAAACTCTATCAGTATCAACAGTTGATGTGCCTAATTTGTTAAAGTATGAATTTATATTTTGAATGTCTTTTTTCAGCATTTCATCTGCAAAAATACTTTTTATACTTGTACCATGACTAAAATCTATTATAACTGGTTTTTTATGCATAAGGATATTATACGGACTTAAATCACCGTGAACTATGCCTGATTTTGCTATCTTTGCAATCTGTTTTATTATAAAATCATACTCTTTTTTTCCAACTAAAGTATCTATCATTCTTCCAGCTGGGTTGTCATCACCAATAAAACTCATCAACAAAACATTATTTTTTGCATAAATTGGTTTTGGACAACTAACTCCATTGTTAAAGCATATGCTAAGATTTCTGAATTCTCTTAAACACCACGAATAGATTATAGAAGTTTTGTCTTTCCGTATTTTGCTAAATCTATTGTCTGCTATCAAATATTTCCACATTTTCTTAAAGTCTGATGCAACAGTCCTATAGACTTTTATCGCAATCTTATCTCCGTTTTTATCTTTGCCTAGAAAAATACCGCTCTCCTTACCTTCTTTTATTATTCCTATAATTTCGCTTATTATTCCCTTGTTAAACAATGAATACAATGTCATCAAAGTTCTGTTATCTATTAAACCTCTATAAACTTTCAGCTCATCCACTTTCATAAATTAATATTTTATTTTCAGAAATTTAAGCAATCTTTAGTCTCTTCAAATAATTATTTTTCTGGAGCCAACTTGCTTGTGTGTTTGTATATCTCCAGACAACATCTGCTCTTTGATCAGGCATTTCTTTCCAAGGTTGTACAAGTATCAAATCACCTACTCTTATCCATATCTTTTTCCTTAACTTTCCAGGTATTCTAGCTATTCTTTCCTTACCATCATCACAATCAACTCTTAATTTATCAGAACCCAACATCTGAACTACTATAGCCAATATTTCTCCTTGTTGAGGTTTTCTGGTTCTTAATATTTCTTCCTCTTGTGTTTGTTGTTGATCCTCTCTTCTCAAAATACCACCGCAATAAACTTATAATAGTTTTACTTCAAAGTTTATAAGTATATGTCAATCACATTGCTAAGACTAGGACACAGAATATTTAGAGATCAAAGAATTACTACTCATTGTGCCCTTACAGCAAGGGCTTTTGGTTGCGAAAAGATGATTTATAGTGGTGAAAAGGACAGTGAAACAGAAAAAAGTGTTATAGATGTTGTTAACAGATGGGGTGGAAATTTCAAAATAGAATATGAAAAAAATTGGAAAAATTTTTTGAAAAATTCCAAATCAAAGAAAATACTTTTGACGATGTATGGTGTAAACTTGCCGAATATAATAGAAAAGATAAGAAGTGAAAAAGATATTGTATTGATAGTTGGAAGTGAAAAAGTTCCTGCTGACATTTATCAAATGATAGATTATCAAGTTGCTGTTACTTTACAACCACATAGCGAAGTTGCTGCTTTGGCTGTATTTCTTGATTGGTATTTTTCTGGAAAAGAAATGGAAAGAAAATTTGAAAATGCAAAAATGGAAATAATACCAATGGAAAGAGGAAAAAATGTAAAATCATTTTGAAGTTACTTTTAACGGATATACAGCATTTCCTAGTTGCACTTGATCTATTTCTGACAAATCATCAATACTATTAGCTTTTATATAGCTTTCAGATATTGAATACAAAACATCGCCAATATACAAGCTTCTTATTTGATAATAATATCCATCATGAGTTATTCTGCCTTTCATTTTTATGTCATCCAAACTGATATTGAAAACAAGCAATCCACTCCATGAATTTAATGGATAAAATCTTCCTTCATTTATTGTTGCGGGTATTACAAGCAAGTTCTTTTCCTTACTGAACAAAAATGCTTTATGCTCATACAAAGCTTCTGAATAAGTATATTCACCTTTAACTATGTAGTTTGATATTTCGACAGGATTGTCAACTGAACTTACATCAAAAATTGAAATTTTCAAACCTTTTACTCTTCCCTGTTCGTCAATATCCCTACCAAACCCTATTAAATGCGTCTCATCATATGGATGTAAATAATCGGAAACTCCTGGTAATTTTAAATAACCCAAAACTTCTGGATTTGATGGATCTGATAAATCAATGACAAAAAATGGATCTATTTGTTTGAAAGTTACAACATATGCCTTGTCATTGATAAATCTTACAGAATATATTCTTTCACCTTCTGCAATACCTTCTATTTTGCCTATTACATTCAAATTTTGATCCAAAACATAAACATTGTTTTTGCTCTGCTCAAATCCATAAACAGTTGTTGCTACCCTGAAATTACCTTCATACTCGTCCATAGAAAACTGATTTAAAACACTGCCTGGTACTTGACCTGAAGAAACAAGTTCAACATTACCGTTTTCAATTGATAGTTTGTTGATTATAGTTTGTTGATTATCTATTGAAATTTTGTTATAGAAATCATCAGATTCTTTTTGTATTCTTGTTATAAATTCAGATTCGTCTTTTTCATTCAAACTATAAATATATTCATCTATTATTCTTACTGCTTCATAAAATTCATTATAATCATCAAAATTCTTTGATTCAACTTTTGCTGCAACTTCATTTGGCAAGTTTGGAATAACAACTTCTTTTATAAATCTTTTTGACACTTCATATTCGCTAATATGTTTTGTATATGTAAGATATATGTTATCTTTGCTTACATAAAGTGTTTGAGTGTTTCCAATCAAAAATGTTTTTGAATTGTAATCCAAATTATCCAAATTAATGCTCAATATTGTTGTATATGAATAAGAGTTATCAGGATAGCCAAAATAATATATTTCTTTAGGCTGAATTGTTCTAGTTTCATCCCCAGATGATATCATAGGCAATGGTATAGGTCTCGGTGGTTGATAGTAAACTGGATCTGATATAATGACATAAATATAGTTGTCTATCATTCTTGATTGGAAGTAACTTCCAGTCAGTGTTATTTCCTTTTCCAATTTTGGTTCGTTTTTATTTGAAATATCATAAATATTGACAAAAGTTTTTGAGATTGAAAAATATGGTAAAATAGAATAGTCATACATTTTTTGTCCAAAAACAACAAGCTTATCATCATAAATAAAAATCTGTTGAGGATAATCTTTCATGTCTATTACTGAAACTATTTTTAAATCTTCAGCAGGATAAGCTTCTGTGATAAAAACTTTTTGATTTTTTACTGCATAAATATACTTGCCATCTGTCTTTACAATATCGGCTTCATCTACGCCTTCAACCTGAATGTTTGTTTTAGAATAATCTACAGTAGACTCTGACTTTACAGCTAATTGTGAATTCATCAATGCATAATATCTTGGCGGTGCCATAATTGCTGAGGATTTAATAAAATTTTCCAGCTCCTCATAATTTGCAAATGTCTTTACATTAGTTTTAACTCCACTGTTTTTTTGAATTATTAAAAAAGATAATACAACTAGAAAAACAATAGAGAACAAAATAATGTATTTTTTCATATTAAACGACCTCTTTTTATTAGAGCATATGCTAGCCCGAACAATCCAACTGCTATAAACAAAAATGGAATATAATTCTGATTCACTGCTCTAGCTGATTCTGAAACTGCATAAAGTCTTTGACTATTTCTTGATATCAACATAACACCCGCTAAAATTGAAAGAAATGATCCATACATTATATAATTTTCAATTTTTGGTTTTGCTGCGAGCAATCTATGTCCATCTTTTGTTAAAGAATAAAACACAAATTTTTTACCTGGCTGCTCTATCTTATTCACAATGTTTAATTTTGTTAATTCGTCCAAATGTTCAGAAATAGTTGATTTGCCTTTTTTCATAACTCTGCTTATATCTGTGGGTGTCATCTGTCTCTTTGACAACAACTTTATTATTTCAAGTTTTGTTTCTGAAGACATTACCTTAACTAGTCTTTCATTTCTCATATTATAATCAAATACAAGAGAATTTAAAATAATTTGCTTTTTGTTCGGTTTTATTCGAACTATTCTAACTTTAATGTTTTGACACCGTCTATATTTAGAATTTTATTCGGTATTTTGCTTAACTCTTCACTTTTTGCGTTTAGTATGAATGAAAAAACATATTCATTTTTTGATTTGTCAAAATTGAAATTCTGCACCTTTGTGTTTCTTGGTAAATTTGCTTTCACGCCCTTAAAACATTCCAAATTAGTCAAAGTAACAGTCAAATATTTAGAATACGGACCGAAAGAATGTCTTTCAAAAAATGAGTCAAGAAAAACTATTATCATTATAAAAGCATAGAATATTAAACCAAGATATATGATGCCTGAACCTATGACTATACCTAAAGCTGCAAACCCCCATATGCTTGCTGCAGTTGTTGCACCATGAACTTTTCTATCTTGCCTTATAAGAGCACCTGCACCCAAAAAACCTATACCTGTTATTATCGGTCCTATTATAACATGAGGGGTATCTGAAACAATATAAGCAAGTATTGTAAGTATACATGATCCTGTTGCAACAAATGTAAATGTACCTACACCAACAGGTTTTTTCTTGAATTGTCTTTCTAAACCAAATATTAAAGATAGAATAAATGCTAAAACAATTCTCAAAATTATTTGATCTATCGGTATAAGCATAAGCATTCTATATATTATTTCTAGTTTAAATTATTAATTGAGTGTTTGAATGGGTTTGTGCGCACATATATTTAGAAGGGATTTGAGAATTGAAGATAACACATCTCTTATTTACTGTTTGAAAAACTACAAAAAAGTTCTGCCTATATTTATTTTGGATAAAAATATATTAAAATTAAGAGATAAAACAAATTCTTTTTCATTTATGATCGATTGCCTAATAGATTTAAACCAAAATCTGAACTCAAAATCATCAAAACTATATTTGTTTTACGATTATCCAGAAAATGTAATTAAAAAACTTATAGATATAGGTGTAGAAACAATATCTGTTAACAGAGATTACACACCATACTCAAAATCCAGAGATGAAAAAATCAGACAAATTTGTATAAAAAACAATGTAAAATTTTTTCAACACCCTGATTTATTGTTAAATGAACCAGAAGATGTTGTTAAAGATGATGGTAAGCCTTACACAATATTTTTTCACTTTTTGAGAAAATCAAAAAAACTTAAAGTAAAATATCCTGAAAAAAATAATTTTCAAAATTATTTTAATGAAAATATAGGTGAAATTGAAATCAGTTTTCTAAATAAATTCAAGGGACACACTGCTATAAAAGGCGGTAGACAAAATGCAATTCAACTTTTGAAAAAATCCAAATATATTAAATACAAAGAAACTAGAAACTTTGCATCAAAAGAAACAACGAAATTATCTCCACACAACAGGTTTGGAACAGTGTCTATAAGAGAAGTTTACTATACTTTTAAGGAAAATGGTGATGAGCAATTAATAAATGAATTATATTGGAGAGATTTCTTTATTCACATTGGCTATCATTTTCCTCATGTATTCAAATCATCATTCAAAGAAAAATACAGAAATATAAAATGGAATGACGATAAACAAAAGTTCAAATTATGGTGTGAAGGCAAAACTGGATTTCCTATAGTGGATGCTGGAATGAGAGAATTAAACCAAACAGGTTTCATGCACAACAGAGTAAGAATGATAACTTCATCTTTTCTTGTAAAAGTTTTGGGAATAAATTGGAGATTGGGTGAAAGATATTTTGCATCAAAACTCATAGATTATGATCCTTCTGTTAATAATGGAAATTGGCAATGGATAGCTTCAACAGGCTGTGACAGTCAACCCTTCTTCAGGGTTTTCAATCCATGGTTGCAGCAAAGAAAATTTGATCCTAACTGCATTTATATAAAAAAATGGATACCTGAACTTTTCAAGTATTCTTCACAACAAATACATAGCATAGAAAATAATCATTTGAACGACAAAAATTATCCAAATCCGATAGTAGATTATAAAGATTCTGTCAAAAAAACATTGAAAATATTCAAACAGAATTTACCTTAATTTTATAATCATATGACTGGCAAAAAGAATAAATTTTCACAGGCAAATCAAATTCTCCTTTTTGTATAGGACTTATATAAACATATATTTCAGCCGTTTCATTTGTCTTCAACCTGAATCTTTCAGGTTTTATTATTGCCCAGCTTTCGCCTGTTTCAGTTTTGTATTCATCATCTCCTCCAACATTTGTAATTTTACCTTTAACAAGAGTGCCAAAGCCTACTTGTGCTGTTGCACTATCGTCCAAAACAATTATGGACGCATAGCTGTTGCACACGATTTTTTTTCCAACAAAATTATAAATTGCTAAAACGAGTGACAAAAATGCTATTATGAATGATAATATTATCAAAATCCATACTATTTGTTTTTTGCTCATGTCTTCACCTTAAAATTGACAATAAAACAAAAACAAGATCAATTATGCCTATCAACATTCCTGTTAAAACAATAAAATACCCTGTCTTTGATCTTATTTTAGCTTCAAGTGCTATTGCTAAAAAAAGTAAGAAATTGGCTATCAACAACAATTCTATCTCCATTTCAATCCCTCATTACAAACATGTATATCAATCCAAATATGACAAAAGTTAAAAGCAAACCGACTATTAATGCAATCAAAGTTTTGTTTGTTTGTGATTCTTTAATTTCAGTAGTTGTTGTTACTTGAGTTGTATCTTCAGGTTGAACTGCAACAGGTTCACTTGAAACTTTTACATTAATTTTCTCTTCATCGAACGAATTGTTTGAATATGCTTTGATACTTGTTTGAAATTCACCGATTTGGTTATATTCAGGGCTGTAATATATGAATATATCTTCTGTCTTCATTCCTTTTATCAATACTTGTTCAGGTCTCAATGATACCCATTTAACATCTGAAACTATTTTGAAAGTATCATCTCTTGTGCCTGTATTTACAAGCTTTGCTTTTACCAACTTACCCTCTCCAAGTAAAATGTTTATTTGTGTTTCATTAGCTATCAAATCAACGCCATAACATTTTTCCACATTAAATCTTATTGTTCCTTTTTCCTCCTTTGTATTAGATTTAACAGAAAATCCTAGATCTATAATACCTACTTCATCTGGCTCAAAAACTAGATTAAATGTTTTAGTTTGATTTGCAGAAACATTTATTTTTTCTAATATATCCAAAGCGTCCATTGAAAGAATATATTCGTCATCTTTTGTGCCTGTGTTATGTAGTGTGACAGAAAATGTTGCTTTCTCATTTATACATATAGAACTTTCATTGTTATATTCAATTTTAAAATCATAACATTTATCTCTTTGAATTGGGAAATTGCTTTTGACTTTGGCATAGCTGGACAAAGATTCTGCTGAAATTTCAATTATATAATCCTTTTCATCAAAATCACATGCCTTGTCAAGCCTAACTTTGAATTCAATCTCCTGACCTGATTTAACATCAAAAACATCTTGTTCCAAATATCCACCTTTAGCATATAATTTTACCTTTTCATCATATTTTCCTGTATTTCTCAAGATAAACGTTGTTTCTGTTTCTTCACATAAGCATGAAGGCTTGGGTCTTGATAGCAACTCTAAACTATGATCTGAAACAACATTCATTTTGAATTCGGAAAATGTTTCTGAGTTTCCTAGGAAAGAAATCTTGCCTGTATAATTTTTAGGTTGTTCAAAGCAATTGGCTGTTATGAAAAGATATACTGTTTTTGCCTGTTTTGGCTGCAATTCTATATAATCATGACTTAAATCATACCATCCTTCTGGTATACCTTCTACTAATGTATAAAACGTATCTTCCTTTTCACCAGCATTTGTTAAAGTTATGTCAAAAGTCGCTATTCCACATTGACTTACTATAATCTCTCTTGGATAGATTGACGATGTAGAATCATAATCCTTAGCATAAGCACTAGATATAATTAACGGCAAAAGCAAATATATTAAAAATTTAAATTTCATGATTATCTAAAATAAAAATGAGAGTAAAAGATTTAACTATTACAATGAAAAAGTTAATAATATTTGCTCTCATAAAAAATAAATAAAATATCTATAAAATAGAAGCCTCGGTAGCTCAACCTGGCAGAGCAACTGACTTGTATCTGATCTTAGGACGCAAGAATGACTGCAAGAGATCAGTAGGTTATGGGTTCAACTCCCATCCGAGGCTAAAAAAATTTATTCCATATCCTTAACATACATAGATTTAAGCTGAGCCATGCAAGGTTAGATTATGGATATCAAGACAAGACAATGCTTTATCTATTTGGATTTTTTCAAAGTGCATTATCCATATGATTATGTTTATGTCAAGCAATTTTTTGAAAAAGCTTTAGCCAACAAGTTGACATATAGCAGGGTCAACATCTATTTGCGAAATCTGAAGCTAATGAAAAATGTTGTCAAAAAACCTTTCAGCCAATGGACAAAAGATGATGTGAATGCTTTCGCTGTGTGGGTCAACAGCAACAACAGATATAGCGAGTGGACAAAAGCTCTAGCATTACTGACTTTAAGAAAATTCTTTCAAGTGTTGAGCGGTTATAATTGGAACGATAAAAAATATCCTGACATCGTGTCTTGGTTGAAAGTAAGCGTGGACAAGAGCAAGTTGAAGAAATTAAAATCAAACGACATCATAACGAAAGATGAGTTGACCAAGATGATAAGCAGATGCGACAATTCTAGAGACAAGGCATTACTCATTGCTCTATTTGAATCAGGCGCAAGGATAAGCGAGATATTGAACATGAACCTGAATGACATATACTTTGAGCAGATAGATACACCGCAAGGCAAGGCCACAATATGCGTGATAAGTGTGATGGGTAAGACCGGTCAGAGAGAGATAATGCTTGTCGAGAGCGTACCTTTACTGAAAGAATATTTGTCACAACACCCTTACAGAGATAGACCAGATTATCCTTTATGGCTAACATACTCAAAGAAAAACCGACATCAAAGGTTGACTTATGATGCATTTGTCAGGCAATTGAAAAAGATATGCAAGAGAGCAGCCTTGCAAAAGAGGATATATCCACATCTGTTCAGGCATAGCTCGGTCACATACTATAGCAAAATCCTGACAGACCAGCAACTGAAAAAAAGGTATGGTTGGAGCAATGATAGCAAGATGCTTAACATATATTCGCATTTGACTCAAAATGATGTGAACATGCGAATATTGGAAAGTTTTGGTTTAGTCAAGAAAGAGAGCGAGACGAATCCTACGATGATCAAGAGATGTCTAGTGTGCGGTTATGAGAACAGTTTTGATTCAGATTTTTGCATGAGATGCAATAATCCTGTTTCTGAGAACGGCTTGAGAAGGTTGCAAGAGATTAGAGAATCAAAAGAAAAAACATTGTTGCAGAGGTTAGAAGAGCTTGAGAGAGTGCAGAAAGAGATATTGGACATAATCAACAGCGATGAGAGGATACCTTTGCTCATGTTAGAAAATTATAAAAAAACAAAAAAAGGCCAGTAGCAACCGATGATGTTTTTAGCTATCTTTTAACGCCGCCACCGAAGAATCCATAGACAACTGCGATTAACACTGCTAATATCACGAATATACCTAGTGTATTCCAAATCTGCAATTCTCCTGCTGAGAAGCCTGATGTGTTTGCTGTCTTCAGTTGAGGCATGACTACTGAGGTTATTATGACTATGAGCACTATTAAGCCTACTGCTGCACTCACTATGCCTGTTATGCCTTTACGGCTTAAGCCTAAGAACAATTTTTTGTCACCCCCAAATAATTAATACAGGGCACATGCTTAAATAGAAGTATTACCTTGTTGCTCTCTAATAAGTCTCACATAATTGAGAAATTTCTTATCCAAACCTTGCAGCAAATTAATTTTCTTTACGATTATTATGTCATTTTTTAGGTCAAAAATCAGTTGTATATTGTCTTGAATCTCTTTCCATTTCCAATCTATGATTCTTAGCAAGTAACTAGGTATGATGATTTCATAAACTATGTTATTGTAGTCATTCACATATTTTTGTGTTATAGCTTTGAAAGTTATTCTGTGATTTTTTTCTCTACATCTTTTAATGGTGCTACCGTATTTTGTTTCCTTGCAATCAAAACAATAGAGATAAGACATACCATCACTTCAACAGATTAGCCGCCATCTTCAAAGCCATCTTGATGACTGCAGACTTGGTCTTCAGATTGAGTGCTCTCTCTATGACAACCATGTTCTGCAAGTCTTCATCATCAGGCCTGAATGTCATAGGCATTTGGTATCAATAACATATGGTTTTGACACCTTATATCCATGTATGATGGATTTTGGCCGTATTCTCAATAGCCAACCTATAAACAAAAGTGTTAACTCTTTCTAGCGAATTGGCAAATACATGGCAAATAGGCAAGGTAACATGGTAAAACAGGCCAAGGCAAGCATGTAATACAAGTTGAATGAGATTAAGGCGTGTTCTATATGATGTGTCACAAGTGTCACAAGTGTCACATATGCCATAAGCGTAACAAGCGTAACAGAATTTTATTATTATTTTAATTTAACTACACAAACTACACAAACTACACCAAACACTATTTTGCTAGATAAGAGTTTTGGTGTAGTTTCTTGGTGTAGTTTCGTGAAATGTGAGAAACTACACCAAATTGAGAAAAAGTCAAGCTGTTTGTTGTGTTAATTTGTAGAGTTTGAAAAAATCTGGGTTAATATAATAAAGTGTTTGTGCCTTGCTTAATCCTTGTCTTTTAAAAACTATACCCATGTTTTCAAAATTTTCAAGGACTTGTTTTATCTTAAAGTAACTTGGAAACTTTATACCGTATTTTTTTGTTATTTCTTTAAGGGATTTTTCTAGATTTTTTTCACTCGAAAAATCATCAAAAACAATTCTTATGTTGCTATCTTCTGTGTAGTTTATAGTTAAACTATCAAAAGATGTAGGTAATCTCATTGTTAATAGGTCTTTTTTCTCAAAAAAATTCATTATGATTATGCGTGATATCATACGCTTGATTTTGTAGATAGATAGAGCACTCTCATGTATAAGCAGTGTTTTCAATACCATGTTTTCTGTCTCATCTAAAAATTTGAAAAAACTCTCAAATGATGCGATAAGATTTTCTTTTACTAAAAAAGGATTTTCTCTAAAAACCTTTATTTTGGTAAGTTCTTTCTCTTCATTCATGATATATTCTTTTGTGTTTAATAGTATAAAATTTTATTAAAAAATAATTAAAAGTATTAAAAAAATTTTTTTAAAAAAGATTTAAATATATTAACTTGTATTTATTTGTATAAAGGTGTAAAAAAATGAGGAGAAATATCTGTGTGAGGGAAGAAACCTGGAGTAAAATAACCGAGATGGCACAGAGGCTTGGTGTATCCAGGTCTGACTTAATCGAAATTTTGGTTAGAAATGTTAATATGAAGGTGGTTGTTGGTGGTTCAATTCAAAACTCTGGCTGAGCTTATCGAATGGCTCGAACAGGAGAGCGAAAAAAAATAAAAAAAAAGGTGATATGATGCCTAAAGAAGAATTAATTTTACAGCCTTTTATTTATGACTTGCAGAGAATTTCGGAAAAGCTTCCAAAGATTCCTTTACATTTTATTTATTCCTATTTCGGCCAAAAATACGGTTTCACGCGTCAAGACACTCGGTTTTTGCTGAAAAGGTTAAGAGAGCAAGGCTTGATTAAACTTCGTGGTTACCAATTTGTCGAGGTGGTTAAAGATGGTTGAATGTGTTTTGGTTCGCATGCTCAAAGATTTTGACGAAAGAATAGTTTCTTTAGTCGAATATGGGCCATTTTTTTCAGGCGATTTAGTTGTTGTCGACTCACAAACTGCACAAAATTTAATTTCTAGCGGTTTAGCCACAGATAGAATATGGGAATTTAAAGGAACTGAAAAAATTCTCATCGAAATATCTCGGTCGAAAAGTAGAGAAGAAAACATAAACCCTTCAGATGATGTGCTTGTTTCATATAAACCAGGAGAATATGTTTGGACGCGGAATCATGAAGGTGCAGCCAGGCTTTGGATTTTAGGCATAGCTAAGCCACCTTTTTTTGGAAAAAATGAATTGACTGAATATCAGGAGAAAAGGTTGAAAGAGTTTTGCTTTTCAGTTCTTAATTTTTTGGAAAAAAAACAAAACCAAATTTTATGTATTTTATCGAAAGTTGAAGAGGCGGGTGATTTAATTTATGCTTGATTTGTTACCTAAGCAAAGGATACAGATAATCGAGCACTTATACACGAAGCTAGATATTTCGCCTGATGTTGTTTTGCAATCAAAAGAGATATACAGAATTTATGTGGCGTCAATCGCTGCAGGTAACAAACCAATTTTAATTTTGAGTAAACCGAACAAAAATCTACCACTTGGTGAAAATGAAATAACTTTGAAGAGATTGGATAATAGTGAAGCAAGTGAATTTTTTGAAAGATATGGAAAGCCAACAGGTTATGCTCTCAAAAAACTTTCGAAGTTCGGTTTTTCGTTTGTCAAAGACGAGAAGACAAAAAAAATTGATAAAAAGAAAACCTGGCAGAATTTTTTAAAAGATTTTGATTTTTATCAACCGACATTGTCTCTCAGAAAATCTGATATGGAAAAAATAATAGAAAATCCATCTTTTTTATTGCAGCAACTTGAATTATATTTGACTGAAGGTTGTCAGAAAGATAAAAGAATTTTATTGTGGGCTAAAAGTTGTGTTCCTGTAATAGGTAATGATTATGATGAATTTTGGCTGTGTAAATATCGTGGGCACGCTCTTGTCATAAAACCACCAAAGACAGGGTTTACTACATTTGGTGAAAAGGTAGGTCAATGCGTTACATGGTCATCGTCATCATCAATCCGCGGTTATGCAGATGCGAAAGGTAATGTTTATCCTGGTATTTCGCATGGTAATTTTGGTTCGATAATGCTTGACGAGGCAGCCAGATATAAAGAAGTGATTTTAGATGTCGCGTTAAATATGCTTGAACAAGGAAAGATGGAAGTATTAGCAGCTGGTCGTCGGTTAATCAATTTGGGTGCGCCAAAAATCACAATCGTTATGAATCCAGGCGGTGCAAATAGAATAACTCAAGATAGTGATTATTTATACCTATTGGATTTACTACTTCCTAAAATTACAAGCGTGCCTGAAGCGATTGGTTCGCGATTTGGACTCATATTAATAAATAGGAATTTGCAGCCTGTGATAGAAGAAAACATACTCAATCAAGAACAAATTGCAAAAAATAAACTTTTGATAGATTCTCTCAGAGAGATGTTAGCGCCAAAGGTAGCGGAAATCTATTTGAACCAAGAAGTTCAAAAGTGGCTATCACAACCATTAAACAAATATAAAGAACAAATCATGTCTCTTGTTCAAGGACTAGATGACATTTTAGGCAAAAGGATGAAGGTTTTTTGGATTGACCATGCTACATCAGCCTATCGACATGTTCGCGGTTGTGCTTTCGAATGTGCAATTTTTGACTCATTTATTGATATCATTCAATATTTTTTGGATGCAAAAAGTTTTGACGACATCTTTTTTTCTACTCTATTTGAGAGAGCAGAAGCGAATTTGGATATGGTAATTTCTTTTAATCTCGAATCCCTTTATGACATGATTAATCTAAAGGAAAGTGTAAAGGATAATTTCAATCAAATTATTCTGGATAGGTATGTGCATTTGCGTGAAGAGTATCTAAAACCTTTAGTTTTTATTACTGCTGTTATTTTAAAAAGTGAAAATATTACCAACTTACCAATAAATATTTTAGGCGAAAAAATTAACTATTACTACTCATTAATAGATACACAAAAAAGGACAGAATTATTTGGTTCAAAATATGGTTCTGGATTTAGCCAAATTTTGCATTCAATCGAAAGATTAAGCCCAGAAAAATTAAAAAGAGCTCAAAATTTGCTTTTAAATCAATTTGGGATAACTTTTGACCTTGATTTGTCAAATGGTGGCTTAAAATTGGTTGTTTATGAAAATCTTTTACAGAATTTTGATTTCGAAAAACTTCATGTTAATTTACCAAATTTACCAAATTTACCATTACCAAGGGGGATATAATGATTCTCCAAGTGGTTTGGTAAAATTGGTAAAATTGGTAAGGTGATTAGCATGTGCGATAAGCTCGAGATAATAGAAATGCAATTGAAAATGAATGAAAAATTTAAAGTCAATTTAATCAAAGCAATAGAGCAAAGCGAGTATAAGCAAGACGTGTTTAATCGCAAGTTGCTGCAAGCCTTAAAGCAATTGGCTAATGAAAATTACAGACTTTATGAAAAGCTATTGAGTATTGAGTTAGAGTTAGAACGCTTAAAAAGTGGTTAAAGTGCCAAAAATTTCAGACTATATGCAAGACCAAAACGAAGTGTGCAGCTATTGCAAGACCAAATGTTGGCTGGTGTGGGGTGAGATATGATGGGTCGGTATTGCTTGTCATGCAAAAAATGGATTGATTCAAGATTGCTACGAAAACACATAATGCAAGGCCACACCATAAGCTGGGATAAGATAAAGACTGATAACAAATGCGATGAGAGATATGACACTTTGCTTGACATGATAAGGTGTTTTTATGAGAAATAAAAAAAGAATTAATTATGTGAAGTATAGAGCAATGATGCTGCAGCGTCATTATGAGATAGCCAGAAAACTGGCCAAGAATAAGCCTAGATACATAGGTTGATAGCATGTTGAGCGAGACTGATGCCAAGTTGTTGGAAAGACTCAAGCAAGAGATTACAGAACCTTTACAGGATGATAAAAAAACGAAAGTTAAACAAATAGATGATGATAGCCTGTATTATGTCGGTGTCAAGATACCTATGGTTTATGTCAAGCAACTTAGAAAAAGAACAAAAAACATGAGCAAGTACATACGCGAATTACTCATAGAACATCTTAGTAAGACATCAAGCGAAAATACGATAAAGTCAAGCGAGCATTCAAAGCTGTTCAAATTTTGCTTTAATCATTCTGGAGACAAGCCTGTTCAATTGATAGGTAATAGCGGTATAGGAAAGACAACTGCAATGAAAAACCTTATTGCAAACGATCCTAGCCATGTGTATATAGTGCTTGATGCTCACAATGAGTATGAGTTGCCTGAGATACAAGCAATGACAGATGACCTGACACAAAGCTGTAGAATAAAGATGCCTGAGCAAATAGCTGCATGTAAAGGATTGTTCCAGGTATACTACAATCAGATACTTAGCAAAAGATGGCCTAGCAACTATGTCATTGTCATAGAGGAAGCGCACAGGTATAGAGAGATAAAAGAGCTTCTGAAAGAGGCTAGGAAATTTGTCAAGCTGATAGCGATAACTCAAGAACCATTAGGAGATTTCACACCGATAGTCAGAATCAGATAGATATCGAAATACAGATTTAATAAATATTAAGCGAATATGCATCTATCACAATCCTTTTTGATAATAGATTAGCAAAACAGCGCGATATTTGTTTTGGATAAATGATTTAAGTCTTGACTGCTATATGATAATTAAGGATATGGAGTAATAAAGTTCCACCCATCCGAGGCTTTGAATATTTCTGCTAAAGCGCTGTTAAATTCTTCTTCTCTGTTATTTTTTTGCGCAAGAATTCTTGCATAAAATCTATATGCTGGATCTATTAACACATCTCTAGGAAAACCATTCTGACATTTTATTTCAACTGTTTTATAATTTTTATACTCCTCTATAGATGCAAGAACAGATAAACCCAATGCAAGAGCGTTGACTAGAATTAATGTTGAATTTTTATAAACAATTGATAACAAAAATCCTGCAGTTGAAAATGCAAAAGATGTTATAATATAACCATTGTTTGAAACCACTGTGAAATATCTTGAAAGGTCTCTATACATATTAAATCAAAAGTCAGCTAATTTTAAATATTTATGGTAATTGTCTTGTTTTTATAAGTTAGGAAAATATAATTCTAAATTATGGTAAGAATATTTACGAATTTTTTCATTGGGATGGCTATATGTATAATAGTTTTTGAATTCGTTTATTTTTTATCTAAAAAGAAAAAGCAAATACCACCATTAAAATATCTTTATCTTTCAGGTATATTAGGCGGTATGTTTGCAATATTTCCTACTATTCTTTCTTTAACATTAAACATCAATTTATCAGGAAATGCGTGCAATATATTTTTCTTCAATTGTTATATACAAGAAATGGACAATTTCTATTTTATACTTTTATCAAAGATGCTAAATAATGTGATAGGTGGAATGTCAATAAGTCTTATGTTGTTTGAGCTGATGTATCTTTACAATAAAAAAATAAGAGGTGCGCCTAGCATATTATACTTTTACTTTTTTTCATTTTCAGGTGTTATAATATCATTAATACCTTCATTGTTAAGATTTTTTTTAAGTTATGAAATGCCTGAATTTGTCTGTAATATGTTTTTCTTCAATTGCCTTATACAAAAATTAGATCCAACAGGATCTGAAATATTTTCATTCATATTTTTCTTTTTATTTTTCATAACAACTATTATAGTAACTCTTTTGATAAAAAGAGAAAAACCAAACTATATGTTACCTACAATAGACTAGTCAAAAAGCAAATCCATATCAAGATTCTCAAGCATGTTAGAGAAAGGTTTCAGCATGTTTATTCCTATATCCAAAATTCTATTGCTCAAATGAAGTGTTTTATGCAAAATTAAACCTCTCTTTATTGCCGGTGATAATTTTTTCTTCCATTGTTTGTCATAAAATTTGTTTAAAAATTTATGACTATAGTTTTCGCTTTTAATAGCTTCTACACATGTATTTGCTGCAAACCTAGCACCTATCAATCCATAAATAATTCCACCACCAGAATATGGCTTTACTTGGGATGCTGCATCACCCACTAACAATATTCTTTCATAAGTAGAATCCTTTATTAATCCGTATCTTATAATGCCACCAAGTACATCTTTTTTATTCAATATATGATGAAAGCGCATGTCAACAAAATTTCTAAAATAGTTTATTGCATTGATTTTGCTTGCTAATCCAACTCTTGCCCATTTTTCATTTTCAGGTACAACCCATGCAAAAAAATCAGGTGTTATATTTTTTCCAAACCATAATTCAACAATATTTTCTTTAAAATATCCTTTTATTGTTTCCTGATAGCCGACCAAATAATTTTTAGGTAAATCTATATTTGCTTTTTTAGCAACAGTAGAGTTTGGTCCATCTGCGCCTACTAAAATTTTACATGTATACGAACCGTTTTTTGTGAAAACCTTGACATGATCTTTTTCTATATTTAAATCTTTGAATCTTGTTGATGTCAATATCTCTGCGCCATTTTTAATAGCTTTTTTAGCAATTTCAAAATCCAACTTGTGTCTATCAATAACATAAACCCATTTTTTTGAATTCAGCTCAAGATAGTTTTTACTTTCAGAATAAAACCTGGCTTTTTTGACTTTGTTTAAAACTATTTTTTCGCTAACTCCGCTTAGTTCGAGTATTCTATGGCTATCTATACCCGTGCATTGTACTGGCTTTCCTATTTCGTCATGCTCTTCTACAACAAGAACTTTATAGCCATTTCCAGCAATTAATTCGGCTGTTTTACACCCAGCAGGACCAGCGCCTATGACTATGACATCAAAATCAGTCATAAAAACTTTTTTAATTTATAATATTTAAAAAGAAAGATATTGTTTGAGGGGCTGTCATATAACCAGGCCATTATGCCAGGCTCCAGATCAAGGTATATCGATGGAGCGTTGATTTCCAGATGATGAGAAGATACCTGGTCATCGGGGTTCAAATCCCTGCAGCCCCATTTTAAAGTTATTCTACTTCTGCCAGAAATTAAGATACGCTGAGGTAGGGATTTGAACCCTAACGTCCCAAAGGGACACCGGTTTTCGAGACCGGCGCATTAGCCAGATTCTGCCACCTCAGCAACAATATAAAATTTAATTTTGCTTTCACATTTAATTATTTGATTTTAATGGTTTTAGAATGGTTTTTGAGGGCGAAAACAGATAGAAAACATCCGCTTACAATATTTGTGTTTACTCTATTTGCAACAGCAGTATCATTATTTATTTCATATTTCATTTTCAAGGACAACATAGGTTTGTTCACAATCGTGATAACTTCTCTTATATTGGTTTCATTTATAAATTCGATGTTTATTTTGGAAGAAAAAGAAACAGAATATGATGGGTTGGAAAAAAACTTCTTAAAAAGACATGGTGATATAATTTCTGCTTTTGCATCGATGTTCATAGGAATGACATTAGCAATGTCTCTTGCATACATAATACTTCCAGAAGAAATTTCTCAAAATATGTTTAAAGAGCAAATAAGAGAAATAAATCTTATACAAGGTAGGTTTACATTTGAAAGTCAATTCTTTGAGATATTTACAAACAATATAGGAGTATTATCAATATCATTTCTACTTTCATTTTTAATTGGTACAGGAGCTATTCTAGTCTTATCATGGAATGCTTCTGTATTGGCAACTGCCATAGGTATGGTAGCAAAATCCTTAGGTGGCTTGCATGGATTGCCGATAGCGATAATGACTTTTTTACCACACGGTGTCTTTGAAATAACAGCTTACTTTATTGGTGCTATAGGTGGTGGTTTGATATCAGCTGCTGTAGCAAGAAAGCACTCTAAATTTTCCCTAATTTTAAAAGACGCTTTGATTCTCTTCTTGATAGCTGTGGTAATGCTGATAATAGGTGGGGTTATAGAAACATTTTTAATTATAGTTTAAGGCCAAATTGTATAATGGCACTTGCCACAATATTGTCTTGTTTTGCCTGTCTTTTCTTTGTGCAAAGCCATGTATATTCCTTCGCCACATCTAGGACAATTCGGTTTCTGTCTGACTGATTTATCATTCTGAACCTTGATTATCTCCCATCTCTTTGTTGGTTTGTGCTTCATGTTTCTCCTCCTTTGGTTTATTTAAAATCTTCAACTTGACTTTGGATGAATTTGTACCAGGTAAAGAAAATATATAGATTATATCAATCTTGTTTTTGTCTGTTTTAAAGTGCTCTGCCAATTTTTGCTCTAGTTCTGATTTTTTAGGTGTAGGTTGATTTTCGTGATCAATTTCAACAACCAAATCCTTCCTGTCTAAAAGCTTATTCTCATATTCGCTTAATATCTTTACCTTCATGTTATCACATTATTTTTTACTAAATTTAAATATGTTTACTATTGCATCCTATATCTCAATATAGCACCAATACCGCCTATCTCTTTAAGAGACTGGCCTTCTCTTGATTCTTTTGAGATTATTTCGACGCTTCCGCCTATCTCTTTTACTTTCTCAGCTAGTATGTCTGCAAGCTCTTTATGATCAACTGCATTCATCACAGCACCGCAATTTGGACATTTGAAAATATCTCCTTTCCTCCCTGCTTTTTCTATTTTTACGCCACACTGACAAACTAGGTTAAATTTAACCCAATTAAATGATTCTGACACAAGCAGTGTCTCTATAGCACCATATTCTATTGCTTTAACAATATCTTCTAGTTTATAGATAGCCAAGCCATCATCTTTTTGTAAATGTGTGAAAAATTTCTGCATTAATTGTCTTTCTTTTATGACTGCTGCTTCTTTTATAAGCTCCTCACCTCTGTGAACAGCTTCTTCTAGACCTTGCAAACCAAGATAGCTTGTGTCAACCACACCTAATATTTTTTTTCTTAAAGTGTAATCAAGAAATTCTCCTTCAAAAAACTTGTCTTTTAGAGGACCTGGACCACCTATAATTATGCCTTTTAGATCTTTATACTGCTTGAAGATTTCGCTTGCCTCTTCTCCTGATTTCTTTAGATGCTCTAACTTTGCTTCCTCCCTTATACGTGCATATCTTTGCTGGCTCCATCCACCTTTGGTTGTCTTACCTGGAACTAAGCTATCTATATGCTTTTCTAAAACTATTTTCTTACCTATTAGCAACCCGACATCTGTGCCTGATGTATCAATCAATATTAAGCCATATATTTCTTTCTCTCTTACCATCTCTTTTAATGGTTCTAAAGCAAAGGTTTGATCACACCAATACATTTTAACTGTCAATTCTTCTGGCGGCTCTATTGACCATAGTTGTATATCACTCTGACCTTCGACCTGAGAAATATTGCCAGCAAAAACAGCTAATCCGTTTGGCGGTGTTTGATTGAATTGACGTAGATGATTTGTTATCTTTTCCAGAGCATCCAACACATTTTTCCTTGTAACTCTTGATTTGACATTTTGTGTAACAGCATATTCTTGTTTAAGCATGTTCAAAACTTCTTGCAAATTAAATCCTTTTGGGATGTAAACAGATATAAGCTCTGTATGCCTCCCTTTTATTTTTTCAAGCTCGTCAAGAAGTTTTTTCAGTTTAAGTTTTGCTTCTTCATTTCCGCTAAATACAATCCACCCTTTAAACAATATTGTGCATCTTTATTAAATCTTTTCTAAACATTTTTAACTCTGCTGGTATTTCTATTTTTATTTCGGCTTTCAAACTCAATCCTTTATCTTTTTTCATCTTCCAAACATCAGAATTAAAGCTTATTATTTTTTCTGTATAACTTTGCAAACCAAACGTCCACTCATTTCTTGGCAATGACTGCAAGTGTACACTCTTTTCAGAATAAACTTGCCTCCATATATAATCAGTGATAAAGGGTATTATAGGTGCTAGCAATCTTAGCAGCGTCTTCAGTACAACATGCATTGTATACCATGCTGATTTTTGCTCTTTTTCTGTAAATCCTTGTCCATATGCTCTCACTTTGACCATTTCCAAATAATGTGATGCAAAAACATTCCATGTAAATTCTCTAATCTCGCTAGCGGCATTGCTAAATTTGTAGTTTTTATAATAATCTTCTACTTTTTCAATCAATTTGCCTAATTCATCCAATATCCATTTATCTGTATCAACCAATTCAGCATCTGTTTCAGGGAACATTGAAATAAATCTAGCTATATTCCATAGCTTTGTTATAAATTTTGAAGTGCCTTCTATCCTAGCAAAAGAACATCTTATATCGCCTGTAGTTATATCTCCTTCCAAGCAAGACCATATTCTAAATGCTTCGGCGCCGTACTTTTCAAGGATTTCATGAGGATCTATGACATTTCCAAGAGACTTGCTCATTTTTTCTCCTTTTTCATCAACAACATGCATATGTATCCAGCAATCCTTGAATGGAGGCTTGCCGTAAAGATGGATGGATTTAAGCAAAGTGTAATAAAGCCAATTTCTTACTATTTCTTTACCTTGCGGTCTCATGCTGCATGGAAAATTGTTTTTGAAAAATTGCTTGTCCCATAAATAACCTAAGACATAAGCCTCTGAAGATGATGAATCAAACCATGTGTCAAATGTTCTTTCCTCGCCTCTGAATTCCTTGCTACCACACTCGGGACACTCTTTTATAGGAGGTTTTTCTTTCCATGGTTGATAGTATTTTCCTGGTTGGGGAACAAATACATACCTGCATTTCTTGCAATACCATAATGGAACTTCTGTACCATAAAATCTTCTTCTCGACAAAACCCAGTCTATTGTAACAGAATTTATCCAGTCAATCAATATTTGCTTGCTTTCAGGTGCAAAAAAATTCATTTTATCTGCAGCTGCTCTAAGCTTGTCAAGAAAATCAACCTGTTTAAGGTAAAACTCTTTTAATGGAACAAACTCTATTGGATTTTTTGATCGCCAACATATAGGCTCTCTATGATCCATTTCTTCTTGTTTGATCAACAATCCCTCCTCTTTAAGATGATTTATTATTGCTTGCCTTGCTTCTTCTACCTTCATTCCTTTTAGAAAACCGGCATTTTCATTCATCCTTCCGTCTATGTCAATGCTATAAGTCGGCTCTATGTTTAATTCCCTCAAAATTCTTACATCAGAATAATCACCAAAACTACATATCATAACCAAACCAGAACCAAAATCTTGCTTTGCATATGGATGTGCCTTTATTTCAACTTCTTTATCAAAAACAGGAACTAGAGCATGCTTGCCGTTTAAATGCTTATACCTATCATCTTCAGGGTTGAATAAAATGACTTTACATGCACAAAGCAATTCTGGTCTTGTGGTTGCTATTGCTATCTTCTCTCTTGTCTCTTTCACTTTAAACTGGATGTAATTTAGTTTAGTCTTTCCTTCTTTGTATTCAACTTCAGCATCTGCTATTGCTGTCTTGCATATAGGGCAGTAATTTGTTGGTTTGACATCTTCATAAATCAGTCCTTTATTCCATAATTCTATGAAAGTTTCTTGTGTCAGCTTCCTATATTCAGGATCATCTGTATCATATCTACCACCTAAATCATATTCAACATTCCAGCTGTTACAGCTTAATCCAAGTTTTTTAAAAGAATCTAGTGAAGCATCTCCAGCCTTTTCAAGCATTTCTTTGCATTTTTTTATAAATTCTTCTCTAGGAGTTTCATGCATTTTTATGTTGAAAACCTTTTCAGCCATGACTTCTATAGGCAAACCGTTTTTGTCTAGACCTATCGGAAAAAGGACATTAAAACCCATCATCCTTCTGCTTCTAGCCATCATATCTTGCCAAACATAAGTATAAGCATGTCCTATGTGTATTGGTGTATTGACATAAGGCGGCGGTGTATCTATGCTATAAACAGGTTTTTTGCTTTTTTTGTCAAATTTGTAAAGCTTTTCTTCCTGCCATTTTTTGAACATTAACTGCTCAATAGACTTGTCCCATTGCTTTTCTTTTAATTTTGGCGTAAATTCCATAACTAATTAAAAGAAGATTAAATTATTAAATTTACGATTTGAATAAGACAATCTATTAATTTTTTGCAATACTTGAAGTAGCATAATCAAACTATCGATGTGTATATCAGCAGAATAATTAAATTCTTTTTATCAAATATATTTACTATGCTTGACATAAAACTCATAAGAGAAAATCCTGAACTAGTAAAAGAAAATCTGAAAAGAAGACAAGACAGTGAAAAGCTTAGATGGGTTGATGAACTGTTAAAATATGACAAGAAAAGAAGAGAGACAATTGCAAAGGTGAATGAATTAAGAAAACAAAGAAACGAATTGACTGAAAAAATAGCTGAATTGAAGAAAAAAGGAGAAAGCGTCGATAACATTATAAAAAAAGTAAAAAGCATACCAGAAGAAATTAAAAAACTGGAAGAAGAGCTTGCTGAATATGAGGAAAAAGTTCAATACTATCTTTTGCGTCTACCTAATTTACTTCATGAATCTGTTCCATATGGAAAAGACGACAGTGAAAATGTTGTTGTCAGAATTGTAGGCAAGCCGCCGAAATTTAATTTCCAACCAAAAAACCATCTAGAAATTTTGCAAAATTTAGGATTAATCGACATTGAGAGGGCTGCAAAAGTCGCTGGAAATGGGTTTTATTATTTGAAAGAAGAACTAGTTTTGCTTGATCATGCTTTGCAAATGTTTGCCATTGACAGGCTAAGAAAAAAAGGCTATAAGCTAATACAACCGCCTTATATGCTTAGAAAGCAAGCTTACATGGGTGTCACTGATTTAGATGCTTTTCATGATGTCCTTTACAAAATAGAAGACGAAGATTTGTACATGATAGCAACAGCAGAGCATCCAATAGGATCAATGTTCATGGATGAGGTCTTTACAAAAAAAGACCTGCCTTTGAAGCTGATAGGGACAAGTCCTTGCTTCAGAAAAGAAGTTGGATCGCACGGAAAATACACAAAAGGGCTTTTCAGAGTTCATCAATTCCATAAAGTAGAGCAATTTATCTTCTGCTTGCCAGAACAATCATGGCAATTGCACGAAGAATTGCAAAAAAATTCTGAAGAATTATATCAGGAATTAGGTTTGCATTACAGAGTTGTCAATGTATGTACAGGTGATATTGGTGCGATAGCTGCCAAGAAATATGACATAGAAGTATGGATGGCTGACAATCAATTTAGAGAGTCAGGATCAAACTCAAATTGTACTGATTATCAGGCGAGAAGACTCAACATAAAATATAGAGAAAAAGAAGGACAAGCTCCAGTTGGTTTTGTTCATACATTGAATAATACTGCAATTGCAACTAGCAGGACTATAATAGCCATAATAGAACAATATCAACAAAAGGACGGTAGCATCGAAATACCAAAAGCCTTAAGGCCTTTTATGAATGGTATTGAGGTTATAGAAAAGAATAAATAGTTTCAATAATTTCTTTTTTGAATAAATGGTGAACCAAGAATAGGTCAAAGAATTTCTATAACTGTATGTGAATATTCAGATAGATGTGGTGCGGCCAAAAAACCACATGGGATGGTTTTCGGTTCAAATAACACTGGTTATATAGTTGCAATCGATGGTGAATGGGTATATAGCAATGGCGTCTGGCAAAATGAAATGAAACAAATAAACCCAGGTGATACATTGTGGGTTGAAATAAAAAGAATGTCAGACAATATATTATATGCTGAAATTAAATAATCCTTGCAAGCAAAATTAAACCATCGCCGACAAAAATTGTAAATAGTAAAGCAAGAGGAAATGCCATTCCAAATCTAACTCCTTCTTTTATCCATACATGTTTTTTTCCAGATTTTTTTATTTCTTTAACTTGCTCTTTTGTCAAACCCTCCCAAAGTTTTGAATCAAGTAAAACATCTCCCTCTTTTAATTCACTTACAGGAATTTTTCTTTTAAACCCAACATCTTCGACTGTTTTTGAAAATCTCCAAACAAAGAAAAGAAAAACTACAATAAAAACAAGCTTCACCTCTATAAAAACAAGCTCCATGAAATTCAAGCCAACAAGAAAATTCATTGATAAAATGCCAAATAGTATTAGAATAAAAGCAATAGTTATGTTTAGCAAAACTAACATTTTGGTGTTTGATTTTATTTGATGCAAAAATTCAAACCATATTTTTTTATTCATAAAAGTCAAAACAATCGCATACAAAATCATGTATATCGCTCCTATGAAAAAAACATTAAAGAAAAGACTTAACGGCAATGGGAAAAAAAGTTTTTCATTCACACTAACATTTCCTAGAAGAAAACCTAAGGCAGACAAAAGTTTTGCATCCCCACCTCCCCATTGGCCTGTGTAATACATGAAAATTCCAAATGCCAGAAAGCCGATACCAGCTGTAAAAGAATATAACACAGGTGAAAAGCTATTAGAAACTATTGCTTGAATTACACAAGAGATTACACCTATAGCAGCCATAATATAAGGAATTTGATCTGGTATTTCAGTTGTCTTTAAATCAATAACACCTGCAATAAATGAGCCTACAAAGGCTATGATAACAAGAAACCAATCTAGCATGCAAATCAGCTATATTTTTCAAATCCCAAACTTTTTGCTATTTCTCTCATGCATCTTCTACAGTAATATAAACCATACTTTCTAATAATACCTCTGTGTGTCCCGCATTTTTTACAAACCCTTTTACCTTTACCAAATTTTGCTGGCAATCAACCACCTATATCTCCAAATGCTTTTAGCACACTAGTTTCACTATCTATTTCATCTTCATCTATACCAAACATTACATTTTCGTAAATTTTTGACCAATTGTTTTCCATTAATGCTTTTCTGAAAATAACACCACCCAATTTTGTAGTCATCACAGACGTCCACATTTCCTCACTCAATTATTTTCACCCCCAGAGATTTTATCCATTCAACTGTTTCCTGTTTAGTAATTAGATGTTTTTTACCTATTTTAGCCTTTCTCAATTTTCTTCTTTTCACGCTATAACCAGGCCTCTCCAAAGTAACCGTGCAATCAAAACCAAGTATGCCTATGTTCGAATCATAATTTACGCCTGGCAAATCTATATACTCTTTAACACCAATAGAAAAATTTCCATCATTTATCTGCTTTAATTTTATTGAATTATCAACTGCTTTAAAGACTTTGACAAGCATGTCCATTGCTTCCTTTCCTCTTAACGTTACTTTGACTCCTATTGGCCTTCCTTTTGCTATACCAAATGTGTTTCTTTTTATTGTCTTTGTAACAACAGGTTTTTTACCAGTAAGCATTTCAAACAACTTTAATCCTTTTTCTATTTTTTCTTTATCAGTACTCGTACCAATATTTAGTGTTACTTTTTCAAGCCTAACTTTTCTCATTGGGTTCATATTATCACTCTAATTGTATTTTTGGTTTGTTAGTTCCAACAACAAAAACATCATCTTTTACAGCATCTATTTCTCTGTCTTTCAAATTACATGAAACCTTATTAGGCTCCCTGCTTCTGGTAGTCTTAACTTGATTTATTTTAACTATCTCTCCTCTGTTTTCACCACCTGTTATTAGCCCTATTGTACCCTTTTCCATTTTTAAATGCTCGATTATTTTTTGCTCTGGAATTTGAACTAGCAAAGAATCACCAGTAGAATAATCCTTTTCCTTCACAACAAATGTTCTGCCATCATGCGTACCAAGCTGTATTTTTTTGCCTTTAACAATCTTTTTTCTATTTACTCTACATAACTTTAAGTTTACCTCGTTTTTAGCTATTTCTATTATTTTCAAACCATCTTTTGACACTACAATTCTGAAATTTTTATTTATAGAAGGTATGGAAATAACATCCATCAAGCCAGGAGAAAATTTTGGGTTTTTTCTTACAACACCATCTACAAGTACATTACCCTTGTTGATTATTGTTTTTGCTTCCTTGTATGTATCTGCTATTTTCAAAATATCTCTTATTATAACTGCCAGCGGAATTGACTCTGATTTTTTATGAGGTCCTGGAGATGGTTTAACTACCCAGGGCCTTGATTTGGCTGGTATTTTCCATGATTTTGGAGCTGAAAATGTTTTCATGTGTCTTGTCATAGCAATTAACCTTTATTTTGATTTTTTAAATCTTTTTTTATCTTCTTGCAAACTTGTTATCATCAAATTGCTTGGGTTAAATGTTACTGGTATTTCTGTACCAGCAACCTTTTTTCTTGTTATGCCTTCTATATAAACCTTCTCATGAATTAAATCAACTCTGGATACTTTGCCTGTTCTCTTTTTGTATTTTCCTCTTAAAACTATAACTTCATCACCTTTTCTTACAGGCAATGATCTTTTTTTGTATTTTTCTCTCAATTCCTTTGACAAATGAACAGACAAAAACTTTCTTTTTATATGAAGAGGGGCATTGTATCTATACTTTCTTTGTTTTTTTGGATTTTTGCTTGCCTTCCATTTTGGTGACCATTTTTTCATACAAACACCTTAGATTACAAAACTTGCGACTTTGCCAATAACAGAAAATCTGTCAACTGCTTCTCTTGCTACAGGTCCTTTAATCTGCGAACCAACAGGTTCACCTCTTTCATTCACTAGGATTGCTGCGTTGTCTTCAAAACTTACTCTTATACCATTTGATCTTCTATACTCTTTTTTCTGTCTTATAACAACAGCTTTTACAACCTGTTTTCTCCATTTAACAGTTCCTGTTTTTACAGAACAGACAATCATATCTCCAACACCACATGCTGGCATTCTTCTTTTTACTCCTTTGTAGCCCATGACTGCTATAACATTGAGTATTTTTGCACCTGTATTGTCTACACACTCTATAAGTGAATTTACAGGTATCCCCCTTGTTACCTTTGCTTTTAGTGCTTTCATTTATAATCAACTCCTTTAATTTAAAGAAAGATATAATTAAAAAGGTTTATTAATTTTTTTCTATGACTACAAATGCCTTTGTTTTAGACAAAGGTCTGCACTCTGCTATTGTTACTCTATCACCTTTTTTAGCATCAATACATTCAGGATTATGTGCAGATATTCTACTCTTTCTTTTTTCATATCTTTCATATTTTGTGACATAATGTATGTAATCTATCCTTACAACAACACTTCTATCCATCCTGTCTGAGACTACAATTCCTTTTAAAATTTTACCTCTTATTGGAAGCTTTCCATGAAATGGACATTTTGGATCGTCGCAAGACTTTTCTGGAGGCTTTACATCATAACCTATATCCTTTGCTTTCATCTTAAACACCTAATTATCCATATATTGTATCTTTTCTTCAAACCTTATCCTTATTAATTCATCAACAATCTTTTTTATCTTTTTGCTTACTTGATCCTGACTTATATTCATGTTGTCATCGTTCAAAATATCGTTGACTAAAACAACTGATAACTCATCTCTAAACTTTTTATCTTTAACCAATTCTGCTCTTATCTGTCTTATAGTTCTTGTATCCACATTACCACCTAGGCAGTTTTTTCTTTATCCTGTCTTCAGGTCTGCTTACAAGCAGACTGCCATCAACTTGTACTCTTTTACCATTTGGTAAATGAAATATAAATATTGTTCCTTTTTTATTTACTTTTTTTTCTCCTTTTTCTGTTTGTATTGTAAGCATTCCATATGTCTCATCGACAACTAAACCTTTTAAACCTATCAAATATTTATTACTTGCGTTTTTTACTTCTGTTTTTAAACCAATCAACTCGTGCCTTACTATGTTAAAAGGTGTTATAGGCATAATAATAATTTTGAAAGAAATAATTAAAACATGATAACAAAAATGCTTATAGAACAAGGCATTCTTAAAACTGATGATATAATTAAAGCTTTTGATAAAGTTGATAGAAGCTTATTCATGCCAGAAAAATATAAAAAATATGCAAATATAGACGAACCCTTTCCTATTCCGCCTTTTGATGGCAAACACACAATTTCAGCGCCACATACTTACGCCATCTATTATGAATTATTGCAACTAAAATCTGGCGAATCTTTCCTTGAAATAGGTTCTGGATCAGGTTATGGTTTGGTTTTGGCCAAAGAGATTATTGGTAAAGGCAAGGTCATAGGAATTGAAAATAACAAGATTACTTTTGATTTCTGCAAGAAAAATCTTGAAAAAGCTGGTTATAAGGATGTGATTGTTATAAATGATGATGGTAAAAAGGGATGTGTGCAATACATGCCATATGATAAAATAGCTGTTACAGCTGCTGCTAAAGAAATTCCTATACACCTTTTAAAGCAGCTAAAAAATGGTGGAAGTATGGTTATACCTTTAGGAAGCGGAGAAATTCAAGAGCTTGTATTTATAGAAAAACAAAATAAAATAACAAAAACACCTGTTACTTTTGTACGATATGTTCCTTTGGATTAACCTTCTTCTAGCATCTCCTTATCAAAGCCTAATTTGACAAGAATTTCTTTTGTCTTTTGCACATGACTTCCTTGTAACTCTATCTTCCCATCTTTATAAGATCCGCCGCATGCTAACTTTTGCTTTAAACTTTTCAAAACAGATTTAACAGACTTGTCGTCAACACCATCAACTATTGTCACAGGTTTGCCGAATTTTCTTGTTGTTAGATAGACTTTGATTTTTTTTGCCTCTCTTTGAATTACTTTGCATGTACATATATCTAAAGGTAAACCACAAGTTGGACATACTCCTATTTTTTCAGCCATTTGTTTACAAATCACCTAATTTTCAATTAATTAAACATAATAGTTAAAGATTATTAAGTTTTTCTATAGAAAACAAATTATTTTGATTTTTGTGATTTTAGCGTCAAAATTCTTGCTATTGTCTTTCTTATTGCTCTTATCTTTCCTGGGTTTTTGACATTCCCACCCATTTCAACATTTCCTTTTTCTTTAAGTAAATCCAGTCTTAATTCTTTTAATTGTTTGTCCAAATCGCTTTCACTCATTTTCTTTAGATCCTTTTTCTTCATTCAAAATTCCCTCTATTGATTTTTCATTCAAATCCTCAGGCATTTGAGTTAATATTTTTACTTTAACACCAACCATACCTAATTTTAGAATAGCTGTAGCATAACCTTTTGCAACAAGTGTATCAGCATAATAACCTGAATGTTTAATGTAGCCTTGCTTAAATGTTTGAAATCTTCCTCTTTCACCGCCTAACTTTCCTGCTGTTCTGATCTCAACACCAATAGCACCTGCTTGCATAACTCTTTCCATGTAATAATTAGCAAGTTTTTTGTAAAATCCTCCTTTTTCAATTCCTTTGGCTATTTTATTGGCGACAATCTGTGCATCCAAATAAGGTTCTTCAACTTCTTTTACATCCAACATGGGATTTTCCAATTCAAATTTTGATTTAATTTCAAGTGTGATGTCGTTTATTTTTTTGCCTGACTTGCCTACAACCAAACCTGGTTTTTCACAATAAACAATTATTCTAGTGCCAAGTGGTGTTCTTTGTATTTCAGAGTGGCTATAGCCAGCTTTGTCAAATTTTTTTCTTAGAAATTCTTCTATTTGAGATTCTTTTATGCCTTCTTTGATAAAAAACTTTTGAACAGACATTATCTTTCCTCCACTTCAACTTCCAAATGACACATTTTGGCTCTTCTTCCTCTGTGGGTTATTCTACTTTTAGGCAACACAAATGTAAATGATTTATTTGCTGCCAATTTTTTTATAAATAACTTTTCTGTGTCCAAATTTTTGGCTTCTGCATTTGCCTGAACATCTTCTAGCAGCTCTAAAATAACTTTACAAGCACCTGTGTAATATTTGCCGTCTATATCCTCTTTTTTATCAATTAATCTCTGCAAAAATGCTTTTGCCTTTTCAAGTTTTTTCCTTCTCAATTTCTTGAAAATAACATTAGCATCTTTCATTGAAACTCTTGCATTTGTCCTTTTTGCCTTTGCTGTTTTATCCATAAAATCACTCTTACGCTAAAGATATTTGTCTATAATATTTTTAAAGATTAACAACATAGAATCTACTTTAGTGGTACATGCTTTGATGCTCTTGTAGCACCTACTCCAGGTGAGGAGTGCTTTACTCTACCTCTTGTTAATGCAAACTCGCCTAATCTATGACCAACCATATAGTCGGCTATTGTTAGTGAAACAAATTCTTTTCCATTGTGAACGCCAATCTTTCTTCCAACCATCTCAGGCAAAACTATCATATCTCTTTCATGTGTTCTGTGAAACTTGTCAGGATATTTTCTTAAGTTTTCAAGCAATTTTTTCTGTCTGTCATTCAAGCCTCTGAGTAATGTTCTTCTTTCCCTGCTTGTGACAAGCTTTGCAAAATTCTCAAGGCTAAGCTGTTTCAATTCCTCAATTGTTTTTCCTTTGAATGTAAATTGCTTTGCCATAATTAACACTTGTTTGGTTTAACATTTATTTCTTTCTCTTACCCATCCTTCTTGGGCTGATTGAACCGACTTTTCTACCAGGCGGTGCATGTCTTGAAACACTCTTTGGTATACCTGGCTTTGTCTTACCGCCAAACGGATGATCAACAGGTCCCATTGCAACACCTCTAACAACAGGCCAAAACTTGCCTCTTGCAAGAGATTTATAGTGATTCTGCCCTGCTTTGACAAATGGCTTTTCTTTTCTACCTTCACCTGCTGGTATTCCAATCATTGCCAAGCAATTTTGATTTATTTCTCTTATCTTACCAGATGGAAACATTAATCTCACTTTGTCTTTTATTTTGCCTAAAACTGTTGCAAAGCTGCCTGATGTTCTGCACATTTTCGGCCCAGAACCAGGATATGTTTCTATGCAGCAAATCTTCATGCCTTCGGGTATTTTATGTAAAGGCAAAACACTGCCCGTGCTCAAGCCGTTCCAATAATTGATCTTGTCACCAACTTTAATGCCGCTTACTGCTATGTGCAACTTGACAGTCTTGTCAGGAAATTCAACAACACTCAAAGGAGCATTTCTTCCTGAATCATGAATTATATCTTTAACAACACCATAAGAAATCTTGTCAGACAAATAGTATTCAACTTTTCCAGCCCAATTGTGTGATGGGGCTCTATATCTTGGTCCGCCTTTTCCTCTTGCTCTTGCCTTAATTCTCTTTCCCATTTACATCGCCTTAAATCATTCCCAATTTTATTGCTATGTCTGAAGCAGAATATTCTGGTTTTAATTTTATAAATGCTTTTTTCTTTCCCTCTCGTGTTATTGTTGTATTCACTTTGTCAACTTTAACATTGAACATTTGCTCAAAAGCTTGCTTTATCTGCTTTTTGCTATACTTTCTATCAACTATAAACACTATCTTATTCTCTTTTTCAACCATTGACACATTCTTTTCTGTCATTGCAGGGTATTTCAAAACTTCAAATGGATCCATATTACATCTCCCTTAGTTTTTCAATTGCAGACTTTGACCATATTGTAAGCCTTCCCGACATTGCGCCTGGTGCTAGATCTTCTACTGACAATTTGTCAACAGTGACTGCGTCCATTCCTGGAATGTTTGATACTGCTTTTATTATTCCCTCATCCTTAGCAACTACAACTAAAATGCCTTTTTTGGTTTTATATCTTCTTCCTCTCATCTTTCCCCTTCCTGGCCTTTGTCTTTTATCCTTGCATCTATCTATTTCTCTTGTCAATTCCATCTTCTCAGCTATTTTCTCAAATTCTTTAGCCTTTTTTATCTTCTGTATGCTGTCTTCAACTATCAATGGTAATTTTTCAACTTGATGTCCTCTTGCTTTTACAAGCTTTACATCAGCTGTAGCAGCTATTGCAGATTTTAAAGCCAACTTTAGCTCTTTGTTGTTTATTTTTTGAGCAAAAATCTTTTCAGCTTTTGAAGAATGAACTCTTCTACCTTTAACAGCTTGAGGAACAAGTCTTACTCTAAAATTAAGATGAGGTGTTGTTCTGTGCAATCTCGGTAGCCTTGCCATATCTCTGTTTATCATTTGATATCTCATCCTTCTCTTACCATGATATTCTGCAGAGCTTCTTAAACCAGCTTCAGGATCGCTTCCATATTGCTGTCTTTTTTGGCTTTGCAAAGCTAAAATAGCCCTTCTTATAATATCATCCCTGACAGAAGCAGAAAAGACACTAGGCAATTCTATTTGCTCTTTTGTTTTTCCATTCAAATCATAAACATTTGCTCTCATCTATATCACTTTAATTCTACCGGCAAAAAGCCTATTTTTGATCTTGCTGCAAGCCTCAAAGCTATCAGCCTTTTCTTCGGTCCTGGCACAGATCCTTGCAATATCAAATAACTGCTTCTTATAATGCCATAATTTGTAAATCCTGATTTAGGATTTATCTCTTTAGGATCATTTCCTATCTTCAATATTCTTTTATTGAATTCTGTTCTCTGGAAGAATCCTAGCTGTCCTGCTCTAGGAACAGTCCATCTTATCCTACCAGGAGATTGCGATCCTAGAGTGCCGATTTGTCTGTGATGCTTCATATCCTTTCTGAATTGTAATCTTACACCAAATCTTTTGACAACGCCTTGTGTGCCTTTACCTTTTGTGATTGCTATAACATCAACAAACTCACCTTCTCTGAAAATATCAGAAGCGTTTATTTCTTTACCCAAATTCTCCTTGACATATTTTAGCTTTTCCTTGACGTCATTGCCGCCTATGTCTATCTCAAAAATCTCTGGTTTTTTCTTCAATTTAGAAACATGAGGGTTTGTTCTCACAAGCAAGCTTATTTCATCTATTTTGTCAATGTTTTTCTCAGCAAATTCCAGCTTTTCATTTGGCCTGAACTCGCCTAGTTTCATCTTTCTACCGATGTATTTTTCTTTCTTGCTATCAATTGCTATCAAATCTTTTACAGCCTTTAATCCAGAATTTGTGTTAGTATAAAACCTAGCACCTATAATTTTCAAAGGAGGACATTCAATTATTGTTGCCGGTGTTGTTATCTCTTCGCCTTTTGTAGGTGTTGTTTTTCTTGTATCTATCATTGATAATGTTGTCATTCCAACTTTGTATCCGCAGAACTCCAAAGGTTTGACTTTGTCTGATTTAGCTCTTCCTCTAATCTTGGGATAAATCCTTTTTGCCCTTTTTCTCGGATAAAATGCAAGAGAACCTCTTCTCGGTCTCTTTGGTGCTGCCATTTTTACCAACTTTCACAAAATTTGATGTGAATATTTATAATGTTTTGGTTTTTAAGTATTTTCATGTCCTCAAATGTTTAAAATATTAAAAAATAAATAGATTTCAATGGATTGTATATTCTGTTCAATCGCAAACAAATCATTATTTACAAGAATAGTTTATGAAGATTCGAAAACTGTCGCTTTTCTTGATATAACACCAAGGTCAAGAGGCATGTGTTTGGTTATACCAAAAAAACATATAGAAGAGTTTGAAAATGATGCTGAAACTGCTAAAGAGACTTTTCACACGGCTTTGATTGTAAAGGAAAAAATAGAAAAATCATTAAAACCTCTTGCTGTTTTCATGTCTGTAATGCCTTCTCAAGTGCCTCATGCCCACATAAGGGTTTATCCTGTTTATGAAAAAGAAATACCATTAATAGAAAACAAGCCATTGACATTGAATGATGCTGAGCTTGATGAATTGGCTAAAAAGATAAAGCAGATTGATGTGAAAAAACCTGAAAAACAAGAGGTTGTTGAAAAACCTGTTGTAAAAGAGGAAAAACCAGCTGTGAAAGATGATGTAAAAGAGGATAGCAGCTGGATTAAAAGACATTTTGAGGTGGCGTAAATGGAGGAAAAGAAATGTGTGTTTTGCAGCATTGTATCAGGTGAAATACAGTCGCATAAAGTGTTTGAAGATCAAAAGTTTGTAGCTGTATTAGACATATTTCCAATAACACCAGGGCATACAGTTGTCTTTCCAAAAAAACACTACGACTCATTTTTCAAAATACCAAGCATGGACAGGATACAGCTATTTGAAACAGTTGCCAGGGTTGCTGACGCTGTTTTGAAAGGTGTAGACACAGACAGCTTTAATTTGTTTGTTTTTGAAGGCAAAAATGCTAACAAGACTATTTTTCATGAGCCGCAAATCCATATAGTGCCTAGATTTGCAAATGACGGTTTGAATTTTAACCCGCCAAGAGGAAGATATGCTGAAGGTCAAGCTGATCAAGTTTATAGAAAAATAGCACGATTCCTAAAGGGGTGATAAAGTGGAGGTAGTAAAAGTAGAGATACCAGAAGGTTGCAATGTAATTTTAGGTCAAAGTCATTTTATAAAGACGGTTGAAGACATATATGAAGCTCTTGTAACAGCTGTGCCTAACATAAAATTTGGCATTGGATTTTGCGAGGCTAGTGGTGACTGTCTTGTTAGACATGATGGGAATGATGAAGATTTGCGGAAAAAGGCAGCTGAAACAGCATTCAAGATTGGATGCGGGCATTCTTTCATAATTTACATTAAAAATGCATATCCGATAAATGTGCTGACAAAGCTTAGGCAAGTGGATGAAATTGTAAACATATATGCTGCTACAGCAAATCCTTTACAAGTGTTAATAGAAGAAACAGAACAAGGCAGAGGCATATTAGGAGTCATAGACGGATCAAAGCCTAAAGGAATTGAAAAAGAACAAGATATCAAAAAAAGAAAAGAGTTTTTAAGGAAAATAGGGTACAAGCAATAAATCTTTATTTTTGATTAACAAAAACATTTTCATGCGTCAGTAGTCTAGCCTGGTTAGGATATCGGCCTTCCAAGCCGACGGCGCGGGTTCAAATCCCGCCTGACGCATTTCTTAGTAAAATAAAACTTTTAAAAATGTTAAAGTATAAATGAAAAAGGTTATTGTGAAAACTTTAATAAACTTTGGTATATAATCTAATGTAAGTTGATGGGTATGAGACATGACACAATATCAGATGTGCTTTCAATAATAAAAAATGCCGAAATGGTTGGAAAAAAGGAATGTGTAACTCCTGCTTCTAATTTAGCAAAGCAAGTGCTGCTAATCATGCAGAAAGAAGGTTATATAGGCAAAGTAGAGTTTATAGACGATGGAAGAAGCGGCAAGTTCAAGATAGAATTGAAAAACAGGATAAACAACTGCAATGCCATCAAGCCAAGATACTCAACAAAATACACAGAATTTGAAAAATGGGAAAAGAGATTCTTGCCAGCAAGGGATTTTGGCATAATCATCCTAAGCACAAACCAAGGCTTGATGACTCACAACGAGGCTAAGGCCAAAAAAATTGGCGGAAAGCTAATATCTTATGTTTACTAGTGATAAAAATGGAAAAGGAATTGAAAATACCTGAAGGCTTCAAAGTGGAAATTGATGGAAAAAAGGTTACTGTAAGCTATAACGGAAAAAGCCTGGAAAAGGAGCTAAAAATGTCTTCTGAAATTAAAATGTCGATAGAAGGCGACACATTCAAAGTATACACTGATTCTGAAAGAAAAAAATCAAAAGCAATGCTAGGCACAGTCATATCTCATGTGAAAAACATGATCAAAGGATTAAAAGATGGTTATACATACAGGATGAAGATAATCTATACGCATTTTCCGATGAATGTAAAGGTTGAAGGCAATAAAGTTATAATAACAAACTTCTTAGGAGAAAGGACAACAAGAACAGCCAGAATAATAGGCGACACCAAAGTGCAAATAGCAGGACAAGACATAACTTTGACAGGTATAAACAAAGAGCACGTCAGCCAGTCAGCTGCAAACATTGAAAATGCTACAAGAATATCTAAAAAAGATAGAAGAATATTTCAAGATGGTATTTATATAGTACAAAGTCGTGAGTGATTATGAATCCGAGAAAAAAGCCAAAATTCAACAGGCATGCAGCCTATGTCAAAAGAGTTAGCAAAAGCTGGAGAAGACCAAGAGGAAGAGATAACAAAATGAGAGTCAATCAAAAGTCAAAAGGAAAGAGACCATCAGTTGGTTTTGGTGCTCCTAGAAATTTAAGGTTCCTACATCCCTCAGGCATGAAAGAGTTTTATGTTTCTAGCCTTAAAGACTTGGAAAAGGTTGAAAAAGGATATGCCATAAGAATAGCTGCTGCTGTTGGTAAAAAGAAAAAGACTGAAATCGTTAAAAAGGCAAAGGAGATGAAACTGAAAATATTGAATGAGTGATGATTATGACAGATTTAAAACTTCAAAAAAGGCTTGCTGCTCAAATACTCAAAGTAGGAAAAACCAAAGTTTGGATAGACAGCGAGCATTTTGAAGACGTGAAAAATGCTATAACAAGAGCTGATGTTAAAAAGCTTATAGAAAAGGGATATATAAAAGCCAGAAAGCCTAAAGTAAAATACCCTGAAAAGAAAAAGAAAAAATCAAACCCAGGTAGCAGAAAAGGTAAAAAAGGCGCAAGGACAGACAAGAAAAGAAAATGGATCAACACAATAAGACCAATAAGAAAGATGATAAAAGAGTTGAGACAGCAAAAAAAGATTGATCAAGCAACTTTCAAAGAGATTTACAAGCTTTCAAAGGCAGGTACATTCAGAAACAGGTCTCACGTAAAGTTGTATTTAAAACAAAAGGGGATTGAGGTATGAAGATAAAACAAACATATGAATTGCCGTTCAAAAGAAGGTATAAAGGCAAAACAGATTATAGAGCTAGGCTAGCGCTAGTCAAATCAGGACTACCAAGAGTTGTTTTAAGGTTTACATCAAACAGAGCAATAGCTGAATTAATCAAATATGAAGCAAAAGGCGATAAAGTGTTGGCTTATGCTACAACAAATGATATTGTAAAACTAGGATGGAAGCATTCAAAAAAGAATACTCCTGCATGTTATCTTTTAGGCTATATGATCGGCAAGCTTTCTGCAAAAGTAAAAGTAAAAGAAGCTGTTTTGGATCTAGGTTTGCATAAATCAAGCTCAAGAGTCGGTGCATTTATCAAAGGTATGACAGATGCCGGCTTGCAAGTTCCACACTCAGAAGACATAATACCCGATGAGAAAAGAATAAAAGGCGAGCATATAATAAATGCTGCTAAATCAATTAAAAATAAAAATCAATTTTCAAAAGCAAAGCCTGATAATATAGCAAAAGATTTTGAAGAGATAAAAAAGAAAATAAGTGGTGTTTAGATGGAAGATGAAGAAAGAGTTGAAGAAGTTGAGGAAATAAAGATTGAAGAAGTTCCTGAGATAAAAGTAGAGGAAAAATTATCTTCATGGAAGCCTAGGACAAAGCTAGGCAGACTTGTTTTTGAAAGAAAAATAACATCCTTGGACGAAATACTTGAAAATGGTATAAAGATAAAAGAGCCTGAAATTGTTGATTTCTTGTGTCCGACAATGAAAAATGAGCTTGTTTTAATTGGCGGTAGACCGGGAAAAGGTGGAGGCATACAAAGAACACCTATAAGGATAACTGCAAAAATGCATAAATCAGGAAGAAGATATACTTCATCAACATTTGCTGTTGTTGGCAATGAAGATGGTATAGTTGGTGTTGGTAAAGGAAGGGGGAAAGAAGGCAGATTGGCTGTGGAAAAAGCTGTACAAAAAGCAAAGCTAAGCATCATAAAAGTAAAAAGAGGTTGCGGTTCATGGGAATGCGGTTGTGGCGGTAATCATTCTATACCATTCAAAGTTTATGGTAGATCTGGATCTGTTAAAGTAAAATTAATGCCGGCACCAAGAGGTGTTGGCATTGTCATGAATGATGAAGCAAAGAAAATTATAAAACTAGCCGGCATAGAAGACGTCTGGGTAAAAACTTATGGAAATACAGGTGCAAGGATAAACCTGATAAAAGCAATATTTAATGCATTAAAGCAATTACATTTTTACAAAACAGGTGATTGATGTTGTTTGCTGTAATTAGACTAAGAGGATCTGTAAAAACAAGCAAGGAAATTAATGATACTTTGAATATGTTAAAGCTAAAAAGAGTTAATCATTGTGTTTTACTTGGGAAAAATCAACTTGGTATGATAAAAAAAGTAAAAGATTATGTTACTTTTGGCGAAGTTAATAAAGATACTCTAGTTAAACTTCTTGAAAAAAGACTGAAAGCTGAAGGTAATAAAAAAATTGATCAAGAAATGCTAAAACAGATAACAAAATTCAAGAGTTTTGAAGAATTTGCAGAGGCTTTGATAAAAGAAAAAGTCAAACTAAAAGATTTCAAAAAATTAAAAACAGTTTTCAGGTTAAATCCACCAAGAAAGGGGTTAAAATCAAAAAGATTAAGTTGGCCTAAAGGTGATTTAGGTTATAGAAAAGACAAAATAAACGATCTTATAGAGAGGATGATTTAAATGGTAGTGAGAAAGCAGAGAAAAACAACAAAGAAAAGAGGTCATAGAACAGCTGGTTATGGTGGGCAGAAAAAACATAGAGGCGGTGGAAGCAAAGGCGGTAAGGGAAATGCTGGCTTGCATAAGCATAAAATAATGAAAATGTTGAAATATGATCCTGATCATTTTGGTAAAAAAGGTTTTAAGAGAGTATTTGCGAAAAAACCAAATGCAATAAATATTGACGAATTAAATAAAATTATTGAAAACATGATAAAAGAAGGAAAAATGAAAAAAGACAATATAAAAATAAATTTGGATGAGCTAGGTTATGAAAAACTTTTAGGCAATGGACAAGTGAAATACAAAATGGAAATACAAGCAAAATCAATTTCTAAAAATGCAACGAAAAAATTAGAAGAAAATGGCTGTAAAATAATAACAGTGGATTGAAATGGAGTTTGATATTAGAAAAATTGCAAAGTTTTTACCAGCAATAGAAAGACCTACTTATAAACCATCACTAAACAAAAAGGTAATGTGGACAGGCATATGCTTGATATTATATTTTATGATGGCTTCACATTTCTTCGGGCAATTATATGGTATTAATCCGGAGGCAACAAAAAGATTTCATACACTTGAAATGCTTTTGGGCTCAAGTTTCGGTACACTAATGACTCTTGGTATCGGCCCTATAGTTACAGGATCTATTTTGCTTCAGCTTCTCATAGGTGCAAAGATAATAAATTGGGATATGAATGAAAAAGAGGATAAAGAAAAATATCAGGTTGCTCAAAAAGCTGTTTCTATTCTCTTCATCATCATAGAATCAATCATATTTGTAGTGTCAGGTGCAATACTTCCAAAAAGCTATGATGCATTTACAATGTTCGCCATAGTTTTACAATTAACAATAGGTGGTTTGATAGTTTTAATGATGGATGAAATAATAACAAAATATGGAATTGGCTCTGGTATAAGCTTGTTTATAGCAGCTGGTGTAATCAATCAGGTCTTTATCTCTTTGTTCAGTCCTTGTGTTTCAGGCGCAACAGGATGCATGCTTCCAAATGCTGATAATGAACCAATAGGCAAAGTATGGGCATTTGCATTAAATGCAGCAAATGGTTATTTCTATCCGGCTTTGTTTGCATTAATCCCAATATTAACAACCATATTCATAGTTGTCATAGTTGCTTATGCACAATCAATTACAGTTGATGTTCCTTTGGCATTTTCAGCAGTAAAAGGTTTTGGAAGAAGATGGTCTTTAAATCTATTTTACACAAGCAATATGCCGGTTATTCTTGCCGCTGCTTTGATAGCAAATATAGAGTTATTTGGCGGTTTGATAGCAAAACCATTACCAAATGACCCTACAACTTCATGCGGCTTGCTAGGTTGCTTTGCAACATCACAATCAGGAAATCAACCAACAAGTGGAATTGTATATTATCTTTCTTCGCCACGAACAAACATTATTATAGATGCCATAAACGGATCAATCACAAGTCAATATATAATCAGAGTTCTTTTGTATACTCTATTTTTTGTTTCAATGTGTGTTTTATTTTCAGTCTTTTGGGTAAGCACATCAGGAATGGATTCTGAAAGTGTTGCCAATCAAATTGATTCAATCGGAATGCAAATACCTGGATATAGAAAAAATCCAAAAATAATGAAAAGTGTTTTGGATAGATATATACCACCTCTTTCAGTTTTAGGTGGTTTGTCAATTGGTTTATTAGCAGCACTAGCTGATTTAATAGGTGCATTTGGATCTGGTACAGGCATTCTATTAACAGTAACAATATTATATGGCTTCCATCAACAATTCAAGACAGAAGAAGTTGAAGGTGCTCATCCATTAATAAAGAAGTTTGTTGGTGAAGAAAAGTGATATTTAACGGAATTCTTAACTTTATCTTTTCGCCATTATTGACCTTGCCAAACTATTTATCTATTTTCCTAATCTCATTGATTTTTGGAAGCATAATAGTTTTTGTAAACAAAAAAACAGTATGGACAAAAGAAGTAAAAGATTTACAGAAAAAATTAAAAGATGTTGAAAAAAAATATTCTGAATTGAAAAATAAAAAAGGAAAAAAGTTTGAAAAGGAAGCTGAAAAACTTTTGGAAAAACAATCTGAATACATGTCAAAATACATGAAGCATTCCTTCAAGCCATTAATAGTATCAGTTGTAATAGCTCTTATATTGCTACCATGGATGAACGAAATCTATAAAAATACTACAATTTTTATTATACCTAACATAATACCACTCTTAGGCGGTTTAAACATAACATGGCTGTGGTGGTATGTTATATGCTCACTATTTATAAGTATTATAGGTAAAATTATAGTGGATGGTAGAAATGACAAAGCCTGAATATAAATCTGGAAGTTGGAGGAAAAGAAAAGTTAAAGTTCCTGGAGGTAGTGTTAAAACTCACATCGCCAGAGTTAAACCAAAGTCAGCTAAATGTGGTAAATGCGGCAAGCCGTTGCATGGAATACCAAGGTTGAGACAAATAAAGTTCAGAGGTTTGGCAAAAACACAAAAAAGACCTGAAAGGCCATATGGCGGTGTTTTATGCTCGGCATGCATGAGAAATAATGTGAGAAAAAAAGTTTTACAATTATAAAAACGATGGCGCGTTTATAGGATCTTCAAACAATTTTCTAGCAATTTCATTAAAAATTCTTTGTTCTTCTTCATTTAAACATGCTTTGACATACCCATTTTCAATTAATATTCTTATCAATAATTCGAAATTACCATTTGGTATAATTAATTCAACTCCGTTTTTTATGAGAGTAGAATAGAATGGTGTTTTTATAGCTTCGTGCAAATAAAAAGGAGGTTTTGAAACTATAGTTACTTTAAACGGATATGGTTTTTTAATATATTCTGGAATAACAACTAATGTATCACCTTTTCTATATGCTGCAGCATATCCATAATTCATAAATAAAAAAATAAACACAAACCTTTTAAGTGTATGTTTCAATTTTATTAAAAGGTGAATATGGTGAAAGGTGAATACCTTTGCATCAGAATTTTTTATTAATTCTAATTCTATTAAATTAAAGAATAATGCGGTGGTGGCAGAAACTATTGGTGCTGCAACGGTTATGCAGTCGCCTGCAGAACGCTCTGTTGATTTGATGATATACAGAGAGCGACCTAAGCGTGTTCAACTCACGCCCACCGCTTTTTTGGTGATTTAATGAGGGTATATAACACATTAACAAAAAATAAAGAAACTCTAAAGCCATTAAAAGACAAGCTCATAAGAATGTACAGCTGTGGTCCTACAGTGTATGATTACGCTCATCTTGGTCACTTTAGGGCATATGTGTTTGTTGATACTTTGAAAAGAGTGATAAAATACAACAAATACAAACTGAAGCATGTCATGAATATAACTGATGTCGGCCATCTGACATCTGATGCTGACACTGGAGAGGACAAGATGGAAAAAGGCGCAAAAAGAGAAGGCAAAACTGTTTGGGAAATTGCTGAATTTTATACAAAAGATTTTTTTGATGCAATGGAAAAATTGAATGTTGAAAAAGCTGATGTGATATGCAAAGCGACTGATCACATAAAAGAAATGGCTGAAATGGTGCAAAAGATAATTGACAATGGATATGCTTATGTCATTTCAGATGGAATTTATTTTGATACAAGCAAATTGAAAGATTATGGAAAACTTGCTGGGTTTAATCCAGAAGAGCTGAAAGCTGGGGCAAGAGTTGAATTTAATGAAGAGAAGAAGAATCCAACTGATTTTGCCTTGTGGAAATTTACAGCAAAAGATCAAAAAAGGCAGATGGAATGGGAAAATGAATTTTATTTCAAGCCAGATGATTTGGATTTGTCAAAAATTGTTTTGTATGAAAGGGAAAATCCAAACATAAAATTTGAAAAAACAAAAACAAAATTCAAATTGACTGTCAAAGGATTTCCTGGATGGCATATAGAATGTAGTGCAATGAGCATAAAATATCTAGGCAAGATATTTGACATACACACAGGCGGCATTGACCACATACCTGTCCATCACACAAATGAAATCGCTCAATCAGAAGCTGCTTTGAAAAAAGAAAGTGTAAAGATATGGATGCACAATGAGTTTGTGCTTGTAGACAATCAAAAAATGAGCAAGTCATTACAAAATTTTTACACAATGCATGATATTTTATCAAAAGGTTTTGATCCTTTATCACTAAGATATCTTTTCTTGACGGCACATTATAGATCAAAACTCAATTTTACATGGGAATCATTGAAAGCCGCTGAAAATGCATACAAATCATTGAAAGAGAAAATAGCAATTTTTGATTTGAATGGAAAGGTAAGAAAAAATATAATAAAAGAATATATGAAAAAGTTTATCGATTATATTAACGATGACTTGAATACGCCTTATGCCATTTCACTTTTGTGGTCTGCAATAAAAGATGATAAATTGAATGACAAAGAAAAATATGAAATTGCAATTGAGTTTGACAAAGTTTTTGGTTTGAAATTGAAAGATGTAAGAAAGCAAATACCAAATGATATTATAGAATTAGCAGAAAAAAGATTGAAAGCTAGAAAGCAAAAAAAATGGAAGGAAGCAGATGAATTAAGAGAAAAAATAAATCAACTGGGTTATATAATTCAGGATACAGAAGATGGTTACAAAATTTTCAAGGCTTGAATATTTTCATAATCATTTGAATTAAATTTCTTTTTGGTTTGTAGCTTTCACCTGAAATATAAGAAGCTAGTTTGAATATTTCAATGCTTGCATTTGAATTGCTTTTGTAGACAACAAGCGGTGTTTTATTTGAAAGACTTTCAACAAAATCAAAACTAAAAGGAATTTCTGCTATTACTGGCAAATTTATCATTTGCATTATCTCTTCTTTCTTTAATTCAAATTTTTTTCCAGAAATTTTGTTTATGACCAGCCCTGTTGTGTTTATCTTCATTTGATCGAGAACAGCTTTTGCTTTTATTGCATCTGTTACAGAAGGTAAATCTGGTGTAGTCACTAGAATAGCTTCCTGGCATGCTTTCATTGCTGACACAGCTTCTTTACCAAAGCCAGGAGCAATGTCAAGAAAAACAAAATCATCGTTTGATAATGCATCTTCTAGTTTTTCCTTTATATGTGCCATGTCTATGCCGACTAAATCAGAAAGGTTAAGTGATGCTGGAATGATGTTAACACCAGTACCATGAGGGAAAACAACATCTTTTATTTCTGCGTTGCCTTTTAAAAAATCATTAAAAGTTTTTGGATAAAAGAAAATACCAAAATGCATGCCAAGATGTGAAGTAGTCATGTTGCAATCTATAACAGTGACCTTTTTGTTAAATTTTAAAGAAAGGGCTGAGCTCAAATTTGCTGTTATTGTAGTTTTGCCAACTCCGCCTTTACCTGACAAAATGCCAATTACGCGAGACATACAATTTAATTAATTATTTCAACTTTTTAATCTTTCTTCAATTCTTATAAATTCGTTTATCTTGCAAATCCTTTCGCCACTTATGCCTATTTTTGCCATATCACACTCTAATCCAACACCTAATTGAGCTATCAATTCATCTTCAGTCTCACCTGATCTGTGAGAAATAATTGTAGCTATGTTGTTTCTTTTAGCATGCTCAACAACTTTTCTTACATCAGTTATAGTACCGATCTGATTTGGTTTTACAATTATGGCATTAACAGCATCTTTTTTTATTGCCTCATCCAAACGTCTTAAATTTGTAGCTATTAAATCATCTCCACAAATCAAAACATCTCTAAAATTTCTTTTAAGTGAAGAGAATGATTCAAATTCATCCTCTTTAAACGGATCTTCAACATAACCAAGCTGATATTTCTTTATCAATTTGCTCATGAAAATGTATTGCTGCTTTAAATTTCTCTTGTTGTAATTACCTGCAACATCAACACCCAAATTTATGTTTCTGCCATGAAAATGTTTGTGCATCAAATCCATTAACACTTCTGTTTTTAATGTTGTTGTCCATGCTGATTCCAAATTTTTTCCATGCAAAAATCGTTTATCGTGCTTTTCAAGAATTTTTTCTAACTCTAAATAGATATTAGCTATGTTGAAAACTTCTTCTTTGAATGATCTTTGTGTTTTAGGATAAACAAGAAACTCTTGTATTTCACTTTCAACCCATCCGCCTGCAAGATTGCACAAAGGTTTTGGCATTATCCTGCCTCGCAAATATTCAAACACCTGCGCATTCTCTTCATAAGCAAACGCCTTCAAACATGCGGCAGAAATTCCTAGAGCAAGATTAGCGCCGATATGGCTGAAATCATCTGTTCCATCTATTTTTCTGAGCAAATCATCAACTTCTTGTAAATTTCTAAAGTTTTTTCCAATAAAATTATTTTTGACAACTGGAAAAGTCTTTGAAACGTTTTCAAAATTGAATGATTTTGCCTCATATTTACCAGTGCTAGTTCCCATTGGTACACCATATCTTGTCTTTGCTCTCCCAGTATCAATCTCAACTTCTATTGTCCTTTTAGAATTAGTTGCCAAAATTTCTCTTAGTTTTATATTCCTTATTTTCATTAACAAATAATTGGATTTTTAAAAAATAATATTAACATTTTATGGCATTCTCTATTTCTTTTAACAAATCACTTGCTGTCATTGACTCGCCGTGTTTTCTAGCTGCGAGCTCACCTGCTTTGCCATTTACATAAGCAGCAACACAAGCTGCTGTGAAATTGTCAATTCCTCTTGCAAGCAAAGCGCCTGCTATGCCAGCTAAAATGTCGCCCATACCTCCTTTTGTCATGTAAACCGAACCTGTTTTATTTATGGCTGTGTAAATGCTGTTAGCAATAACATCAACATGTCCTTTTAGCAAAATAGTAGCGTCAATTCTTCTTGCCGCCTCTTCTACATATCTGATTCTTTCGTTCAAATGAAATGTTGGCGACATTCCTGTTAGGACGAAAAATTCTTTGTTGTTAGCTGTTATCAAATGATTTCTGGCTAAGATAGGATTTAATTGCAAAGCATGAATTGCATCAGCATCTATTACTAACGGCAGACCTATTTTTTGTATTATCTGCAAAATAGCTTGAAATGTTTCTTTATTTCTCCCCAAACCACCACCGATAACACAAGCTGTTTTTTTATGGCTCATTTCAAGTATTTCATTAACATGTTTTGTTGTCAAAAAATCTCCTTTTAATGGATAAGCAATCATATCAGGAGAGAATGATGCTATGATGTCAGCTGCTCTTTCAGGAGCTACAACTGTAACAAGATCTACGCCTGCTTTATAAGCTGCTAAAGCGTTGAATGCTGGTGATCCTGAATATAGTTTGCTACCGCCTATGACAAGAAGATGACCGAAATCATATTTTTTTGACCATTCATCTCTTTTTGTATAAACTGTCTTGAGAAGATTTTTATTGACAAGCAGCATAATATTATTTTTATAAAAGTTATATTAAATAGAAGGTGTTTTGATAAATGGTAGTAAGAGTCTGCGTCAATGGCATCGGCACAATTGGCAAAAGAATTGCTCATGCGGTAAAGCTTCAAGATGATATGAAACTTGCAGCTATTTCAACAACATCTGCTTCTTACACTTTAAGAACTTTGCTAGAGCCAGACGGCCCGCTATATGGAACTGATTTATGGTGTTCTGTGCCTGAAAAACTAAAAGCAATGAGAGATGCTGGCATGTATGTTAACGGCACATTAGAAGAGTTGCTGGCTAGCGGCAAAATAGATATTGTAATTGATTGCACACCAGAAGGCATTGGCTTGCAGAACAAATCAATGTATCAGAAATATGAAGTAAAAGCAATATTTCAGGGTGGTGAAAAAGCTGGTGTTGGCGAGATGACATTTAATCCTTTTGTAAATTATCAAGAAGCTTTAGGAAAAAATTATGTAAGAGTTCCTAGCTGCAACACAACTTCTTTGATTAGAACTTTGAATGTTTTAGACAAATTAGCTGGCATAGAAAGTGTTTTTGCAACTATAATAAGAAGGGCAAGTGATCCTGCTGATACTGAAAAGACTATAATGAATACTATAGAACCTACTACTACTGTTCCTTCACATCATGGACCAGATGTGCAGACTGTATTAAAGCATATAAATATAAAGACGTTGGCATTCAAAGTGCCGACAACTCTTGCTCATGTACATGCAATTAACGCTAAAGTGAAAGGTAATGTGAAAAAGGATGATTTAGAAGAAGCTTTTGTGAAAAACACAAGAATAATTCTTGTCAGCGCTGAACAAGGATATAAAACAACTGCAACTGTTATTGAAAGATTCAGAGATTTGTGCAGGCCAAGAAATGACATGCCTGAAGTTGCTGTATGGAAAGAAACTATAGCTGTTGATGGTAGCAATGTTTACTGGAGCCACATGGTTCATCAGGAATCGATTGTTATACCAGAAAACATTGACTGCATAAGGGCGATGTGTAACATAGAAAAAGATGCATGGACATCAATCAAAAAAACAAACAAGTCTTTAGGACTAAAAAATTAATTCTTTACAATCATATATAATTAATGGCATGTTATGGTCTTGATGATTCACAAAGACCATTAAATAGAAATATTTCTGTATTAAGAGAAAATGGGATACTTTATTTGACTTTACATCTTTTGTATTCTGATGATGGTTCAATTGAATATATCTGGACTCTTCATCAACCTGAAAAAAAACACGGAGTTGCAATAGCTGAATTTATCGAAAAAAATTGTAATCAAGATGATATTGTTTATGCTTGTTTTCATTATAGTATGTATCCTCAACTAGGTATATTAGTTGAACGTGGTCTTGTCAATATAAGATGCTGGCCAAAAAATTCATATCAAAGCAGATTATATTCTAGAGCAGATTTTCATGCAAAAATTTTGTCTGCAACTATAGCTGAAGCTATAGTAAAGGGTAGAAATTTGGAAGCGTACGAAGATTTTTATTTTGGGGATATAAACGCTCTAAGATTATTGTTAAAAAGTTAAAATCAGTGCTCCGTACGGGATTTGAACCCGTGCCTACGGCTCGAAAGGCCGCTATCCTTGACCGGATTGTCCTGGTTAAACCATCTAGACGAACGGAGCATCCATGGGTCGAGCAGGAATTGAACCTGCGATTTCCGCCACGTCAAGGCGGCGTCATAGCCACTAGACCATCGACCCATTTTAGCTAATTATAATCATTAGATATTTTTATTTATTGTTTTCTCACACGCTGAGGACGGGATTTGAACCCGTAAGGAGGAAAACCCTCCGCAGGTTTAGCAGACCTGTGCCATACCAGGTTAGGCGACCTCAGCATATTTAAATATGAATGTTTTAAAAACTATTAAATTGTTAATTTTTAATAATAAAAATAGAATAATTAAAATTGGAGGTTGAACAAATGCCGATAACAGTAAAAGATATTACAGATGTATTGAACAAAGATGTTTTCACAGACAAAGGATATTATTGTGGAAAAATATCTGACTTGGAATTTGATATTTCAAGGTTTAAAGTGAGATCAATAGTAATTGCTACAGTAAAAGGCTCATTCCTAGGTGATATGGTTGGAGGTAAAAAAGGAATTATAGTACCATACCCAATGGTACAGTCCATTGGCGATGTTGTTATTATAAAACACATAACAGCTCCACCACCAGAGGAAAAGTAAGTGTTTCCGAAAAAAACCAAAGAGTTTGAATGGGTTAGAACAGGAGATGCTTACGTATTATTTGATCCTGTAACAAATGAAAATTTTAATCTAGACCCTATGTCTTTTATTATCTGGTTGCAGTGTGATGGAAAAACAAGCATTGATGAAATTGTTGACTTGCTTTCAGCTGAAAACAATCAAGATATAATCAAAGCAGCTGTGTCAGGAATTATAGAAAGGTTAAAGCAAAATGGAATAATAAAATGAATTACTTGATCTGTTTCAAAGTCCTTACGCCATCAACTTCAAAATAAAATATTTCTTCTCCTTCTTTGATCTTGCCTTCCAACTCTTCTGGTATATCTAACTCAATGTTTGAATAATCTTCTAAGTTCATCAATTGGGCTTTTTTTCCTATTATAGCTAAAACTTGAGCTTTTTTCTTTAATATCATTGGTGTATCTACTCTAGAATCTGAAGGTTTGACAAGAGATTTTCTTATACCGTCAAACAATCCTATTGCATCAACTCTTACTTTTGCATGGCCGTGCTTGCCGGACTTGCTTATAGAAACATCATCTACCCTGCATGGAACACCGTCTATTGTAACAAAACCGCCTTTTTTTAGATCTTTAATTTCAACTTGTGCCATATATTCACCTGAAAGCAATTTTAATGTCACTTGCCTTTACAGTGACCCTACCTGCATGATGAGAAGCTGCAACAGCATCAGCTGCGACTTGTTCTGCAACTTCAAGCATTGCCTCTCTCAAAGCTTTTACAGCAGAGACAGCAACTCTTTCAGCGCCTGCTTCTCTTGCTATTTTTTCCAAAGGTGATAATGGAAACTCTCTTACCAATCAGTTCACCAATTTATGAATAAAGTTTTTTAATTATATAAATTTAAAGTTTGTATTTGTCTTGCAAATTGACTTTGGTTTTTTTCAAATAGAAAAATGCGCCTGCGCCAACTCCTATTAATGTTATTAGCAGTATAATAATCCAACCCGATGACGAAGATGCTTTTTTTGTAAAGCAATCATTGCCTTGTCTACATTCATATTGTTCATATTCATTTGGACAACAAGTGCTTCCTTCGTCACAAAGCTTATCCTCATATCCACTTAAATCATCACAGCATTCATATGGACAAGGTCTAACAGTAGTTGTAGTCTGCGTTGGTATACTTGTTTGAATTGTTGTTTCAGCGGTCATATAATAAACTGTTGATTGTGTAGTGTTTTGCTGGATAGTTGTTGTCGTTTTTTTACATACACATTCTCCATTAAACATACTACAAGCATAACCAGATGAGCAATTTTCTGCAAGTGGGTCTGGATTGTCTCTGCATCCATCTACATCATCATATATACATTCTTCTGGCCTTTGAATAATTGAAATTTGTTTTGAAGATGAAATTTGATTGTCGCATATAGCAGTAACATTTACTTTACTTGAAGTAATGCCACAAGCATCCAAATCTATTTCTGCAACTTTGTCCTTTATTAATGGATAACATAAAGGCGAAAAAATATCTTTTTCATAAACTGCTATATTGCCGTTTTGACATGATTGATCAATTTTACAAGTGCATATCTCTCCTGAAAAACAAACCCAGTTTGTCGTAGCCGACTTGCATGATTCAATGTTTAAAGCAAAAGCTGTATTCATCAACAAAATCAAAATCAAAATCATTTTTTTCAGCATATTAAACCATCTGAAATTTTCTGATTATATAAAAGATTATTCTTTGAATCAAAAATATTTAATGTAACTGACAATTTTTTGCCTCTATCGCAATTTTTATTCAAAAGGAGCTGAGATGATACCCAGCCTGTTGATTTTGCTGTAATGTTACCGCTGCTCTTATAATGAATTATTCCTTTAGAATCAGCTCCTACAATCAAATATTGCAAAGTGCTATTCATAACATTTCTTCTTAGTCTAAATGCACAAAATGTACCTTTGCAATAAAAGTCTTTAACTACTAAATCAGATAATTCAACGCAATTGAAATTGTCACAGTCAAATGAAACTGAATTTTCACATCCATGCATATCGCATTCTCTCTGACAGCAGTGCTCATTGTCATCTATATTAATGCATACCATATGAACAGAATTGCAAGTGTCGTCAACATAATTACTGTCTACAAACTTTACATCTATAAATCCGTCAACATTGCAATAGACATCTGTATTTATTCCTTTCTCTAATGCGTTTGTTAGTTCACATTTTGGACAGTATCTACAAGCTTCGCCAATTTTTTCTGTGTTTAAAAATATGTCTGAATATTCTATATACTGATCATAATCTCCTTTTAGTTTTATTATTAATCTAGCGTTTTCCTCTACTGTTGTAGGCACTGTTGGCATTGGGATGTTTGATGCAGGTGTTCTTGTTGTTTGCGTTGTTCCATTTTGTGTTGTTCTAGTTGTTTGCACTGTTCCATTTGTCTGCGATAAGCAAAAATCATCTGGAGCTTTGAATGCTATATTATAAGTTTTACTTGTATCTATATCGCTTTTTATTATAACAAACGATGTAACTCCTGGGTTGACTGAATAAACCAAGCTAGATGATTCTGAGTTTCCAAATGGTTCTAAAGAAATGAAATTTTTATTTTTGGTTGAAGCATTAAAACCAAAAAATGCATCTTGTGTTTGGGATGTATTCATCAAAATAGAATGTTTTTGTGACATGTCATATTTTGTCTTGTAAAATTTTACATTTACTATATCTTCAGCATAAAATATAGAAGCAAACCCTGATGGTTTTCTTTCATTTGCACAAACAAATTCCACATTTATTTTAAAACTTTTTTGTAATGTTGTTGTAGTAGGTTGCAATGTTGTTGCAGAGATTGTTGTTGATGGTTTATAATTACATGAAGCACCAGTGTTATCTGTACATCTACCTTGAGAACAGCAATAACCGCCATCTATAGGACCTTCACATTCATTGCCACACTCGCCACAATTTTCCCTGTTTGAGCATAAATCAACTTGTAAACCGCTACATATTCCAAATTTTGGACATTGAGGTGTCGCATAAACACCTGCTAAAACAACCAAAATGAAAAATAGCAAAAAAACCATTACATACTTCATGATATTAATTTGGAATTTTTCTATTTAAAATTTTAAATGAAAAATAGCAAAAATCCGAATGCAATAATTCCTAAACCAAACAGAACAACTGCATTTCCTATTGGTGGCGGTTGATGCTGAGTTGCTGTAGTAGCAAAAAGAACTGTTGCTAGCCCAAAAATAATCAATCCAACACCTGCAATCTTTGTTAATATAGGCATTTAAAATTATTTTAAAATTTCAAAACTTAAAGATAACATAAATATTAAAAGTTTAATATAATTGTTGATAGAATGGATATATTATTCAAAACAAAAAACTTCGAACAATTTAAGCAAACAATATTAAATGATGATATTCTAGCAAGAGCTAGCTTTATATTCAAAGAATCTTCAACTTTAGGGGAAAAGGAAAAATTCTATTTCTGTTTGTTTTCCGGAACAGAAGAACAAGGTGAAAGAGCAAAACAGCTGCTTAAGGAAATAGCAGAAATATCAAATGATCAAGAAATAATTGAAAAAATAAAGGAAGAGCAAGATAAAGCAGCTGAGGGTTTTGGCGCTATTTTCGGCTGATAAAAAATATTAAAAATTATTCTACCAATCAATTATAGCATATGCACTGGTAGTCTAGCCTGGTCTAGGATACGAAGCAAAAGCGTAGAACCCTGCCAATCAGGCTAGCAGATCGGTCGCGGCGCGGGTTCAAATCCCGCCCAGTGCATTCTTCAACAAAAACTTTAATTAACAAAATTTCATACTATTTATTGAAAGCTATGGTTATTCTAAAGAAAAAAAAGGAAGAAACAATAAATGCTGAACAAATAAAGCAGATAATAGAACCTGAGAAAGAAGACGTAAAACAAGAATATGAAGAGTCTGAACAGATAAGAGTTGAAGAGCCAAGCGTTCCTCTTTTTGTAAAACTAGACAAATATAAAGATATACTGGATATAACAAATGACATTAAATCAGTTTTATTTTTTGCTAAAAATACTTTGGCTGTGCAAAGACAGATAGAGATTCTTGTAAATGAAAACAGAAAGCTTCTTGAAGACTCTATCAACAAGCTTGAAGAAAAGATAATGTTTTTAGATAGAGAATTGACAAAACCAGGTGTGTATGAAAGCAAAAAGACAGAACAACAACCAGAAAAAGAAATAGATAATGTCCTTGATGAATTGAGAAAGCAAATAGAAAGCTTAAAATCAGATTTAAAGAGTATAGCTTAAAAAATCTTTTTCTATATAAAAATAAAGAATGCAGGAGTAGCCAAGCGGCCAAAGGCGATAGAATCTGTCAAGTCATTGAGCACTGATTTGATGATGTCGATGCTCAAGACCTATTCCCTTAGTGGGTTCGCAGGTTCGAATCCTGCCTCCTGCAATGCTTTATATGCTTGCTATCAAATAGAGTTGATAGAATGGTTAAAAAAACAGGTTTGCCAAGAGTTGGTGAAAATGTCCTTGTTACTGTTAAAAGCATCACACCTAACTCAGCATTATGCAGCTTGGACGAATATCAATGTGAAGGAATGATACATGTTTCAGAGGTTTCTGGTAAATGGGTCAAAGACATAAAAAAATATGTCAAAGTCGGCAAGCAATATGTTGCCAAGGCGATCAACGTTGATGAGTCAAAATGCTTTGTGCTGTTAAGCTTGAAAAGGCTATCTAAAAAGGAAAAAGAGCAAAAAATGGAAAAATTCAAAAAAGGTCAAAAGTCAGAAAAGATTTTGGAATTTTTTGCTAAAAAGAAAGGCATATCTTTGGAAAAGGCATATGAGCTTGTCGGGTTTAAGCTACAAGAAATATATGGCGATTTGTATGAAGGTTTTGAATATGCGATAAAGCAACCTGATCATTTGATAAGAAACGGCATAAGCGAACAGCTTGTGAAAGAAATAGCTGAAGCTGCCCAAGAATTTATAAAAAAGAAAGAAGTTGAAATCAAGATTGAGATTACTTTGAAATTCTTAGGTGAAAATGGTATTGATAGAATAAAACAAGTGCTAAAATCAATTAAAGATAAATATAATCTTGACGTAAAGTATTTAAGTGCGCCAAAATATTTAGTTCAGATAAAAACAAACAACCCAAAACAAGTGCAAAAAGATATTTCCAAAGCATTAACAGAAGAGTTTGCAAAAATAAAGGATGGTGAAGCCAGCTTCCAAATAATAGGTAGAGAAAATGAATAGCGTTGAAATAAAAGTTGTTGAAAAATTACCAAAATTGGAAAACCCTATCTTTGTTGAAGGTCTGCCAGGTGTAGGCAATGTTGGCAGAATAGCCGCTGGTTATCTAGTAGAGCAGTTGAAAGCTGTCAAGTTTGCTGATTTGCTTTCAAGCCATTTTTACCCATTTGTGCTTTTGCATCAAAGTTCTGCCGTTCATGTGCTCAAAAATGAGTTTTATTATTGGAAAGCTAAAAAGAAAGGGCAAAGGGACATGATTATCCTAATAGGCGACAGCCAAAGCATTGATCCTGTCGGGCATTATGAGATTGTGAATGCAATACTAGATTTTATTGAAAAATTAGGAGTAAAGGAAATAGTGACAATAGCAGGATTGAGTGTTGGTAAGCTTGATAAAGAGCCTAAAGTAATAGGTGCTGTCAGCGAGCCTGAAATAGTCAAAAAATACTCAAAATATGGAATAGACTTTGATGCTGGAAGCAGAATAGGCACAATAGTCGGCGCTGCTGGTTTATTTTTAGGCTTGGGGAGATATAGAAAAATGCAGGGTTTATGCCTTCTGGGCGAAACAGCTGGGTTGCCTGAAATACCTGATCCAAAGGGAGCTGAAGCTGTGTTAAAGGTGCTGACAAAAATACTAAATATAGAAATAGAAATGTCAAAATTGCAGGAAAAAATCAAAGAAATGGATAATTTTATGAAAAAGATAAACAAGTATCAGGATAAAGCATTAAAAGAATTGCTTGCTCAGGAGATGCAAAGGGGTGAAAAGCCTAAGGATGATGAATTGAGGTATATAGGTTAAATTTTTATTTATTCTTGTCTTATAGTGATAGGTATGACAGAATTGCTTGCTGACAAAAAAGAGTATCTGACTTCAGGAATACACATAGGTATGAAGTCAAAAAACAAGGACATGAAGAGATTTATCTATAAAGTAAGAGAGGATGGCCTGGCTGTGCTAAACCTCAAAGTTGTTGATGAAAGGATAAAAATAGCTGGAGAGTTTATATCAAAAGCAAACACTATTCTTGTTGTTGGTAGGAAAGCAAATACTTTTGATGCTATAAAAAAGTTTGCCGAAGCAGTTGATGGTGTAAAGATTATTGCAGGAAGATTTATGCCTGGTAGCTTGACTAATCCAAATTACAGGGATTTTGTAGAGCCTGATGTCATAATTTTGACAGATCCTCAAGCAGACTATCAAGCATTGAAAGAGGCTGCTGAAAGCAGGATACCAATAGTTGCCTTGTGCGACACATTCAATGAAACAAAGAACATTGATCTAGTTATACCTTGCAATAACAAAGGAAAGAAATCAATAGGCATGGTTTTCTGGTTGCTAGCAAAAATAATAAATGAAAAAAGAGGAAAAGAGTTCAAGTTTAAAGTTGATGACTTTGGCAGCGAATAGCTATTTCATATACCATAGCTTCGCTCCTTGATGTAAAACTTGTGATGCTGTTTCCAAGCCACTTTTGCTAAACTTGTATTTATTTTCATTTGGCAAGTAGACTATGTATCCATTTCTTGCTAAATCTTCTAGAGATGATTTTACTTGGATTTTTTTTCTTATTGCAAATCTTTTTATCAACTGCTCTTCAGCAACAGCTGAATCTAGTGAACCCTTTGTGAAGACAAGCATAGCCAACAGTACAGTCTTATCTAATTCGTTCAGAAGCATACACATTATAGGTGCATAAGTTATATATAAAGCTTTCGGTTTTTATTAAATTGAGCTATAAAAGCGAATGTAATTTGTAGATTGCACCAAATTTCTATTAGGTTAAAACTCGTATATTTTTCGTCTTTTTGACATTCTTTGAAATGTTGCCCAAATAATCAACAAGACAATCACCATATTTGCATGAAATTTCATCACATATAGCACGCAAAAATTTCAGTTTCCTCATTATATAACCATTTAAAATTAACCATAACGTAGAAATTACAATACTTGCAATATAATTGAAGTTAAACAAACATTTTATATTTTCAAAAACAATAACTTTATTTATGAACACTTCAGAAATCTGGATGATTGCAATAATACTTCTTGTTTCTGTTGTTTTACCACTAATAATTTGGGCGTTTGTTGAATCGGGAGCCAGCATCATGGATTTTTTATATCTGAACGGAATTGTACCAATGTTTCTTTTAATCTTTTCAGGTGGTTTTTTAATTCTTGGTGTAATAATTGCATATTCTTATCCAAGATTTGGAAAAATCATGGCATATGTTGGAATAGCAGGTGTGCTTTTATCACTTTTATTCATTGAAGTTGGTGTTGCTGCATTAACAACATTGAGAGATTATGACATTAACCCAAGTGGGAATCTAATAAAAGATTTTATGGACGCAGCTAAAAGAAGATCTAATTTTCAATACTGTGAAAATATACCAGTATTAATAAGCATAGGTAATGAAAAGAAAATTCAAAGCCTTAGCGATAGTTTATCATGTATAATAACAGGATATGTACCTGAAGGAAGCAGTAGTGTTTATATGATAGGTTTCTGGATATTTGGTGTTATCATGCCTTTGATTCTTACATCAGGCATATTTTTGGATTTAGTTGAGAGCTCAGGTGTTGTTAAAAACAGGATCAGCCAAAGAATGATTGGTTGGTCACTAGGCTTTCTTGCTTATAGAGGATTTATTGTTACAGGTATGATATTCATACTTGACTTTGCTGCTGCTGGTATGGCTGTTATAGCATTGAATTTCATATTCATTGGCGGTTTGCTTTCTTATACAAACAAAATTTTTGACAAATGGAAACCTTTAGAAAATGTTATTAATACTGGCAATTCTGCAAAATTAGCAACATTTCAAATAAAAAAGATAATTCATGAAGCAATAAATGGTTTGAGAAATAATTCTCTAACAATTGAAGCCGCAAAAAATATGATTTCAGCTAATTTGTATTTATTTGATCAAGCCCAAGCACAAGGGTTGAAACAAAAAGTAACCTCGGCCTTTTCGAAAAATAATAATAATGAATTTGCAAAAGAGCTAGAAAAAATTTTGAAAGAAATGTAACAAATATTAATTTAAAAGTGTATAATAATTCATTATGGTTTCAACATCATCGTGGATAGTAGCGATAGTAGTAGCATTATTATTATTTGGTGCGGTAATAGTTACTTTGGGATATTTATTTGGTTGGGAGAATTTTTGGAATGTTTTACAGGCATCACTCGTATCTATAATTGGGATAATATTTTCAGGTTTTCTTATTTTCATAGGCATGATGGTAGCTCCATATAATCCTAAAGTAGGTAGGTGGATTGCTTATGGTGGTGTTGTTGGATTAATGTTTTTATTAATGGTGATTGAAGTTTTTATAATCAAAAAAGCGTCTGATGATATAAAGTTTATAAATGATAATACAGATTTTTGGGGAGATTGTGGAACAAACCCACCAAAAAGTTGGCATTCATACCTAGCATGCGCATTAACTGGACATCAACCTATAAATTCAGGGACGTCAAATGTTTGGAACGCGTTTGGAATTTTTGGTTTTGTTATATTTGGATTAACAATACCTTTAGCAATATTAACTTCATTGCTCATTGATATAGTTGAATCATCAGGTGTTGTACAAAGTCCGACATATCAGAAATTTATTGGTTTTGGCCTAGGTTTTATGGCATACAGAGGGTTTATTGTAACTAGATTAATATATATTCTTGACATAGGTACGACAGGCGTAGCTGTTATTGCATTAAACTTCATATTTTTAGGTGGAGTTTTGGCTTATGTGAAGAGAGCATTTAAACAATGGCAAGAAATAGAGCATGAAATGGATATTGCAACAGCTAATTCTCAATTTCGTAAAATTGTCATTGAAACTTTGAAAAATGCAAATTCTGTGGAAAGTTTGAGAAATGCATTCAATGATGAAAGGTTTTACGGTGCTTTAAAATATTTGTTAGGCGAAATTGAAGCCAAAAAATTGCAAGCTGATGCACTTAATGCACAAACAAAAAGTGATGCAGAAAGAGTCAAGAGAGATATTAGTAGTAGAACTGCTAGAGAAACCTAATGTTTAAAATTTAAAAAACCATTTTATTAAATAATGTCATTGATTAATAAAGTCACTAAAACAATCATAGAATTCTTGCAAATAATTTTACCATTTATATTGCTAATTTTTGTCTTTTCATTCATATTTTTTTATCTTTCTAATATGAATTTTGAAATGGCAATTTCAATTCCTTTTATGTTTTCTTATTTTTTGTTTGGTTTAGCCGTGCTAGGAATTTTTTCATCGTTATTAGCATCAAAATTCATACCAGAACACAACAAATTTTTTGTAATTATAACATATTTTTGTTTGTTTTTTATTTTCATATCATTAATAAACCAAGAATTGCAGATAATAAAATCTTCTGGTAAAATATTTAGTTTGAAAAACTTTTGGTTAAAGTGCGAAAACCCGAGTAATCTGATAGAAATTTTAAGCTGCATAACAACAGGTTATATGCCATCAAAGCAATCAAATATTACTGAGACATTGCTGATAATATATGGATTCTGGATATATGGTTTTGTAATCCCTATAATAGTTCTTTACAATATCTTCAAAGATTTTATAGGAAAATCCGGAGTTATTGGAAATAGTACATACGCAGAAATTATAACAATTTGTTTTACGCTTATCGCTTATAGAGGTTTTGTAATAACAAGGCTTGTAGATCTTTTATCAATTGGTCTTTTGGGTGCTGGATTAATAATAATAAACCTTTTGATATTCTTTTTAGTAATTAAAAAACTTCCAAGATATTTTTTATCAAAGCCAAAGGAAAGAACAGACGAGTTGAAAAGCAAAGTGAAGTTGGAATTAGAAGGTTTGAAAAAATTGCCTCTAAATCAAATAAACATTGTGTTTGCCGAATCTATAAGAGAGAATTTAAGAACTTTATTAGAAGCTAAGGGAAAATCTGAAAAGTTTTTATCATTGGTTGAAAATCTAAACCTTGCAAAAGACAAAAACGAGGCAATAAAAGCAATAAACGCAATGATTGCAGAAATAAGCTAAAAAATAATAGTATGAATTTAGAATATAATAGTATGGTTTTTGGTTCAAAAGGTGCTGACTGGATTTCTATATTCTTTCTTTTAACAATTGTTTTCGCTACTCTGGTTGTTACGGCTGTAGCAATACCAGGTTTTATAGATTTTGTGTTAGAATATATAACAAATGTCATCACTTCTATAATGCTTATAGCAATAGGTTCATTTCTGATATTATTTGGAATAATCATAGCCGGCAGTCATCTCAGAACAGGTAAAACTCTATCCTATATCGGCTTGGGTGTCATAATAGTCGGCTTTCTGATCATTCAAATGTCATATGTTATGAAATCAAGAGCAGCTTTAGCAACACCAATGACTGTGAAATGCAGTACAGGTGGGGCAAACAACATAGCAGAAGGTATCATGTGTGTAATAACTGGGTATAAATACAAAGGCAACTATGGGGGTTTTGCGTTCCTAAGCTACTGGGTTTTTGGCGTTGTCGTCCCATTGCTGTTATTGATGTCATTGTTTTATGACTTTGTGAGTTCTTCAGGCGTAATAAAACGTCCGCAATCACAAAAAATAGTGGGTTATTGTTTGGGACTAATAGCTTACAGAGGTTTTGTTGTAACAAATCTGCTTGAAATATTGAGCATAGGTACATTGGGAATTGCCCTAGTGGCTTTGGATCTAATATTTCTTGGAGGCTTGCTAGCATATATAAACAGAGTTTTTGAAAAATGGAGACCTATTGAGCATGCTATGGGGATTGCAAGAGGCTCTATGCAAGCCAAATTCCTAATGAAAAATTATGCAAGGGATGTAAAGATTATGATAAAAAATGGTGACTTTGATCATGCTTTGGACATACTTGATACAATGGAGCATTATGCGCAAAACCTGCAATGGAAAAATCTAATAATTGAAGCTAAAAATAATTTGCAAACAAACCCTCAAGTTGCAGAAGAAAAAATAAACCAATTAATTCAGCTTTTAAGGTAGTTTTTTATGCAACAAATACAGGCTTTGCTAAACAGCGACACCATTTTTGTTTTTGGGTTGTCATTCATAATTTTGTTTACCCTTTTGTATGATATACTTCAAAGAATGAACTTTTTTCCAAAAAGTGTTAATGTTCTTGTGTCGTTAATAATTTGCCTATATGTCTTCCTAACAAGCGGATATATAATAATTAACAAAATCCTATCATTAGGCACATTTGGTCTTGTAATATTGTTTGGTGTTTTGATATTGCTAATAGCAATAAGCAGATTTTGGAAAACAGCAAAATACAATAGCATGTTTACGCCGTAGCTTCTCTATATGCTTTTTTATAATACTCCTTTCTTTCAATCATCATATCTATTGCATCTGATAATTCATTCTTTATTTTCCTTATTCTTTCAAGCTCTTTTGCAATTTCATGAGATTTTGAAGTTGAAAACTTTAATTCAAGATTATGCTCTTGTATTTTTACTGATTCTAGTTTTGACTGCATTTGAACAATCTTTTTTTCTATATTGCTCATTTCTTGCGATATCTGTTTCCTGCTCATCTTCCTCGCATCAGAATATCTAACCATCTTTTTGTTTGCTGAAGGCGATTGCCTTGAAATTAACATCGCTCCTAAAAGAAACATGCCTATGTATATACCAGTTGAAGCCAAACCACCTAAAGACAGTGTTACAGATGAAAACGTTTTTACAAAACCTAAAATAAAGGCAACTGTTGTTAAAGCAGCTGATGCTAGTAGAGATATAATTCTTGGGAATTTTAGAAGTGAAATTATACCAAAAACAAAGACGAATAAAACAATTGAAGGTACAATGACAGCATTAACATAATCTTGCGCTGGTTGTGCTGCGACAATATTCAAGAAAAATAAAACCCACAAAATTTTCTTCATAAAATTGTATTTGTTTTACATAAAGAAATTACTTTTGCTTTGATTTTTTATACATAATTATCTGTCTTAAAGATAATACACCTTTATATTCTTCTTTTTTGTTTACAACAGGAACTGTCAAATAATCTTTTTGAAGCATAAAAGCAGCAATCTTTTCAATATCATCATCTTCTTTTGCACAAAAAACAGGAGTTGTCATTATATCCTTTACCAGAGTAGTCTTTGGATCCTTACCTTTAACTAGGGCTCTGGTTACAATATCTCTCATCGTCAATATACCAACTGGTCTTTTGCCATCTAAAATTATTATTGATTTGCTAACACCCATTTTTTTTGAAACTTGAAAGAGGTTTTCATCAGGTGATGCTGTTTTTTGATTTTCCAGTTTTATTTTAGAAATATTCATAAAAATATTATAATGTTGCATTTTAAATATCTTTTATGAATGTTGAAGATTTGAAAAAAATTGGCGATAAAGTAAAGAGTAGCAAGCCATATATTTCAAATCTCATAACAGAATTGTTTTTCAAAGATCCTGAAGAACTTTTGAAATCAATACCGTCTGTTTATGAGCAACTGCAAAAAGATCCTGGTTTTGAAGAAAAAATAAGAGAAGTTGTTGAAAGACATAAATCCTCATGGACATATGCGACAAGGTTAGACATATATGATGCTTCTATAAGTGCAGCTCAATTAGCAAGTTTAGCAGTATCTTATGGATTAAGTCTGCCGATAGAAAGGATAGCAGAGATATTAGAAGCTCTTCCAAAATTGCCATACATATATTCTTATTCAAAAGAAATTGGTTGGCAATATGGTGGTGCACTTGCGTTATATGAATTATTAACATTGCTAGATCCTACCAATATAATGGATATATTTCCTGCATATAGGGCAGCTGAATTATACAAAATGTATAAAGAGTTAAAGAATCAAATGAAATAGTCAAGCCATATTTTTCAGCTTGTCTTTTACAACTTCATCGACAACACTGCCGTCAATTCTGCCTCTAACTTTTTTCATAACCAAACCCATTATCAAGCCATAAGCGTTTTTATCAATTTTATTCCTGTTTTCATTTATTAAATCATCAACTATTTTTTCAAGCTCCTTTCTTGTTATCTTTAGCAAGCCTAATTCGCTAACAACATCCTCAACTTTTTTGTCATTTAATTTTTCTAAAATCTGAGGTATAGCTTCTTTTGCTATTTTATCGTCTTTAAGCATTTTAAACAAATCAATGAACTGCTTATCTTCAATACTATCAACATCAACACCCTTCCTTTTGATGTCCTTCAAAGTATAAACTAGTGTGCTTGCTACTATTGTTGGGTCTGCTTTAACTTCTGAAACAATTTTTTCAAACAAAAATAATTTTTCTGATTTTGAAAGCTGCTCTGCGACATCATTTGGCAGAACTTTTTTCATTTTCTCTAACTTTACATCAATGGTTTCTGGTAAATTGTTTTTTATTTTTTCAATCAACTTTTTATCAACTAGAATGGACATAACATCTGTTTCTGGATACATTCTAGCCGATCCAGCAATTGGTCTTAAAAAAACATTTGATCCATCTTCTTTTGCCACTCTAACGCTATTTTCAATCTTTTCCCCTTTTTTGATTAGTTGAAGCTGTCTTTCAACTTCTTTCTCTATCACCAAAGGTATCCAATTCAAACGTTGAACATGCTTTATCTCTGTTCTTGCTCCATCTTTTATTGAAACATTTACATCTTGCCTAACAACACCCAAACCTGTTTTTACTTTTCCGCTAGAAAGCAAAATCATTCCTATTTTTTCAGCTGCTTCTAAAGCTTGTTCAGGTGTGTGTATGTCAGGAGTCGTCGTTATCTCAACCTCAGGCATTCCTAGTCTGTCAAGTCTAAATATATTTTTTTTAGAGTCAATTATTCTTGAAGAATCTTCTTCCAAACATATGCTGCTTATGCCAACATTGCCAAAAGATGTTTTCACAAAACCGTCCATTGCAATAAGCATTGTTCTCTGAAAACCAGAAACATTTGATCCATCAATTATTGTTTTTCGCATGACATGGATTTCATCAACTATTTTTGCATTCAACATCTCAGCTATTAAAAAAGACGATTCTAATGCATGTTTGTTTGGTGAATGAGGTGGTTCTTCATCTATTTCTACTAAACAATTTGCATCATCAAAAAATTCATAAATAATTTTTTTGCCTTTTAACGCTTCTGCTTTTGCAGCTTCATCTATACCGCCAAGCTCACCAACAGCTGGACGCAAATATCTTTCTATTAATTTGTCAGCTTGCCTATTGATAAGTGTGTTTGGGCAACTGCAAAACAATTTTTTTTCTGTGTTCAAACCCCAGTGGATTTCTAAGCCAACTTTTAATCCTAATTGTTGCCAATCCATAAAAGAAAATTTTATTTTTAAAGCTATTATATTTTTAGTTTTGTCCTCTTCCAATTTCTTCTGAAGACGCCTGCTCTTCTGTTTCTAGCCCTTTTCATGCCAAATTTCTTTATATCAACCCATCTTGGTGATTGCCTAACTTTTCCGGCTTTGATTTGCTTTAACTTTCTGCTCAATATTTTTCTTCCCATATTAATCACAAAAGTTTCCTCAATTCTTTGGATTTTTTTGAAGACAAATCAATCATATAATCTATATCATTTAAACTTAACGCTTTGCTGCCTCCTTTTTGCATTGCACATACATATCCATCCTCTCTTGTTGCCACACTCAACCAAGCATCAACAACTTCCTCTTCCTCTTTATCTGCATCAACTATATATTTGTCAAGTATTTTTGAGACAACAACATTTATCGGTGTATGCAATACAGGCAACTTTCCAATAAATTCTGTTCTTATTATTTTGTTGTCTTCATACTTTGGTATTTTTGTATTCATCAAAGCAGCTACTGATGCTAAAGATGAAGCGTCTATTAAATTGCCGTCATGATTGATTACATGCAAATCTATGAAAACGCCCCATACCTTTTCGCCTTCTATCAAGCATAACTTTTCCAAATCAATTGAATTTGACTCTCTTATACCTCTGTCAACAACTCTTGCAATTTCAGTAGCATCTTCAGATGGTGGACCTGGTATAAAGTCAGGGTGAGCAATTGGCGCAAACTCTATATTTGTTTTTAGCGTTCCTTCGTTTGGTGTATCTGGAAATGGTGTCTCTATCTCCATTTTCACACCAGCAATTATATCTGTCTTTCCAATTTTAACTCTAGCAGAACCTTCAGCTCTTTCAATAATTCCTTTCTCGATTACTATAGGTCTAAATTGATCGAGTTTTCTTCCGTCAAGTCTTTCATCCTTTTCCAACAATTTCAAAATATAATTTGCTCTCATATCACTCACTATATCTATTTTTCAAAGCTTCTATCTGCTTTTTGTAAATAATTTCACCTGCCTTGAACATTTCATTAATCAATTTTGATATCTCTTCATGCTTCAATTCTCCATCCATTTGAAGCAGTGTAATATGTTTTTTGTTTGGCATAAAAGCCATTGGCACATCTGCTTCTGAGTTGTTATCCTCAATGCCATTTAAATCTAAAATAAGCTGGCCATTAATTTTTCCACCAGATAATGCAACAACCAAATCCTTCATTGGTATACCTGCATCCGCTAAAGCCAAAGAAGCTGCATTTACGCTTGTTACTCTGGTTGATCCATCTGCTTGTATTATTTCAATATAAACATCTATTGTTGTTTTAGGATAATTTTCCAAAAATAAAACTGGCTCTAAAGCAAGTCTGACAACTTTTGATATTTCCATCTCTCTTCTTGATGTTCCTGGTTTAATTCTTTCATCAGTAGAAAACGGTGCCATGTTGTATCTGCATTGAATTATGGCTTTGTCCATTTCCTGCAAATGCTTAGGCAAAAGCAATCTAGGTCCATAAACAGCTGCTATTGCTGTTGTCTTGCCAAACCTAACCATTGCAGATCCATTTGCATTTGGTATAATGCCTACTTTCATTTCAACTTCTCTTGTTTCAAACGGCTTTCTACCATCTAGCCTTTTCCCATCCTTTATCAGTTCAATTCCCTTTATTTTTACCATTTTAATCACTCAATAGTTTTGTAATTTCATCTGTCAAACCATAAATGTGAGATTTTTCATCAATTTTCTTTATAGCAACTATTGCCTTATCTACCTTTTCGCCAGATATCCAAACAACGCCGTTTTGCCCTACTCTTATCATTGTGCCTGTTTTTTCTTTTATCAAATTGATCATACTTCCTTCTTTACCTATTAGTCTGGGCACCTTAGATGGTGTTATCTTTACAAGCACACCGTCTTTAAGTTTTTTACAAGAAGGTCCTCTCATGCTTAGCTGTACGTCACCTCTCTTTGCACTGGCTATCTGTGCATAAATAACATCGCCTTCGTCATAATATCTGTTTAGCATAACTCTTTTAACATCAATAAATTCGTCAACAGCTTCTGATAAAGATAAGAAAGACTCCCATGGCGAGTTTATGTCAACGACCCATCCAACTTTTTCAACAGCTGTTATTATGCCTATTACATGTTCACCTGGTTTTGGTACATAAACTCCTGCCAAAGGAACAACTGAAATATAATTTCCACTTTTTGTCAATATACCTAGAAATTTTGAGATTATCTTTCCATCCTCTTCAAAAGTGCCTACACCAGGCAAAAACTCTTTTTTATCACCTAAAACCTGTCCAGGGTATGCTATTTCCCTTACACCTGTTTCTTTTTCCTTCATCATACATCCTCTCTTCTTAATATATCTGATTTGAAATTACCATGAGTCATATCCCCGACGTGCTTTAGCAAATCAATCTGCAAGCCAGCCGGTATGTTTGCTATTATTTGTAAAGAGCCGTCACCAAGCCATTTTTCCTCAAATTCAGGTACAAGCTTCTTTACAGCTGCATATGCTCTGCCTGAAAATTGAGCGGGTATTGTTATTTGAATGACAACTCTTTGAAGTTTTATAGGTAATAAACTTTTAATAGATTTTATAGTTTTATCAACCTGTGATTCTGCGTCAGCAAAAGGATCTACATGTACACCTGCCTGATCCATTGCATTTATTATTCTACTAGGAGGATGAGGAAGATTTGTTTGAGGATTAACAGCTTGGCGAGCAATCAATTCAGCTATTTGCGTCTTTTTATCATCAATCATTTTTCTTCTTTGTTCTGTTGTAAGCTGAATTTCACCTTCTAAAATAATTTTTTTGATTATATCCTTTATGTTTGTGCTGCCAAAACCTTTTTGTAATTCTTCTGTTGATATAGCATCTCCCTTTCTAGCATCCCTAAAAACACTTAAAACAGCAACTGCTTCTTCTATGTCGACTTGTTTGCCTTTTTTCATATCATCTGCTTTGTAGGGATCGACAAGAATCTCAAATATTATGCCTGCCTTTTTCAACCTACAAATAACTGCTTCGTCCACACTAACCATACAAGAATCACATCAACTTTTTCAATTCTTCTTCTGTTAATATCTTTACACTATCTTTTATTACTGCGATTTCGATAGAATCTGAATCCTTTATTTTCTCTGATTTTTTGATTACATCGATCATAAATTTCACAGCTGTTTTTTCATCCATGTCTGGTTTGTATTTTTCTTTGAACAACTTGTTTGCAACTGGTGCTCCTCTGCCGATTGAATAAGCTTGCCATTCGAAAAGCATTCCTGAAGGATCTGACTCTATTATATGCGGTCCTGAAGAGTCAACTCCTCCTATCAAAAATGATACGCCAAATGGTCTCAAGCCTGCGTAAAGTGTTGAAACTTGCATCCTGTCGCCCAATGTCCTTGCCAAAGACCAAACATCTATTGGTTCTTCATATGTTATCCTGTTTATTTGGGCTTTAACTCTTAGTTGGCTTACTAAAACCCTTGCATCAGCTAGCAAACCAGAAGCTACTGTTGCTATATGCTCGTCAATCTTGAAAAGTTTTTCAAGAGATTTGGGCACAGCTAGATCTGTTGACTGCTTTATCGTAGCTAGAACAACCCCATTCTTGAATGTCAACCCAAGAGAAGTCGTGCCTTTTTTCACTGCTTCTTTTGCATATTCTACCTGAAATAGTCTGCCATCAGGACTGAAAACTGCAATTGTTCTATCATAACCCATATATTCTGGCAAAACAGCCGGCATTCAAATCACCTCATGAATATAACAAAATAATATTTGTATTTCATTTTTAAATTATTTAGAATTTTTAAGCTTTTGCTTTAGTTCTCAATTTTTAATCATATTCGTTCTATTTATAAAAAATTGCAAAATTTTGAATGATTATTTGATAATTTTACAAATACATTCAATATATATAAGAAATTTTATCTATAGCTGATTTATAAATAATTTCACGTTTTGTTTAAACCCTTTAATGTTCCAGATATTTTCAACACCTTCACAGCAATCCTGATATCACCTAGCCTAGTTACAAGACCTAAGCTGGCTAAAATATCTTGAACAGACAAATGATTGCATCTGATGACACAAGTTTGATCGTTTTTAACCCATCTTTCTTTTATTATCCAAAAATCAGTCTTTGCAACCCCATATTCGCCTAGAAAATCAAGCATTGTATTCCATATTGCGCTTTCCAAATCAGAATATTCAACAGGCGATTCTGATATTATTTTTATTGCTATATATCTATGCTTCTCTCTCAAGCTAGGCGGCAATGTCTTTAGCTTCATAATTCCTTCACTCCAGGCATTATCCATTTTTTGCTTTTCCTTTCATATATTTGATTTATTATTCTTTTTGGCACTTCACTCAATGATAGCTTTGCTTCATGCAAATCCAAACCAACAAGCTTTGCAAATGATATCATTATCTTTGGATCTCTCAATTGCCAGTGAGATATTGCACCAGAGCAGATTATAACAGGTGCTTTGAATTTTTTGCAAAGCATCACATTGTGTGATATGTGAGACAGAGCAGCTGATCTTGAATGTTTGTTGTTGATCAAGATGTTTCTGAAATTGATCTCTATTGCAACATTATTTTTAGCAGCTTCCTTTACCAAGACGTGATTCAAACCAGAATCCTTTCTTTCATATTCTGGATGCGTTAAAATATCAACTTCAGGTGTTTCAACTGCTAGCCTGTTCAGCTTTGTGTCATAACCTCTTACAAGAAGAACATCATATTCCCTTCTTAAAGCAACAAGCCTTTTCAGCTCATTTGAGTTTCTTGCTTCAAATCCTAAAAATATTTTTATTCTAGCCTTTTCGCTGACTTTGGCAATCTCTTCCTTCAGCTCAAGCATCTTTTGCTTGCCTTTGAAATATTCTGCAAAGCATATGCCACTATAGCCAAGAATCTTTGCTTGAGTCGCTATCTCTTCTAAACTGCTTTCGCCTTCAGAAAAAGCTGAATGAACGTGCATGTCATAGTACATAACAATAAAAATATGGTAAAAAAATAATAAAAAACCTACAAAGCACCATGAGATTCATAATCAATTATTCCATCAATATTTGGATACATGGCTCTTAATTTTTTTGATATTTCTTTTGGTGATTCTGCTAAACTATGCCAAATTCCCTTCAATTTTTCAAACCAGCATTTTGATCAACTGGCGGTTTATTACCAAAATAAGTATTTAATGCCCCAGCTAAATAACAATATCCTTTATTTCCTGATATTCCTCTACATTGTAACTCATTTGTAACATTGTCAAGCACTTGTAATAAATATTCTTCTTTTGAACGTTTTTTTTCATATTCCATTTCATATCACCTTTTAATCTAATGACATCCTCTGCGGACTAAAGTCCGCAGTTTCCTATTAATTTCGTGAAGTGATCTAATTGCATCTGCTGTTCACGAACATATTTCTTTGCAACTTCTATCGTCACTCTGCCAATAGTATCCTTGAAATTTCCTTTAGACCAAAAACTTCCTTTAGGATATCTCAATCTATAATTTGGTATTAGCCTAAATAGCTCATAAGACGATGCACCTTTTAACAATTGAACAGCTTTAGACTGGGACATATATGGAGGTAATTGAGCTATGATATGCACATGATCTTCCATCACTGCTAATTCCAATATTTCTATTTTATGACGTCTAGCTATCATATACAAAATATCTTTGCAATATTCTCTCAGTCTTTTTTTTCTAAACATCTTGTATCTATATTTAGTGCACCATTCTAGATGGTGAATATTATTTCCAATGCTATGGCTAAAGCTATTGAATTGATCCATAACAACACCTCGCAAAGCTTTAAGTAAGCAGAACTCTATAGCTAAAGCTAGACATATTCCTATTGAGTGGAGCTCTGCTCCTATTTTTTATTTTATATTTCGTAATAGAAGAAGGCAACCAATTCATCTACGGGCTAAAGCCCGAAGATTTCTTGGTTGAGTATTAAAAGATTTCTATTTTTAACTATATATAAGTAACAACATATATCCTGATATACTGATAGCAATAGTAGCAAAATTCCATAATCAAACTATCTTGACTTTTTCGCAGCCGATGTCAATCCTCTAAAAACCCTTCTGGTATGCTGCTTTTCTGCTATCCATTTAATGTTTTTGTCACTCTTCACAACAGGATGATTTTTGTCAACCATTATAACCTCATACCAAACATATCTTCCGTCTTGTCCAACCCAATAAGAATTCAGCACTTCAAGGTTTGGATATTTTCTTGCAACTCTCTGCTCAACTATTGCTTGCAAAGACTGCTTGCTTGTATATCTTGTCACACCTGTTTTTGACGGCTTTCTTCCTTTCCTCAGATAATGCGGCCTGTCTCTGCCACCTCTTTGCAACCTTGCCCTTACAATGACAAAGCCTTGTTTCGCTTTGTAACCAAGCGATCTTGCCCTATCAGGCTTGGAAGGTTTTTCAACTCTAACAAACCTCTCTTGCTTTCTCCATTCAATCAATCTCTGCTTTAGCATTTCCTTGTATGCTTTGCTCTTTCTTGTCTGTTTCATGGATTTGTACAAATTTTTCATAATCAAACACCAACAAAACTATTAACTTTAATTGAAAGGAAGATTTAAATATTTTGGTTGGTTGCATGAGATTTCAAGAAAAGGTATGGCTATTGATTAAAAAAGTGCCAAAAGGCAAGGTAACGACTTACAAACAAATTGCTTCTGCATTAAACACAAAAGCCTATAGAGCTGTTGGAACTGCTTGCAATAAAAACCCATACAAAGATGTGCCTTGTCATAGAGTTGTTAACAGCAATGGTAACATAGGTGGTTTTGCCAGAGGAAAAAATGAAAAGATAAAACTACTTGAAAAAGAAGGCATAAAAATCATTAATGGAAGAGTTGACATAAAAAAATATCTTTACAAGTTCAACTAAACTCTTCTTCCTCTTCTGCCGCCTTTTCTCTTTGTAGTATCAGTTGGTATAGGAGTAGTATCCTCAATCAAACCTATTTTTAATCCAGCTCTAACCAAAGCCCTAATTGCTGGTTGTGCGCCAACACCTGGAGCTTTTTTGTGATGACCACCTTTTCCTCTTACTTTAACGTGAACACCTATGACGCCTTTTTCAATTGCTTCCTGAGCAGCTTTGCTTGCTGCCTGCATTGCTGAGAACGGACTGCCCTGATCTCTATCCTTGTTTGTTATCATCCCTCCACTCCATCTTGAAATTGTTTCTGATCCTGTTATGTCAGTTATATGAACTATGATGCTGTTGACAGTAGAAAAAATGTAAGCAATACCCCAAACTCCTTCTTTGCTTGCTTTAATCTCAGTCTTCTTTTGTATTTCCCTTCTAGCTGTCTTCATCTTGTCCACCTATTTTCATTTTTGGCTCAAATTTATAATAGCCGATCTTATCTTCTACATCTCTTGTGACTAGAAAACTAGGAAATCTTGTGCTCTTTCCATCAACTTGTATATGTCCATGAACAATCAATTGTCTTGCTTGCTTTAAAGTGTTTGCCAATCCTTTCTTGTAAACTATTGTTTGCAATCTCCTTTCAAGTATATTTTCAACAGTCAAACCCAAAACATCATTCAAGCTAGCACCTTTTTCAAGAACGCCGATTCTATACAACCTTTCCAAAAGTTTTTTCTGCTCTTCCTCATTTTTTCTTGCAGCAAGATCTCTTGCTCTTTGTCTGAAATTTCTAAGATATGAAGCCGCCTTCCATATCTCTCTCTTTCTTCTCAACCCATAATTTTTCATTAACTTCCTTTCTTCCTCTATTCTAGCTCTGTCCCATGGTTTTCTTGGCTTGCTGTATGTCTTTTTTATCTTTCTCATACCTTATCCCTTCTTTTTGGCTGGTTGTTGCTTCTTTCTGACAACACCAACGCTTTTGCCTTTTCTGAAAGAACTTCTTGTCCTTTGCCCTCTTACAGGAAGGCCTAATGCATGTCTCACACCTTTGTATGATCTCCTTTCAATCATTTTCTTTATGTCATTTTCATGTGTAAACTTGAGATTTGATGTAACAAGATGATAATTCTCTCCAGTCTCAGGATCACTTCTTCTATTCAACATCCAAACAGGAACATGGCTGCTTATGCTAGCTATTATCTTTTCTATGTTTTTAACATCTTCATCAGTCAAACTACCGACTTTTTTGTTTCTATCCAACTTTGCTATTTTGCAAACAGAATTTGCAATAGAAGGGCCAACACCTTTAATCCTTTGCAAAGAAACATAAATCTTCTTGTCTCCTTTCATGTCTACTCCAGCTATTCTTACTATACCCCTCATTTGCTCGTTTTGTTTTGGATTCATAATAACTCACATAAATTACGAATGAATATTTAAATCTTTTATTTGTTTGACCTTAAATAATGTTCTTTTTCTTGAATAAATTAATTCATGGACCGGCTGGGACTTGAACCCAGAGCCTCTGCCATGCCGAGACAGCGATCTAGCCATTGATCTACCGGCCCTTTAAGAAAATAATATAATTTGAAAACTAATCCTTTTGTCTTGCCCATTTCAATTTCTTAGGATCTCTGCCCATGTGCCAATTTTTTTCACATTTCTTGCTGCAGAAATATTTGACTACATTTGACTTGAGCACATACATTTTTCCTGTGCCTGGTTTTAATTTTTCACCACAAAAAGAGCATTTCACTTTTATCTACCTTCCATTCTTCCTGCTGCTTCCATTTCAGTTTCTCTCAACATCAATATATCTTTTACCTTTACTGGACCAAAGACATTTCTCGTCAAAATCTTTCCTTTGTCTTTTCCTTCAAGAACTCTGCATCTAACTGTCATCACTCCTCTTACACCTGTTCTTCCAATCAATTCTAAAACTTCTGCAGGCACAGCTTCTTCAGCCAATTTATCCACCACTCTTTAATTGTTGTAAAACTTCATTTAAAACTTCTCTTGCTTCTCCAGGCTCTACAATACATGCTGCTGCTGTAGGAACATTTATACCAACAGCTCTTCCCAACTCTTCCTTAGATGAAACATTAACATATGGACACTTTTTTTCATTGCATATTATAGGCAAATGCATTGTAATCTCTTTTGGATTAACATCCTCTGCTATTATAACAAGTTTTGCTTGAGATTTTTCAATCGCTTTTGTAACCTCATTTGTACCTTTTTTAATCTTACCAGTATTTCTAGCCAGCTCTAAAGCCTGAAAAACCTTGCTTTCCAAATCTTTTGTAGCCAATTCATTTCACCTCCAAACGGATCAAATCATCTTACTTATGATGTAGGATGTTTTATATTTATAAAACTTTTGCTTGAATTTGTTTTTTAACATCTTCAATAGTGATTAATCTTGATTGATCTATACCAACTACACTAGATGCTATAATTGTATTTAAATTATCTCTTGGAGAGTTCAAAACCAATCCTTTTATTGCAAACATATCACACTGCACTTCTGAAATATCACGTATGGATGAAAAAAGACATCTGTTGTTATAACCACCTGCCAAAAAAACTCGAGTGCCGCTTAATATGTTTATAGAATTAGGATATAATGAACGACCATCGTCATATAATGTAAAAATCACATAATTAGCAAGCCCTAATTCTAATAAATGACTGCTAACAGCTGCATAATGATGTATTGTATCAAGCAATATAACATTAGCTAATGCGTTTGCCTCTTGCAAAAATTCCAACATTGTCTCAAGATATTCTTTTGCCTCTTCTTTAGTTTTATCTTCGAGAAGATGATAATGTGTCAAAAATACATAAAATGGATGAACGAGAATTATATTATCATTAACCCAATACCTATATCTCGAAAATACATTGGCATGCATCTCGCATAACCCTAATAAAATGTTATCTGGTGGGTTATCATATGCAAATCCGCATTTTGGGTTGCGATGACGCACATTTTCTATAATATGTGGACTCCATTTTTCAAAATACTTATTAACTGTAATTTTACCATCTAACAAACTATATAATATGCCAATACTATCCATATATCAAAGCAAAAAATTTAAGATTTTAAATCAATGCTATTTCATAAACCAATAGATTTTTAAACATTAAATTACAATTTGTTAAAAGCCCGTTGGCACTGCCTAGAGCAGGAGGGATTTGAATGAATATAAAAGAAGCTATAAAGCAATTAAGAAATAATTCTAAAAAAAGAAAGTTTAATCAAACTATTGATCTAGTTGTTAATTTAAAAGAAATTGACATAAACAAGGCAGAAAGCAAAATTGATGAAATATTTCAACTTCCCAAAGGATTGGGAAAACCGACAAGAATAACAATATTTCATTCTGAGAATGTTAAAACTAATTATCGTGTTTTAAAACAAGCTGATATTGAAAATCTTGAAAAAAACAAGAAAGAACTAAAGAAACTGATAAAAGAAACTGATATTTTTGTTTCAGAACCAAAGTTAATGCCTATTGTAGGTAAATATCTAGGTAAATACCTTGCTCCAAGAGGGTTGATGCCAAAACCAATAATAGGCGACATTAACAATTTCTTAAAATCTCTTGAAGGCGGTGTAAGAATATCAATAAAAAAAGCCCCATGCATTCAAACAATAGTTGGTGTTGAAAACATGAATGATCAAGATATTGAAGATAATATAAATGCTGTCATAACACATTTAATTCAGAAATTGCCAAGAGGTAAAAGCAATATCAAAAACGTATGCATCAAATTTACAATGAGCAAGCCTGTAAAGTTTGAGGTGTAGTTATGGTTAAGCAAGAAAAACTAGATGCAATGAAAGAAATTGTAGAAAACTGCAAAAAGTATTCTGTAATCGGCATAATAGACATGTTTAAGCTACCATCAAAGCAACTTCAATCAATAAGAAAGGACCTTAGAAATCAAGTTATAATAAAAATGTACAAGAAAAAGATAATTCAAAAAGCATTTCAAAATTTGAATATAGAAAATTTGATGAAACTTTATGATTATGACCCTAAAAAACCTGCCCTAGTCTTTTCTAACACTAATCCATTTAAGCTATACAAACTATTTGATAAAAGCAAAACACCAACTTTTGCGAAAGAAGGTGATATAGCACCATATGATATAATTATCAAAGAAGGCCCTACAAAACTTCCAGCGGGTCCTGCAATAGGTGAATTGCAACGTGCCAAAATACCTGCGATGGTAAAAGAAGGTAAAATACATGTTTCTAAAGATACTGTTGTTGCTAAGCAAGGCACAGTTATAACAGCTGAACTAGCTTCATTGCTGAAAAAACTTGAAATACAGCCAATGGAAATGGGTGCAAATGTTTTAGCTGCATGGGAAGGTGGTATAGTTTTTGACAGTTCTGTACTTGCTGTTAATGAGCAAGAATACATAAACAATTTGCAGAAAGCATATCAAAATGCATTGAATCTGGCAGTTGGAATAGCATATCCAACAAAAGAATCTGTGAAACTGCTTATACAAAAAGCATTTATAAATGCAAAATCATTAGGTGTTGAAGCTGAAATATTAGACAGCGGCATAATAGAAGATCTCCTTGAAAAAGGAGAAAGGGCTGCTAAAGTATTAAAATCTAAAGTTAATGTTTAATGGAGGTGTAAACAATGGAATACATATACACTGCTTTGCTGCTTCACTCAGCAGGAAAAGAAATCAATGAAAAGAATGTAAAAGCAGTAATAGAAAGCGCAGGTATATCAGCAGACGATGCAAAAATCAAAGCACTTGTCTCAGCTTTAGATGGTGTTAACATAGAAGAGGTTATAAAACAAGCAGCAATGCCTGTCGCAGTAGCTGCACCAGCAACCACATCAGCACCAGCAGCTGAAACAAAGAAAGCACCAGAAGAGGATAAATCTAAAGGCGCAGAGGAAGCAGTTAGTGGATTGGCAAGTTTGTTTGGTTGATTTTTTATCTTAATTTTATTTTTCTACTTATGATTAGACTTGATGCTAGTTGAAAGATGCCAGAAAATATAAACAAAGCAGTAAAACCAAATATATTGAAAACAAGAGTTGCTAGTAAAGCGGCAACACCATAAGTTATGTATGAAACACTATCTAGCAAACCATATTGAAATCCTCTTTTTCTTTTTGTCGTCATTTCAGCTGTCAAAGATCTATATGCAGGATTAAAGCAAGCAGTAGCAATACCATTCAATACTTCAACTGCTATAAGTTGATAAATGCTTGTTATAATACCATAAAAAATTGATACTATAAATGCTAGAAATCCACCAATCAACAAAAATATTTTCTTGTCTTTTTTATCTGATAGCTTTCCTAAAAATGGACTGAAAATACCAACAGTAAGCCAAAAAGCAGCATACGCATAACCAATAGATGCATTGTCATTTGTCAATTTTTCAATAAATATAGAATAAAAAGGCCCGAGCATACCTAGTCCTATGGCTATCAAAAACTCTGTTAGCAAAAGTGTTTTTATCTGATTCATGAGCAGCACCTTCTGTGCCTTTAGGTATGCTTTGCATCTTTCTAAACCCCTGTTTTTTAATGACTCTTGCAAGTATTTATAGATTATTTATCAAACATAAAAATGCTTCTTTTAGCAAATAAAGATAATAAAAACTTTTTTTAACCTTTTAAAAAATAAAAATCTCAAAATCTTTGAATATTCCTTTCAAATCTCTTTAATTCCAAAACAACGAACAAAAGAATTGTAGCAAATATTGATACAATATAAAAACCAGCACCAACAGCTATGCCTATGCCAGCAACAGAAAAAATGGTTGTTGCTGTTGTCAATCCTACTATTTTACCAGAAGTTGCTATTATTGTACCAGCACCTATAAAACCTATACCAGTAATTATATTTGCAGCAAGTCTCAAAGGATCAGAATTTGCAACGTTCATACTCACAATTGTGATCAAACACGAAGATAAAGAAACTATCATATGAGTTCTAAACCCGGCTGGTCTGTGTATCTTTTCTCTTTCAAAACCAACAATACCACCTAGAAATGCGGCAAGCAGTAATTTTATTATGGCCAAGATTTCAAATTGCATAATAATTATTTAATTTTAATAATAAATAAAAACCAATTTATTTACATGAGCGATTTAGCAACCTATCTAGGCAAAATATCTACAGAAAGCATAATAATATCAATATTCATTTTGCTAATCATAATACTTTTTGGCAATCTCGTCTATCTTTTAATGAGGAGATTCCTTGATAATAGAATTAATAGAAATTTGTCAAAGGTTGCTTCGAGGTTTGTCAATTACATGATCTATTTTTTTGGAATATATTTTATATTCAATAATGTTCTTGGAATAAATTTATCATCACTTTTGACAGCTGCTGGCATATTAACAATAATAATAGGTCTTTCAACACAGCAAACTTTCCAAAATATAATTGCTGGCATAATTTTGATGATAGAAAGGCCTGTGAGAATAGGTGATTGGGTTGAAGTCGCTGGCTTTCCACAAGCTGGCATAGCAAGAGTCAAAGACATGTCATTGTTTAGAGTAATTTTAAGAAGAATGGATGGATCAATATTCTATGCACCAACAGCAAATCTAATAACTGGAAATATATTCAACTACACAAAAGGCGGTTTTATAAGAGTTTCATTCCCAATAGAGTTCTCGTCAAAAAATGATGTTGAAAAAATTGAAAAAATAATAATTGATGTGTGCAGAAAACACCCACTTGTGCTTCCAAATATATCAAAAAGAAGTGTTTTAGAGAATATAGTTGAAAGAGGGAAAATACCAAAAATAGATTATTTGTATGAGAAATTTGCAAAAATTCTTGATTCAGGTGTTGATATAAATGCATTTACGCCAAAAGTAATCTTCAAATCAATGATATCAGAAAAAATCACAGCAGATGTGTGGATAAGGATCGTAGATATTTCAAAAAGAGATGAAATAATATCTGATTTAGTAAAGGAAATACACAGTGAATTTAAAAAGAAAAAGATTAAATTATAAATTCATTTTTGTTTATTAGCATATCAAGCAGGAGTCGCCTAGCCTGGTCAATGGCGCCAGCCTTAGGAGCTGGTTCCTTAGTGGATACGCAGGTTCAAATCCTGCCTCCTGCACTTTCAATTTCATTGACTTGTTCAACTAGTCTTTCAAAAAAAGATCTTTTTTTCGGCTTTCGTTTAAATATGCTTATATTGTGCAAAGATCTTCTTGCTTCAACAAAAGAAACTTGCCAAAACAATTTTATTGTTGATATTTCTTTTTTAGGTGGTTCTTTTATTTTTGGTAAGAAATACAAGCTTGTTATCAATCTTGCAATTGAAGAAACAATAAACACAATAAATATTTCACTTTTGAAGAAATAGCCAAACTTGAGCAGCCAAGTACCAAACATAGTTCCAGATATTATAGAAAATCCTATAAGTATATTGTAATATGAGTAAGCTCTTGCCCTTTTTTCTGAAGAAGTTGAGTAAAATACAAAATTGAATGTTGATAGATTAAAACCAGCCCACACAAAACCAGAAAATATCTCAACAATGAACAAATAAACTATATTTTCTGATAACATCCACAAAAAAGGTATGAATGGTATAAGCAATCCTGTCAATGACATAATTTTCTTGTTTCCATATTCATCAATATACTTGCCCCACCATGGCATGCTAATTATTGTTGCTATAGCATTACCAGTAGTTATTATTGCAAATTGCCAATAAGTGAAATTAAGATCTCTGAACATATACACAGAAAAGAAAGGAGCGGCTATTCTGAATGAAAATGTAAAAACACACATGTAAATTACAAATATTCCGAACTTTGTGTATTTTAGTTTTTTAATGAAATCTCCTATACTGAACTTTTCAAATTCATCTGAAACATAATTTGGTTCATAAATTTTTGTATGCATGAAAAAAGATCCTAACTTTGCGAGGAATGCTATAAAAAATATTATACCAAATGCGTAAATTTGACTTATGCCAGAAACATTGTGAAGTATAATGCCACTTATAAGCATGAAGCAAAAAGCCACAAGGTTGTTTATTTTATTTCTTTCACCAAAAAATATTGGTTTTATTCTATCTGGTATTATATCACCCATCAGACTTATCCATGCTGGTGTAACAATAAGATCTGATACAAAATATAGAGTGACTGATGCTAACATAAATGGAAATTCATAGCCTTTTATGAAAAAACTTAGGAATATTGGAATAAAGCAAAGTGCATTTATAAATGCACCTATAACAATCAATTTTTTTCTGCTGTTTAATTTATCAATAATCTTTGATGTAAAAATATTCGAAAAATATCCAAGAAACAGCGGTAACGATGTTAACAGACCTATTTGCGTATTTGTAAAATTCAAAACCTTTATAGCAAAAGCATTTATATAAGATTCACCAGCGCCTAGTTTAACTGAATGTAAAGCACCCTCTTTCACGCTATTTTCTACATTTTTCTTTACTATTTGCGAATATCCTATTTCTTCCATAGCCACTTTTATTAATATTGGTTTTGATATAATTTATTTATGGCTTTAAACTGTCCTAGTTGCAACAGCATAACAACTGAGATGAGAGAATGTGACAAGTGCGGAAAAATAGGATGCCATAAATGTTTGTCAAAAAAGAAAAACGAGTGGTTGTGTATAGATTGTAAAAATGGTAAAGAACAAAATCAAATTTCTGATGTTTTTTCTAGCATGTTTGGCTAGAAATCATCTTCCATATCCCATTCCCATTCATCATCAAAGTCATCAAATTGCATTTTTATCAAGAAAAACTAATTGTTAACATCTTATTTAAAATTTTTGGTAAAAAATGATAATATTACTTTAAAAATCCGTTTATATTTGAAGCCATTTTAAATCCGCAAAACATACAAGATCCATTTCTCTTTTTCAAAGAAATTCTTTCATTTGGTTTCCCACATCTCGGGCATTTTATATTTTTCCAAACAACCATAAAATCTTATAAGTATAACCGATTATTTAATAATTTCTATTGAATTATGATGTTATATTTATTTTCACCAAGCCGTTGTCAAAGCTGTCGTATGAAATTTTCAATATGTTATCACCTTTTGTAAAAACAAGACTATTCATTATATCTATATTATCTATTTTTGTGAAAATCATAATTACATTTCCAGATGTAGTTACATTTATGCCGTTTCTATTTCCATAAAAACTAACGTCGCTTGATTTTACATGTGTAAAATTTATAGTGTCAGACAAAGAATCGAAGATGTAAACGCCATAATATGACCTTAATTTTATTGTTCTTGAAGAACCTTGACTCTCACTTGAAATTTCTTCTATAGTATTTTTTATTAAGATCAGATTAGATAATCCTTCATTTAAAGCAAAATTATCATTAGATCTTTCTATTATCGGTTTTATATAATTGATAGAAATTGTTATCAGTGTTATAGAAATTAAAACTATAATTCCCAAAGTCATAAATTCATTTAATCCTTTCATTGCAAAAATATATGTTTTTCGACTTTATCAATATACTCTATGTTATTTCCGATTATCCGAATTTCTGAAAAAATTATATGCAAGTTTTTATTGCTCAAATCCAAATTTATTGTGTAATTGCTATCTCCTTGCAATTCCAAATAATAATCAAGATTTCTGTCAACATTAAAAACAGTTGAATTATAATCGTTGCTTTTGACAAACATTCCATATTGTTGAACTGGGGTAGAATTCAAAGTAAAATTGACGTATATATCACCTTTTAGAAAGTTTACTGCTGTCAAATTCAATTTATCTGGTGATTCGTCAATATTAAACAAAATAATTGAAAAAGATTCATAATAAAAATTTTTTTCATTAACGCTTTTTCTTACAAAACTATTGAAATCAATAAAATTTTCAATCGATCCACTTCCATCAATAAAATATGATGTTGGTATTTCTCTTTTTACCTCGTTGAAATAATATAAAATATAGCTTTTATCATATCCCTGCCTTCCTTGATTGTATTCTCTTATAGATATCTGTATTAATGTTAGAATTAAAACTACAACAACAGCAGATATTATGAAAAATTGTCCTTTTTTCATTTCAATCCCATAAAAATATTTTTAATATTCTTGGGTCATATTTTCCATACTCGCCTGATATTAAGTATTCAATTACTGCAACATTTCTTTTATCATTTATATTAGGCAATACAGTCACATTTGTTGTTTTATTAAATATAACTGGATAAAACCTTTTTAGCTTTGGAATAGAGCTTGATATAGTTTGGTTAATTTTATTCACATTGTTTGAAAAAATTATATCTCTCAATTCATTTTTTCTTTCCAAAGATAACAAAACAGAAAACACTTCATCTTTGTTCTTTTGCATTCTATTTTGACTTTCATAATTTTGATTCATAAAAACTATGAGAAATAATGATATTATTACAATTGATATTGAAACCTCAACCAAAAAAGATAGTCCTTTAATTTTTATACACCTCTATTCTAAAATTATATTTATCTCCAAAAGTTTTTTTAACAAAATCATAGTCCAAATTTTTCAAAGATTTCATTTTATTGAATGAAATTATAACATCATTCATTTCTGGAAAAACAGTTATTTGGTTTGGAGCAGATGAATTTGAATTTAAAACATCCTGACTAGTTATGACATGTCTGTATACTCTCAATTCATCAATACTTCCATTAAAAAGATAATTCTGATTATAATCTCCTCCTAATGACATTGACGATTCTTGCGTTGGCAAAGATATGTCATAGTTAGTCGAATTCACTAAATTACCATTTAGATAAATTGAATGCACATGACCATCAGAAGTAAATACTATATGATACCATTCATCAAGGTTCAAAATAGGTGTATATGGCTGATAATTTTCTGGCAAACCTTCAATATAGCCTATTATTCTATTATTTTGACCAACCGGCCCAAGCTTCAGTCCATAAGAGTTTGCCTTTTCAATTATTTTAGAGTCATCATATTCATTAATTTTTACCCAAAAGTCTAAGCTTATAATGCTAGAATTCAAATTTTTATTTTCACTTATGTTTATTATTCCAAGTTTGTTGAAATTTACAGAATAGCCAAACTTCCCATAGTCAAGGAAACCAGATGTAAGAAATCCGTCATTTCCATTTTCTGTTTTATCCATAATTATATTGCTTTCTGCTCTATCAAAGTCAAAATACAAAGACATATTATAATCAAGTGTGTAATTTCTTTCAATCAAAGGTTCGCGAGAAAAATATACAAAATATTTTTTTTCACTTCCTGGTTTGTCATAAAACACAATGGTTGAATTTTTTATACCGTCATCACAAAAATTTTTGTTTATCAGCGTATAATTCACTTCATTAAAGGTTTGATTCAAAACACGTATAGAAGAAATGTTTATTTTTTTTGAGCAATAATAATCAAAATTCAAGTCAATACTTAAAACATCGTAACTTCTTTTATTCGTTGTTGAATTTACTAATATTGGTATAAAGTAAACATCTCTTCCAAGGCCAAAGCTAACAGGAGTCTGATTTCTCAAATCCCACTCATCATTAACACCTTGATCTGTGATTTTTGATAAATATGATTCTGATGCTTTGGATATTTCGTTTGATCTAATTTCATAAATCTTGTTTGAAAAATAATTTATTGTTAGAATGAGGACAACTACAATAAAAGCTAAGAATATTGTGCCAGAAATTGCAAAATCAATCCAATTCATTTTTTCACTTCCACAAACACAAATTTACTGTAACTATATCAATACTTCCATCTTCGTTTTGTATTAATGCAGGTTTTTCTATACAGACTGTATCAGTCCTTTCAATTTTGCTGCCATAAGAAATATATGTATCTATTTGTGTATAAGCAGACTTTGTTTTAAGACTAGATTCATCTGTAATTGTTGCTGTTATATTTATTTTTCCTATTCTTTTAGGTGATTTGAAAGAACATTCATAATATCCATTTGAATTTGTCATTGCTGCACAAAAATCAAAATTGTTTACATTTATGTTCACATGAGAATTTTCTAATGGTATACCTGCTTTTGTAGCATGTCCATATATTTTGAAATCATTGCCATATTCGAGTCTCGTGACATTTGAGCTTATGTTTATATCCAAACTGCCATAAGAACAGCAAATCTTCAATTGATATGGGTTTGTCACGCAATCTCCTAAGTGGGCGTCTGTCTCACCTGATATTGAAACTAGGCATGTATTATAGTCATCACAAGAATAAGCAGAAGTGCAGAACACATCACCGTGCTCTGGAATCATGTCTATCATATATTCATAATTTGATTTGTTGCCTATCTCGGCATGTGCATTTGTCGTATAAGAAAACCCAATTATTCCACCATAAGATCTCTGCACAACATTTAAATCAAAACCATTGTTCAAGTTGCAACAAACTTTGTATTCATAATTATTTTCACTATTTATCTCTGCATGTGCGTCTGTTAAATCAGAAATATGAAACACATCTGTATATTCACAAAAATTGGTAACATAGCAATAAAGAGAAATTTCTTGCGATCTTGTTAAATTAATGATTATGAAAAATGCAAATAATATGAGCAATACAACAAAAATTCTCATAAAATAATAATTCAGGAAATTTAATAAAAAAGCTTATTTAATTAACTTTCTATATAATTTACATGCCTGAAGATGAATTTATAAAAATAAGAAAAAAGGATGTTGCTAGATTTCTTTTGTTGATAGTGTTCTTTGCAGCAGGTTATTTCGTGCATGGATTGCTTACAAATCAACCAAAAACTCAAGTTTCACTTTGCAGCCAGTTTTGCGAATATGCAAACCTAGAATATGCTTTTGTGAAAGACAATATGTGCTATTGCTATCAAGGCCAGCTATTCTATAATCAAGCCAAAAACAAAACAATTATTGTTTTTCAAGCAGTTAATGCAGGAATGATAAAAAATATAACAGCAGAAAATGGATTGACAAGCTAGAAATGTGCTAACAGGCGGTTAATCTCTTTCTTTTACTTTTTCAAAAACAGAAGGCAAGTGTATCATATATGTCCTTCCGTTCTTTAGAATTACTAAAGGTTGTTTGTTAAGCAACGCTTCAAGATTTATTTCATAAACACCGTCAATAGGATTTTTTATCGTCTCAACACCAAAGCTGTTCTCTTCATTAGCTGCCTTGATAAATTCCTTTTCCAACTCCATTTCCAAACTTGTTCTATTTAGCTTTAAATTCCTTTCTATTTCCTGGAACTTTTCCATTTCAGACTTGTCTTTTATGAACAAGAAAAATATAGAGCCACATGTGCATCCTTTGATGACTTGAGGATCGTCATTTTCATATAGCTTCCCACATCTAAGACATTTATGCGACATAAAATCACACCTCTGCCAAAACAGAAAAAGAATCTGGATTTTTCTTTATCTTTTTTATAACTTTTGCAGGGCCTATGAATGTCAGCCCTGTCCTCAAGTTTGTTGTTATTGATGGATTGCCAGTCAATGTGCCAAACATTCTCTGTATATCCTCTTTTCTATCCATAAATTTATCAACCAGATTTGTAAGAAAATTTCCAGGTTTTTTGAGGCTGCATACTTCTATTCCAGGAAAACCCTCATCAACCCTTCTCATGGTTTCTCTTATCAAATTCATCTCCTCTTCCGGCTTTAACACACCATCTATAACAAGTATAGAACCATCTTTAATCTTGTTTAATATAAAGTTTATCCTTTTCTCAGGCTCCTTCTCGCTAAGCGAAGCAGAAGAAATAAAGTCCATCTTTATTTTTTTCATTCTATCTCCTCGCATATTTTGCAATCATCTCGTACAATTTATCAATATTCTTTCCTGTCAACGCAGAAACTTCAACAGATGGGTATTGAGAGAACATTTCCTTTATGTTTTCTGGCTTTGCGTTTTTCAAATCAATCTTGTTTATTACTATTATAACTGGGATGTTTTTGGCCTCCAAATTTCCTAGAAGTGTAGCATTTACCTGTGTCAAAGGGTCTTTTGTTGCATCCATAACAGCTAGGACAGTGTCAACATTATTCAACCATTTTATAGCTTCTATAACACCTTGGGTCGCTTCTTTTGCCCTCTCTTTTGCTTCCTTTCTCTTTATACCATATTTCAAGAAATCTCTATAATCTATTTTTGTTGCCAAGCCAGGCATGTCAAGTAAATTTATCGTTATTTTTTTGCCGCCATGTTTTATTTCAACCTTTTCTTTTTTTTGAACAAATCTTGTTTCGTGTGGGACTGCTGAAATTGAGCCTATCTCTTCGCCAGTCCAATCAAGTGCTATTTTGTTTGCTAGAGTTGTCTTTCCTACGTTAACGCTACCATATATACCAAGCCTTATTGGCTTTCTTAATCCAAATGTATCCAGAAACCAGTCAAATATTCCAATTTTCATGAATTAGTTTATTGGGTTGAGAAGATTTAAATTTATTTGAAGTATTTTCATTGCATAGCCAATTTTTTTAATATTATAAAAAAATTAATTCTCTTTGTTGTTCTTTCTCATAAAATAATACCATTTTTTGTAGGGCGCTGGTAAAAAAATTGAAATCGCTAAGATTAGAATAAGAATAAATGAAAGAGAATATAAAAATTCAAACAAAATTTGTAAATTCTCTGAAGCAACAGATGAAAAATACATTAACAGAATACTTAGAAAAATACCAATTATGTAATCTAGCGGGATTAAGTTAAAGATCCATTTGCTGTTATAATGCCACCAGATCTTGTCTTTTTTGAATTTTTTCAATCCATAATAAGGGTTAAAAACAAACCATAAAAAATCTTCTATAACTAGGAATAAAATAAAATAGGAGATTATTCTAAGCTCTAAAGATAAAGACCATTTTAATCCAACAAAAAACACAAAATGAAAGAGCATGAAAAGGAATAGCAACATAAAAAAATGATAACCTGTAAGGGGTTTTTTGCTAGCTAAAAAAGAAAACATTTTCGATTTCTTATGCCAAGTAGGAATTTTTTCTGCCCATCCATATTTTCCTTCAATCTCTATTTCTAATAGAGCGAAAATTAATGAAAGCAGTAGCAAAAACACAGCTGTTAGAATCATAAAATTAAATTACTGTGCAAATTTAATAAAAATTCAATTTTGGTATGTTTTGAGCTTATAGTTAAATATATTACTATTATGTAGTAAAATATACAAAAGTTTAAATAATATTTTTGATAAAATATTTGGTATGTCAACTTACATTTACGTTGTACAAACACAAAACACACTTAATAACAAATGAAGGGGAAATTTATGATGGTTCTAGCCAATATAACGGTAATTTGAAAGGATACATTGACCCCAATAATCCAAATAAACAACTTTCTGAACCAGAAAAAGGAGCAAGAATGATTTTTGCTTTTAAAGAAAATATATTAATCACAACACCTATATCTGAAATCTATGTCCCTAAATCCTCTGAATAAATCCGTGCTTTGGCTCAAAGACAATGCCTTCTTCTTTCATTTTTCTGATTATATTATCAACATCGCCAACGCCTTGTTCTTGAGCTCTTTTTCTCAGATCGTCAATAGGTATTGATTTTGACTGCATCTCTCTTTCAAGCTCCTCAATTATATCAGTTACAATCTTTATCTTGCTTCTTTGAGCACTGCTTACACCACCTTCTGCTTTATCAATATCAAACGTGCCTGTCTTTTCATCAAAACCAAACTGTCTAAGTGAAAACTTCATTATCTCAATTGCCCGATCAGCATCTTCAGGCGTCACAAACTCTCTCAACTGAACTCGAGCGCTTGCTTCTGCCAATCTAACCAAAGCTTCATATTGTCTCATTGTTATAGCAACAGCTTGTACCTCGCCTGATATAGATGACTTGCTCCTCATCTCTATGTAAAAATCCTTCAATTTCTTTGCCGCCTCTTTTGTCATTATAGGATTGCAGTGCATCTTTGCATAAGCAACATATTTTTTCAGCAAATCTGAATTGATTAATGGCATCATTTCCTCTTCATTGAAATGCCTCGACATTAAAAGATGGTCGATCATCTTTTCATCAACCTCAGGATTTGGTATATCTCTTAAAGCAAATTTGACATCAAACCTGCTTAACAGTGTCTCAGGTATGTCCACCTGCTCACCTATTGGCTTGTATTGGTCAAATCTGCTTAATTTTGGATTAGCACCAGCTAAAACAGATGTCCTTGCAGGTAGAGTAGCAACAATAGATGCTTTGGCTATTGATATTTGCTGCAGAGACATTGCTTCGTGCATAGCAACCTGATCGCTTTTTTCCATTTTATCAAACTCGTCTATTGCTATTATAGAATTGTTCGCAAGCACAAGAGCTCCTGCTTCCAAGACCCATCCGCCTAAAAACTGCTCATCTTTAACAACAGCTGCCGTCAAACCTGCGCCAGTGACGCCTTTACCTGAAACATACTTACCTCTAGGCATCATTTGTGAAGCTAGCTTAAGCAACTGACTTTTACCAACAGCCGGATCGCCGACTAGCAGAATGTGTATATCACCTCTTATTCTCGTACCATCCTTCAAAATCTTAGGAACACCGCCAAAGAACTGCATAACAATAGCAAGCTTTACAACATCCAAACCATACATGCTTGGAGCAAGAGATGAAACAAGCTTATCATATATTTTCGGGTCTTTTGCCAACTCTTTTATTTGAGCTTCCTCTTCTTCGCTTATAACAAGTTCCTCCCATTCTATTTGAGTCGATTCAACATTGTTAGCATCCAACAATATCTCCATCTGTCTTGTCTTTCCTCCTTTTGAAGTCCTTCTAGGCAATTCTTTCAAGATGCCTATGACTTTGATTCTGTTTCCTGGGTCTGTTTTTGACTGCATTTTAGGCGATGTCAAATCCTCTTTCAAATAAATCATGATTTCTGACGGCCTTTCACCTGTAGTTATCTCAAAAGGCTCTTCGATTGCAACCCATCTTGCATCATACAACTTTTGATCAAGAACTTTAAAACCTCTTTTTGATTTACAATTATCACACATTGAAGGGTAGACAAGAGTTTTTTCCTTTTCTGTTTGAAGCACAACTATTTTCTCCCCGCACTCGCCACATTGAAAAACTATTTCAGAAACTTCAGGCCTAATTTCAGACGCTCTTTTGACAATGCCGTCAACACATAAAAGCTTTCCTAAATGCTCTGACCTTATATTCCTTATCCTAATTTCAGCGCTCTTAGGCAAATTAAAAAGCCTTATTTTTATGCTTCTCTTTTCAGGCAAATCAATCTGCTCGACAGCAGCCTCAAAAAGTTTCAATGTATCTTCAGGTTTTTCAAGCAGCAAGTCGGCTAAATCAGGTTTGTATTTATCTATCAGAGCAAAATCTATGAATATCGATCTCTCGCCTTTGGAAAAAACGTCTGCCAATTCCCTGTAATAATTTGTTCTCAGAAAATCGACAAATTCGTCTAGTATTTCCCTGCTTTCCATAATCTAATTGTTTATTGTTGATATTCTTATGTTTTATTGGAATGAAATCTATTCATTCAGTGCTCCTATGCTTTTCAACTTTCCTGACAGCATTTCAACTGCAGACTCAACATCCTTTATTTTTCTTGCTCCAGTGCATACTATTTTGCCTGATGAGAAAAGCAAGAAAGCCACTTTAGGGTTTCTCATTCTCAAAACCAAGCCAGGAAATTGCTCAGGCTCGTATTCAGATTCTTCGACTTCAAATGCTATTTTGTCTAGATTAAGTGTTGATTTTAGCTTTGCTGATGCGACGATGTTTTCTATCTGCACAGTGTATTTTGTTGGGTTGCCTATGCCAGCGCTTTTGATTGCATCAATAACTTTTTTTACAACTCTTTTGACATCTTCAATGCTTCTAGCGCCTGTGCAGACAATTTTGCCTGATGAGAAGATTAATGTCGCAGCCTTAGGATCTTTAACCCTGTAAACCAAGCCAGGAAATTGCTCAGGCTCGTATTCAGTACCTTCAAGATATTTTATCATTTTTTCAAGCGGCACGCGAACGCCTAGCGATGCAGAAGCAACGATGTTTTCTATTTTTATATTGAATTTGGTCATTAATACACCTCCATTCTACTATATAAAACTTTATAAATATTTAAATAGGCATTTAAAAATACATCTCCCAGCAGCTTAGAAATTCGTTAAGCTTCCATATGGGAATAAAATATACTTGCTGACTTTGCATCTGCTCGTCCATTAATGTTATTATTAAAGGTATAGTTCGTTTTGAAGAAGCTATTTTTGATGCTCTTTCCATTTGCCTTTCAGCTGCTTTTCTCAACGCATAATGCTTGTATCTTCCCTTACCCCATCTCTTGCAATCAACACAAAAAACAACTGAATCTGACTCAGCTATTATATCAATCTCATATCTCTTTTCATTCTTGAATCTAAAATTTCTTTTTGTAGCAAATCCGTGAAATTGAAATATTTCTTCAACAATCCTTTCAAAGTCCTTCCAATCATGTGATGATAATGCTTCTTCTATTAATTCGCCTTTTTTCAGTCTTTCAGCTAAATTGTCTGCAAGCATGTATTTCTATTAGCAATTAAAATATATTTTATTGAATTTCAGGTGATACTATCAAAATAATGGGTATTGATGAAGCAGGAAGGGGTGCTGTAATAGGACCGCTTGTTATTTGTGGGTTGACAATAGATGAAAGCCGGCAGGATGAACTAAAAAAAATTGGGGTAAGAGATTCAAAAGAATTAACGCCTAAAAAAAGAGAGGAATTGGCAAAAAAAATTGATGAGATTGCCGAAAATGTTGTTGTCCTTAGTGTTTCTGCATGCAATATAGATTCTATGAGGAAAAGCGGCATCAACTTAAATCAGATTGAAGCCTTGAAAATGGCTGACATAATAAACATGGTGCCTGCTGATAAGATTATAATAGACACGCCAAGCTTTAACAGCAATAAATTTAGAGATTTTCTCTTTTCAAAATTGGATGAAAATGAAAAAAAAGCAAAATTTGTTTTTGAAAATTATGCTGACAAAAATTATCCAGTTGTCTCAGCTGCATCAATAATTGCAAAAGTTGAGAGAGATAGTAAGATTGAAAAATTGAAAAAAGAATTCAACTATGATTTTGGCGTTGGCTACAGCCATGATCAAAAGACAATAGAATTTCTGGAAAAATTGGCCAAAGAGAATAATGGCAAAATGCCGAAAAACATAAGAACAACTTGGGAGACTGTTCAGGAAATTGTGAAGAAATATGAGCAAAAGGGGTTGGATAAGTTTTTCAAAAAATTCAAGATTTCTTAAACCAGCCTGACAAACTTGACTGAGATCCTTTTTTCTTTTGTTGAATTATTTTATCCAAAGCATTATCTATTCTCTGCTCAGAAAAATCATGCTCATCAACCATTATTTTCTTCACAGCTTCTTTGTCAATTTCTCCAAATTTTATTTCATAATCTTTATTCACGTGTGGATTGACAAAAAAATCAAATATTTCATTTATATCATATTCACTATTCCAATCTGTTTCAGCTAAAATTTGATCGACTGATTTTTCTTTAACTAATGCCAAAGCCTTTTTCGGTCCTATTCCGTTTATGCCATCATTGTAATCAGTACCAACAAGCAGACCTATGCATATAAGTTGCTCTCTTGTTATGTTCAATTCTTTCAAGACTGAATGTAACTCTATCATTTCAGGATTAACGTCAATCCATTTCTCTTGCCTCGGCATTTTTCTCTTTCCTGATATTGACAGATTTCTGACTAGACGTGGACAACCGAAAAGCAGCGAGTCGCTATCCTGACTGGCTGAGGAGAAAGCGTCACCTTTCATAACCATAAAGCTTGCTTGTGCCTCACCTTCTGAAGCTGCTTGAATGACAGGTATGCCTAAAGATTGCAAAAGCAGTTTGCTTTCCTTGATCATTTCATCTGTTAGTTTGGAAGAAGCTTGTGCATAAACCATTATATCTTCTTTTCTTCCTTCTTTAATAGCTTGTTCCCATTTTTTTGCAGCCTCTTCTCTTTTAGCCTCTCTTTCTTTTATTGTCTTTTTCTTAAAATCAGGTGGCTTGCCGTCAAAAACATATATTGGCTTCAATCCAGATTCAAGAAATCTCAAGTTTCTATAAAACAAACCAGACAAATGGGATGTTATTCTGCCATTGCTATCTCTAAGAGGTTCGCCTGTCTCTCTCTGTCGAATAATTGAAAGAAATTGAAAAATTATATTAAAAGCATCTATGGCTATTCTTTTGCCTGCAAGCTCTTCTATTTTTATCTCTTGTTTTGGCAAGAGTTGAGATATCTGTACTCCCATATCAACTTACTTTTTCTTTTTCTTTGGTTTTTCTTCCTCTTCTTCCTCTTGCTTCAATTCCCTTTCTATTCTTAGCTCGTCAAGTTCTAGCCATACGATGAACAAGCCGATCAATGCCAAGAATGGTGGAACTGTACCTTCTAGCACTGTTAGAAATGCTCTTACAGGGGATAGTTGTATGTCTCTACCTAAAATATTGAATGTAACCACTGGTCCAGGTGTCATTATGTCATATGCGTATAATGCTAGAGGCAATCCAAGCAAAACCAAACCTATAAGTATTTTCAGCCATGGATTCATGTTTTTATCACCTGATAAGATTAATATCTAATTTTGAGGTATTTAAGTTTTAGTTGCTATTCATTAGAAAATTTTTTAAATGGCGTTTGCAAGCCTTTTTATGTCTTTGTTTGCTACATGAGTGTATAATTGAACACATCTTGTTTATTTCGCTAGTAAATACCATTATATCAACAAATTCATCACTTGAATAAGTTACATTTTCGTATCTTAGGTGTTGAATATATATTGAGCTAGACTTGATTTTTCTTAAAATTTTACCTCGTAAAAAATAATATTAATATAATATGTTAAACCTAAATTTTCTTCAAAAATATATAATTACAATCAAAATCGTTGAAAATTTTAACTCTTATTAGACTTATAATTTTGTTTTATTTCATCCATAAACAATCCTTGTTTTTTTAATCTTTCAATTATTTCCTTTTCCTTATCTGGATCTTTTTTTTCTCCTTCCAAAGCTTTTTGTATTTCTTTTATTTTTTTACCACAATTAGAGCAATCTGACAAAACTTCATATTTTTCTTTAGTTTTATAGTATTTCGTCACTGTTCTCCCAGCAGCCCTAGAGGTAGAAGCTTGTAAAATAGATGGATAATAAATAACGTTCACTGTTTTTTTATGACAAAATGGACATTCTAAAATAATATTTTCTGGCATACTATTATTTAATGAAAAGTTATATTAATTTAATCTTTTTTATGAAATAATAATTATGAGAATGTTAGATTTATTTCCTATATTAAGAGGAATGAAATTAAATGAGCATAAATTAATTTATACGAGCCAAAATAAAACTAAAATTTTTGCTATAAGAACTGATAAGATATGTCCTCATGATTTTGCTGTTTCACTTCTAATACCAGAAAGAAAAGAATTTAGACCAACGCACGTAAGATTATTATTTGATTTGTATCTTAAAAGATTGAGTAACGAAGATGATGCAAAGAAATTATTCTCTATTATAGAAAACGTATATGATGGTGATGACCCAGAAAAATATTCAAATGAACTCTTAAAACTAAAATTTCCAATGCAACTAGATGACCCAGATGTTAATTTGTATTATATGCAGCTTTTAATGATAGAGCAAGAGTTCAATTATGGTTCTGGTGGTTGTAAAAAGGGAAAAGTTGAACCGCCGAGAGAATTTCTTATGAGGTTTATAAGATGGGTAGCATCAGGGGAAGAAGAGATTGACAAAATTATAACTAATGCTGTTCGCAATTGGCCACCACCAACTAAATATGCTACTAAGTAGATCAAAAGAAATTTATGTAGATCCGAATCATTTTTCTAACTTTTCAAAAACAAATAAATATTCATGCGCGAGAAGTAAAAAATTATATTCTATAGATTTTTTCTCCCACAACGGCGTAGTTTTGCATTCATGTTGAAGTTTAATTATAATTTCTTTCAAATTAAAACCAACATTTAAAAACTCGTTCATAACTTTGAATCCAACAGGGATGACGCGTTTTTTTCTTCTTATATCTCCTATTAAGACACCACAATATTTACCAGGCTTTAATACTCTGTAACATTCTTTAGCAACTTTACCTATCTCGTTAACAAATTCATCAACATTTTTAATAAACGATAAATCGCCTTCTATTCCATCTGTATATTGTATAGCGTCTGCATATGGTGGATGCGCACAAATTAAATCAATAGAGTTGCTTTTTATAAAACTTAAATCTCTTGCATCGCCAACCCTCAATTCTTGAGGTTCATCAAACAATTTCGAAAATTCAATTCTTTTTTTAGCTAGTTTTATCGCATCAGGATTTATATCAATACCTATACCTCTTCTTCCAAGCAATTTACACTCAATAATAGTAGTCCCAGAACCTACAAAAGGATCTAAAACTATATCACCTTTTTTTGAGTATCTTAAAATCAAGTTCCTTGGTATTTCTGGTGCCCAATTGCCTCTATAGTCTCCACGATGAGTTGCCCAATTGCCTCTTTTAGGAAAGCTCCATATTGTTGTTGTTTGAAGTTCAAAATTCTCCGGTTCCCACTTTTTTACATTATTATTTTTCATATGCTTTTCAGTAATTTTACTAATGTTGATTTCATTTTTCTTTGAAAATGTTTTCATAATTAATCACTTCTCTATTTTAACCTCTATTTTACCATCATCATATAAAATCCAAACAATCTTATTATCTTTTTTAATTCCAATTTTATCTGTTATTTCTTTTGGAATTGTGCATTTAAATGCGCCATTATTTTTAATAGGTTTTACAGGTATTGAATAAATTATACTCATAAGGTCACCAAAGGTATATATTGTACTTTAAATATTTATACTTAAATAGCATTCGCAAGCCTTTTTATGTCTTTGTTTGCTACATGAGTGTAGATTTGAGTTGTTTGAAGGTTTTTATGTCCTAAAAGCTGCTGTATATATCTTATATCAACTCCTGCTTCTAAAAGATGAGTAGCAAAAGAATGTCTTAATGAATTTGGTATTATTTTCTTTGAAATGTTTGCTTTTCTCGCAGCATCTTTCAATATTTTTTGTATTGTTCTTTTGCTATATTTTCCACCTCTGGATTAGATAAATACAAGCCCATATTGTTTTGTTCCCAGATTCCTCAGCGATTGTTTTAGTTTCTCATCTAAAAAACAATTCTTTGTCACCTTTAGCCTTCTTTATATGAAATATGTCTCTGAAAATCTATATCATCCCACCTCAAGTTTCTTTGCTCAAACGTTCAAACGCAAACCTGTATAATAAAGCGCTGATAATATAGCTCATGTTTTGTATTTTTCACAACATCTATCATTTTTGTTACGTCTTCTTTTCTTAGAACTTTTGGCAGTTTTAATCTTGGTTTTAAATATGGTATTTTCTTATAAAATTTTTGATTTAGAACATTCTCATAGTAGAATCTGCTTTTTTGAACTTTATAACAAAAATTCTTTTGATGTTTTACCTGATTTCGGAAATTTAACGACAATATCTATATATCTTTTCCCAGTTTTATACGAATATTTTCTTAGTTTTATTTCTTTTATTAGTTTGGTGACAATGGTGTAATTTTTGCTATTCACAAAAACAATTTAATTTTTTGATTTTTATGTGAATATTCGTTATAGTACAAGTTTTGAATAAGACGAAATAATTTATTCGTTATTTGAAGCTAGTTTAAAGGTTAAAAGAAGTTCGTTTAATAGTTTTTATGTGCAATTGAAAAGTGCTCCTTTTAATAAAATTTATATATCTTGATAATTTAGTATTGTAATATGAAGCACACGATATTAAAAAACAACGAAAAATATTCAAAACAAGAATATTCAAAAGAAGAAGAATTAACGGATTTATTTTCAAAAAATTATGAGAATATTGTTTCTAATAAATCGCTTTTTATTAAAATAGAAAAACAGGTTAAAAGTAAAAGTTTTAAGAATTTTAAACATTCAATTAGTGATGGTTTTCTTCTTGTTTGGGACAACCCAACGACCCCATCTCTCTATATAACTGAAATAGAATTAGAAAAACACGGTATTGATAAACATATATTGCCACAATTAGGGAACTTTATCTCATTTATCCAAAGTGCTTCAGTAGAAGAATTAGACGCTGTTAGGAATTTCCTATATAACGAAATCAAGAAAAATAAAAAGATTTTTGATAAATTACAAAAAGATACTGGGAAAGAGGTATATGAACTATTAGATAATTCAATGGAAGATTTACAGATTCTATTGGTTATTGATAGGATTTCACCCGAATTAAGTATAGGGTTATCCCAAATTGAAAAAGCAATTAATGTTAAAATTAGAAAAATTGAAGTTTCTTTATTCACTAAAAATAAAGAAGAATTAATATTATTCAGCGACAGCGAGATAACAGAAGATGAAATACTTACCTCAAAAGAAAGATTAAAATTAGAAGAATATACTTTAGAATATCACCTTAAAAATAAACCTGAAAAAATATCTTCTATATTCAATTTATTCCTCAATCATCTAAAATCAAAGAATATAAAAATATCTCCAATGAAGCATTATATAGGTTTCTTCAAGAATAATAACATGATATTCTCGTGCGTAGTTAGGAAAAATAGCTTAGTTTATTATTCAAAAGCCAAGATTAATGATATTAAGCCAGAAAATTTCAATATACCATTTAGAGATGTTAGGTCTATTGGACACTATACAAACCATTTACCGACGGAAATTGTAATCACAGAAGTAGAACAAATTAATGATCTAATTAAATACTTTGATGAAGTTTTTAAAAAATATTAAGGGGCACTTTTTCAACTTCTTCGTCGCTTCGCTCCTCGACCACATTGCACTCTCGCCTATCGGCTCGGGGCGTATAACAGCAGATAAACGTTTCGGCTCTTGCAGAACCTCACCAAAATTGCCTTCGGCAACTTCGTTTATCTGCATACGTTCATTTCAATCACTCGGGCGCCTTAAAATTTTTGATAAATATTTATCTGTCTATATTTTTTACTTTTTTCCAAATCATATCCATAATTCAATGCATTTTGTGTCCATTCTTGATTAGTTTTTCTTGATGTTATAAAACCAAACAGCTTTTTAAGATAATTCCTATCCATCTGAGTTTAGACGCCTATATTATTTTATGGGGTGTCAATATCCTTATTTTTTTATTTTTCTCAATTTCTTTATTTTTAATAGATAATAATGTTTTTTGATTTAAAGGTCTATATGAAACTATCATTATTATATCTAAATAAGGTAAATATCTATCTATTTGTCCTAAAAGCCTCTGTAATTGTGATGTTTCATCTAAATCATATTTAACTTCTATGCCTATTTTTAGATTCCCTATCGAAATTAACAAATCTATTCTTTCATTTGAAGGCAGTACATGTTCCCTCTCTACTTTTGTCTTCCATCCAAACTTGGATAAAGAATTTTCCATATTTGACATCATTCCCTTTAAAAAAGGTTCTAACTGATGATGAAAATCTATCTCATCCTTTGGATGAAAAGAAAGTCTATATATTTCTTTCATATTTTTTATAATTTCATCTGTAATAGAGTCTAATATTTTATCACCAATATCAGTTTCTTTTCCATCTATATTAGAAAATTGTTTCTCATATTTTCTCTCAATTAATTCTATTTCACTTTGAAATTCTTCAGCCATATTTTGTTTTCCTAATCTGATAAGAGATTTATATAAATCTTTTTCTGAAATATTATTTGCTAACTCCCGTATTAATTCTACTTTAGACATTTTATTTGGGTCTTTTCTTTTTTGAAAAGAAAGATCTATTGGTTCTATATCAAAATCCATATCAAATGGATCTTTTCTTTTAACCATTTAATCACTAAAATACATTTTATATAAAGTAATCAATTCTTTTTGAGAAAGTCTAGAAAGATATTTCTCTTTCAATATTTTTATTTCCTCTCTTCTTTTTACATCTGTTTGTATTTTTTCCGTAAATTTTTTAGCAGTGTTGGTTATTTTGTCAAGAAAGCTACCCATTCCCATAATATTTTTATATTATTCATTTTATTTAAAATTGGCGTCTAAACTCATACTTAAATTCATCAAGAATTTGCCTTTTTAGGTCGTTGAACAGCGATTAAGAGGGAAAATTCTGCGAATTTTCCCCAAATTTTCGCAAGCGAAAACTTCTGTTAATGCCACAAGTTCAACAAATTTAAATACAAACCAATCCTAATTGGATTTATGTTTAAAAAACACTTTGGGAAATTCAATGAAAACAAGAAAAAGGCAATTATCCTCATATTGCTTTTCGGAATAATAAGTTTACTTGGAGACATTATTTATGAAGGAGCAAGAAGTGTTAATGGGCCTTTTCTAAATACACTCGGTGCAAATGCGGTAATTATAGGGTTAGTTGTAGGTATAGGAGAGTTACTGGGTTACGCAATCCGTTTATTTTCAGGTTATTTTTCCGACAAAGCAAAAGCGCATTGGTTTTTCACAATTTTAGGATATAGTTTGCTTATTACAGTACCATTACTAGCTTTATCTAATTATTGGCAACTTGCAGCAGTATTTATTGTACTTGAAAGAATTGGTAAAGGATTAAGAAGTCCGGCAAGAGACACACTAGTTTCTCATGCAACCAAACAGGTTGGTACTGGTTTTGGTTTTGGTATCTCTGAGTTTATAGATCAGATTGGTGCAACAGTCGGACCTTTGATATTCACGCTTTTTTTTATATATTTAGGAGTCGCACAAAAAACAGCGGCAGATTATCAACGTGGTTACAGCCTGCTTTGGTTTCCATTTGTGATTTTGATAATTATTTTATTAATCACTTTTTTCAAGTTTAAAACACCAAGTGACCTTGAAAAAACAAAGAACAAAATAGAATCTTCAAAAATATCAAAAGTTTTCTGGGTATACTCGTTTTTTGCATTTGTTACCACTGTAGGCTTTATTAACTTTGCAATCGTTGGATATCACTTGAAGATAAATGGCATCGCATCCGACGCACAAATACCTTTTTTATATGCTATTGCTATGAGTGTTGATGCAATATTCGGGATAATATTAGGAAAAATTTACGACAATATGAAAATAAAACACAAAAATGAAAACGCAGGACTATTGATTTTGTTTTTTGTGCCTATACTTACTGCTATACTTCTTCCATTTATATTCTCTTATAATATAGCATTAATATTGATTGCAGTATTTTTTTGGGGAGTTGTGATGGGTTCACACGAAACAATAATGAAAGCAGCAATTGCTGATTTAACATCGATATCAAAACGTGGAACAGGGTATGGTATTTTTAATGTAATATATGGTCTAGCCTTGTTCTTTGGCAGCGTTTTTTCTGGATATTTGTATGAAATTTCCATAACTTTAATGATAGCTTCATTAGTCTGCATTGAAATTCTATCAATAGCTCTATTCTTTGTATTAAAAAAATCGATAAAAAACTCGAACTCCTTAAAATAATGATTTACTTAGGCTTCCAAATTTTCATATAAAATTGATATAATTTAACTGTTATTAATAAAATTTTCATAAATACAAACTTGTTATAATCTGGTATTTTAATTTTCTAATAATTTTTTTAAATTCTGTCAGCAATATCATCATATATCTAATTCTTGTTTTGTCTTTGTTTTCCAACTAAATTGAAGTATTTTTTTTGGATAAATTCTTCAATCGCAACTACTCCAACTATATATATTTGAATATTATAGAGATTTCAAAAAAAGCTGTTGTGTTAATATTTTTTTGTGGAATCTTGAAATGTAACTGTATTCATGTTAAAATTTTATTTTAACGGAAATTTTTTATAATGGGGCCAAAAATCACAGTATTATTTATAATCTTATTAATCAAGTTAAAATTTTAATTATGTTAACTGAATTTAACATTAATAAAAAACTATAAATATTAATCAAAAAATATGTGATTATGGCAAAAACAAGAAATTTTGTTATTTTCCAAATAATTCTGTTCATTTTTCCACTAGTTTTAGGCCAAATTTCTTATTCTGATAAGATAGAGATTCAAAACCAAATAATTACAATTGAAAATTCGATAAACAATAACGACTTAGACTCGATTTTTAGCATAATATCTCCAAATGCAAGACCTGAACTTAGAAGTGAAATAGAAAATAATATTGCAGGCCAAAAAATAAAATTTGAACAAAGTATAAGTTCTTACGAAGATTTGGAAAACAGTCAAGTAAAGGTGAATGGCGTCTATTCCGCTAAAGGTGGTGATTGGAGTATAAATGGCATGCCAAACTATTTCATTTTTGAAAAAATCGGAGATTCATGGTTGCTTGTAGATACTGATTTCCATCAAAAACTAGGATCAGAATATGTGTTTGAATTTGTTGGGAAAATACTATTAATTGTGTTTATAATTCTTTTAGTCTTAGGTGCATTTTGGCTTTGGATGCTGATTGATGCGATAAACAGGCAGTTTGAAAACAAGACAGTATGGATAATTGTCATGGTATTGACAGGGTTTTTAGGGGCTATTTTGTACTTCTTTATTGTTAGAAGAAAATTGAAGAAACAGGAAAAACAAAAAGAATATCAAAACCAACAGCAAAATATACAATATCAAAATTGGTGAATAAATGACATACGGTATTGATGTAGTATTAATTTATGGATTTTTGTTTATATTTAGATTAATATTATATACAATAGCCATAGGCCTGGTAATTTTTTGGATTCTTATGTTAGTTGATGTTATCAAAAGAAAATTTTCTAGAGAAAAGGTCAAAATATCATGGTTGTTAGTTATTCTCATCACCGGAATAATCGGCGCATTTATATATTATCATAAAGTTAGAAAAAAATACAAAAAATAATTTTGATTTTTATAATTTTTACATTTCTTTTTTAATAAAAAATCAAATCACCTTTATTGTCCAATCTTACTAAAATTTTGTAGGATCTATGTTATACATTTGAAGCATTGTGAAATGTGTATTCATTAATTATATGACATGAAAATATATTCAGAATTTCCTAGCAAAAGTAAGCCATCCTGTATGCATCAATCCAAGCGTTTTGGGTCTTGTATAATCGCTTACTTGCCATTCTCTTTTTATGCATTCCACTGTTCTGACTTCGGTAAAAAACATCTTTTCGATTTTTTCAATAACATGCTTCACCTGCTCTATATACGGTGAGTATACAATCAACCAACCGCCTTTTTTCAAAGCATTGTAAGCATTTTCCACATTTTCTTCAGCATCTTTCATATCAAGCGTAACAGCATCAACATTTCTTTCGTCTATTCCTTGTAAAATATCCTTGTTTTTTATCGTCAAATTTTTCAATCCAATCAATCTTGCGTTTTCTTCAGCTATCTTTGCGGATTTTTGATTTACTTCATAAGATATTACCTTGCCCTTACAGCAATAATAAGCTAAAAATATGCTCAAAAAACCAGATCCGGCACCGGCATCAATTATGATGCTATCGTTGGCCAAACCTGTATATGCCAAAATCATAGCAGCATCCTGAGGTGTTATTATCTGTGGTAACCTCTTGGCTTTTTTTTCAAGCAAATCAATCAAAGATGGCTCTGCTATTGTAAACTCCTCTCCTTTATGAGTTTTTATCTTTTCGCCAACCTTTGCTTTCTTCAGTTTTTTCAAATCTATTTCCCCAAATTGTGTGTTAAACTTTTCTCTAGATAAATCAACAACATATTTCCTTCTACCAAGCAGCAGTTTGTATTTTTTCATAATCAAGCATCTCTGTATTTTTCAAATCTCTTTTTGTTTTTTTCAAGCTTTTTCAAAAACTCCTTTTCAAGGTCTATATTGAGAAGGTTTGCAGCTATTATCAAATATATGAAACAGTCGACAAGCTCTTCAACCAATTCTTCTCTTTTTTGGTGAAAATTGTTTCTGTTCAAATTCTCATAGTCTCTGGAAATTTTTTTCACAATGTTTGCATACTCACCAATCTCTCCAACCAAAGCAACAACTATATACTGGAGCCTATCTATGAAAATCTTTTCGTTTTTTATATCCCAAAATTTCTTGAAATATTCTTTGTCAAACTCTAGCTGTGTTTTTTGAATTTCTCTTATTTCCATCTTAGATTATTTTAAATTTAAAGCAATTAAATGTAACATAAATTCCTCAAAACTAACATATTTAAAATTCTTTTCCTTAATCTTTAATTGCAAGAGGCTAGATCGGGGTGCTACCGGTACCCTGTTGCCGCAAACCCGGTATACGGCGGGATCGAAGTTCAAGGGCGGCTTAGCTTTGGCGGCTAGACCTGGTTCTTGAACTGAGAAGCCTTGTCTCCCGGGACAGTGTGTATGTTGAACCTGGTCAGGCGGGGAACCGAGCAGCCATAAGGCATACACTCCTGTGCTCGCGAGTTAGCAAGGTGGAGAACAAGAACCAGAAAACTCTAGCTGTTGAAGCTATTCCCACCAAGAGCGCGCCTCTTGCTTTTAATTATTAATTTTATTAAACACGTAACCTAATAATTATATTGATGCTGAATCAAATTTTTGATCCATTAATAGGCAACGAAATAATCAGAGCGTTTGTAATTTTCTTTGTATCACTCTTGATATTCAAAACATTTGCTGTAACAATAAGGTTTTTTGCCAGAAAATTTTCTGAAAAGACAAAAACAGAAGTTGATGACATAATTATAAAAAGATGGAACACTCCGATAAATGTTCTGATATTTATTTCAAGTGTCTTCCTGGCAGTAAGAGAGATTTCATTAACACAAAGCGCATTGGAAACAATAAATCATGTCATATTTACATTGTTTTCATTATCAATAGCATACATAATATATGCATTCATAGATGTCACTTTTATAAGAATTAGTAGAAGGACATCTGAAAAAACCGAAACAAAAGTTGATGATACTCTGTTAAACATTGCGCACAGTTCTTTGAAGGCTGCATTCATTGTAATAGCGTTGCTTTACACCCTAAGCATATGGGGTGTTGAAATATCCCCAATACTTGCAAGCCTCGGTATTGCAGGAATAGCAGTTGCATTAGCATTACAGCAGACGTTGTCTAATATATTTGCAGGAATAGCATTGATAATGGACAAGACAATAAGAGTTGGTGACATTGTAAAACTTGACACTGGTGAAATGGGTGAAATTTATTCTATAACCCTCAGAGCTGTTAGAATAAAAACGTTTGACAATGAAATGATAATAATACCAAACAGCATAGTGGCAAATGCTAAGATTCAAAATTTATTACAGCCTGATCCAACTGTAAGGGTAAACATAGATTTTTCTGTTGAATATGGCACTGATCCTGAATATGTGAAAAGAATTGTTTTGGAAGAAATAAACACAATGAAAATAATAGATAGGGAAAAGGAGGCAAGAGTTTTATTCCTTGCAATGGGAGAAAGCTCTTTGAACTTTAGAGTAATGTTTTGGGTTGATCACATAGACAAGAGATGGCCTGCTCATCAGGAAGCAATAACCAAAATATACAGAAGGTTGTATAAAGAGGGTATAGGAATTCCATTCCCGCAGAGAACGGTTTGGCTCAGAGAAGATAAAATAGATGCACCAAAACCTTTTGATGAAAAGTTTGCGGCAACAAGAGACAAAATATACCCATGGTTTGGATATGAGAATGAGCAGAAAAAGATGGATGACATAAAGCCTGTATCTAAAAAACCAAATTTGAAATCATTCATAAAAAGTATGAAGAGGTTAAAAATTGGGAAAAAGGTTAAAAGAAAAAAGAAGAGTTAAAATATTTGTGAAATAAATTCATTCTTTATGATTCCTAAATTGCTTGAGGCGAAAATAAGGACAATTTATCCTGAAAGCTTTGATAAATTTAATACAATTGTGAAATTAAAAAAATCTTTTAGGGTTAATACGCTGAAAATTTCGAAAAAAGAATTGATTGAAAGGTTGAACTTTTTTGAAATAGAAAAAATCCCTTGGTGCGACCATGGTTTTTTTGTTTCAAATGAAAACATAACAAACACCATAGAATACTTTTTGGGGTATTATTACATACAGGATTCTGCAAGCATGATTCCGCCTATTGTTTTGGATCCTAAAGAAAATGAATTGGTGTTAGATATGACAGCCTCGCCAGGATCAAAAACAACCCAAATGGCGGCTTTAATGAACAACAAAGGTTTGATAGTGGCAAATGACATTAATATGAAAAGATTAACAGCTCTTAGATTCAATTTGCAAAAATGTGGTGTTGCAAACGCAATTGTAACAAATTTGGATGGTAGGTGGATTCATAACATGCAAGTAAGTTTTGATAAAATTCTTTTAGATGCTCCTTGCAGCTCTTCTGGAACATGCATTTCCAATCCAAATGTTTTCAGTTCATGGAATCAGGGAAAGGTCAATCAACTAAGTAGATTGCAAAAACAGCTTTTGGAATCGGCATATAAATGTTTGAATGAAGGTGGTGTTATAGTATATTCCACATGTTCGATTGATCCTGAAGAAAATGAAGAAGTTATAGATTTTGCTGTCAAAAATCTTAATTTAAAGACAGAGAAAATAAAATTGAATCACATCAAAACTCGAGATTCTTTAACAGTATTTGAAAAGCGAGAATATGATTCAAGTGTCAAAAACGCTGTTAGAATAAATCCGTTTGACAACATGACAGAGGGGTTTTTCATATGCAAATTAAGAAAATACTGAACTCAAAAGAGTCAAAAGAAATAGAACAATTGATTAAAAAAAATTATGGCTGTGAATTTAGAATAAGAGATTATGTTGTAATAATATCTGCTGATGAAAAAATTTGGCTTTGCTCAAGAAATCTTGCAAAAATTGAATTAAAAAATATAAAAAGGGTGAATTCAATTGGTTTGTATTTTGGTAAGATAAAAAGAAACAACAAAATACAGCTTTCGATTGAAGGAAGTATGCTTTTGGGAAAAGATGCAACAAAAAACATAGCTGAGATTGATGACATAAATGGTTATGTTGCTGGAAAAGATGTTTATTGCAAATGTGAAAATTGCGAAGAAAATAATTTTGTGATTGTTAGGCATAAAAACGATTTTTTTGGTTGTGGTGTTTTGAGAGAAAATGGAAAGATTGAAAACATATTGCCTAAAAGCAGAAGGATGATTTTAAATGAAGATCGAAATAAATGAAAAATTCAAGCAAGCGTTCGAATTGATGGAAAATTCTGACATTCATGTTTTAATAACGGGCAGGGCAGGCACTGGCAAGTCAACATTGTTAGACTATTTTAGAAACAACACAAAAAAGAATATAGTTGTATTAGCGCCAACCGGTGTTGCTGCTGTAAATGTCAAAGGAGTCACAATACATTCATTCTTTAAATTTAGGCCTGACATAACAGTAAGCAAAGTGAAAAAAGCAAGAGACTCTAAAATATACAGAAATTTGGATGCAATAGTGATAGACGAAATATCAATGGTCAGGGCTGATTTGCTCGATTGCATAGACAAATTTATGCGTATTAATGGTAAAGACAAAAATAAACCTTTTGGTGGAGTACAAATGATATTGTTCGGTGATTTATATCAACTACCGCCTGTTGTGAAAAATTTTGAAAAAAATATATTCAAGGGTTTTTACAAATCACATTATTTTTTTGATGCAAAAGCCTTTGAAAATTTAGAATTTGAATTTGTTGAACTGGAAAAAATATACAGACAAAAAGATCAAAAATTCATAGAAATACTGAATGCTGTAAGAAATAATTCGTTGACAAATGAGCAGCTAAAAGAAATAAATAAGAGATATTTGCCTAACTTTCAGCCTGAAAGCAATGATTTCTATATAATTTTGACATCAACAAAAGAGATTGCAGACAAAATAAACAAAGAAAACATGGACAAGATTAAAGGCAATTTTTATTATTATCAAGGTATTGTTAAAGGAAGTTTTCCTGAAAGTTATTTACCTCTGGAAAAAGAACTAGCAGTAAAAATTGGGTCTCAAGTCATGCTCATAAACAATGACAATTTGGGAAGATGGATTAATGGCAGCATCGGAAAAATAGTTGAGATAGAAAGAAACGAAGATGGCAATGATGTAATAAGCATTGAGCTTTTAGATAAAAAAATAGTTCAAATAACACCATACACTTGGAACATATATGACATATTTTTTGATGATTCAACTCAATCAATAGAATCAAGAGTTGTTGGATCTTTTATTCAATATCCTATAAAACCTGCGTGGGCAATAACAATACACAAAAGTCAAGGAAAAACTTTTGATAAAGTGATAATAGATATTGGCAGCGGTGCATTTGCCCATGGACAAATATATGTTGCATTAAGCAGATGTACAAGCTTAAATGGAATTGTTCTTAAGAAACCTATAAGAAAGGAAGATGTAATGGTTGACTGGAAGATTGTCAATTTTGTGTCAAGACTGAAAAGGATGAATTATGGTAATGAGAAGGATGAAGATATAATATTGATGATAGAAAATGCAATAAAAAATGACAAGCAAATAAAAATAATTTATTTGAAAAAGAATGATCAAGTCATAGAAAGAGTTGTAAAACCCGTCAAAGTCGGCGAAATGGTTTATATGGGAAAGAGATACAAAGGTCTCTTATGTTATGATTCAAAAAATTTGAAAACTTTTAGGCTAGACAGAATAATGAAAGTAAAATATAATTAGATTATTTCACAATCTAATTTTATGGTAAAACTCACCTTTTTCGGCGGTGTTAATGAAATCGGCGGTAATAAAATATTGATAGAGACAAAAAAAACTAGAATTTTTTTTGATTTTGGCTTAAGCTTTGCAAAATATGGTAAGTTCTACTCTGATTTTTTGCAGCCAAGGGTGTCAAATGGCATAGGAGATTATCTTGATTTGGGCATAATACCTGACTTACATGGTATATATAGAAATGATTTGTTAATGAATGAGAAGAGGAAAACTTCTGACAAACCTGAAGTTGATGGCGTTGTTTTAAGTCATGCTCATGCAGATCACTCTTCAAACATTTCTCTGTTGCATAAAGACATGAATATATTCTGCGGCGAAACAAGCAAAATAATATTAAAGGCTTTGCAAGAATCATCACAACAAAATTTCTACACAGATTACTATTTCTATAAAGAAAACTTTGTAAATAGATCAACAAAACCAAAAATAGAAAGAATTTTCAAAACATTCAGGACTGGTGACAAGATAAAAATAGGTGATTTTGAGATAGAACCTGTTCATGTAGATCACAGCATCCCAGGAGCATATGGTTTCGTTATACATGCAGATGGAATAGAGATAGCATATACAGGTGATTTGAGACTGCATGGACACAAAAGTTCAATGACTTGGGATTTTGTAAAAAAGGCAGAGGGTGTTGATTATTTGATTTGTGAAGGAACAAGAGTTGGAAATGAAAGGACGACAATGACAGAAAATCAAGTTTATGAAAAGGTTAAAGATACGATAAAGTCAACAAAAAATTTAGTAATAGCAAACTTTCCAATGAAAGACGTTGACAGATTCAACAGCTTTTTTGCTGCATGTGAAGAAAATGGAAGAGAATTAGCAATATCGACAAAGCTTGCTTATCTTTTGGAAGAATTGCAAGCAGACAAAGGTTTGAAAATACCTAAATTAAAGGATGTGAAGATATATCTACATAAAGCATCATGGGGAACTTATACAGAAAATGATTATGCAACATGGGAAAGGAAGTTTCTAAATTATGAAACTGTAACAGCTGATGATGTCAGAAAAAAACAGAACAAATTTGTTGTTTTTCTTGACTATTACGATTTGAAAGAATTGATTGATTTAAAACCTGAAGCAAATAGCACATATATTTATTCTACTTCAGAGCCGCACGACGAAGAGCAGACAATAGATTATAATAGAATGATGAATTGGTTGAATCATTTTAGATTAAAGTTTGAAAATGCTCATGCTTCTGGACATGCAAGCGAAAATGAAATAAAGGAAATTATAAAATCAATAAAACCTAAAAATGTTTTTCCAATACACACTCAACATCCTGAAATATTCAAGAATTTTGCAAAAAATGTTGTGTTTGCTGAATACGAAAAAAGCATCAACTTAAATAATCTTTGAATATTTTGGGCAATTCAGATTTTTCAAATTCTTCAACATCCTTTCTTGTATTTATAGGCATCCAAAAACCATAGTGCTCGAAAATAGTTAATCTGACTCTTCTTGCTTGAAATACATCTTCTTCCAAACTACCCTGATCTGGTAGATATCTTTGTTCATGTTTAGCAATCAGATACCATCCACAACTTACCCAAATATTATTAATTCGTGGCTTTTCAACAAATTCAGCATATCCATTATCGCCTTGTCTCACCAAGCCAAAAGGCAATCTTGGATGGGCAACACATATTGTGTTTCTCTTCCTTGAGTACAAACTTGCTATATCTATATCAGCTATATCATCACAATTCGACACAAGCACATACGGTTCTTTGCAATGTTCTAAAGCTAATTTCAAAGCGCCAGCTGTACCTGCTTGGTTATTTTCAACTGAATAAATTATTTCATATCCTCTGTTTTGCATATTCCATTCTCGGTAAACATGATTAATTATATCACTGCTTCCATAACCCAAAGCTAATACTACACGTTTTACGCCATGTAAAAAAAGATAATATAATTGCAAATCTAAAATGGTTTTATTTTTTATAGGAGTTAATGCCTTCGGATATTCAGATTCCATTCTGCTTCCTTTGCCGCCTGCAAGAATAATAGCTTCCATTGAAAAGAATAAAAGAATTAAAGATTAATACTTGATGATTATCAAATAAAAATAAATTTTAAAAATAACATAATTATTGATGACGAAAATAACAAAAATTCTAGTCTTTGGCAACCCTCTTGTAAGAAAGGATAGTTTGCCTCCATCATTAATAACAACCTTGCAAAAGAAATTTCCAAATATAGAATTCAAGGAATTTGACGCTGTTGAGGATTTGCAAAAAGAAGGAAGAAACCTCTATATTTTGGATTCAGTTGAAGGTATAAGCAAAGTTGAATTGATAACGAACATAGACATTTTGGAAGTGAACAGAATACTTTCAGTGCATGATTTTGATTTGGCATACACACTCAAACTGATGAAAAACACAAATATGATTGATAGAGTTACAATAATAGGAGTTCCTATTAATATAGACAAACAAGAAGCAATAGATCAAGTAACAGAATTGATAAACTCATTGTGCAAAAAATAATTCTATTTCCATTTTATTTTTAAGAAATGGCTGGCACAACTCATACAAGGGTCATATGCCCGTATCAACTTTTCAATTTCATGTTGTATTTCATGCTTGTTTTTATCAATTATCTTTGGTACTAGCTCTCTTATGTCGTTCTCCATTTTTATCTGGTTTTGCGCTGTTGGTATCACAAAATTACCATATCTTATTTTTCCATTATCATCCAAATCAATCATGTGATATAGCGTTCCCCTTGGTGCTTCTACAACACCTATGCCTTTTCCAGCTTTCATTTTTATTTCTGGCCTTGGTTCATCTTTGAATTCTGCTGTTTCCAATATTTCAATAGAATGATCAATTGAATGCAATATTTCAATAGCCTGAGCCAAATTATTATGATAAACATTGTAAGATGGGAATATGTTAATGTATTTTGAAAGGTCTTTTTTTGTTTCCTTGTGCAAAGCATCCTTGTTTAAAGCTAGTCTTGCAGAAGCGCCGACCATATATTCTTTGCCTTGAAAAGTAAAACCTGTTGCTTGTGAGTAAGGTATAACAACTCTATTCAAATAATCCCAATAATCTTCTTCTTCAATTACATTTCCATCAGCGCTTTTTATTTTTCCTTCCAAAAAGCTAAAATCATTTGTGCACAATGCGACAAAATTTGTCTTTCTTTCAAAATTGAAATTGCAATTGAAAAGAAAATCAACTAAATCTATTGTTTTTTGCCTGACTGATTTTAATTCTTCAATCATTTTTTTTATGTCGTCTTTTTTTGGTATACTTGAAAAATATCCTATTTGTTCATAAGTGGCATGTACAGCCCTTCCAGCAATTAGTTTTGACAGATTGTTGCCAGCTCCTTTAACAGCAAAGGCGTCTTCAACCCATTTTCTTTCGTTAGCATCAAACTCCAAAACAGAATCTTTATTTAAAATGTCTGGCATGACAAAAAAATACAAATGCATAGCATGATCTCTTATCATCATTCCATACATTGTCAGCTTTCTCAAAAGCATTGTCTGTTCTGATGGTTGAATTTTCAAAGCTTTTTCAACAGCTTCTGTGCTGCAAGTCAAATGTGCTATGCTGCAAGTTCCGCATATTCTAGAAACTAGTTGTGGTACTCCATTGAAAACTTTGTTTCTTATTGCTTGTGTATAAAATCTCTTGTTCTCGCTTATTTTCAATTTAACGTCTTCAACAACACCTTCCCTTACTCTTATCTCCAAATCAGCATGACCTTCTGTCTTGCTTATGTGATCAATATTTATGTCAAAATCCTTATGCATTTTTAACACCAAACTCTCTGAAATATTGCTCTAATTTTTCCAAAAACAATTGCTCTGACATTGGACAGCCTGGAATGCTATCATCAACTTTGACAATCTCAGAAACAGGTGACACCTTTTCTCTATGACCAAACCTGTCAAGTATAAACTGTATCTCCTGTTTTGTCTCTTGATCAAAAGAATTCCTTTGATTTGATGGGCTGCCAACACAAGCACAGTTCCCAACTGCTACTAGCTTTTTGCAGTTTTTTCTTATTTCTTTTACTATTTCCTCTTCTTTGTAATTTGCTATTGCACCTTCAACAAAAGCAACATCCAAATCAGTCATATAATTATTGTTTTTCAAAGTTCTGAAGTATTTAAATTCTATGAGCTTTTCCCAATCTTTAAAATGCTCATTCATCAATTCTATGAATATTATTGTCGAGTCCTCACAACAGGTAAAGGAAAACCACCCTATCTTTAGTTTTTTCATACAATATATTAATGATTTTATTAATTAAATTATAGCCAATTCTTTTTCTTGAATAGTGCAAATACTCCTATGACTGATATCAAAGACATTAGCAAAATTAATCCAAAAGCATAAGGCTCGTTTTGAAACGGCAAGCCTACGTTCATACCATAGTAAGATGCTATCATCACAGGAAATGCTAATATTATGCTGACAGATGCTAAGAATTTCATGACTATGTTCAAATTATTTGATATTATTGAAGCATATGCGTCTAAAGTGTTGCTCAAAACGTCTCTCATTATTTTTATAGCCTCGTATATCTCTTTATTTGACAAGACAATCTCATCTGTTATATCTTTGTCTTCCTCATAAAGTTTCAAAATCTTTCCTGAATTTACTTTTTCAAATACTATTTCGTTTGCCACAACAGCACTGCTGAAATATATCAAAGTTTTCTGTATTTTAAGCAAATTCTCTATCTCTTTGTTGCTTAGAGATGTTGTCAGCATGTCCTCTATCATTTCTGATTTTCTTCTTAATTCAGTCAAAAACTTGTCATAATGTCTGTTTATTCTTTCAAATACCTTCAAGACAAATCTTACTCTTTGGGTTGTATAAACTTTGATTTTTTCATTTTTTATGTCTTGAAGAATAAGATTATCCAAGCTTGAAACAGTTAGCAAGCAGTCTTTTGTTATTATTATACCAAAAGGCAGAGTTGTTATTTCATCCTCATCTTTGTAAGGAATTCTTGTTATCAGCAACACATTTCCGTTTTCTGTTTCAACTCTTGATTTTTCATCTATATCCAAACAGCTATTTATCCATACTTCATCTATTTTCAAATCTTTGGAAATTTCTTCTATTTCATGTTTTTCAGGCGCTTCCAAATTTATCCAACAACCAGGCTTGAACTCTGTTATTTTTTGTAAATTCTGATCTTTTATTGTTTTGATATAGAATTCTATCATAAAAATCACTTTGCATGTCTTCAATTATAAAGATTTCATTTTGTACTTTAAATAAAGTTTGTCCACAGTTTCTCTGTTTATTTTTTGTGAATGATGTTTGTGCGGCAACAATCCACCAGAAAAACTTTTTGGTATGTGCATCAGCTCGTGTATTATTGCCTTTTCCTTTTCATCTTCATTTAATTTGTCAAATCTTTCTGAAATCACTTCTATTACATAATATGATGAACAATCAAGTGCTTTTTGAAATATTTTCGGAAAACTCCAAATTCTTGCTATTGCCTTACTTTTTGATCCATAACTTCGCATACAAACTATTCTGTTGATGTCTATATTCTGCATATTTAATACATTAACAATTTTTTTCATAATTTGCTGGACGTCATAAGCCTTTTCATACTTCATAAAAATAGTTTATCATCTTGAAAATAAATAAAAAATATGTTATAGTCAACTATAACAAAAAACTGATTTTCTTGATAAACAAACAGTTCAGACCGTTTGGTCAAGGATAAAAATTGAAATAATGAAATAATATATATGAAGCGCGTTCATATTTTTGTTTCTGGTCGTGTTCAAGGCGTCAATTTTAGATGGTTTACAAAAACTGTTGCTGAAAAACTTGGTATAAAGGGTTGGGTAAGGAATTTGAATGACGGAAGAGTTGAAATAATTGCTGAAGGTGATGATGAAAAAATAAAAAATTTTTTGATTTATATTAGCAAAGGGCCTGTTTTAGCAAGAGTTGATAAAATAGATGCAAGAGAACAAAATTATAAAAACGAATTCAAAGAATTTTCAATCATCTAAATGGATTATAATTATTTTGTTTTTCAACAAAAAATATCAGATTATCGCTAGCGTAAACTATTTCATACTTGTTTGTTGATAAAATCAAATCTGTATATCTTGAATCTGCAACTCTCACTCTTGGATCAATTCTAGCGTTTGTAACTGTTATGTTGTTGCCTATTACAGAAAATTCGCCCATTGATGATTTCCTATTCTCTGCATTTAAACAAGAACTATAGCCGACAATTGATGAATGTAATTCTGAATTAATTATTGTAGATGTATCTAGTAGTACAGTTGGATATTCTTGAGTTCCTGATATTTCTGAGTTTCCAATAATTGTATTATGTCCTATAACAGCGTTAGATATTGATACAGGACCGACTAAATTCATTCCTGAACCTATAATAGATCTGCCTTCCAAACTAACTCTGCCACTTTTCAGTGCTTCTTTTAAAGCTTCAAAAGAATTTCTATGAACTAAAACACTGTATCTATCTCCTTCCAATTTTTCATAATTTTGAAATTCAAACCAGTCGTAAACTCCTTTCAAAACATTACCATTTGCCCTCAAATATGCTTCTACTGTCCCAAAATCAACCCAATCTCGTATTTGTTCAAATCCTTTAGTTTGATGTCCATATGCACAAACTGAAACATCCTTTTGCAAAAGATAAGGTATAACATGGCCACCTAAATCTTTAAGCTCTGAAGAACTTCCTCTCAAAGGCCGAATTACCTCAGGAGAAAACATCACAATTCCTGTGTTTATATATAAAGACGCTGGCTCTGGGGATTTTTCTCTAAATTCCATCACTCTGCCTTCTTCATCAAATCTTACTGTACCAAATTGATTTATATCAGGTTTATCCCCCCAATATGTGACACCTATGGTAACTCCTAGTCTACCTTTATGAAAAGTATTGTGATATCTTAACATATCATTAGGAATGACATCCTCTGCGGACTAAAGTCCGCAGTTTCCTATTAATTTCGTGAAGTGAACTAATTGCATCTGCTGTTCACGAACATATTTCTTTGCAACTTCTATCGTCACTCTGCCAATAGTATCCTTGAAATTTCCTTTAGACCAGAAACTTCCTTTAGGATATCTCAATCTATAATTTGGTATTAGCCTAAATAGCTCATAAGACGATGCACCTTTTAACAATTGAACAGCTTTAGACTGGGACATATATGGCGGCAACTGAGCTATGACATGCACATGATCTTCCATCACTGCTAATTCCAATATTTCTATTTTATGACGTCTAGCTATCATATACAAAATATCTTTGCAATATTCTCTCAGTCTTTTTTTTCTAAACATCTTGTATCTATATTTAGTGCACCATTCTAGATGGTGAATATTATTTCCAATGCTATGGCTAAAGCTATTGAATTGATCCATAACAACACCTCGCAAAGCTTTAAGTAAGCAGAACTCTATAGCTAAAGCTAGACATATTCCTATTGAGTGGAGCTCTGCTCCTATTTTTTATTTTATATTTCGTAATAGAAGAAGGCAACCAATTCATCTACGGGCTAAAGCCCGAAGATTTCTTGGTTGAGTATTAATGTTTTTTACAAATAAATACTATTTGAACCACTTGTGTAAGCTGCTATTCTTGTCTATTGACAAATCTTCGTTTATGTTAAACGCTTGTAAAACTCTCAAAGCAGCTGGCAATATTTGATTGTTGACATAATAATCAGGATCATAATCTTTTTCTTTCGCAAATTCCAGTGGCTCTGCTCTGTCAGAAATGCTTCCCTTGCCTTTTGTAATGACATATTGCAAGATCATTCCTTCAACAACATCTATACCTTTCTGCTTTAATTTCATTCCAACTTTGACATGTGGCCCGATTTGCTTGTATTCTGATAAAGGCATAACTAGTTGTGTTTTTATTGCCAAATCTTCTATTTTTGCTTTTCCTGCATTCAACTCTTTTATAGTGTTTTTAACATAATTTACCGCTTTGTCAAGATTTTTTTCAACAAGAATTATCCTCAAAACTTCATGTTGAACTTTTTTTGCCAATTCACACCAATCTCTTCTAACTGTTTCAAATCCTCTTATTTCAAGTTTAGCATCCTTCGTAAGCAGTGCATATCTCTTTTTAGCACCTTTCTCATCAGCTTTTTTTGCAACAAAAATTCCAGCTGGATAAAAATCTCTATATTCTAATTCTATTATTCCTGGCAATTCATCATTCACTTTTTTGTTCCACTTTAATATTTTTTCCAAATCGTTTTCTTTCTCTAACTTAACAAAACATGAATCTGTGTCAGCATATATTACATCAAAGCCATTTTCAGCAGCACTTTGCAAAACAAAAGTTATATAATAACGGCCAAAAGCTGCGCATGACTCGCCACAGCTTCGGCAATACCATCTTGATCCTGGATAGCCAAAGTAACCATACATTGCATTTGCTATTATTTTTAGTGAGTATTGTTGGTTTTTTAGCAGATTAATCTTTTGCTTATTCTTTTCATCTTTTATCATTTCTTTTATTCTTCTTCTTTCATGAATTATCTCTTCTAAATGTTTTGAAATAAAACCCCGTGTCTGAACACAATAATAATTTTTGCTTTCTGGCGTTGTGTTTCTGTTTCTACATTCAGTATGTCCGCAATTAAGCGTTTCTGGAGAAATATTATGAGTTACAATTATGCTTGGATACAAGCTCTGAAAATCAAACACTGCAACATTCTCATGCAAACCTGTTTTTGGTTCTATCACTATAGCGCCTGTGTAAGGCATAACTTGCTTTCTTTCATTTATTTCATCATACCTTGGCATATTTGGTATTATCCTCTTGTCGTGCACAGATTTCTTCATAAGAAAATGCTCAACAAGTTGAGAATAATAATATCTTGATGTGTCAAAAGGTAAGCTTGATGCCATTTTTGAAAGAGAAAATATTTGCGGTAACAAATATTCACCCAAAGCCAAAGTTATTTCGGCATCTTTCTGAGAATATTTAACAAGATGCTCTATATCGTCTTTTTTCCATTTTTCTTTTACTTCAGACCAACTGATTTTTATCTTCTCCTCTCCCAAAAGTTCTTTTGCAACCTCGTCTAATGTCAAAACTTCTGTCTTTAGCGAATTAGAAAGTATGTGATCAACAAAATTGTAAATGTCTATGTGAACTCTGCCTTTAATTAATGCTGCTGAACCTCTTCCTCTTCTCTCAAACTTTATTTGTTCGCCGTTTCTGCCTATGTTCAAGCCAATTTTTAGTTTTGATGATTTTGTTTTAAGCTTGACAAAATCAAAAGCATCGCCATTATATGTCAAAATAATATCAGGATCTCTTTCATTTACTATTTCAACAAACTTTTCTATCAACTCTTTTTCGCTGTTAAAGCTTTGTACAAAAGATGATTTTGATTTTTTCAACGATAGTATTTTCTTGAAACCAGAATTGTCTGCAAGTGAAATCATCACAATCTTTTCATCATTCTCATCATCTATAACCTCAATGTCAAACGACATTATTTTAATTTTTGGTTGAAAATCTGATTCTATTTTTCTTGCATTGCTGTCATAATTTATCCATCCGCAAGGCTCAATCTCAGTTTCAAGCAAAAATTTGTATACATAAGGAACTGTAAACTCATAGATATCTTCAATCTCCTTCCAGTCTTTGATCTCTTCTCTTATTTTCTGAACATCTCTTGGGTTATCTACAAAGACTTTGAGTACTTTTCTAAAGTTTCCATCAACAATTCTTTCAACAACCTCAACTTTTTTTATCCCAATTTCATTAAGTTTTTCAATAACTCTATCTTTAAAACCTGTAAGAATATAAAAGTATGATTGATATGGATGCTTGATTACAACAGTTTTTCCTTCTTTATCCTTGCAAAACAGCTCTATAACTCCCTTTCCATCATCTATTTCATAATCTGCATCAAGCAAAAATAATTCCATAATAATATTATAGCATTCAACTATTAGATTTTATTATTTTTACAAAAACTCTTCTTACATCATTTATTTCTTTCTTGAAACCATTGTTTTTTAAGTAAAGAGCAACTAGCAACACTATGCCTGTTAAATCCAGTAAAAATAGCTTCAAAGTGTATTGAAATTCAAATGGACCTGTAGGAAAGATGTAATTTATGAACGGATAAAACCATGGAATGAAATACGGTAAATCTTCAAACAAATGCATTAGCATGCCAAACGATACTGCTATTGAAATTACCTTTCTTTTAGTTATAATATATGTCATAAACCCAAACAAAATAACAAATAAAAGAGTATGTCCTATATAACGACCTGAAGGAAATATACCAAGCAAAAACAAAGGTTTGTCTATTAAATCTGGTATTTGTGATGATATTGCAGCAATCAGTATTGGTAAGCCTAAAATTGATGCTAAAAATGCTGTTATGCCTATATGACCTAAAATAAACATAAACAATTATTTGTGGCAAACATTTTAAAAGATAGTCTAAATTTATTTCTAACCAAAATATAATTATGAAGAAATGTTTGCTATATAAAAAAATTAATGAAAACGTCAAATGCACAGCATGTTCTCATTATTGCATCATACAGAAAAATCAGACAGGTTTGTGTGGCATAAGAAAAAATATAAACGGCAATCTTTTCCTAATGGTATACGGCAAGGCAGCTGCTGTAAATGTTGATCCTGTTGAAAAAAAGCCGCTATACCACTTCTTGCCTGGAAGCAGAATATTTTCTTTTGGCACCTTTGGTTGTGATTTTGGTTGTTTATTTTGTCAAAATTGGGACATTTCACAGCCAACAAGAGAGATAAGATTTAAAGAAAATAAAGATGAATTGCTTGAAGAAATTTTAAGCAGCTCGCATGATCTTATGCCAAATGATATTGTTGAATATACTTCAAAAAACAAAATCCCATCAATTGCTTATACATACAATGAGCCTGCTGTTTTTTTTGAATATGCATATGATACGGCTAAATTGGCTAAAGGAAAAGGAATAAAAAATGTTTTTGTCAGCAATGGTTATGAATCTAAAGAAGCTATAGCGAAAATAAAAAAATATTTAGACGCTGCAAATATTGATCTAAAGTCATTTTCAGATGAATTTTATTTGAAAATATGCAAGGCAAAATTAGAGCCTGTTTTGAAAAACATAGAAAAGTTATACAATCTCGGTGTTTGGGTTGAAATAACAACATTGATCATACCAGGAAAAAACGATTCTGATAAAGAATTAAATCAAATTGCTGATTTCATCTTGTCTGTAAGCAATGAAATACCATGGCATGTAACTGCATTTCATCCTGATTATAAAATGGTTGATGCCAAGCCTACACCTATATCTACACTGATAAAAGCATACAAAATAGGGAAAAGGGTTGGATTGAAATACGTGTATGTTGGCAATATCTCTGCTGGAAAATATGAAAACACTTTCTGTCCAAAATGCAATTCTTTGGTTATAGAAAGACGCGGCTTCTTCAATATAAAAAATAATTTGAATAAAGGTAAATGTAAATGTGGTTATAAAATAAGTGGTGTTTGGGTGTGATAAGAAAAGCTTTTGCTGCTGGAAAGTTCTATCCAAAAGATAAAGAAAAGCTAGAAAGAATGATTGATGAATTCTTAGAAAATGTAAAAGCAGAAAGAATAGATGCAAAAGGGTTTGTAATGCCCCATGCTGGCTATCTGTATTCAGGTAAAGTTGCTGCTTTTGGATACAAGATAATAAAATCGCTCAAAATGAACAGAATTGTTTTGCTTGGTCCGTCACATTTTATTCCATTTGCCGGTTCATCAATTTCTACCGCTGAATTTTGGGAAACTCCTTTGGGCAAAGTCAAAGTTGAAAAAGTAAAAACAGAATTTTTGGATTTTGAAGAAGCGCACAGATATGAACATTCAATAGAAGTTCAGCTTCCTTTTCTACAAAAAGTATTAGATGATTTTAAGATAATACCAATCAGCATTGGAGATGATGATTATGAATTTATAGCAGATCAAATTGAAAAGTTGATTGACAATAAAACAATTATTATAGCTAGTTCTGATTTAAGCCATTATTATGATTATAAAACAGCTGTTAAGATTGATGAAAAGGCAAACAAGTCTATACCAAATTTGGACATAAAAAATGCCGAAAAAATTGAAGCTTGTGGCAAAACAGCAATACTATCATTAATGAAAATAGCAAACGACAGTGGTTGGTTAGGCAAGAAATTATTTTACGCAAACTCTGGTGATATCACTGGAGATAAAGATCAAGTGGTTGGTTATGGGTGTTATGCGTTTTATGAATGAATATAAAAAGCAAGATAAGAAATTTCTTTTGAATTTGGCAAGAAAAAGTATAGAGTATTTTTTAGAAAAAAGGGAATTGTTGAATATAGAAAATGTCAATGAAAAATTAAAACAAAAGAAAGGTGTGTTTGTTACATTGGAAAAAAATGGAATGCTTAGAGGATGTATAGGCACTATACAGCCAATAGATCCATTATATATAGCTGTGATAAAGAACGCTGTTTCAGCTGCTTTTTATGATCCAAGATTTCATCCTGTTGAATATAATGAAATGGATGATATAGGAATAGAGATTTCAATTTTAACAGAGCCAAAAAAAATAATTTATAAAAATGTTGGCGAGTTATTGAGAAAAATAAAAATTGGGAAAGATGGATTGATAATTAAATCAGGTTTTAAATCGGCTACTTTTCTTCCTCAAGTTTGGGAAAAAATTCCTGACAAAAAACTATTTTTAAGTGAATTATGCTTGAAAGCAAATTTGCCTATGGATGAATGGAAAAAATCAAAATTAGAAATTTTCAAATATAATGTAATATCATTCAAAGAATAATTTTATTTCTAAATAATTCAATAAAATTAACAATGTCCTATGATTGGCTTGTGCTTTCATTGCTTTCTGCAATAATGGCTGCTTGTGTTGCAATTTTAGGCAAAATAGGTTTGAAAGAAGTTGATTCAACATTAGCAACAACAGTTAGAGCTGGAATAATGTTTATCTCACTGTTGTTAATAGCTTTGTTTTCAGGCAAGTTGAACAACTTTCAGCAGTTAAAAGGCAACGCTATTATATTCATATTTTTTAGTGGTTTAGCAGGAGCATTGTCATGGTTATTTTACTTTTTTGCTTTAAAATTAGGTCAAGCATCAAAAGTTGCCGCAATAGACAGAACTAGCATAATCTTTGTGTTTATCTTCGCACTAATCTTTTTAGGAGAGGAGTTTAATCTGAAAAGTTTTATAGGGATATTGTTTATAATAGCAGGCACAATATTATTCATTTAGAAATTAATCCCTGAAATTGATTTGTATGTGTATATCTTGCGGTATTTGAACTCTCAAAACTTGCCTTAAAACTCTGTCATCTGCTTGCAAATCAACAAGTCTTTTGTGAATCCTCATCTCCCATCTATCAAAAGTAGCATTTCCATGGCCAGTGCCATCACCACAAGGTGTCTTTAATGTAACTACTTTCATCTTTTTTGTTGGCAAAGGAACAGGACCTTTCCAATCTACGCCAAATTTCTTAGCAATATCAATAATTTCATTGCAAATGCTATCAAGCTTTTTTGGATCTCTTCCTGATAGCCTTATCCTTGCCATTTGCATTCAAATCACTCTCAATATTAATTCTAATTATATTTAAATAATTTTTGTCAGCCATATAAAAACAAATTAGGTGGATTTGCAGGCTTTTCATCAAAAAAATAAACTGTACCAACAGATTGACCTAGTTGGCAATGCAAGCCATTATTTCCTATTACAACCTTGCCTGATGGTTTAGATGTTCTAAGCAAGTCCAAGTCCAATTCAAGAATGTTATATGGACATTGTTTAGGGCAGTCTTTTCTATTACACTCTATAACAGCATAAGTCATAAAATTAAAAGAAAGGGAAAGAATTTAACCCTTATTTTTTAACAGGCACTACATCTAAGACTATACCTGCTGCAACTGTTTGACCCATATCTCTGATAGCAAACCTAGCCAATTGAGGTATGTCAGACTGCTTTTCAACAACCATTGGCTTTGTTGGTATTACTCTTACTCTTGCAGCATCACCAGTCTTGATAAAGTCTGGGTGTTCTTGTACAACTGCACCTGTTTTTGGATCTATTTTAGCAATAATCTCTTCAATTCTGCATGCAACACTTGCTGTACCTAGATGGAATACAGGGGTGTAGCCCACTGTAATAACTGTTGGATGGTTTAAAACAATAATCTGTGCTGTAAATTCTTTTGCAACTGTTGGTGGGTTGTTTACATGTCCGCAAACATCTCCTCTTTTAGCATCATTTTTACCAATGCCTCTGACATTAAAGCCAATATTATCACCTGGCCTTGCTTCTGGTTGTTGCTTGTGGAACATTTCTATTGTCTTTACTTCACCAACTGCTCCAGATGGCATGAATATTACTTTGTCATTCACTTTCAAAACACCTGTTTCAACTCTGCCTACTGGAACTGTACCTACACCTGTAATTGAATATGCATCTTGTATTGGTATTCTCAAAGGCTTGTCGATAGGTTGTTCAGGTGGTTGTATTGTAGAATCCATTGCATCAACTAGTGTTGGACCTTTGTACCAAGGCATTTTATCTGATTTGTGTACTACATTATCGCCAACATAAGCTGAAACTGGTACAAATGGCATTGTGTCAACTTTGTAACCAACGCTTTGCAACAATTTCTTTACATCTGCTACTAGCTCATTGTATCTCTTTTCATCATAGTTTGCGGCATCCATTTTATTGATTGCAACCAACAATTGGTTGATGCCTAGAACTTTGAGCAAGAATGTGTGCTCTCTTGTCTGCTCTTGTATACCTTCACCTGGCTTTGCAGAAACAACCAAAATAGCAGCATCTGCCTGTGAAGCTCCAGTAATCATGTTTTTAACAAAATCTCTGTGTCCAGGAGCATCTATGACAGTATAATAATATTTCTTGCTTTCAAATGGAGTATGCATAATATCTATTGTAACTCCTCTTTCTCTTTCCTCCTTTAGTCTATCCATAAGAAATGCGAACTCAAATGTTTCTTTCTTTAATTCTTTAGCTAACTCTTTCAACTTTCTCATTTGATCTTCTCTTATAGCACCAGAATCAAATAGTAATCTGCCTATAAGTGTTGACTTGCCAGCGTCTACGTGACCTGCTGTCATGATGTTAATTTTTGGTAATTCAGCCATGACTACACCTCCTACATTTATTATATCGTAAGTTTTTAAATATTAAACGTTTTATTCAAACTTTGGAATTTCCTCAGGAAGTCCTTTTCTTTGCCTAATCTTCTTTATTGTTTGTTGCTGTAACTCCTTTGGAATTCTCTCAAAGATTACATCAATTAAACTATAAAAACCTTTTCCTCCTGTTGCTGATTTTAATGATGAATTAAAGCCAAACATTTCTGAAACAGGCAATTTGCATCTAATTATTGTTACGCCTCTCTCCTCTTCCATGTCAAGAATCTGTCCTCTTCTGTTTTGTATTTCTTTAATTGCTCCACCCATCATTTCGCTTGGTGTATCTATTCTTATTATCTGTTTTGGTTCTAGAATAACAGGGTCTGCCTTCATCATAGCAGACATTATAGCATGACTAAATGCAGGCAAAATCTGACCAGGACCTCTGTGTACTGTATCTTCATGTAATTCAGCATTTATCAAACTTACCTTTATTCCTGTGCAAGGCTCTCTTGTCTGTGGTCCATCATCCATTACATTTCTGAAAGCCTCTTTAAGCAATTCCTCAACTTCATTCAAATATTGAATACCTTTTGTGTTATCTACAAGCATGCCTTTGTTGTAAATCAGCCATACATTCTTAACTTCAGCTGGACTCATGCCTAAATCAACTAGTTTTTTCTGCACATCCAAGTGCTTCTTTTTGAAATCAACTTCATTTGGTATGTCACCCTTATTTATTGCCTCTTCAATTTTAGGATCAATTGGCTCGACTGTAATGTAGAATTTATTGTGTTTGTTAGGCGATTTACCTTCAACTATAGGTGATTTAGCTGTAACTGTCTCTCTATAAACAACAATAGGCGGTGTTGTTGTAAATTCTATTCCTATTTCTTGAAGCTTTCTCTCAACTTTTGCATCTAAATGCAATTCACCCAAACCAGATACTAGATATTCGCCTGTTTCTTCATCTATCTTAACTTTGATAGTTGTATCCTCTCTCTCAAGTTTCTTTAAAAATGCTGTTAGCTTTGCTAGATCTCCTGGATTTTTAGGCTCTATTGCCTTTGTTACAACAGGCTCAAAAATGTGTGTTATCTGTTCAAAAGGTTCTATAAGCTTATCAGGATTGCATATAGTCTCTCCAGAAAAAGCTTCACCTAATCCAACAATACCTACAATATTGCCTGCAACTACTTCGTCTACTTGCAGTCTATGCGGCCCTTTGTAAATGTTTACCTGTTGAACTCTCTGTTTTTTCTTTTGACCAATCAAATAAACTTCATCTCCTGTTTTTAAAGTGCCAGAAAATATTCTTGCAGTTGCAACATAACCAGCATGAGGATCAGGCATTAATTTTGTAACAACAGCTGCTAACGTGCCGTTTGGATTAACTGCCAACATATCTTTGCCAACATCGCTCTCTATATCACCTTTCCATATTTTTGGTATTCTATACTTTTGAGCGTCTATTGGTGAAGGCAAGTGTGTTATAATCATATCCAAAACTACTTTGTGCAATGGTGATATTTTTGCCAATTCTTCTTCTTTCTCATTGATCGTATAATCTATTATATCCTTGAATGTAATGCCATGTTTTTTCATAAAAGGCACAGATATACCCCATTTCCTCAAAGCAGAGCCAAATGCAACTGATCCATTTTCAACATTAACATACCATTTGGTTTTGAACTCATCTTCTGCATATTTTTGTATCAAATAATTTACATCAGCTATTATTTTTGTAAATCTTTCCATCATTTGCTCTGGCGTTAGCTTTAATTCTTTTATCAATCTATCAACTTTGTTTATAAACAAAACAGGCTTTACTCTTTCTCTTAGCGACTGTCTGATAACTGTTTCTGTCTGCGGCATTACGCTTTCAACAGCATCTACCAAAACTATAGAACCATCAACAGCTCTCATTGCTCTCGTGACATCGCCACCAAAATCAACATGACCTGGCGTATCTATAAGATTGATCAAATAATCCTCGTTGTTGAATTCATGAACCATGCTAGCATTAGCAGACCAAATGGTAATTCCTCTCTCTTGCTCTTGAGGATCAAAATCCATGAATAGTTGTTTGCCTGCAAGCTTTTCAGAAATCATACCTGCTCCTGCCAAAAGATTATCAGAGAATGTAGTCTTTCCATGATCTATATGTGCGCATGTACCAATATTTCTTATGTGTTTTGGATTCTTCATCAACTCTAATACTCTTTCTGTCATTGATTTTTCTGCCATTAAAATCACCTTGAAGCGTCTGCTTCTTTTTCTATTCTTTCTTTCTCTTTAATCGCTTCTGATTTAGAAGCATCATTTTTATAAGCGTAAAATATTTCATCTACCAATTCATCAACCATTGTCCTTTTTTTGCCAAAAGCTTTCCTGTAAGCAGATTGTGTTATTATCGCCAAAGCTTGATCAACCCTCCTTTGTGGAGATGTAACAACTGCTTTTCTAACAATAGAACCTCCAACTTGATAAGCTGTTAATTCTTCACGCAAAGCAGCGTTTTCTATAGCTGCAACAAATATCTTTATTGGGTTTTCATTTGTTCTTTTTTCTAATTTTTCAAAAACCTGTTCTATTATTTTATAAACAGTATCAGACTTTCCAGTATTTCTTCCAGATGTTATTAAATGTTTTTTGCCTTTATGGCCAGCCACCATTAGTTTGTTTGCAAATCTTTCAACTATGTTCATGTTTGACTTGTGAAATTTACTTTTGGAAAATTTTCCTCCCGATTTTGGAATTATGCATTGTTTCAAATTTATATAAGGTCTTATACCAGGATCTTTAACTTCTATACCTTCAAAAGACCATCTGTTAAAAAGTTTCATTTCTGGCATCTAAATTACCTCGTTGGTTTTTGCTTTTTGCCTTTTAAAATTTCTTTGAGTGAAATGCCATTAACTTTTATAACTTGATATTTTAAACCCCATTGAGAACCGATAGGACCGCCCTGAGAACCACCAACACCTTCAAGAACAACTTCATCATGCTCGTTTATATGATCTATTGCATGATTGCCTGGTACAAATGCTGTGACTTGAACATTGTTTTTGATGAGTTGAACTCTTACTGCTTTAATTAAACCTGATGATGGCTGTTTCTGTTCAACTGTCCTTTTTGCTAGAACAATACCTCTTGCTTGAGGTGATCCTTCAAAAGGTTCTTTTTTCTTTAATTGCAGCTGCCTCTTCATATATTTGACATCTTTCCATCTAAACTTTTGCCTAGACTTGCGCAATTTTCTAGCTGAAAATTCTCCTCTTGCCATCTACTTCAACCTTATATCATTTATGTTATGTATTCGTTTAAGTATCTCTTTAAATATTTTAAGCTTTTCACCGTCTCTTCCCATTACTAAACCTTTATCTTGTTTATTTATCTTTATCTCTGCTATGTTTTTACCATTTTCCTCCACAATCTTGACATCTTTTACCCATGGCATTATACTTTTTACAAATTCTGATGGATCTGATGCATATTCATAAACTTTGACTGATTTACCAAGTAGCTTCTCTATATGTTTTATAGATGATCCTGCCTTGCCTATTGCTAGACCAGCTTTGCCTTCTTCAACTATATAATAGACTACATTGCCATTTTCAAAGCAATCTATAACATGCACATTAGTAATGTTTTCAAAAAGATTGAGCATTCTTATTGTTTTTGTATCTAGTTCTATTGCCATTTAACTCCCTTTGATTGCTAAAACGCTTACTGAAAAAGGCTTGCCACATACTAGACCCAAGTTGACATTGTCATTGTCAAACTCTTTAACCTCAACTTTGGCGATTTTTGCATTGTGAATTATGATATCTTTTCTATCCTGAGGAATGTTGTTAGCTAAAACTATCATTTTAGGTTTTCCTGTTTTCAAAATTTTTATTACATTATTATATCCTATAACTACTTCTTTCTTTTTTACTTTCTCTCTTATAAGGTTTGCCAAATCCATCATTCTTCACCTATTTTTGATATCAATTCAAACATCCCAGTTCCAACAGGTACTTGCTGATTTATCATTACATTATCGAATATTCCTTCAAAGTCATCTACTTCGTTTCTTACTGATGCTTTTACTAGATGTTTTATTGTTTCTTCAAATCCAGCTCTTGCAAGTACTGATGATTGTGTACCTGCAACACCGTATCTGCCTACCGCCCTTATTTCTCCTGTCAAAGTCATAATATCGGCTACAAGAGTTATATGTCTTTCGTCTACATTCAAACCTTGCTGTTTCAATGTATCAATTATTTCTTTTATCAGAATTGTTCTAGCTGCCTCGATACCTAAAATACTTGCAACTTCATGTATATTATTTGAATAGCTCTTTGTTGTGTCAACTTCTTCTAATTGAAATATTTTTTCCAAATTTGAACCAAGTGTTTTTATAACCCAATTTTCCCCTTCTTTTATGATGGCAGTATTCTTTATATTCTGAATACCAGAAACATAAAATGAAAGTATTTTTCTCTTCCACTTTTCTAAATCTTTAATCGACATATTTTGGTTTGCTTCTATTGATATTGCATTTGTAAGCTCTTTTACCTTGAAATCTTTCAGTTGCTTTGTTAATTTTTCTATCACTTCCGTTAATTCAGATTTTTTTATCTTATCCAACTCTATTTTTATTTTTTTGTTTGTAAGATCAATTGAAACAGATTTTGCAAAATACTTTACTTTCTTTTCTTTGATACTTTTTGCAAACTCTTCAGCCTTTTCTTTTGTGTTGTATTTTTGCTTAAGATATATTGTCATCGCTGGAGTTGTGGGCTCTTTTCTAGCATCAAAAATTTCTATTAATCTAGGTAAACCTAATGTAACCTGAATACCAGCTGATGCAGCAAAGTGGTAAGTACGCATAGTCATCTGCGTTGCTGGTTCTGAAATTGATTGAGCAGAAATTATTCCTATTGCTTCACCAGGTTGAAATGCACTTTTGAAATATTCTTTAATAACTTCTTTTGTAAGCTGTTCTTTTTGTTTTTCATTCAATTTCATTTTAGATGAAACTTGATCGATTTGCTCAACTATACTTTTAGGTAATTCATCCAAATAATCTTTCAGCGATTTTTCCGACATCTATACCACCTTTTTGTATTCTCGATGGGTCTAAACCATCTTCAGCAGCAATAAACTGAACAATTTTCTTTGAAGCATCTCTTACAGTACCATCGTACTCTACTTTCAAATCTTTTAATGCACCTATCAATCTTCTTTCAAGATAACCACTATGTCTTGTCTTTAAAGATTTATCCATAAGACCTTCTCTACTGTTCATTGCATCAAAGAAAAATTCAAACGGTGTCAAACCATTTTTATAGCCGTGTCTAACAAAACCTCTTGATTCTAAACTCATATCACCTTTTTCAAAATGAGGCAAAGTTCTTTTATAATAACCTATCCTTATTCTTTCACCTCTAATTGTTTCTTGACCAAGGCATGCAATGCACTGAACCATGTTAACTAGACTGCCTCTAGCACCACTTTTAGCCATTATGTAAATTGAATTCTCTTTTATGTTCTTTGCGACAAGTGTTGTTATCTGATTTAGCAAATCAGCCAATTTTATTTTAACCAATGTTTCAAATGTCTCTCTCTTTGTTCTTCCTACTATTTCTTTTATCTTGCCTTTTTTGAAATCTTTTATCATGTCATTTATCTCTTTCTTTGCATTTTCAAGCAAATCATTTATTTGTTTTACTATCTTCTCATCAATGTCATAATCAGATATTGAAGTAGTAAAGCCATATCTCATCAACACTTCAAGAGAAAGTTTTGTCATGTTAAAGAGCAACTTCCTTGTAAATTCACCACCATATCTTCTCTCAATTTCATCAAGCAGTTTTCCTTTAAATGCACCCAAACCGTTTTCATCGATTATTCCTTCTACTAGTTGACCGTTTTCTATCACAACTTTCAAATCTCCTTTTGAATATTCAAAATCAAAATCTTTTGGCAAGAATAAGCTGAATATTTCCTTTCCTGTAAATTCTTTTTTGTCAGGAACTTGAATTTCTGGATCACATGCCTTTACAATAGAGACTGTATCTTTTCTTGAAAACTTCATTTTTGTTGTCAGTATGTACAAGCCTGTTATATGATCATTTATTGCACCTATTATAACACTACTAAATCTTGGGCTTCTAAATTGTGTCGAAACTTCTGTAAGCATTTTTGTTTCAACTTGAGCCTCTTTTGTTTGAGGTATGTGAAGGTTCATCTCATCTCCATCAAAATCTGCATTATAAGGCGGTGCAACCGATAAATTCAGTCTAAATGTATTATAAGGCATTACTCTTACCTTATGGCCCATCATGCTCATCCTGTGTAATGATGGCTGTCTATTGAAAACTGCCCAATCGCCATTCTCTATCTGTTTTTCAACAATATAACCAGGTTCTATTTCTTTTGCTATATCAGCTTTGTTCAATTCTGTGACTTTCTTTCTTCTTCCATCTGGTCTATTTACATAATTTATTGTTGGCCATTCTGGATATCTCTCTATCATCTGCCTTATCTTTTCAATATTCTTTTCATTTACAACAACTGGTAAGGTCAATTCTGTTGCAACTGATAATGGTACGCCTACCTCATTTATATCTAAAAATGGATCTGGGCTAACAACTGTTCTTGCAGAAAAGTTAACTCTCTTACCAATCAAATTGCTTCTAAATCTTCCTTCTTTTGTCTTTAATCTTTGTGCCAATGTCTTCAAAACTCTTCCTGATCTATGTCTAGCTGGTGGTACGCCCGTTATTTCATTATTCATATAAGTTGCAACGTGATATTGTAAAAGCTCCCATAAATCTTGTATTATAAAATCAGGTGCACCCAACTCTATATTTTCCCTCAATCTTTTGTTTATTCTAACAATATCTACAAGCTTGTGTGTCAAATCATCTTCTGATCTTTCACCTGTTTCCAAAGTTATAGAAGGTCTCACAGTTACTGGTGGAACTGGAAGTAGTGTTAAAACCAAATTTTCAGGCCTCATTTTTCTAAGACCAAAATATTCTAGCTCGCTATCAGGTATTTTTTCCAATCTTTCTCTTACTTGCACTGCTGTCAATATTTCAGAATCTTCCTGATATGTAGTAGGTTTGATGTATTTTATCTTACCCTGTTTTTCTTTGCAATATGGGCATGTTGATTTTATGAATGTCTTTAGTCTCTTCATTGACTTTTTGCCTTCTTTGAACTTTGCAACATCATCAGGACTTATCAAAACCTTGTTGCATTTTCTGCATGTGAACCTTAAAATATTGTAAATTAGCTTTGCGTAATTTACATGTATCACTGGTTTTGTCAATTCAAGGTATCCGAAATGACCTTTGCAATCACCAACTGTTCCACCGCATGTTCTGCATCTCAATCCAGGATCTATAACGCCAAGTCTTGGATCCATCAAGCCTCCTTCAACAGGATAGCCTTCTTGATCATACAATTCTGTTTTACTTATTTTTGATGCTGATATTTTCTTTATCATTTCAGGTGTTAATATACCAAACACCATTTTATCAATAATTCCCAAATCCTCATCAACAATTATTTTTGGATATATTGCCATGCTTTTTAGCTCGTCTAGTAAAAGTTTGAAAGCATATGACATGTCAATATCAACAGTCTTTGAACCACCACACATTGGGCAGAATTTTTTATTTTTAACCCTATCATTTATAGCTTCTATACCACAATCTTTGCATATTGATATCATTATCTTATCTGAATCAAATCTTTCCTTCAAAAGCAACGAAGCACCGTGTGCAATTAAACAGTCTTTTTCCATTTCACCTAGTCTCAAACCACCCATTTTTGATTTTCCTTCTGTTGGTTGTTTTGTCAAAAGTGTCACAGGACCTTTTGATCTTGAATACATTTTGTTTGAAACAAGATGATCTAGTTTCTGATAATATATCTCTCCTATTAGGATTTTATTTATCAATTTTTGGCCATTTCTGCTGTCATACATAAACTCTTTTCCATCATCATCAAACCCATATTTTTTCAAAGTTTCTCTTATTGTCTTTTCATCAAAAGGATGGAATGCAGAACTTGTTATCCTTTTACCAGTCAAAGCACCTACCTTGCTTGATAATATTTCTAAAATCTGCCCTATTGTCATTCTAGATGGTATGCCATGAGGATTAAAAATTATGTCAGGTGTAATACCATCTTCTGTGAATGGTAATTCTTCCTGATTTATTATTAAACCTAAAACGCCTTTTTGTCCATGTCTGCTGGCAAATTTATCTCCTAATTCAGGTATTTTCAAATCTCTCACAACAACTTTTACAAGTTTATTTCCTTCAAAACTTTCTGTAATAAAAACTCTATCAACTATACCTTCTGTTCCATGTTTTAGTCTAACAGAAGTTTCTCTTATATTTTCCAAGCCTGTTGTGAATTGATCTAAACTACCCAAGAATCTCAGCGGTGATGATTTGCCTATTATAACATCCTCTTTTTTGAGTTTTGTTTCAGGATTTACTATACCATCTTCTGGTAAATGTTTATACGCATCTTCACCAGCATAACCTCTTATTCCAGGTTCAGGTATTCCTATTATATCCTCTTGACCACCCAAATATCTTTTTTCCTCGGCTTCATATGATCTGAACATGTATGACCAAAACAACCCTCTTTCAATGGATGATTTGTTTATGACAACAGCATCCTCCATGTTATAACCCAAAAACGGCATCATTGCAATAACTACATTGTGACCGCCAGGATGATCTTGATCATTTATTATATCATTCATGTGTGTCTTTACAATAGGCACTTGAGGATATATCATTATATTTGATTTTGTGTCAACTCTAACAGGAAAGTTTATTGAATACATACCTATCGCTTGGCCTATCATTTTTGCGCCAAAATTTACTCTGTCTCCTCTGTTAAATTCTGCAAATGGAACAAGAGATGTAGCAACACCCATTATTATTGTGGGATCTAATTCCAAATGTGTGTGTTTTTGTGTTAAATCTTCTGGTTTTAAAGCAATCAATGCATTTTCTTCTTCAGTTGCATCCAAATATTCTATTATACCTTGAGAAATCAAATCACTCCATTTTATCTTTCCACTCTCAAGCATGTTTAAATGTTCTTTTGTCAATTTTGGTTTTCCGTTTTCGACTACTATTAATGGTCTTCTTGCTCTACCAGAATCTGTAGATATCATTACTATATCAAAGTGTTCAAGATATGATGCATTAATCTGATCTGACAATTGACCTTTTCTTCTCTTTTCCCTTATTGAATTAACTAATTTTACCGGGTCCTTAACACTTCCAAAATATTTTCCATCAAAAAACACATCAGTCATTTTTTATCAACCTCTTTTAACAAAATATCTTCCAAGATTTTCACTTCTTTTTCAGTTGCACCCTTTGTTATTTGACCCATTATAGCTAGATATTTTCTTAACCCAATTGTTGCACCTTCTGGTGTTTGTGATGGATCTATTTTTCCCCATTGAGTTGGATGCAAAACTCTTGCTTCAAAGTGTTCTTGAGTTGATGTTAACGGCGATAATACATTTCTTGTATGAGAAACTGTTTTAACAAAGCTTCCTCTTTCAAGTCTCTGAGAAACGCCTGTCCTTCCGCCAACCCATGAGCCTATTGCTATGGCTGAAATTATTTGATTTGTCAAGACATTTGATTCAACTATTGATTGCAGGGGTGGAAATCTTCCTCTTTTTGTTAATTTTTGATAATTGTAAGTTATTCTAGTTATCAATCCCCATTTACCAAGCAGCACAGATCTAAATAATATTTCCAATAAATCTCCTGACAATTTCAATCTTTTGTTCGAATAATGGTCAATGTCATCCTTTGGTACTTTCTTTAGATGATTTTTAATTATTTTTTCTGTTGCCTTTGCCAAATACAATGCTTTGTTTATTCTATATTTTTTATCTTGACCTAAATGAGGAAGCAAATATTTATCCAATAACTTGTTGACTTTGTCTTGTCTATATTCTTTTTGTGTTATTTTTAGAAAATCTGCTATTTCTTCTATTGCTTCTTTTGATGTTGCTGATTGCGTCTCGAATAAATTTGGATAAAACTCTTGTTGCACTTCTGGATCATCTGACAAAAATGTTATTATATCTTTATCTGTCTCTAATCCGAGTGCCCTTAGTAAAATTACTATAGGCATTTTGTTGACATTTGCAAAATTTATTCTAATAATGCCATCGTTTCTCCTTTCAATTATATGTCTTTGAATATAACCATCTCTTTCTGAATGTATTCTAGCTATGTTTGTTACATTTGGTGTGCTTGGTGACTCGACTAGAATTTTATTTGGTGATATTTCTTCAATCAAAACTAGTACTCTTTCTGTACCATTTACAATAAAATAACCTCCTGGATCATCTGGATCTTCTCCAACTCTGATTAACTCTTGCCTATCCATTTTCGACAATGGACATATTTTTGATTTGAGCATGACAGGCAAATCACCAAAATTAACTGTAATTGTTTCGCTATCTATACCATTCAAGTTTGGTGTCATTTCAAGATACATTGGAGCAGAATATGTTAGATTTCTTATTCTCGATTCTTGAGGCAATATTGGTCTTTCTGAACCGTCTGCCTCTTTCGTCCAAGGACCCCATATATCTGTACCTAATGGTTTTCCCACTTTGAACTTACCTAATTTAATTCTAAACTCTCCCAAGTCAGGAACTTCTGGTTTAATTTCTTTTATTTGTTTTATGATGTTTGGTATTCTGTTTTCTATAAAGTCATTGTAGGATTCTATCTGAAATCTAATCAGACCTTCGTCGCGTGCAAACGATTTTAACAAAGTCATATATTCATTCATAATATCACTCCACAACAATTCTATAATAGACAATTTCTTTTGCTACATTGCTTTTTCTCACTATTTTTATTATATCACCGGGTTTTGCGCCTATTGCTTTTACAACAGGATCCTTTGCTTTTATTTGTGGAAATTTGTTGTCTTTGTCTATTTTGTATTTCTCTTTTATTTTTTGTTTTTCCTCTTCAGAAACAATGTAATGCTTTGGTACCAATTCATGAGATAAAACATCTATTTTCATTTCGTCTTTCAATTAATCACCTTTTGTATACGCTCTGGCCGGGATTTGAACCCGGGTCACGGGAGTTCTGCCATATGATGACAGTCCCGTATGATTGGTCTCTATATGATTAGGCCGAGCTACACCACCAGAGCAAATAACTGATTTTTTATTTAAGAACTTTATAAAATTTATATTTTGGGGGTGGGCTCTTTTAATCAATAATAGGTCACCGTTTAAGCGTAATTGGTTGGCAACGTCTTGAGCTTCCCGCACGAATGCAGTACAACTCAAATCACCGAAAAGCTTAACTTCCGTGTTCGAAATGGGAACGGGTGTTTCCTTTTCGTTTTGGTCGCCAACCATGTGATTATGTTATTAAAATATTTAAATCTATCTCTATTAATCACAACAATTATTCATTTGAATTTATATACTTTTCGATTATAAATCCCCCCGGCCGGATTTGAACCAGCAACCCTTCGGTTTCTGCGAGCAAATGCCGGTGGCAAATGCATATGCAAATGCCTACAGCCGAATGCTCTACCGTTGAGCTACAGGGGGTCAATAATATTTTAAGGATAAAATTAATTTAAGCATTTATTCATTTAACTCTTTTCGAAAAAAGAACTATTTTTTCTGCGACTTTGTGTATTATTGTCTTTCCAAGCTTATAGCTAAAGTGTGCTTTTGGTAGTTTTGGCTTACCCTCTATATTGACAACAGGTTTTATCTTATAAGTCAACACTCTGTCTTCTTTTGGTTTCAGTTTATCAATCTTCCACAAAAGCACTGTTCCTGTTTGAGTTGTCTTTACTTCTGGTTTTAAGGTATCAAACTCTTTTATTATGGCAAACACTGATGGTATAGTATCTTTAACTATAATGTTTTCAATGTCTCTTATTGAATTATTCTTTACATGAAGCGTAATCAAAGTCTCTTTATCAGGTTTTATCAAAGAAGAATATTTTTTCATCAATGTAGGCTTGTGAAATATTGTTATAATTAATGATATCAATAAAAGAGACAAAAATATAGCTATTGCAACATTAGTAAATCTTAACTTGTATTTTATCGTAGCTGTTTCATCTGGATCTAAACCACTAATTTTCCAGCTATACACCACTCTGTTATCAGTTGTTTCAGACAAATCTGGTTCTTTTTCTGGATAAAAGAAATATTTAGAAATTTTTGGCATTGATTCTGTAACTATATATGATGCTCCTGGAACATTACCTTTATTTGTAATATTTATTGTGAACGTACTTTCAAGAAAACCATAATCAACATATTTATTCTCCTGAAAATTGTCAAATTTCTTTATTACAAAACTTGCAGATTTGGAATGTATAGGTGAGCCATATACATCTGTCATGAAAACCTGGACATTGTATGTGCCATAAGTGTGAATGTTCTTCACTTCAAATGGAAATGACACTGTTTTTGTTGATGCTGGTTGTATCAAAGCCTCTTCTTCTATAGATTTTATCAATTTATCCTCTTTGAATATTTTAGCTGATATTATCACTCTTTTGCTTTGAGTTTTGTCTAAATTAACAACAAGAGGCTGAATTACAAGCGTGTCTCCTGGTTTTAAAATTTCTTGATTTAACTTTAGCTGTGATATGTATGTACCTGTTCTCCTTCTTATATTCAAAACAACATCGTTTGACCCATAATCCTTTGTATCAGTTGATCTTGCTGTAACAGTAAATATAACATTACCTATGTTTGAATCTATTGGTGGCTCAACAACAAAAGATACAATTTCTGATTCTCCAGGATTTAAAATTACAAAATACTTTTCAAGCATTACCCAATTTGTTGGCCAAACGCCAATATAGTATGTGTCTTTTTTACTACCATCGTTTGTTATTTTAAATTTAATTTCTGTTTTTTCAAGTGTATATATAGTATCAGGAACTTGAGTGAATTCAATAACAACAGCATTTACTGATGATAAAAGTATTAAAACAAATGCAAAAATAAGCATTTTTCTCAAATCAAACACCATAATAATAAATTGTTTTCCCTATATTAAGTTTTTCTTTGTCTCAATTTCTTTATCCAATTAAAGACAGTTTCATAAAAGTTTATCTTAAGCTGCTGTTTTTCCTTTTTTTCAGGCAATTTTATGTTCACATCAACATCTTTTGCCCTTTCATAAATTGATTTTTTCCAGGTAAATCTATCTTTTCCAGTTTCATTCAAAAACCATGGCAGCTCTTTCCCATATTCTTCTGACCATGATATATTTTCAAACGGTATTACTTCAGTTTTGTAATATTTTTCGTAAGGCAAAGGAAATCCTATAGCCAAAACACCCATCGGTTTTATCTTATCAGGTAATTTCAATATTCTTTTTACAGCTTCTTCTTCAAAAGCATGCACCCAAGATGCACCTAAACCAAGAGCATGAGCTGCTAAAAGCATGTTTTGAATGCACGCTCCTGTATCCTGAACAGCATAAAATTGCTTACCTCTTTCGCTAAACTTTAAAGCAACTCTTTCTAAATTTGCACAAACAACTATAATCAGCGGTGCGTCTTCAACATGTTTTTGCCTTAAACATGCAAGAGATAATTCTGTTTTTGTTGTTTTTTCTTTAACTATAATAAACTCCCAAGGTTGAATGTCACCAGCTGACGCGGCAAATGTACCAGCCATTAATACTTGAGCTATCAATTCATCAGGAACATCTCTTTTATCAAAAACTTTGACATTAACTCTGGTCTCCATTGCATCAAATATATCCATAATTAATGAATGGTAAAATGAGAATAATAAATTTTAACAATCACTGTATTATTTTATGAAATATCAAGAACTGGTTGAAGTATATCAAGATCTTGAAAAAAATTCATCTAAAATCAAAAAAACTGAAATAATAGCAAATTTGATGAAAAAAACATCAGACGATGAATTGCAAAAAGTTGTTCTTTTAATTCAAGGTATTGTCTTCCCAAAATTTTACGGGTATGAACTTGGTATAGCTATACAAATGATGATCAAAGCTATTGCAAAATCTACAGGACATGAAATTAAAAGAGTTGAAGATGAGTTTAAGAAGCTTGGTGACTTGGGTGTAGTAGTAGAAAAATTAACAGAAGAAAAAAAGCAATCTGTCCTTGTAAAAAAGGAATTAGATATATCAGCAGTTTTTAAAAATTTACAGGAATTGGCTTATATAGAAGGAGTTGGGACACAAGATAAAAAACTAAATTTGATATCAGAATTGCTTTCTTTTGCAAAACCAAAGGAAGCAAAATACATTGTTAGAACTATTTTAGGTGATTTGAGAGTCGGTGTTGCAGAAGGTATAATAAGAGATGCCATTGCAAAAGCGTTTTTAGAAGATGATAAAGAATCAAAAGACGCTGTAGATTATGCTTTGAATATATATCCAGACTTTGGTGAAGTTGCATTAATTGCAAAGAGCAAGGGAATTGAAGGTTTGAAAAAAATAAAAATAAAAATAGGACAGCCAATTCAAGTAATGTTAGGTGAAAAAGCTGAAAGTATTGAAGAAATAATCAAAAATTTTGGCAAGATCGCTGCAGAATTCAAGTATGATGGAATGAGAGCACAGATACATAAAGATGGTGATAAAATATGGATATACACAAGAAGACTTGAAAATGTTACAAAACAGTTTCCAGATTTAGTTAAACTTTGCAAAGACAATATTAAAGTAAAGAGATGTGTTTTAGAAGGAGAAGTAGTTGGAGTTGATAAAAATTACCAGCCTTTACCATTTCAAATATTATCGCAAAGAATACAAAGAAAGTATGACATTGAGAAGATGGTTGAAGAAATACCTATACAAATAAACTTTTTTGATATAGTTTTGTATGAAGATGAGCAGTTACTTGACAAAAATCTTTTAGAAAGAAGAAAATACCTTGAAAAAGCGATAAAACAGATACCAAACAGGTTTGTTTTAGCCAAGCAAATTATAACAGATAAAGTAAATGAATTGAAAAAATTCTATAAAGAATCTTTGAATGCAAAGCAAGAAGGTTTGTTCCTAAAAGTAATAGAGTCAAAATATGTTTTTGGAAGAAAAGTTGGAGGATGGTATAAGTTAAAACCGACTATGGAAACACTTGATCTTGCTATAATAGGTGCTACATGGGGTACTGGTAAAAGAGCTGGATGGATGGGGTCATTTATATTGGGTTGTAAAGATGAGAAAACCGGTAAATTTCTGGAATGTGGAATGCTTGGCACAGGTGTCAAGGAGAAGAAAACAGCTGAAACAGATATAACATTCAAGGAATTGACAGAAATATTAAAGCCTCTTATAATATCTGAAGATGCAAGCCAAATAAAAATAAAACCAAAAGTTGTAATTTCTGTGGATTATCAAGAAATCCAAAAATCACCGAATTATGATTCTGGTTTTGCGTTAAGATTTCCTAGATTTATATCTTTAAGAGAGGATAAAGGTATTGATGATGTCGATACAATTGAAAGAATAAAATACCTTTACAATATGCAAAAAAAATCTAAATAAAAATAGAAATAAAATTTATCTTAAATTTATCTTAAAAATATTAATTTTTAAATATATGTCTATTATAAAGTAATAAGAGGTAATGATATGTTAGGATCGCCACAACTTATGGATACATTAAAAGGAATTGGTTTGAATTTATATGAAAGAAAACTTTGGGTTGCTCTTCTTGCAAAAGGTGTTGCAACTGCAGGTGAGCTATCAACAATAACAAATGTGCCTAGATCAAGAACATACGATGTTTTGCAGACACTGGCTGAAAAAGGATATGTTATATTGCAAAGCTCAAAACCATTGAAATATGTTGCTGTACCACCATCAGAAGCTTTAGAGAGAGTTAAACTAAAAATGAAGCAAGATTATGAATTGAGAATAGATAGAATAGATAGGTTAAAATCTTCTAGTCTTTTGCAAGAATTAGAAGCTATACACAAACAAGGGTTGACAACAGTTTCACCTGAAGATATAAGCGGTTCTTTGAAAGGTAAATATTCAGTGTTGCAACAGCTTGACTCAATGTTAAAATCAGCAACTTCATCTGTGAATATAGTAACAACGCCATCAGGATTGAATGAATTATATGAAAATCATTACAATATGCTGAAAAATTTAAAGCAAAAAGGCATTGAAATAAAAATTGCATCAAAAATTGATAATTCATGTGGTGATGCAGTAAAGGCATTGCAAGAAGTTGCAGAAATAAGAAAAATAGCTGATGAAAAAATACCAATAGGCGGCAAATTCTTTATAGTCGACAATCAACAAACAATGATGAGCTTGTCACATCCTGAAACAAGTGATACACAACATATGATGTTTTGGACAAAATCAGAGCATGCTTCAAGAGATATACTAAATCCTGTATTTAATTTGATTTGGGAAAATTCACACCCAACTAAAAAATAAACTTAACCTATAAAAATAGGTCTTTTTGATATCAGTTTAGGCAAAGGTAACTCTTTGAATGGTTTATCCTTTGTCTTCTCTTTTATTTCTTTAACTAATTGATCTATTGTCATTTTTACTTCAACGCTTTTATCTTCTCTTTTTCTAACATTAAATTGCTTGCTCTCCTTTTCATTTCTACCTATAACAAGGATGTATGGAACCCATTCCATTTCTGCATCTCTCACTTTTTTCTGTATTCTTTCACTTCTGTCATCTATATCAACTCTTATATTATTCTTTTCCAGTTCTACCATTATTTCCTTGCTGTATTCAATATAGTCTTGGTTTATCGGACAAAGTCTAACTTGAGTTGGTGAAAGCCACAAAGGCAATACTGGATTTTCACCTTTCTTTGATTTCATATAATTCTTTTCTAACATTGCATAAAAACATCTTTCCAAGCTACCTGATGGCGAGCAGTGCAAAATATAAGGATTTTTCCTTTTTCCATCTTCATCTGTATATTCTATGTTGAATCTCTTTCCATTCTCATGATCTATTTGCACTGTTGTTAATGCAGATGCTTTATCCATTGAATCAACAAAATTAAACTCGAATTTAGGATCAAAATATGCATATCTAAAATTCCACATCTCTATTAGCACTGGTTTGTTAACTATTTTTACTAATGACAAAACAAAATCTTTGTTTTCATTCCAAAAGTCTTTTGTAAATCTAATTGCAACTTCAAAATCTTCACTACTTATGTCTAAATCCTTTAATGTTTCAACACCTAACTTGAATTGATTATAAAATTCTTCTCTTGCTGTCTTTAAATCTCTGCATAAAGTATGCATATCAGGCATTGTGAACGCTCTTAATCTTCTTAATCCGACCAATTCACCTGCTTTTTCTAGCCTGAAAGAATATCTCGTAAGCTCAAACACTTTCATAGGCAAATCTTTGTATGATATGTTTGAAGCTGACATAGTCAAAAACTGACCAAAGCATGCGGCAAATCTTAAAAAGAATTTTTTCTTTGCTGATTCTAATGTATATTGCCTTGCTGGAAATCTGTTTAAATATTCTTTCAAAGCCGGATGATCATAATCATACATTATAGGTGTTTCAACTTCCATTGCTCCATATTTTATAACTTTTTGAGTTATCCATTGCTCCATTAATGATTTTACTAGACGGCCTTTAGGTAAAAACCTAAAATTTCCGGGATCTGATCCTGGCTCATAGTCAACCAATTCTAAAGCTTTCATTAATTTTACATGTGGCGGAATTTCAGATACGGCTCTGACCTTCGCGTACTCATAATTAAAGAATTTTTTCAAATTTTCATGGCCTTTAAAATCAAACTTTAAAGCGTCTGTTAGCTTTCCGTCTGGTGTTAATATAAACCATTCTGACTTTACCTTTTCTTCTTGCTTTAAAGATTGAGAAACATCTTCTTCTTTTGCTTGCTCTGGTGTGAAAACTTTAAATTGCTCAGCCATTGGATGAGCTTTTGTCTTCAACTCAAACTGTTTGTTCCATCCAAATGGTGCTCTATAAACTTGAATGCCTTGCTCTTTTGCAAATTCTTCCATTTTTTTAAGCAATTGTAAAGCTTCTGATGGTTTTGCCAAGTTTGAACTTAGATGGGCATATGGATATATTAATATCTTGTTTGCTTTTAGGTTTGAAATGGATTGTTTTATCTGAGAAATAGCATGTTTTGCGACAGATTCATTATCTCCTTCTTCAACACTTGTAAATAGGACGACAATATCTTCAAGTCTTACGCTTTTCTTTTCTATTTCCTCGGCAAAATCAATCTCTTTCTCAATAGGTCTATATTCTATAAAATCAACATGATGTTGTATTATTCTCACACAAACACCTCTTTATTTTTTATATCAATAGATTTAAATTTCATACTAAAAGCCATATTCTTTTCTTGGATTAATTTTTCTACTAAATTTGGGCGGCCTGAATTTCTTTTAACAACAACTATTTTTACATCAGAATTTTTCACAGAGTTTATACTCTTAAAATAAATTTTTTCAGGTATAGAAACATAATCCAAATACTTGCATTTTGAACATATAATTTTTAGAATATTTTTACTTACAAATTTTCTCAAGTGTATTACCCTTTCATTTCCTTTTATTTTTTCAAGATCATTAAAGCTAGAAATAGTTAACTGTTTTACATTCACCTTGTCCGACTTTCACCCATCGCTCTCACTTGTAAATTTATTTGATGTTAATCCTTTTAAACATAACCATATGTCATTTTTTTAGAAAAAGAAAGAAAACCAATACCATGATAATGTGGCAATGCTACCTACTGCTATTATAAGCGAACTGAAAAGTTTGGAGAATTCAATTGTTTTCAACGATATTTCAATTCCAGCAGAGTACAGTGAAAGCCATACCCACCAATATATTAGAAAACTTACAATTCCATTCTCAAAACCAAAATTTACGCTGAAAATACTAGCTTCAATTAATGATACTAGTAATCCAAAAATTGTCATTAAAGAGTGCATTTGTGTATCTTCTTCATTTGCAATAATTCCTGCAATCAAAGAAATTTCTGTTAAAAATCCGAATAAAGAATATATACTATACTTTGGTGTCCATAAATATACAAATATTGAAATAAAAACTGGGAGTAGGACAAATATTGTTCCTGTTACTTTGACAAAAACGCCGTTCCAATCTATATTGCTGTAAAGCATAATTCATCTCATTAAAGATTAAATTACTAGTTAAAATTTTTAATTGACAAGATTTTTAAACTAGGATATTTAATAATCATTTATGAACGTGCAATTATCCGGATTTGACAATCTTACTTTGGAGATAAAAGATATGATAAGAGAAAAGTCTGAAAAATTACTTGAAAAATATAAGAAAATGTTTGGAGAAAAATCAGTCAAAATATTCAAGTTAAGTGCAGATAAAATCAGAGAAAGAGGCGATCATAAATATTATCAAATAAAATGCTATCTTGAAACGACTCATGGATTATTTTATGCTGATCACAGCGACTGGAAGGTGCTCGATGCTGTTGAAAAAGTTCTTAATGAAATTGAAAAGCAGATTGTAAAGAAAAAGGATACGGTAAAGAGAACTTAAAATATTTAATATTCTTATGATTTCTATATTATTAGCCATTTTATAGCCCCGTCGTCTAGATGGTTTAACCAGGACAATGGCCAAGGATAGCGGGCTTTGGACCCGTTGACAGCGGTTCGAATCCGCTCGGGGCTATTTAAGCATTTATACTATATTTCTAATGATGAAAAGCTTAAGGCAAACATATGATGAAATTGCAGAATCATGGTCAAATTTTAGAGCAAAACCAGCTTTATATATACCTTTTGGAATTTTCAAAGGTAGCACTATCGATATTGGCTGTGGTAATTGTAGAAATTTAATACCGATAGCAAAAAAAGGTTATAGATGTGTTGGCGTGGATTTTTCTAAAAATATGATAAAACAAGCAAGGAAAATGATAGGAAAAAATAATGTTGACATTGATCTAATAATAGCAGATGCAAAAGCACTTCCTTTAAAAGATAAAACATTTGATTTTATATTTTGTGCTGCTACACTTCATCATTTGGTTAATGATGACAGAATAAAAGCGTTGAAAGAGATGAAAAGAATAGCTAGAAAAAAAATATTTTTGTCTGTTTGGTATAGATGGCAGCTAATTCATGTAAAAAATTTATTAAAAAACATTTTTAGCTTTGGCGATGTTTATGTTGAATGGAGAAAAGGAGGGAATAGGTTGAAAAGATATTATCACTTGTATACAAAACGCGAGCTGGAAAAAGATATTCAAGCTGCTGATCTTGAAATTGAAAGCATTAAAATCACAAAGGAACCAAAGAAAAATATTATTGCTATATGCAAGGTGAAGAAATGAAGAAATGCTCTTCTTGTAGCAATCAAGCAATTTATTTTAGAATAAACGAAGGTCGGTATTATTGCAAAAGATGTTTTAGCAAAAATATTGAAAACAGGGTAAAAACGACTATAAGAAGATTTAAAATGATTGAAGATGGTGATAAAATCGCTGTTGGGTTGTCAGGCGGTAAAGATTCATCAAACACTCTTTACATTTTGAAGAAAATATTCGAAAAAAATCCTAAAATAGAAATAGTGGCCATAACAATAGATGAAGGGATTAAAGGATATAGAGATAAAACTTTGAAAGGGTGCATAGATTTTTGCAAGCATTTAGGTGTCGAGCATCATATAGTTTCTTTCCAGCAAAGTTTGCACACAACTATTGATAAAATAGCTAAAGAGCTAAAAGAAGGTAGCATGTGCGGACCATGCGGTATATTCAGAAGATATTTGTTAAATCAAAAAGCAAGAGAATTGAATGCAAACAAAATAGCTGTTGGACATAATCTAGATGACGAAGCCCAAAGCATATTGATGAATGTTATGAAAGGTGATCTGCTAAGGCTTGCAAGGTTTGGCGGTGTTCCGAAAGTTGTTGATCACAAAAAATTCATACCAAGGATAAAACCATTGCTTATGATACCTGAGAAAGAATCTGCTCTCTATGCAATGATCAATGGTATACCTGCTTATTTTGATGAATGTCCTTATGCAAATTTTAATGCACTACGGATGGAGACAAGAGATTTTCTCAACAAACTTGAAGATAGATCTCCTGGCATAAAATATTCTATAGTAAAAAGTGGCGAGAAAATAGCTTCTTCAATAAAACACGATTTTGCTGGCAAAGAAATAAATGTTTGCGAGAGATGTGAAGAGCCTAGCTCTGAAAAAATATGTAGGACGTGCAAGACAATAGAAAAATATGTCTACAACTCATCATACAAATCTTTCAAAAGTCGTGATAAATCTTGATTGTTTAAATCAGCGTTTATTCTATAGTCAACCATTTTCAGCTTCATGCTCATCCCTTTTTGAAGCTGTTTTCAATTTCAGCTATTCTTTCCTGCAAAAAGTTTATCCTGTCCTGCAAGTATTTCACTTGCCTGACATTTTTAGCCTTGAACAATTGACTCTTAGCATTAAACAACTCTTCTCTGTAAAATCTTAGCCTTAGTAAATCTTGCTTATTCATTCAAATCACTATATTACTTTATAGTGACACTTATATATAAATGTTACTACTATACAATAGAAATAATTTAATATAACTATTAAAAAATATAAATTACACATAAATCTGTTATGCTTGAAAAGGATTTTGCAAAGCTATTTCTGAAAGAATTGAAAAACCGGTCTATAAACAGTAAAGATGATGTAGACAAGCTGAAAAAGGAGTTATGCATAAAGTATGGACTAAAAGAGTCGCCTACTAACCCAGATATATTGAAATATGCTACAAAAAAGCAGCTGGAACAATTTAGCAAAATAATGGGAATAAAGCCGACCAGAACAATTTCTGGCGTAGCCACTATAACAGTTTCTTGCAAACCTGGTTATTGTGGCGGCAGATGCACTTATTGCCCTCCTTTAAGCAAGCTAGTGCCGAAAAGCTATTCTGCCAATGAACCTGCTATTCAGAGGGCTATAAGAAATAGATATGATCCTTACAAGCAAGTAAGAGACAGGTTAAATCAATACAAAATAATGGGTCACCCTACTGATAAGATAGAGATAATAGTCATAGGCGGAACGCTGCTAGCATTAGATAGAGACTATCAATATCGCTTCATTAAAGGAATTTATGATGGTTTGAATGGTCGAAGATCAAAGACACTAGAGCAAGCCAAAAAATTAAATGAAACGGCAAAACACAGATGTGTTGGTTTGACAATAGAAACAAGGCCAGATTATTGCATGGAAAAGCATGTTGACAGTTTGCTTGATTTTGGTTGCACAAGAGCTGAGATAGGCATACAATCAATATATAATGATGTCCTTGATAGAGTCAAAAGAGATCATCATGTTGAAGAAACCATAAAGTCTATACAGATAGCAAAAGACGCTAGCTTCAAAATAATAGCTCATGTCATGCCTTTTTTGCCTGGATCAAATTTTGAAAGAGATGTTGGGATGTTTAGGCAGATTTTCACAAACCCTGACTTGCAAGTGGATGAATTCAAGATATATCCGTGTGTTGTAATACCTGGGACAGAGCTCTATCAAGAATGGAAAAGAGGCGATTATAAGCCGCCTACACTTGAAGAAACATTAAAGCTTATAGTGGAAATGAAGAAAATGGCTCCTCCTTGGGTAAGATTTAGAAGAGTTTTTAGAGACATACCTGCAAATGAGATTGTTGCCGGACCAAAAAAGAGCAATTTAAGAGAAATTGCAATACAGGAATTGAAAAGGCAAGGTAAAAGATGCAGGTGCACAAGATGCAGAGAGCCGGGACATGCCAAAAAAATATATGGAATTGATATTGATGAGAAAGAAGTAGAGCTTGTAAGAAGAGATTATGATGCGTCTAATGGGAAAGAGATATTCTTGTCGTTTGAAGACACAAAAAATGATGTTTTGATTGCTTTGCTGAGATTACGGATGCCGTACAAGCCTCATAGAAAGGAAATAGATGATAAAACCGCCTTGATAAGGGAAGTTCATACTTACGGCAAGCTTGTTCCTATAAATGTTCAAGATCAAAGTGGTTGGCAGCATAAAGGTTTTGGTTCTTTGTTGCTTAAAGAAGCTGAAAGAATATCAAGAGAGGAATTTGATAAGAAAAAGATGATAGCAATAGCTGGTATTGGTGTAAAGCAATGGTTTATGAAATATGGTTATATGCATGAAGGACCTTATATGAGCAAGAAAATTTAATGTGTTAATATATATCTTTTCGCTTCTTCTGAAGAATTACTCAAACAATCTAATATCTTTTCCCAATGATTAAATCCATAAATCAAATTATTAATATACAGTGTTGCTTGTCTTTTGAAAAAAGCAACATCACTCAATAACGCATAAACAGATGAAACTATTATAGATAACTCTCTTTCAATATCAGGTGAGTAATTAAATCTTTTTTGCTTTAGTTGTCGCCTTTTTTGTTCGAGAACTTTTCTAGAATACAAATCAACAAGGTTAATATAATTTTCTCTAATTTGATGATCAAGCTCCAAATGTCTTATAACTTCATGAACTATTATTCCTATCAGTTCGCCTTTTATGTTTTCCAATAAATATCCAGGTCTTTTTGTATGTTTAACTTTTGCATTAGGTGTATACAAATTTATACATCCTGGGTTCATTATTTGATTTAAATCTGCGTGAATTTCATCTTCACCTCTCAAGTTGATATCTTCAGGTGAAGAAATATACGGTATTCTCAAAGCTGAATCACATCTGGATAAATTTCCTCCTCTACATCCATTAATTCCGTATACATAACCTCTTGCTTCTTCTGTAGCATATGTTATTGCCCTTAAAGCATCTCTAACAATTCCTTCACCTCTTTTTCTCGACAAAATATATAGTAACGTATCAAATCCTACATATGAGCTATGGTTTGTATAAGGGCCTGTAACAAGAGTTATTTTTTTTCCTTTGGACGTCTTTGTACCCAAAAGTTTTATATGTTCTTCAAAAAAACCTGGTAAAACTTCTTCATCATCGTCTATGTTTATAACACCGGGATTCTTAGATATTACAAAGGCAAAAGCAGTCAACAAGTTTCTGGCTCCGCCAAATGTTCTATAATTAAACAAAGCATTTAAATCATTTCTTTCTAATACAAGTTTACTTCCTGTATAATCAATTAATCTTCTTACATTTTCTGGACCTAAATATATAATTCTATGATTGCCTAAAACATTTATCCATGTTTTTTCTATAGTTGGATCATCTGCTTGCCCAAAAACAACTATAGGAAAATCACGTGTTTTTCCTTCGACTATAGATTTTAAACATCTTAAAATCTCATAGCTTCTTTCTCTAGTTGTAGGTATTGAAACTATATAGTCCATAACAAAAAAGTTGTAGTTAACCTTTTATAGTTAAATTTTTTTCTTTCCTTTACATAATAATTTCATGACAAACAGTCAACTTTTAAAAAATGTACTTAAAAAAATTACACCTACGAACAAAGAAGAAAGGAAAATTAAATTAATATCTAGCCGTGTGCTAGAAGTATCAAAATCTGTATCATCTTCGTACAACGCAGAAGTTATACTTGCTGGCTCGTTGACAAGAGACACATGGCTTCCTAACAAAAACGAAATAGATGTGTTCATCCTTTTCCCTAAAACACTATCAAACAAACAGCTTGAGGAAACTGGATTATCTGTTGGTAAGAAAGTGATTGAAACTCTTAAAGGAAAATGGACAATAGAATATGCCCAGCACCCTTATATAAGAGGAAAAATAGACGGAATAAGTATTGATCTTGTTCCTTGCTACAAAATTGAAAAAGGAGAAAAGATAATTTCTGCTGTTGACAGAACACAATTTCATGTCAAATATCTAGAAGAGAAACTGCCAAAACAGCTAAGCAATGAAGTCAGGTTATTGAAACAGTTTTTGAAAGCTAATGGTTTGTATGGTGCTGATGCAAAGACAAATGGTTTTTCTGGTTATTTATGCGAACTGCTTATAATAAAATACGGCAGCTTCTTAAATCTGTTAAAAGCTACAAAAGACTGGAAGGTTAAGGAGATAATTGATATAGAAAATCAATGGAAAAAAAGCGAATACAATCAGTTAAAAAATAAATTCAAAAATGAAATTTTAATAGTAATAGATCCTGTTGATAAACATAGAAACGTTGCATCTGCTATAAGTCCTGAAAATTTCTACAAATTCAAAAAAATATCACAAGAGTTTCTGCTAAAGCCAAACGAAGATTTCTTTTTCAAAAAAACTAAAACCATAAAATCAAATGAATTTGAAAATTTTGTTAAATCCAGGGGCACTGAATTCATAGCAGTTGTGTTTGAACCACCAAAAACTGTTCCTGACATATTGTGGCCTCAGTTAAGGAAAGCGACAAAAAGACTAGAAAGTATAATGAAAGAATATGAGTTTGCAGTATTAAGAAGCGATTGCTGGACAGATGAAAAGAAAACTGCGATAATTATTTTAGAAATGCAAGTAAGCAGATTGCCTACAATTGACAAAATAGTAGGGCCGTGGGTTTTTGATGAGAGAAATGCTGAAAGATTTGCTGAAAAACATAAAAATGATGCAGTAAATGGGCCTTTTATAGAGGATGATTATTGGGTTGTTGAAGTCAATAGAAGTTGGACATCAGCAAAAGTTAAGCTTGTTGACACTTTGAGTGATGATGAAAAAATTTTAAAAGCAAAGGGAATACCAAACTTCATAGCAACTCAACTTTCAAAAAGCTTCAAGATAATTGACCAAAATGAATTGAAAAAGTTTTTGAAAAACAAAGAGTTTGCCGAATTTATGAAAAGTTATTTTGAAAAAGGCAACTTGTTTACAAAATGATTAAAAATTTCTATTATTTTATTTTTAATCAAAGCTATCATTCCTGTTTGTTTCAAGCTTTCATACCTACCTTCATTAATTTTAAGTTTATGTGAAACTTCTTTATCTATAACAACGACTAGTTCAACCAAATTATCATAAGAAAATTCTATTGTTGAGTTATATTTTGTTTGACACTTTCTTATCATACTTCCTGCTTTAGAGCATGGAAAGCTAAACTCACAATTCTGACGAACGATCCAATTTTTTTCTTTCAGCTTTTTATCAATCTTATCTTCAAACGGTTTGTGACATTTATAATAATCTTCACCTGTTATCTGATGAACAGGTGCAAATGCATCGGACAAATAATGTACGCTTGCTCCTATCCAATAAGAATCATTTTTAGCGATCGATGCGTTAAATTTCAATAATGCAGGACAGCTATATAAGTCTTTTTCAAAGCAACTTTTTATATCAGCAAAGTATGCCAAGCTAACAGGGTCTTTTATTTCTGTGTTAATATGTTTGCATTCTCTTGCAAAATAGCAGTTATGATAAAGTTGGTCTTTTATTTCTGTGTCAGGTGCATTGCAACCTCTGATAAAATCATTTTCATTAACAATTTTTCTCAAATCTTGATTCCCAATAAGCAATTGTTTGCAAATCCATTCATGAGTTTCAAAACCCCAAGAATAAACCAGCGGAATAAAAAGCAGTATTAAAAGCAAAAATCTCATAAAATTATTTTGATTTTATAATAAATCTTCGTCATCCATTCTAGGGCAAAGCATATTTATCAAAATATCAAACTTCATTCCTAATGTCTTTGATTTAGAAGCAGTATCAAAGGCAAGTATGTAAACCTTTTTCCCTTGCTTTTCAAGTTTTTCTTTCAATGAAAATGCTTCGTCAATTCTGTTTTGTCCTTGTTTCCATGAAACAGCTATTCCAACTACATTTGCATCTTTCAGTTCTTGATCTCTCCATGCCTTCTTTTTCAAATAAATCATCTTCTCTTTTTGAAAATCAATTATTTTCTGCTTTTCCAAATCCAGCGAATAAACAGGTTTTTCTGTAGCCAAACAAACACCCATTGGATGAAACCTGCCTGTGCCGACATAAAGGAAACAATCAACCTTGCCAGCAAATTTCAATGCTGCATCTATTCGACAACCCAAAACTTGACCGTCATATTTTTGTGTTTTGCCAATAAAAACTTGCTTTGATCTTTTCTTCAGATAATCAACAACCTTCTTCATTGATTCAACATATTGCAAGCTAGTGAATACACAAATGTTTTTATAGGATGATAATTTTTCATACTCTTTTTCAATTATTGGAATCGGATCTACGTCAAAAATATAATCCAAATAGATCACAGGTAGCTCTGATTTGACACCAAAATCTGTATGAGCTATATGTAAAACAACATCGCATTTTAACCTTTTTGCTTCAAAATCTCTTACATCACATGCTCCAAATGTTGGTTCGCAACATAAAACTGTCTGATAGCCGTTTTTTTCAAGATCGCTGCTTATCTCCTGTATTTTTGTCTTCAACCCTTCTGGATATTGAATAAAAATCCTCTTTGCTTTTAGTTTCTTTAACTCATCAAACAATTCTTTCATATAAGCACCAATAACAATTAAACATTTGAGAAATAATTTAAATTTATGTCTGAGCTTTCGTGGAGAACAAAAAGAAAAGGTTTTTGGATTTTTAAAGATGGTAAAGTTGTTAAAGATGTTGAAAATGATAAGAGATGCTATTTTATTGTAAAAAGTGACGAAAAAGACCATTCTGTCATATTCGACAAGACAAAAAAAGTTTTCACATGCGACTGTGAATTCTTTTCATTAAAATTAAAAGATTGCTCTCATATATATGCTGTAAAGCTTTTCATGGATGATAAAAATGGAAAAAGTTGAATATTATTGCACTACATGTAGAAAATTTGTGAAAAAATTCAGAGTAGAACCAAATTTTTATGGCTTGGGTACTGGATTAAGTGGAAAGAGAAGTCTACCCGGATCTGGAATGGTTGTAAAAATTTGTGAAAAATGCAACACAGTTTTAATGGAAATGGTAAAAGAGGAAAAGAAAAAATAATTGTCGTTTTAAATCATTCCAAATATATCAATTTTATTTACAAATATTATTGTATGCCAGTGAATGCACCCAATGAGTATTACCTTGCTGAGGAAAAATACAAAAATGCAAAAACAAGAGAGGAAAAAATAAAATATTTGCAAGAAATGATTAGTTTGCTGCCGAGACATCATGGTTCTGAAAAACTTTTAATGGAACTGAAAAAAAGGCTGTCTAAGCTAAAAGAACAAAAAGACTCTAAACCCTCCAGATCTTCTATATCAATAAAAAAGGAAGGTGCTGCTCAAATTTGCCTATTCGGTTTTACAAATTCTGGAAAAAGCACATTGCTAAATAAGCTAACAAATGTCGATGTTGAAGTTGACTATCATCCTTACACAACATTAAAGCCTGTTGTTGGTATGATGAAATATGAAGACGTCTGGATTCAAGTTATTGAAATACCATCAACATTTGAACCAGAATGGATGAATATTGTTAGAAATTGTGACCTTATAGTCAAAGTTATTGATGGTAATGAGGATTTGAATAAGCAAAGAAAAGAATTAAAGAAAATCCTTGATGACAATAAAATAAAAACAAAGTCAATCAAAGTAATAACAAAAAGACCTTTTAACATAGAAAAATTCAAAAAAGAAGTTTGGTCAAATTTAAATATAATAAGAGTTTACACAAAAACACAAGGTAAAGAACCTGAAAAAGAACCTATAATTTTTAAAGAAAACGCTACTGTAAAAGACGTTGTCAAAGAAGTTCATAAAGATTTTTTAAAGCATTTTAGATTTGCAAGAGTTTGGGGCAAGTCAGTCAAATTTCCTGGCGCTCAAGTCGGCCTTGATCATGAATTAAAAGATGGTGATATAATTCAGATTTACGCATAAACAAATACTAAAATAAATCTTTTTCTATGTATTATTAATTTTATGGAGAAATTCAAAATATCTACATATGCAATTGTAGAAAATGGGAATAAAATTCTAGTGTTGCAGAAAAAATCAGAAGATGCATTTTCAGCAGACAAGTGGTTTTTACCAGGCGGTGAAATGAAGTTCGGTGAAGACACAATAGATTCGCTAAAAAGAACTGTAAAGGAATGCTGCGGAATTGAGATAGAGGTTTTAAGTCCAATAGAAGTTTCAGTCGACATTAATGAAGAAAAACAAGAGCAAAATGTCGCGATAACATACATATGTGAATATAAATCAGGTCAAGCAACAAAACCAAAAAACGTGAAAGACTTGAAATGGTTGGAGCCAAAAAAAGTAGTTGACATGGAAGAACTTGATCCAGTACTTGAAAAATCTATATATACGTACAATGAATTCATATCAGCATAACCTTTTAATATCAAAAACATATTTTATGCTCAGGTGATAGTATGAATAAAGAAGAGATTTTAAAAGACTTAAATCACGCTTTGACAACAGAATATCAAGCAGTAATACAATATTTAACACACGCAACAATTGCTAAAGGTTTAGATGCAGATGTTGTTATAACTACATTAAAGCATATAGCTGAGGAAGAGATGAAACACGCAGAAATATTGAGAGAAAGGATATTCTGGCTTGGCGGGACGCCAACAATGGACGTTGATGAAAGAACTCTTGTAAAAGATTTGAAAAAAATGATACAAGTTAATGCTAAGGCTGAAGAAGATGCAATAGAAATGTACAAAAAAATTTTGAAAAAATTGAATCACATAGATGACATAAAAATATATGAAGCAATAGAGGAAATACTGGAAGATGAGATTGAACATTGGGAAGAGTTCAAAAGACTTGAAGAATAGGTGAATATTATGGGTTGTTGTGGTTGTGGTTCGAAAAAATCTACAAAGAAAAAATAATTAATCAACAAAAACAACAGGTAATTTTGGCAAATTACAAAAATCAGTTGTAAAGCAATAAGCACCTGCATTTAGAAAAACAATTTTGTCGCCAACTTTTGGTTTTTCTTTTAATTTGACATCATATCTAAATATGTCCATCGAGCATGGCGTGCAGCCTTTTATTACATAATTCTCTCCTTCCTCAACTTCACCCTCTACTAAAAGTTTTATTGGTATTATAATACTGTCCATAGAACCGTTGTAAACAGATGCATCAACTATTATATTATTTTCATGAATTGCAAGTATTTCTGTTTCAAGTTTTGTTGGAGGTGCTGCTAAAAATCTTCCCGGCTCTATTATAATTTTTATATTTCTTTCTTTCAGCCAATCTCGAAATTCAATAATTTTCTGAAAAATAAAATCAATATTTCTTGCTGTAGTATTTTTGTAATCCACAGGCAAGCCGCCACCTATGTTGACAATATCAATAACATCCCAAACATTTTTGTCAACCATTTGTGTTAATTCGTCTTTTATATTCCATTCGCTTGTATTTTGTGTTTTTCTGTGAAAATGAATTCCTAACTTTTCTATGTTTTTTATTTTTCTCAATTTTGGTATCCACTCATTTATTTGTTTTGAATACATTCCAAAAACGAAATATTTTCCCGTATGTATTGTATGCTCTCTCATTTTAAGTCTCAATAACAAGTTTATTTTTTTATCTGTGTGTTTTAAATAATCAATTAAAACATTCAAATCAGCCTCATTGTCAACTATGAAATTTGTCACTTTGTTTTCTATCATTTCTTTTATCTGTTCTTTTGACCAAGCTTGAGCTACAAACCAAATTCTCCTATAATCCTTTACAAAACTAAAAGATTCCATCATATGAATTGTAAAAAAGCTATCTGTCTCTTCTTCAAGTATATGAGCTATTTCTGGAAAAGTTTTCAAGCTATAAGAAACATCTAAACCCAAATCTTTCAGTATTTTATATTGAGACAAAAGCTTGCTTTTGCTGACAATAAATCTACTCTTCATTTATTATCCCCTCATCTGAAAGTATATCTAAAACACTCATCATTGCCAATGGAAAAGTTATGCTAACATCGCCTATGACAGTTACTGCATCGGCTGCGTCTTTAATTTTTCCCCAACTCTTAGCTTCTCTTGTAGTTGCACCACTTAAACTACCAGAATATTCATGAGCAGTTGTCATATAGACAGCATAATCAGCACCGCCATTCAGCAACGTCCCTAAGATAGCATGATGCTTTGAAACTCCTCCACCCAAAGCTATTATACCTTTTTTGTCGTCATGGGTTGAGCTGAAAATCAGATCAGCAAAGTCTTTCACAACGTCAATTATAAAGTCTTTATGATCTTGCTGAAACATAAAAAGATGAAAACCAAATGCACCATCAGTTATTGCTGGACAAAATATAGGAACATTGTTTTTTGCCGCTTGATATAATATAGAATTCTCATCCTTTATCATTAATCCAATCTCTTTAAGCATTTCGGTCACACTATATCTGTTTTGCTTTTCATACAGTTTTCTCAAAACATCAAGCATATATGATTCAAATTTTTCATAACTTTCATTTCGTATTAAAAGATTTCCAACCCTGTTTATTCCTTTCTCATGCAACCCAACATCATCGGCAGAATAATTTCCTATATAAAAATCCTCGCCTATAGCCTTCATTATATCTTCTTCAATGCTGCCAACAGTTGTTATGGCAACATCTACCATTCTCAGCTTTATTAATTGTGCAAAGAACCCTCTCAAGCCAGTTGTAACCATATTTGACGTGAATGTAAAATATATTTTTGCATTTTCTCTTTTCATTTTTGCAATACATTCTACTGCTTTACCTAGTTCAACTGCTTGAAAGCCAGTTGTAGATAAATGCTTTACCAATTCGCTTACTCTAACGCCTTTCTTCCACTTTATATCTTTTACCTTTACCATAAAAACACCTATTAAAAGCAATGTCTAGCAAAAGAAATAGATTTATGGGGTTGTTCTTTTTTTAGACATTAAAAAATAATTAAAATATCAAAATTTAAAACCTTTACTAATGTTTATATTTGTCGAATTTGGAATAGTCTTGCTTTTTTTAGTTACTTTGATTTACATATTAAAAAAAGATAAAAAAGAATTGAATTTTTTCATTATTTCAGTAATTTATGCCATACTATTTGAAAATATGAACATAATTCTTTCCCAAGATCAACCAGGCAGCTATTATTATAACAAAAATTTTACTTTCAATATACTTCACGTGCCTTTGTTTGTTGTTTTATCTTGGTCAATTATAATATATTCAAGTAAAAAAATATCACAAAACATTCCAATAAAATATTATTCAACATTCTTTGTTTCATCATTACTCGTTCTAATGATTGATCTTTCGTTGGATATAGTTGCTATAAGGCTTTACTATTGGTATTGGAATGGTTATAAATTCAATGAAGGTTTTTTCGGGGTACCTGCAAATAATTATTTAGGTTGGCTTTTAGTTTCGTTTGTATTCTATACTGTATATGAAATTTTAAAAACCAAAAAAATTAATTTTTTGATAAAATCAACGATGACGCTGCTGGCAAGCTATTCAATCTTTCTGTTTTTATTTCTAGCAATAAACTCAATAAATAAAATCGCAGGCTTTGATAAACAACAACAGTTTATTACATTGGCTATTTTTGCTTCCATTTTCTTACTTTTTATAAGGCTTGAACATAAAAAAATAAAGTTAGAATTGTTCTCATTTGCTATAAGAATGCCGTTCTATATTTTTGGTTTAGTAAATATCTTGATTTTGAAAATTTACAATGAAAATATCGTCATCCTTTTAATAACTATATTGTTTATATTGTTTGAACTTATTTTATTTTTATTAGCGTGGTATTATGAATCTAAACAAAAAGTCAAAGCAAGAAATAGTTAAACTGTTGAAAAAAATAGACTATGTCAAATATGAGGATATAGAAAGCAGCATAGAAGTACCAGCAAAAAAAGAATTTGGAGATTTAAGCTGCAAAATTGCTTTTCAACTGGCAAAAAAATTGAGAAAAAATCCTAATGAAATAGCTAATGAAATAGCCAAAAAAATTGATATCAAAAATTCACTTTTTGGAAAGGTTGAGGTAGTTGGTGCTTACATAAATTTCTTTTTCAATTACTCTAAAATATCTGAATTGACAATAAAAGAGATTATAAATAAAAACAAGAATTATGGCAAGTCTGAAATAGGAAAAGGTAAAAAAGCAATGGTAGAGTTTTCACAACCTAATCCTGTTCATCCAATGCATATAGGACATGCAAGAACTACTCTGTTGGGCGATGCTCTTTCAAATTTACTTGAATTTAATGGGTATAATGTAATAAGAGCAAACTATATGAATGATATGGGTTTTCAGGTTTCAAAACTTGTTACTGCATATACACTTTGGGGTAATAATCAAAAACCAAAAGGTAAAGCAGATTTGTGGCTATGGGATTTCTATGTAAAATTTCATAAAGAAGCAAAAGAAAAACCAGAGCTCGAAGAAAAGGCAAGAGAGATGCTAAGAAAGTTTGAATTGGAAAAAGATAAACATGTATCAGAATTATGGAGAAAAATAGTAAATTGGTGTATTGATGGATTTAAAGAAACTTACAAGAAAATCGGTGTTGATTTTGATATTTACTTTTATGAAAGCGATTATAGGGATTTAGGTAAAAGACTTGTTAGTGAAGCATTAAAAAGAGGTGTTGCATTTAAATCAGAAAATCAGACAATAGTTGCTGATTTAGAAAAGCATGGATTACCTAATTTTGTATTACTTAGATCTGACGGCACTGGCTTATATCAAACAAGCGATCTTGGATTAACTTTGCACAAATTTAAAAAATATAATCTTGATAAATCTATTTGGGTTGTTTCATCACAACAAAAATTATACTTTTCACAGATTTTTAAAACGCTTGAACTTTTAGGATACAAATGGGTTGAAAATTGTCATCATCTATCATTTGAACATGTTGTTTTACCTGAAGGTAAAATGTCGTCAAGAGAAGGTAGAGCCATAATGCTTGATCAAGTCATAGAAGAGCTTGAAAAACTTGCATTAAAAGAGACTGAAAAAAGGAACAAACTTCCTGAAAAAAAGAAAAGGGATATTGCAAGAAAAATAGCAATAGGTGCATTAAGATATGCCATACTTAAAATAGACACAAAAAATTTGATTACATTTGACTGGGAAAAGATGCTAAGTTTTGATGGAAATACAGGACCATATATACAGTATGCATATATAAGATGCAAAAGTATTTTAGAAAAAAATAAAATGATAAAGAAATTTAAGATAAATGATTTCGATGAGAAGGAAAAATTGCTTTTGAAAAAACTGATAGAATTTCCTGATGTTGTTATTCAAGCAGAAAAAGAGTTGAAAGTAAATTTAATATGTAATTATGTTTATGATTTGGCTGTTTGTTTCAGTGAATTTTATCATTCATGTCCTGTCTTGAAAGCGGAAAATGAAGACAAGAAAAACTTTAGGTTGAGTTTGACAAAATCAACAAAAATAGTTTTAGAAAATTGTTTCAGGATTCTTGGAATAGAAGCGCCTGAAATAATGTAGACTATTCAACTGTAACACTTTTTGCTAAATTTCTAGGTTTATCAATTTCTCTGCCTAGTTTCTCAGCAACTTTTAATGCGAACAATTGGGCTGGAATTATTGAAACTATTGGAGTTAAAGAAATTGAAACATTTGGTACATTGATGCAAAAATCATACAATTCATTTTCAGATCCTATGTTTATTATTTTAGCTCCTCTTGATTTTGCTTCTTCCAAATTTATTTTAGTTGTTTTGTTTTGTTCTGGATTTATAGATACGATATTTCTTCCCTCAAAAACAGTTGCCAACGGACCGTGTTTTAATTCACCTGAGAAATAAGCAATAGCATCCATATATGTAAGCTCTTTAAATTTTAATGCAGCTTCCAATGCAACTGGGTAGCTTGGCCCTAAACCTAAAAATATTGGATTGTTTTGCAATAGTTGTAGTATTATTTTTTCTGGTACACCGTTTCTTAATATTTCTTCAACATATCTAGGCATATTATAAAAATCTCGTTTAACGTAGCTAACTTCAATGTTTCTTCGTTCACATATTTTCAAAAACAAAAGATTAAGCAAATATACTTGGTTTAAAAAATTTTTTGTTGAAGCAACACCTATTTCAGGTCCAGCTCTTGTATATGCAACATAATCGACATATTTTTCCATTTCACTTCCAAAAACATTCACTATGCCTATTTTTCTCGCACGGCTAGCATAATTTATTGCATTATTTGTATCTGCAGTTGTTCCTGACTGAGAAAGAAAAATACATGTTGTTTTACTATCAACAACTGATTTAAATGGAAATTCTTGGGATTGTATTGATTCACTTAATATACCAGCATCTCGAAAAATATAACTTCCTATTAGAGCGGCATGATAAGAAGTACCAGCACCAACTATGTATAATCTGTTTGAGTTTAATATAGAATCAACTATTGGCTTTAATTCATTTTCAGTTACAGTAGAACAATCAGATAATGCTTGAGGTTGCTCAAAAATTTCCTTTTCTGTGTATGTCTTATATCCTTCCAAAGATATTCTATTTTTAATTGATTTAATTTGAATGGGTTTCCTTTCAATTCTTTCACCACTAAAATCATAAATCTCAACGCTATCACCAACAAAAGCAATTTCATAAGGATCCAAAGGTATCATACTTTCAGAATACAAACTCAACGTAGGTATATCAGAACATATGCATCTGTTAATCCCGTCTAATCCCACAAAAATTGGGTTTGAATTTCTTGCTACTACAATTCTCGGATCATATTTGCTTAAAACAGCTATTGCGTAAGATCCTTTTATATCTCTCAAAGATTTTATTATTGCATCTCTTAAAGGTATTCCACATTGAACATTTTCTTCTATGAGATGTGATATAACTTCTGTATCTGTTTCTGAATTAAATTTATGGCCTTTTGATTCAAGTTCTTTCTTTATTTCTATGTAATTTTCAAGTGTACCGTTGTGAACTACTGCTATTCTATTATAGCAATCAGTATGTGGATGAGCATTTTGTATAGTCACTTTTCCATGAGTAGCCCATCTAGTATGACCTATGCAAGCAGAACTAGGTCTTACATTCCATGATACTTTGGATGGTGATCCTAGATATTTTAATATGACTAGATTGTCTTATTGTAAGAATGCAACTCCTGTAGAATCATATCCTCTATATTCAAGAAAACTTAAAGCATCTATTGTTTTTTTCATTGCATCATTTCCAAAATAACCAAATATTCCGCACATTAAATCACAATTCGCCGAAATGCAAAATTTAGAATTGAATATTTTTTAAGGGGGCGCGAAATTTTATTGCCCACCCCGAAGGTTTTGCCCCCTCTTAACTCTGCTAATAAAAATTGTTAAAAAATCTATATAAAAAATTCCTAAAAAATTCATAACAAAAAAGAAAATTTTTCTAAAAATTAGTCAAAAAATTTAGCTTAACCATTAAAATAAAGTTTATAATGTTTTATATTATATTTTAATATATGGAGTTTTTAGTTGAAGAAACAGGCAAAGGACAAAAAATATTCAATACTTTGATGATTAAAGACAAAAAGGCTCTGTCTGCTTTGTCATCTGATTTATCATTTAAAATACTTAAAGAGTTGACAAATTCACCACAATGTGCAATTGATATAGCTAGAAAATTAAAACAACATGAACAAAAAATATACTATCATATAAGAAGATTAGAGAAGTATGGTTTTATAAAATTGGAAAGAGTTGAAGAGAGGGTTGGTGCAACGGCAAAAATATATTCTTTAACATCCCCGTCAATATCATTCAAAATTTTTGATGAGGATCATTATTATTCTATAAAAACAAAACCTTTGGAAACAAAATTTCTATCACCATTCATTCAAGATGCAAAATTAAATTCGCTAATAATAGTAGGTAGCCCAGATCCTCATGGAAAATATAAAGCATCTGCTTCTGATGGTTATTCGGTTATATTATTGGGCACATATTTTGGACAGTTTATAAACAAAATAAATCTACCAATTTACAAGCTTGATACTCAAGTTAATGAATCGGATTTGAAGAAAAATTTGATATTGGTCGGCGGGCCAAAAACAAACATAATTACTCAAAAAATAAATGAAAAGTTACCAATTTACTTTGATTATTCTGAAGAAATAAAGGATTGGACAATAATATCAACTTTGTCAAAAAAAACTTACAGAGAAAAGGAAATAGGAGTTATTTGTAGAATAAAAAACCCTTTTAATGAAGAAAGGGAAGTATTATTCCTTTCTGGAATGGGTTTCAGAGGAACTTTGTCTGCAACCATCGCGCTAATAAAGCATTCAACAGAAATACAGTCAGGGAACATAAATGACAGCAAGTCTATAGCAAAGGTTGTCAAAGGTGTTGATGAAGATTCAGACGGAATTATAGATGAAGTTGAATTTTTAGAATAAACTAATTCGACTCCAAAGCTCTTTCTATGGCGTTTCTATTAAAACCTATTATTATCTTGTTGTCTATTTCTATAACAGGAACTCCCATTTGACCTGATTTTTCTATTAACTCAACAGCAGCCTCAGGGTTATCTTGAACATTGATTTCTTCAAAATCTATATTTTTTGATTTAAAATATTTCTTTGCCATTTCGCAATAAGGGCATGTGCTTGTAGTATATATTTTTACTTGAGTCAAAAAATCACCATTAACAATCTCGTTTATATTTTTATATATTTAAAACTTAGTTTCTCTTTAATTGTAGAGGTTTTTTAATGAATATAGCAATAATTGGTAGCAAAGGTTTAGGAAAAGAACTTGGCAAAAGGGGGACAACTTCAGACATAACATTATACAATTTAACTTTTCAAGGTAAAAATTACACTTTTATAGAACCTGAAAAATATCCTGAAAAAATACAAACAATGTTTCAAGCAATTAACATGTCAAATTTTGTAATTTTATTTGTATCAAAAGATATTGAAAAGAAAATTTTGGGTGAATGTATATTAGCTATAGACATATTGAAATTGAATGGAATTATTGTTTTAGATGGCTTTGAAGAAAACGAATTAAAAAATATAATATCAAACACAAATCTGAAAAACTTTCCAATTATGGAAAAATCTTTTCACGAAATAATCAAGCATTTAGAATCATTTAATGTTGAAATAGTATCGGATGAGCCAAAAGTTTTAGTAGATCATGCATTTCAAGTAAAAAGTGTTGGAACTGTTATACTTGGAACTGTTATTTCTGGTGAAATAAAAAAATATGATGTTATGAAAATATTTCCGCAAAATAAAGAAGTCATGATAAAATCTATACAAATAAATGATAAGGATTTTGAGAATGCAAAATGTTTTGACAGAGTTGGGCTTGCGCTTAAAGGAATTGAAGTTGATGAAATTCAAAGAGGTGATATAATAGGAAAGAACATAGAATGTATAAATGAAATTAATGTAAAAATTGAAAAAAATATTTTCTACAAAGGTGATGCACCAACAAACGTTATGTGTTTAGTTGGATTACAATATATAAACTCAAAAATGTTTGAAAATAAAATTTCATTCGACAAAAAAATAGCATTCAATAAGGAAAAAGTAATAATATTAACGCCTGATAAACCTATGAGGATTTTTGGTATAGCTATTTCTGAATGATTTGAATAAAAATTTTAATTTAGGAAAGTTTGGTTTTTCTATTTTTTCTATTGAATAAGAGTATCTTGATATAATGTTTGTCATATTTTTATGATCATCTTTGCTTAACAAATTTATGACTTTGCCTGCTTTTCCAGCTCTTGCTGTTCTTCCAATTCTGTTTACATAATCTTCTGAATTTTTTGGTATATTATAGTTGAATATATGTGAAATTTCCTTGACATCTAAACCTCTAGCTGCAACATCTGTAGCTACGAGTATTTGTATCTTATTGCTATAAAAATTTGAAATCACTTTTTCTCTCATTTTTTGGTTTAAACCTCCATGCAATTTCTGTGCTTTGATTCTGTTTACCAAAAGATTTTCAGTAATAGCATCAACATCTCGTCTTGATTCGCAAAAGATTATGGATTTTGATGGCATTTCACTGTTTATTAAAAAAACAAGCAATGAAAATTTATTTTCTCTTTCAATATCAACATAATATTGTTTAAGTCTTGAATCGTCAACTTTGACTTTGGTTTTTACTTTCATCGGATTATTTGTAAAATTGTCTCTAATATTTTCAAGATATTCTGGCATTGTTGCACTAAACATGAGTGTTTGTCTTTTTTTTGGCAAAAATCTTTCAATTCTTTTTATGTCTTCTATAAAACCCATTTCAATCATTTTATCTGCTTCGTCCAAAACAAAAAACTTTATATTTTCAAATTTCATAGATCCTCTTTTTATATGATCAAGTACTCTACCAGGAGTTCCAACTACTATATCAGCATTTTTCAATTCTAAAATTTGGTTGTCGATTGGAACGCCGCCGTAAATTGTAGAAATATTTAGCTTTTTGTATTTTGATAATTTTTTCAGCTCATTTGATATTTGAATAGACAATTCTCTTGTTGGTGCCAAAATTAAAGCTTGCAAAAAACCTTTGTTTTCAGCCATCTCAACAATAGGCAAACCAAAAGCTATTGTTTTTCCTGACCCTGTTTCTGATTGACCAATAACATCAAAACCATTCTTTATAAAAGGTATTGATTTCAACTGAATATCTGTTGGTGAATCTATACCATTCTCTTTGATAGACTTTAATACTAATTCGTCTATATTCATTTCTTCAAATTTCATTAAATCACCTTTAAAATAGAATTAGTTATGTTATAACTACTCTAATTAACTCTCTATAATAGCAGAGTAACATATTTAAAGCTTTGTTTTTCAAAGCATTCAAAACTTAATCAAAAGTACTGTAATTTATAAACTTGTACACAGAAACAAATTTAATATTTAAATTAAACATATAATTAATATGAAAATAATTATAGCAGTTTCAATAATAGCAATTTTAATTATTGGTTTATTTTTAGCTCAAAATATGCTTTTCAAGCCAAACTCTGAAAAAATATTTTTTAATGAGCAAGACTTGCAAAATCTCAAACTATCAAAATCTGGAAATTGCGTTCTGGAGAAATATAAAACAGATCAATATTCTCCATTAGAAGAGTATGGTTTTTGTAATTACACTGTTAATGAATTGTCAGATACATGGATTTGGGTTGAATTTAAAAAATTCTCTAATGTTAATGACTTGAATCAGGCTTATCAATATGATTCATCACATCTTTTTGGATCAAAAGGTTTAATAAGCGAAAATACATTTGGTGATAAAAGTAGATTTAGAGTTAATAGTGATGACGATTACGGTGCTGAATTTAATCCACCTGGAGTTTATTTCTATCATTTATGGATTTGCAAAGGCCATTATTTAATTCACATAACCTCTAGAGGTTCTGAATCCGCAAAAAGCTATATTGAAAGAATGGCGGAAAACATTTTATTGAAAATTTAATTTTTTGCTAATAAATATTTCTTTGAAAAAATCTTCTTGTTCAGCAATAATCTCTCCTCTATTTGCAAGATAAAGTAATGGTAAAAAATGTTTGATTATTTCATCTCTCGTCCATTTTTCAACAATTTTAGAAAATTCAATTTTATCTTTTTTCATTATTTTAATCAAATCATCTATCTCTCTGAGCAAACTATTTATTCTTACTTCTATATCCTCCTCATTCAGATTTATATTGTTAGCAACTTTTTTCCCCAAAGCATGTTTTCTATACTCTTTTCTTTCTTTAACCCTCATAGCTTTCCTTAAGGCATCTACAAGTTCTTCTAATGTAACAGTTCTTGTTGGCATTCTTTCTATTGGCGGTGACAACTTTATTTGATCTAGCCTTGCTTTAATTTCTTTAAACTCATCCTCGTCTATCTGGGGTATTTCAACTTTTTCTTCTTTTTCTTTAGGAAATAATGTATCTGTTTTAAGCTTGAGCAATATAGCCGCAACAAAAACTATTTTTGCAGGTATTCTGAAATCTAGAGTTTTTATGTCTTCTATATATTTTAAAAAAGAGTCAGCAAGCTTTACTATATCAATATCCCATGGATCCAAACCTTCAAGACTAACTATATTATAAATTACATCTTCCCATGATTCTGTTTCTATAACTGATTTTAAAATATCTTGTTCATTCATCTTCGCTTGCATTTGGCATCTCCAAACCTAAAATTTTTGATTCACCATCTTCCATAGCAACGCCATAAACTTTGTCTGCTTGTTTGACTGTATAATCATTGTGAGAAATGACGATAAATTGATCTTTACTAGAAAGTTTTTTTATCATATCAATTATTTTTTTTGTGTTAATTTTATCCAAAAATGCGTCTATTTCGTCAAGTATATAGAAAGGCGCTGGTTTGTACATTTGAACAGCAAAAAGAAATGCCAATGCTGTTACAGATTTTTCACCGCCAGACATTGCATCGATATTCAAAATAGCTTTGCCTGTAGGATTTGCTCTTATAATCAATCCGCTTTCTATGTTCAATGGGTCTTCCAAATCTAAAGAAGCATCACCACCTGTTATTTCCTTGAAAACTTTTTGAAAATTTTCACTAACACCAGCCAAAGTTTCGTAAAAAACCTGTTTCCTCTTTTCTTCAATTTTTTCTATCATTTCAAGTATTGATTGTTTTTCTTCATTTATTTTGTCATATTTTGCTTTCAGCTCGTCAAACTCTATTTTGTAAGCATCATATTCCTCTATTGCCTTTAAATTAACCAAGCCTAAAGAATTTAATTCTCTAGTTTGATCTTGTATCCTCATTTCAAGTATTTCTGGCTTCTCGTCAATAAAATCAACGTCACCATACCTTTCTGCTTCAAGCTTAAGATTATCAAGCTCTGCTTCAAGCTTTGCTGCTTTAATTTTTGTTCTATTAATTTTATTTTGCAAAACAATTCTTTGTTCATACAATTCTTTTCTTTTATCTTTCAACTCTTCTATATCTTGATCTATTTTTATTCTTTCTTCATCTAAACCACTTATTTCTTTGTTTTCTTTTTCTTCAATACTCTTAAGTTCGTCAATTTTTTTGTTTATTTGATCTATTTCAACTCTCAAAAAGTTTATTTCTTCAGCTAGATCTTTTTTAGCCTGCATATACTCGCTTATTTCTTTTTCTGGGCCTAACAATTCTTTTTTCTCATAAAACCCGCCTATCATTGCACCGCTTGTTTCAATCAAATCTCCATCCAAAGTAACCATTCTTATAGAACCTATCCCTATATCTCTCGCAACACCTAAATTTTCAACTATAATTGTATCACCAAAAACATGTTCTATGGCAGAAATAAACTTTCTATCGAAATCTATAACATCTGTTATCAAGCCTATAACGCCTGGTTTTTTCAGTAACTGTCTTTGTTCTGGTGAAAGTTTTTTGGATTTTATTTTGTTTAAAGGTAAAAATGTAGCTCTGCCTATTTTCTCTCTTTTCAAATAATTTATGCATTCTGTTGCAACAAGCGTGTCTTCAACAACAATGTTTTGTAACCTTTGACCGCCTGCAACTTCAACAGCTATTTCATATTCTGATGGAACTTGTATTAAATTACTTATTACACCATAAACACCTTTTCTGTTTAAATCTAGAATTGCTTGTACACCTCTACTAAAACCTCTCCTTTCAAGTTTTATTGCATCCAGTTTTTGTATCATTGAATTTATTCTATCCATTTCTCTTATGTTTGAATCTATACGTGTTTCATTTCTTGCAATTCTTGTTCTCAACTCTTCAATTTCACTTCTTATGCTACTATCTTTTGATCTGACAAACATTTTATTTGCTATTTCTTCCTTTCTTTTCTCAGCTAATTCCAAATCTTTCTCAATTCTTTTAATTTCATCTTCAATTTGTCTTATCTCAACATCAACATCAGAAACTTCAGTATCTGTTTTTTTGTAATCATTTAAAAGATAAACATATTTTTGGTGGGCTAATGAAGCTTTCAAAACCTCTAAATTTTTCTGCAGATCTTTATATCTTAAAGCAATGTTCCTATCATGCTCAAGCTCTACAAGTCTCTGCATTCTTTCTGATATGACTATTTCTACTTCTCTTAATTTTTGCTCTACTTTATCCAAGTTTGCTTTTGCCTTTTCTTTTTTATCGTTATATTGACTTATGCCAGATATATCATCTATTATAAACCTTCTTTCTTCAGGCGTCATTTCAATAACTTGATTAACGTCGCCCTGCATTATTATATTAAAACCATCTGGATGAATCCTTGCTGCTGAAAGAACCTCTAATATTTTCTCTCGTGTTGTTGTTTTTCCGTTTATTTTAAAAAGACTCATTCCAGCTTTGTTTACTTTTCTTGTTATTGAAATTTCATTTTCTTCAAATGGAAATATTTTTTGGCTGTTATCAAACCACATTGTAACAGAAGCATAGTCTGCTGGCGGAAATTTTTTGTTTCCATGATATATTAAATCATGTAATCTTTCTGCCCTTAAAGATTTTATAGAACTTCTTCCAAGGGCAAAACAAATTGCATCAAGTATATTTGTCTTTCCAGAACCGTTTGGTCCTGCTATGACTATTAAACCTGGAAAAAACGGTATTGATACTCTTTTTCTAAATGATTTAAACCCTTGCAGGCTCAACCTAGTTATTCTTGTCATTTCAACCATCAAAATTCAATAAAATAATAGTTATTCAAATCTAAATTTAAAAAGGCAAGTAATTATATTTTGCCCTTTTAATTTCACCCAAAAGTATTATTGATGATGGAATAGATATTGTTAGTAAAAATTCACCGAATGATAAAGGATGCAACCCCATTATTTGCCTGAAAATTTCATTATTGACAGAAATTGCCTGAATCATTATTGATAAACTCAATAAAACAACAAAAGGTATATTGTCCTTTATTTTCATCTTTAAAATTGATGTTTTTTCTGATCTACAATTTATTGCATTAAATAATTCAAACCATACCATTGTATTAAAAGCTATAGCAACAGCTTTTTGAATATCATTTGCTGCAAAAATGTAATAAAGAGCAAATACTCCTATGAATATAACAAAACCGAGTCCTGCTATTCTTAAAATCACATCATTACTCAAGAATCCTTTTTTTGGGTCTTTGGGTTTTTCTTTTAAAAGTGTTTTTTCGCCCTTTTCAAATGCAAACCCAGTTGCTGGTATACCTTCTGTTATTATGTTCAACCATAAAATTTGTTTAGCAGTATATGGAAATGGTAAACCTGACAATATGCTTGCAAGAATAACAAAAACCTCTGCAATTGATGTAGAAACTAAATATACAACAGAATTCTTTATATTTTGATAAACTCTTCTTCCTTCCTCTATTGCATTTATTATTGTGTTGAAATCTTCCTCAACAAGTATAATATCGCTTGCCTCCTTAGCAACCTCTGTTCCTCTTCCCATTGAAATTCCGACTTCTGACATTTTTATAGCTGGTGCATCATTGACACCATCACCTGTAAAAAGTACTCTGTGGCCATTTTCTCTCAAAGCTTTTACTATTTTTATTTTGTGTTCTGGTGTAACTCGAGAAAATATGTCAATGGTATCAACAACTTTGACAAGCTGTTCAAAGGTCATTGAATCTATGTCTTTACCACTTAAGACTTTGCTTACTTTCATTCCAGCTTCTCTTGCAACATATAAAGCAGTCAATTCATGATCTCCTGTTATTATCTTAATATCAATTCCAGCTTCTTTACATTTCTTTAATGCTTCCTTTGCTTCTTGTCTAGGTGGGTCGATCATACCAACTAATCCTATAAAAATTAGTCCGGATTCAGCGTTTTTTGTTTTTTCTGTCTTTTTATATGCAATCGCTAGTGTTCTTAATCCTCTTTTAGCCATGTCTCCTGATACTTTCAATAATTCTTTTTTCTTTTTTTCTGACAGCATCTTACCATTATAATCATATAAACACTTTTCTAGTAAAATCTCAGGTGCGCCTTTAGAAAAAACAAATGTATCTTTATCTTTGTAAACTACACTCATCATTTTTCTTTGAGAATCAAATGGTATCTCTAAAACAATATTTTCATCTTTTTTTTCTATCTCAACTCCTGCTTTTTTGGCTAAAACTAACAAGGCGCCTTCTAAAGGAGAGCCCATCACCCAATAATTTTTTGTGTCATCTTTGAAAACAGCATTATTACATATAACACCAGCTTTTATTAACATGGTTAGTCTTTCATCTTTTAATGGATCAATTTGTTGTCCATTCAAGAAAAAATTACCTTCGGGGACATATCCGCTTCCTGTAACTTGATAAGTTTTATTTGTATATATTTCTCTTACAGTTAACTCGTTCCTTGTTAATGTACCTGTTTTATCTGAGCAAATGACATCGACACTTGCTAGGCTTTCAATAGAAACAAATTTCCTTACAAGCGCCTTTCTTTTAGCCATAGTATTTGCACCTACTGCAAGTGAAACTGTTATTATTATTGGTAAACTCTCAGGTACTGTTGATATTGCAAGTGCGAGGACTGCAAGAAAGGCATATTTTAAATCCATTCCTTGCGAAACTATGACAAAAAATATTAGAACACATATACCTACCAATAGAAGCGTTAGATTCTTTCCCAAAATGTCTATCTCTTTACTTAAAGGTGCTTTTTCTTCTTCTTGGCTTACTATCCTAGCTATTCTGCCTATCTCCGTTTTATTTCCTGTTTCTGTGACTATTGCAATGCATCTACCATGAGTAACTGTTGAACCAGAAAAAAGCATGTTAACTCTATCAGCAAGTTGAGCTTCATTTTTTATAGAATCACTAATTTTTTTAACTGGAACCGATTCGCCTGTTATTAAAGATTCATCAACTTCTAAATGATGAGACTCTATTATTCTACAGTCAGCTGGAACTTTATCTCCTGAAAGTAGAATTATAATATCTCCTGGTACAAGGTCTTCAGAACTTATTTCTGTTTGCATGTCATTTCTCAAAACTTTTACTTTTGGCAAAGTCATTTTTTTAAGCTGTTTTACTATGCTTTCCGCTTTGTATTCTTGTAAAAAACCAATAACAACTATAATAACTATGAATGCCGTTATCAAATAAAAATCGATCATTTCACCTATTGCTATAGAAATTCCTGCGGCTATGAAAAGCAATATAACCAGAAAATTTTTAATTTGATTAAATAATATTTTCAGTGCGTTTATCTTGTATTCTTCATAAATGATATTTTTTTTATAGACTAATTGTCTTTTTGAAACTTCATCTTGTGTCAAACCTTTTTTGGATGATTTTAACTCTTTTATAGTTTCTTCTGATGAAATCATATACCAATTTCTTGAACTCATACTAAAACCTTGACATAACACTTTTTACTTGTTTAAGCAACTCTACAGAACCATCTCTAGACCATATATTCCTTCCAAGTGCAAACCCTCTAGCGCCTACTGATAAAGCATCTTGTATGTTTGTTAAAAACTCTTCTTTTGTCTTTGCCTCTGGACCACCAGCAACCAATAAAGGCACAAAACAATTTTTAATTACTTTGGAAAAGGTTTGTTTATTTCCAGTATAATAAGTTTTTACAATATCGCAACCGATCTCAGCACCAACTCTTGCCGCGTATTCTATTGCTTTAGCATCATATTTGTTTTTGTATTTCGGTGAACGTGGATACATAAACCCAATTATAGGTAATTCAAGCTCGATGCATCTTTTTTTGACTTGAGAAAACTGTTCAAACATATAGTATTCCATTTCGCTTCCCAAATAAATTGTAAATGCAACTGCGTCTGCACCTAGTTTTGCAGCTTCATCAACTGTTGTAACTATTGATTGAATCATATTTTTATCATTAACAAGAGATGTTCTAGCTGTTAGTTTTATCACAAGAGCGAAATTTTTTGGTATATAATCTTTAACAATTTTTGCTGCACCTGAGTGCAAAATAATACCGTTTGCACCGCCATCTAAAGCTATTTTTAAAATTCTAGTTGGATGTAAATCAATGTTTTCATATGCTATTGGTCCATGTTCAACTGCATGATCAAATGCAATCAACAGTGCTTTATCATTCATTATCTTTTTCATCCTTTCTTTCTTTTTGTCAAACATTTTTATCACCTATGATTTTCATTATATCGTTTTCTGACGGAAAATTAGTTACTGCTCCAAATGATTTTACATTCAAAGCTGAACAAACAGTAGCATATTTCAAAGCATACTCTATTGAATCTTTTCTTATTATTGAATTTAGAAAACCTGCTGTAAATGCATCGCCTGCACCTGTTGTATCTAAAACTTTCACTCTAAAACCTTTTTGTTCATATAATTTTTTTCCATGCATTGCTACACACCCATTTCTTCCTCTTGTTACAACAACTGTATCAGGACCTAGTTCTTTTATTTCTTCCAAAGATTTTGGTATTTTTTTTCTTGTCAATATGTTTGCCTCTTCCTCGTTCATTATAGCTATCCTTGATCTCTTCAAAAATTCCATAAACTCCTTCTTTCTTTTCACAATCATGCTTGCGCTTGGATTTGCGACAACAGTCAAACTTGACTGTAAAGCATACTTTAATGATTTATCCAAAGCTTTAATAGAGTCATCACTGACAACAGAAGTAAAAACAAAATACTTGAATAAGTTTATGTATTCTTTTGATATTTTTTTCTGGTCTATATAATCATTAGCTCCTCTGTGAATAAGTATAGTCCTTTCGTTATCTTCGCCTATAATAACGACAGATTTACCTGTAGGTTTGTTTGAATACTGAATGCCATTTGTGTCTACTCCTGCAATTTCAAGAGATTTTACAATAGATTTACCAAACTCGTCGTTTCCTACACACCCAATTATGCCTGAACGTCTTCCTAGAGATGTTATGCCATAAGCTACATTATGTGCTGAACCGCCAAAAGCAATTTCAAATTTATCAGCATCTATCTTTGAGCCATATTTCACGTAAAAATACTCCTTGCCTTTTATTGTTGTTTTTTTAACAGTATTTGACTTTACCAAAATATCTGATAGTATAGAGCCGAAAGATAAAACGTCCATAATATGAATATCGTTTTTCTTTATTAAATTCGATGTCTATTGTATATAGAGAAATTTTATAATAAAAGAAAATAAATATTTCATAATATGAAACCAGAAGAAATATTTGGAGTAAACGCTGGAAAGGTCTGGCAGTTACTTGACAAAAACAGAAATAATCCATTAACAATGCAAGAGATTATGAAAATGGGCAAACTTACAAGAGATGATGTGATGAGTGGTCTTGGCTGGCTAGGAAGGGAAGGTAAAATAGAAGTTTTAGAGAAAAACGGAAAATATGCTTACAAGCTTTTATGAGGTGGTTTTGTGAAATTTATAAAATTTTTGAATGAAATGTCAAGAAGAGATATACCAATAGCAGGCGGTAAAGGTGCTAATCTAGCAGAAATGTATAATATGAAGCTTCCTGTACCAAACGCATTTGTTGTAACTTCACATGCTTACAAATACTTTCTAGAAAAAACAAACATTGATGAAGCTATATTTGAGATACTTAAAAACACTAATGTTAATGATAGTGAAGAGCTTCAAAAAAATACACAAAAAATAAGAGAGTTAATTGAAAAGACAAAAATGCCTAAAGAAATAGAAGATGAAATAGAGATCGCTTACCAGAAGTTGTCAAAACAATATAATGTGAAAGAAGAATTTGTTGTTGCAAGAAGCTCTGCTACTGCAGAAGATTTACCAGATGCTTCTTTTGCTGGCCAACAATTAACAGTTTTGAACATTAAAGGTAAAGACAATGTCATAAAAGCTGTAAAAAAATGTTGGGCATCTTTGTTTACTGCTAGAGCAACATTTTATAGGGTAAGCAAGGGGTTTGATCATAAAAAAGTTCTAATAGCTGTACCAGTTCAAAAGCAGCTAAATTCTGATAAAGCAGGAGTAGGTTTCACTGTTCATCCTTCTACAGGAGATAGAAACAAAATAATGATTGAAGGTTCATGGGGTCAAGGTGAAAGTGTAGTTTCTGGTGCCGTAACACCTGATACATACATTTTGGATAAAAAAACAGGTGAAGTTTTACAAAAACACATTGCGAAAAAATTGGAAATGAGAGTTCTTAACAGAAAAGGTGGTATCAAAGTTCTCAGAGTCCCTGCAAAAATGCAAAATAAAAGAGTTTTAAGTAATGATGAGCTTAGACAGCTATATAAACTGGCATTAAAATTAGAAAAACATTATAAAAAACCTCAAGATTTTGAATGGGTAGTTGAAAAGAACAAAGCATATCTTGTTCAAACAAGGCCAATAACTGTAATTTATGAAAAACAAGGTGAAACCAAAATTGTCAAAGAAAAGCCATTGCTACAAGGACTAGCTGCATCGCCTGGGATAGCTTATGGTGTTGTCAAAATAATAAAATCCCCAAAAGAATTGAACAAAATAAAACAAGGTGATATACTAGTAACAAAAATGACAAATCCTGACTATGTCCCTGGCATGAAAAGGGCTGCTGGAATTATTACTGACGAAGGCGGAAGCACATCACATGCTGCTATTGTCTCAAGAGAATTAGGTGTTGTCTGTGTTGTCGGAACTAAAGATGCTACAAAAAAACTAAAAGATGGTGATACTGTAACAATAGATGGCTATAATGGTTTGATTTATCTTGGTAAAGTCGATATTGAAAAGAAACAAGAAACATACGAGTACGTAAAAACTAAAACAAAAGTTTACATGAATCTAGGAGAGCCTGAAATGGCTGAAAAATACAAGGATCTGAAATGTGATGGTATTGGCTTGATGAGGGCTGAATTCATGGCATCTGAAGTCGGCAAACATCCAAAGCTTCTTATAAAAAGAGGTGGTGACGATTTATTCATCAATACTTTTGCTAAAGGAATTGAAAAAGTTGCCAAAGCATTCTATCCTAGACCAATTGTTTACAGAGCTTTGGATTTCAAGACAAACGAATATGCTGATTTGGCAGGGGGAAAAAGATATGAGCCGCATGAAAACAACCCGATGATTGGATGGAGAGGTGCTTCAAGATACATAATAGAGCCAGAAACATTTGAGTTGGAATTGAAAGCCATAAAAAAAGCAAGGGACAAAGGATATGATAACGTCTATTTGATGATACCATTTGTAAGAACATTGTGGGAGTTGGATGAAATAAAGAAGATTGTTGACAAAGTTGGTCTAAGCAAAGATAAAAAATTCAAATTATGGATAATGGTCGAAGTACCATCAGCTGCTATTCTGATAGAAGAGTTTTGCAAGAAAGGTATAGACGGTGTTTCTATAGGCAGCAATGATTTGACACAATTAGTTTTAGGTGTTGATAGGGATTCAGCTATACTTGGACAAAGATGGTTTAATGAACTTGATCCTGCTGTTTTATGGTCTTTAGAAAGAATTGTAAAAACATGTAAAAAATATAAAGTCACATGTTCTATTTGTGGTCAAGCACCAAGTGTTTATCCTGAATTGACAAGAAAGCTCGTTAAATGGGGAATTACAAGTGTGTCAGTGAATCCTGATGTTGTTGACAAAACAAGATATATAGTTGCTGAAGCTGAAAAAGGAATAATACACAAAATTTTGAAAAAATAATTCATAAAAATTTTCTTTTGAACTTGTAATTTCCTCCTTGAATTTTTATTGCTTTACCGTTAACAATAGCGTCAGCTATTTTTTTTCTTGCTGAATTTACAAGTCTATTAAAAGTTGGTTGAGATATGCTCATACTTTCGGCTGCTTTATTTTGTTCAAGTCCATCCAAGTCGCATAATCTCAAAGCTTCAAACTCATCCACTGTTAATACATTTTCATCTAATTCTCTCATTCCTATACCTGCTGGCTTAAAGTATGTAACTTCTGGTTCAACAAATATTCTTCTACATTTTCTTGGTCTCGGCATTTAATCCTTTAATTCATTTATTTTTCTAATTATATTTTCTTTTTCTCTTTCTAATTGTTCAAGCTGAGATTGAAGGATTTTTCTTTGTTCTTCTCTCGATATATTTGCAATATCTCTATGTTTTCTGCATCTACCCAAACCTCTTCCTGTCAAAGGTCCTTGACCCAAAGGCCCTGTTCCGTCTCTTCCTGGCATATTAACACCTCCGTTTTGAATTATTATTCAATACATATAATGAATTATTATTCATATTATTATTTAAAGTTTATGTTAAAACAAAATATTTATCACATAACCCATAACAGTTATTCCAAAAACAGTTATTCCAAAAAACAATAATAACAACTGCCATTTCATAACTCTTTTGAGCATGAGTATCTCTGGTAAAGATATTGTAACTATTGATGTCATAAATGCTAAAGCAGTGCCAATAGGAACACCCTTTTCAACCAAAGCTTCCATTATAGGAATTACTGCAACAGAATTAGCATACAAAGGTGCGCCAAAAAATACAGCTGCTGGTATAGACCAAACTGTCTCATATGCCATATATTTTTCAACAAAACTAACTGGGACAAATCCATGTATCAGTGCACCTAAACCAACGCCAATTAACACATAAGGAAATACCTGTTTCGTTATAATCCAACCATCATCCCACCAGTACTTCAAAAGATCATTCAATTTCATTTTTTTTGTTTCGTCCTCTATTTGTTGTCTTGATTTAAATTTCATCAAATCTCTATTAACATATCTATCGAGTTTTAATGATTGTATAAAAATTCCACCTAAAATTGAAATTGTTATCCCTATTAAATTATATACTAATGTTATTTTGAGCCCAAATAAAGCTGGAAACAAATATAATGACGCCTCGTTTACTAATGGTGAACTTATAAGAAAAGTAAATGTTATACCCAGAGGTATTCCTGCACTTAGAAAGCCAATAAAGAGTGGTATAGAAGAACATGAGCAAAACGGAGTCACAACTCCAAGCAAAGCTGCAGTCAAATAATCAAAACCAAACCATCTTCTTTTAGTTAATGTTTTCTTCACTTTTTCTGTAGGAAAATAGTATCTAGTTATAGCCATTATATAATTGATTAAAACCAAAAGTAATCCTATTTTAATTACATCATAAATAAAATAGTTCATTGCTTGCCCAAAAAAACTTTCTTTAGGCAACGACATTAAATTAAATGTAATAAAATCTGCAAATTTTTGTATTGGTTGAAAAATATCCATTTCATCGCCTAATAGCTTTTTTTATCTTTTCAATATCAGATGTAAAACCAGATATGACTACTCTATTATCAACTGATATTACAGGACTAGAGCTTGCACCAAGTTCTAAAATCCTACTTATTCCACTTTCCCCTGTGATATATTCTACTTTATCTTTTATATTAAGTTGTTCCGCCGCTATTTTTGTTAACTCATACATTTTTTTGCATTTTGAACAGCCAGATCCTAAAACTTCTATTTTCATTTACTCACCTCGATGCTTTCTGCAACGTCTATAATATCAATGACTCTTTTGTCTAGTAGACTGTATAATATCATCTTTCCTTTTCTTCTCGGTTTTAAAATTTTTGCCTTTGTAAGAAGTTTGAGTTGTTGTGATATATTAGGCTGTGATTTCCCAACCTTTGATGGTATTTCACATGCGCACAACTCTCCTTTTGACAAAACTTTGATTATTTTAACTCTTGTTGGGTTTGACAATATTTCAAATAAAGATTTTTTCATAAAATATATTCATAATCTTGAATATTTAAATATTATATAAAAATCATTAAAACTTATTAATATGAACATGAATATGAATAAAATGAAGATAGAAATCTTTATTGTAGCTTTTCTGTTGTTTCCTATTGCTAATGCGCAAGACATTGGAATACTTCCAGATAGTCCGTTTTATTTTCTTAAAGAGTTAAAAAGAAATATTCAACTAACATTTACATTCAATCAAGAGAGAAGAATAGAGCTTGAAGAAAGATTTGTTCAAGAAAAATTACTGGAATATGAAAAAATCAACTCTATGAATAAAACAAATGCTGTAGAAAAAGCATGGATAAATTATCAGAATGCAAGATCACGACTTGTTGAAAGGTTAAATTCATTGAAAGGAAAAGAATCACAAGAGATAATACAAAATATAATAATTAAACTAAATGAGCATGATGAAATTATAAACAGGTCAAGACAAGAACAGAATGTTGTATGTATACAGGTTTATGACCCTGTATGTGGTGATGATGGAAAAACATATTCTAATTCATGTTTCGCTTCAGCAGCAAATGTAAGAGTAAAATACAAAGGAGAATGTAATCAGCATGGAAAATGCATAACAGTAATAAGAAACCAGGCTTACGATTTAACTGATTGGTCAAGTAAGCATCCGGGTGGCGATAAATCAATACTTAACTTGTGTGGCAAGGATGGTACATCTGCTTTTGAAAGGGCACATGGCGGGAAGCAAAAACAAGAGCAAACTTTGGATTCATTCAAAATAGATGCTGAAATATTATCTGACAGTAGTTTTTATTATGTTGATATAAACAAAGATGGCAATTATGAATATAAAATTTCAAGGGTGTGATTAAATGAAAGGTGAAATAATAAAATTGATATATCTATATACATTTTCTGCAATAGGTTTAATACTTGTCGTGATAAGTTGTGTTAAAATTGTTGACATATTATTGAGAACATACATATTCAAAGATGCCGATATGATATACACATATTTTCCTGAAAATATTAGTGAAAATGAACAAACTAGAAAAATACAAATTGAAACTATAAGATCAGAAAGGCAAAGGTCTATTTCATCATCAATATCAATGTTGATTGTAGGTTTGCCACTATTTATTTATCATTGGAGAATTTTAAGAAAAGATAACTTTTATTAAGTTTTTTAAGCTTTGTTGATTGAATTGTTTTATGAAAAACAGAATAGTTGGATTTATAATACTTGGAATTGCCATACTTATTGGCTTCATAATTTATTCTTTTAACAAAGCCTTGACAGATATAGTAAACACTTCATGTTCGCATGGTCCAGAATGCCCAATGTGGGGTTCGATTGATTTTCAGACAAACATAAGCATTGGAATAATGGTTTTCATAATAATAATAGGTTTATATATGATTTTCTTTGGTCAAGAAGAAAAAATAGTCACAAAAGTAAAGAGAGTTAAAATTCATGAACATTCGCAAAAAGTTGACTTGACTGATATAATGAAAAAACTTAATAATGATGAAAAACAATTGGTTCAAAAATTAGTTGAATCAGATGGTGCTGTTTTTCAATCAGACCTAGTTGAAAGAACAGGATTTTCCAAAGTTAAAGTTACAAGAATACTAGACAGACTTGAAGGCATGGGTATAGTTGAAAGAAAAAGAAGGGGAATGACAAACATTGTAATAATTAAAAATAGACCAAATAACTACTAGATATAATTTATTTTAGATGAAACTAGTTTCAAACAATTGTTGATATGTTGTTTCATTATATAATTTTGCATGAAAGGTAAAAAAAAGTTGATAAAAATAAAAGGAATGCATTGCAATAGCTGTGCTAGAAATATAGAAAACTTTGTATCTAAATTACCAGGTGTGAAGAAAATTAAAGTAAACTTGGGAGCAGAGTCTGCTGAAGTGGTGTATGATCAAAATAAAACCAATATTGAAGAAATAAACAAAAAAATAATATCGCTTGGTTATTGTGTGTGTGGTAAGAAACCGTGCATATGCAAAGGTTATTCAATAAAACAAGGTATTATTTATGGTATAATACCACATTTAGGCTGCATCGCATTTGTAATCGCTTCAATAATTGGATCAACGTTTTTCGTAAATGTTTTCAAGCCAATTTTAATGAACCCCTACTTTTTCTATATATTGATAGGAGTATCTTTGATTTTTGCGACAGTATCGTCTTTTGTATACTTGAAAAATAACGGGTTTCTGTCGTTTAATGGGATAAAAAGAAAATGGGGGTATCTTGCTGTAATGTACGGATCAACGTTGGGTGTAAATGTTCTTTTTTTCTTTTTTATTTTCCCTCTGTTAACAAATATATCAACAGCATCTGCATCTGAATATAGTAGCTATCCTGTGTTGAAAATAAGTGTAGATATACCATGTTCTGGTCATGCACCATTGATAACAGAAGAATTAAAATCTTTAGATGGTGTGGAAAATGTAAAGTTTGAATTTCCAAATTACTTTTTCATATCTTATGACCAAACAAAAATATCAAAATCCGAAATATTATCAATCGAAGTTTTCAGGACATACAAAGCAACTGAATTTGAAGACAATCAAAACCAAAAAAATGACATAAGCTCTTTAAATGTTCAAAATAGCTGTGGAATTTCATCATGTGGTTGTAATATAAGGTGATTTAATGAAAGTTCTAGTTTTAACCTTGATTGTGTTGTTAATGTTTTTCCTTACAAAAAATCTCATTGAATCATCAAATGCTCAAGTCATAAAAATACCTGAATCAGAAATCACAGAAAATGCAAGATGGTACGAATACGAAAAGGATGGTATAAAAATAAGATTTTTTGCCGTGAAAACGAGCGACAGTTCTATAAAAACAGCATTTGATGCATGTGATATATGCTACAAAAACAAAAAAGGTTACAGTCAAGATGGAAATTACATAGTTTGCAATAATTGTGGTAACAAGTATTTGATAAATGATTTAGGAAGTAAAAACAAGGTTTCTGGAGGTTGCTGGCCTGGTTATTTACCAAACAGTTTGGTGGGTAATGATGTTGTAATTAAAAAATCAGATATTGAAAAAGGAATATGGAGATTTAAATGAAAAATGCAAAGCTAAAAATATCAGGAATGCATTGTGCAAGCTGTTCACAAAATATAGAATCTTCTCTTAAAAATTCAAACGGTGTATTAAAGGCTAATGTAAACCTAGCTACAGAAACAGCTTTTGTTGAATACGATGAAAATCTGACAAATCCTCAAAAAATAGCAAAAGTTATAGAAAATCTTGGATATTCTGTTATAAAAAATGATGATGTTTTCAATGACTATGAAATAAAAAAATTAAAAAAACTATTCATAATTTCAATTATTTTTACACTACCTGTGTTTTTGATATCAATGCCTTTCAAATGGTTTGGTATTGAAATACCATATGAAAATATAATATTGCTTTGCTTGTCAACTCCTGTGCAGTTTTTTGTTGGATACATATTTTACAGAGGCGCATTTTATTCATTGAAAAATCGAAAAGCAAGCATGGACACCTTGATAGCTGTTGGTACTTCTGCTGCATATTTCTACAGTGTTCTTTCCTTTTTTTATCCATTAAAATTTGGAGATCATCTTTATTTTGAAACATCAACTGTCATAATAACATTTGTTATTCTTGGTAAATGGATGGAAGCACTAACGAAGGGGAAAGCATCACATGCGATAAAAAAACTTATGGAAATACGACCAAAAAATGCAATTTTATTGAAAGATGGTAAAGAAATTGAAATAGATATCAGTTTAATCAAAAAAGACGACATAATTGTAGTCAAACCTGGGATGAAAATACCTGTTGACGGTGTTATAATTGATGGTTATGCAACAATAGATGAATCAATGTTAACTGGGGAAAGTATTCCGGTTGAAAAAGTAAAAGGTCAAGAAGTTTTTGGAGGAACTATAAACAAAAATGGATACATTCGTTTAAAGGCTACAAAAATAGGAGAAGAAACTATGATAAATCAGATAATAAAATTGATTGAAGATGCTCAAACGAAAAAAGCGCCAATACAAAAAATTGCTGATAAAATAAGTTCTGTTTTTGTTCCAGTTGTTTTTTCAATAGCTGTCATGTCTTTCTTTATTTGGTATTTTGTTTTATCACAAAGCCTCTACTTTGCATTAAGCATTTTCATATCTGTATTGATAATAGCATGCCCTTGTGCATTGGGTCTAGCTACTCCGACAGCAATAATGTTGGGAAGTGGAAAAGGCGCTGAAATGGGTATTTTAATAAAAAACACTGAATCAATTGAAAAAATGAATAAAATAGACACTGTTGTTTTTGACAAAACTGGTACACTTACAAAAGGCAAGCCAGAAGTGGTTGACGTTATCTCTTTTGGAAAAAATAATACGCTTCTTTATGCAGCTATTGCCGAAAAAAATTCTGATCATCCGCTGGCTGAAGCTGTAATAAAAAAAGCTGAAGAAAATGGAATCAGAGTACCAAATCCATCTCAATTTAAATATATACCTGGTAACGGAATTGTTTCCAAATACAAAAATATCAAAATATTTGTAGGTAACAGGAGTTTGATGAATAGCAATAACATAGATTTTAAAGAAAATGAAAACAAAATACAAGAGTTTGAAAATCAAGGTAAGACTGTTTTTCTCGTAGCTTTGAACAAAAAACTAATTGGTCTTATTTGCATTTCTGACAGTATAAAAGATGAAGCAAAACAAGTAGTGGAAATTTTGAAAAAAGATGGAAAGGAGGTTTATATGATCACAGGAGATAATTTTAGAACTGCAAATTACATAGCAAGCCAACTTGGAATAAACAATGTAATAGCTGAAGTTATGCCAAACGAAAAAGAGAATGAAATAAAGAAGCTACAAAAAAAAGGAAAAAAAGTTTTGATGATTGGGGACGGAATTAATGATGCACCAGCTTTGGCTAGAGCAGATGTTAGCATGGCTATAGGCGCTGGAAGTGATATTGCTATTGAAACTGGAGATATAATACTAGTTAAAAACAACCTTTTTGATGCAATAAATGCTATTAATTTAAGCAAATTAACAATGAAAAAAATAAAGCAAAACATGTTTTGGGCATTCTTTTACAATTCATTGGGAATACCTATAGCAGCTGGTGCACTATATCCATTCACAGGGTTTTTGTTAAATCCTATGATAGCAGGAGTTGCTATGGCTTTTAGCTCTGTTTCTGTGGTTATAAACTCTTTGACAATAAAAAAATTCAAACCTCTATAGTATAATGGAAGTATTCGTCATACGGATTTTCTAATTTCATCATTTCTTTTATTGTCAATTTCTCAAAATATCTTCTGAACGGCCTCATAGAATTTCCATGAGCCGATATTGCAACATTAACTTTTTGCTCTTTCATCATTTTTAATAAATCTTTGATGAATGATCTAACTCTTTTTTCAACCATTTTTATCGATTCGCCGCCAGGAGGAGCAACAGCATAAGATCTGTGCCATATATCAAACTGTCTTTGACCATATTTCTCTATTATTGACTTGTGATATTTGCCTTGAAGTCTGCCATAGCTCCTTTCTATAATTCTGTCATCAACTATTATTCTTTTACATTCTGGGTGATATTTTAAAACATATTTCAAAGTGTCTTTTGATCTTGACAAAGATGAGCAGAAAGCAACTTGAAATTTAAGATTTTTCATTTTTTTTGCCAGCGTTTTTGCATTCTTAATCCCTTCTGGAGATAATTTAGAATCCTTCCAACCTGTAAATCTTTTTGCTAAATTAAAATATGTTTTTCCATGTCTGAAAAGATAGATGTGCAATTTCATTAAATAATAATTGTTAATTGATTAAAAAACTGTTTGCATAAAAAGAAATGTTTTAAAATCTTATATTTTATAAAATTCTGCATGAACATATGTCAGGAATGTAGAGGATGTTGCAAATTTTCAAAGGATGATGAATATTTCTCACCTGTTTTTACAAAAAAGGAAATAGAGAATGCAAAAATAAATAGAAAAATGTTTAAGCAAAAATCAAAAAATGTTTTTCAAATAAACCTTATTAAGTCAAAATTAGGTAATTACCTCGTATGTCCATTTTTGGATGAAGAAACACATTTATGCAAAATCTATGCCAATAGACCCATGGATTGTAAGCTTTGGCCTATAATTTTTATGTTTGATAAAAATGGGAAAGATATATTCTTGGCATGTTTTGATAAAAGTTTTTGCAAAATACTTGAAAACATGAGTGAAGATGAATTTATTGAATATAAAAAGAATGTGATGGAGTTTATAAAATCAAACAAGTTAATATATCAGTTGAAAGAGCATAAAGAATTAATCTGGAATTATGAAAAGGACACATTTTTAATAGCAAAAATAAATTTATCTGATTCTTCTCTTCAAACTATCTGACACACCAATTAAATTTTCTATGTTAACATAAGTATTAGGATATTCCATTGGTTCTGAAAGTATAAACTCTATTGGTTCTTGTCTTGACTGGATAGATTCACTTTTCTCTTTTTTTGGTTTTTTTGGTTTTTCTTGTTTCACTGTTTCCAAAGATACTGATATCTTTTGAAGATCTTGTCTCTCTTTATTCAAATTAAGCAAAGTTAGATCTTTCATCAATCTCATTTTTATTTCTGTTAAACCCCCTAAAGTGTTTATGAATGCATCATGAGGAGTTGAAAAAGGTGAAAAATATTTGTGTACATCGCCATCATTCCACCATTTTGTACACATATAGTAAAGCAAATCGCTTTGTTGAAGTAAACGCCACATTCTCAAATGTTGTTGTCCGTTTTGCTTTACAAGAGATTCTAATCTTTCAAGTTCATCAAAAATCATCTTTTGCATTGAATTCCCCAACCATGCTGATGTATCTCTTTCCATATCTGCCCATGAAATTGTTGAAAGTTCATGAACATCTATTTCACCTAAAGCATTGAATTTCTGAGATGCTTCTGAAGGCAAAACAAAATCCAAATTATTCCAATCAAATACTTTCCATGGAAGTGCTTTTAAGAAGAAGAATATGCCGCTGCTTTCAGGTTGATGTTCCCCAAATGTTTCATAATCCATAAATATTGGTATGATATCGCCTGGTGTTGATGAAAGCCATATAGAATATTTTTCAGCTGTCAATGGCCATTGGTTCCATTCTTTTGAAGAAAATCTATAACCAATATCATCACTTAATCTATAGTTTCTTGTAAAGACTTTAATCCTTTCATTTAATGGTTTGTCATTTTCAGAAACAGGGCCTCTTGCATAAACATAATTTGGTGATCTCCAACCAAGAATTCTATCAACACCTTCTGTAAATATGGCTTTGTAACCAATGTCTTCAACAATTTTAGCTATCATGTTATTGTAAAGCATTTCAGTGTTGACAAAAACTGATGGTTTAACGCCTAATAAATCTTTTATCGCTTGATTTTGCATTTTAACCTGTTCTACAAATTCTGTCTTGTTTTTAAAAAGACTTGAAATTGAATGAAAATATGTGCTACCTAAAAATTCTGCCCTTCCGGTTTTAGCTATTTGTCTAAACAACTCTAGCAAATCTGGTTGCCATTTTTGGCATTGTTCAAGCCAAACTCCTGAAATATTAAAGGCACATTTAAATTCTCTTTTTTGCCCTTTAAATGTATCTATTAGTTCTAGCAATATATGTGTAGTTGGATAATAGCATTTTTGAGATGCCCTGTCAAAAACAAACTTATTCAATCCATTACTGCTGAAAAAATGATCAATTAATTCAGTATCATTCAAATTATCGCTTGGTCCAGGAAGATGTTTTACTCTTAAAGGTTGGTGAATTTCAAATCCAAGTATTATTGAAGTCACTTTTTATCCCCTTAAAGATTCTTTAATAAAAATTAATTTATTAGGTTAAAAAGTTTTTTACATTATCATGACTTCTTATTTTGTTGACAAGCTTGCCTTTGCCTGGATCTTTGCCTTTTAATAAAGCAAGATAATAGCTTATCCATTCTAGCGGGATTGTATATATAAAAGGTGAAAGTGCGTCTGCATCGTCTGATGAAAATAATGATTTGGCATCTGAATCCAAAAAATCAAAAGGATCTATTTCTATCACCATCTTTTGCGGCCATGTATTTTTAATTATCTTATAAAGCTGCATAGGTTTATCCAAAAAATCTAGTGGCTTGAGTAAAATCAAATTTTTTGGTTTACCTTCTATTGTTTCAATCAGACTATGAATAAATTCCTCTGATTCTATATCATAAGCATTTGTTTTTGAACCCTCCATAAACATTATCCTTGCTGCCTTTCTTGCAGAAACATATCTTGGTCCATCGCCTAAAACATAAAAATCGTCTACATTTTTGAGTCTTTTAGCAACATTTTTTGAAAATTCTTTCAATTTTTCACTCCTGCTTAATATATCAACCAACTTTGGAATATAATTTACCTGAATCTCTGCAAGCCTAGATTGATTGTTATTAACAAAAATAGAAAATAAATTTAATGCAGTAAGGCTTGTGTGAAATGTTGATGTGCTAGGTAAAGACTCTTCTGGATATATTTCTGTATGCGTTTTAATGACATAACCGTTGCTATAATTTTGACAAATATCAACTATACTTGATTCTTTATTTTCTTTTAAATTTGTTATACAGACAACTTTTGCGTTTCTTTTTATCGCTAATTTACACGCTTCAATAGTATCAAAAGTGGTTCCTGACTGCGTTACAAAAACCATACAAGTGTGCTTATCTACATAGCTAGGATAATTTACAAACAATCTTGATTGAATTACTGATAATGGTTTTGATGATATTTTGTTCCAAACAAATTGAGCTGCTAGGTCAACTATGTGTTTGTCACCACAACCAGAAAATATGAAATTTCTGCAATTTCTAACTTTTGACGATATTCTGGATATATTCTCTATCTCATTATTTATTGTTAATGACAAAGATCTACCTTGACTTTGGATGTTTTCCTTCATTTTTGTACTATCTAGTTTTTTCTCAAGTAAATTCCAATTCATTTAATCAAATACAATTGAGGAAAATGTAAATTTATTTTTTAATATCCTATATGTATAGTTATGAAATCTGTATATGTACCATGGCTTCATATGCATCAGCCAATGGTATGGCATAATGGTAGGTTAATCAGCAATCTTCAAAAAATGCTCGAATCAAATGATTCAAAAGAATCTTGGGAAGCAAAATTGATGGCTAGAGCATACAAAAATCCAGCAAAATATGTATTAGAACTTTCAGAAAAAGGATTTAAGCCAAAAATAATGTTAGATTTTTCTGGCATACTACTTGAGTCATTAAATGATATGAAAAACATTCTTGAAAAAACATATGTAGATGGAGAAAAAATTGGAGATATAATAAAGTTATATAAAAATGTTATGGACAAATATCCTGATGCTATTGAGTTTGCTGGAACAGCTTATTCTCATTGCTATTTTCCAGCAACACCTGAAGATGATTGGGATATGCAAATAAAAGAATGGAAAAATGTTTTCAAAAAATTGTTTGGCCAAAAAAATTTACAAAGAATTAAAGGATTCTGGCTTCCTGAGATGGGTGTTCCTGGTGGGAAAAAATTAGAAACACTTATACAAATTCTAAAAGAAAATGGTTATGAGTGGATAATTCTACCAGTAGAGGCGTTAAAAGGTGAGAAGCAACTTGGTTTTGAGCAAAGAGTGACAATAACAAGTCAGCCACATATTATTCAATCAAACGGTGAAAAAATTCCAGTTATTTTCAAAGTAAAATATGATTTTATTGATCAGCAAGCAGGTTGTGACGCAGGAGGTGTATATGATAAAGCTGTCCTAGCTAGCAAGATTTTTTCATATACATCAAAAAAACCTGCATTAGTTGTTCCTGCATCGGACGGAGAAAATGGAAATGTAATGATGAACGAGTTTTTTAGAAGTACTTTTGTTCCTTTTTTCACAAGCAAAACAGATGAAAATGTTGAATCAATGTGCGTGACAGAATTTCTACAAAAATACTATGCAAAAAATGGAAAGATAGATGTTAGCAGTATTGTTGAAATTTCCGACGAAGGATCGTCGTGGATAGGTGGTCACCAAAATTGGCTTGTTGGTGACAAAAGACTTGAAATGAAAGCTAAAGTTGATCAGCTCAGCAAAGAATTTCATGATCTAAAACAAAAAAGTGATATTGCAAAAAAATCTCTCTTGCTTGCAGAAACAAGTTGTTATGTGTATTGGGGCATTGATTATTGGTTTGATCAAGGAGAAGAAATGATAAAATATGCTAAAACTAATTTCAAGAAACAGTAACTGTGATATCTTTGTTTATATTTTTTTCAATATTCAAAAAATATTCTTTTATTAAAGGTTTGCCAAGAATTTTATTGACCATTAGTTGCAAGTCATTGTATTCTTCCAAAGCGCCTATGTATGGCATAACTCCATTGCAACTTAATTTCTCACATCTTATATCCTGTTCTTTTTTAAATTGCATACACAAATATTTTCCTTGACTTTGCTGGCTATTTTCTATCAAATTTGTGACAGCAGGCAAAGCATTGGTATTATCGTCTGTAAAGTATATTACTCTAACAACAATAGGCACTTGAAATCTTATAATTGTTCTGCTTCCAATTTCTTGCTGACATACTGATTGAATGTTTGAATAAAGTTTGTTGAAGTTCTGTATAGTACTCTCATAATGGGCTTGGTTTATTGAAACTGATAATAGTCTGTAACCTAATGTAAATACTAGAATTCCTATAATTATTGCTGAAACAATTCCTAAAATTTCGTCTGCCATTATTGATTGATTTGGTTTTTGTAAAATTAAATTAATGGGTTCGGCCGGATTCGAACCGGCGATTTCTGCCATGTGAGGGCAGCGTCTTAACCAGCTGGACCACGAACCCTAAAAATCTGATAAGCTTTTTTGTGGTGATTTATTAAAATTTAATTTTCTTTCTCCATTAAATATTGGTTCTCCATAAGTGCCATCATATCCTGGTTTGAACAATATTCTTTGCTCTCTTATATCAATTATGGCTTTGGTAATTTTCTCATCAGTAACTTTGATCAAATCGTCAAAACTTGCATTAATCAAAACTTCGAGCTCGCTGCCAAAATTATTTATTATTTTATTCTGTTCTTCAACTATTTTTTTTGAATAAAGTTGCTTGCTCCCCTTAACAAAAGATATTATTTCATATAAAGGTAGAAGAGATTTGAATGGCACAGCATTTTTCGGAATAAAACCTTCTTCTCTGTCAGCCAATTCTTCAACTCTCTGCAATACGCCTATTGTCATTTGCTTTTTGCATACAGGGCATATATTGTTCTGTTTCCTCGCTTCTTTCGGATGCATTACAACATTGCAATTTCTATGTCCTGTATAGTGATACTTGCCGTAATTAGGATCAACTTCAATAGTATATAGCAACTTGCTTCTATCTTTATTTTTAATAGCATCCCATAATTCAAAATAATTCATTTCATCTAATTCAAAAACATTTGCCTCTCTACCCAATCTCCAAGGCCAAGGTGAATGTGAATCTGAGTTTGACATTAAAACAAAATTATCCAATTCTGAAACTCTCCAATTCATTAAAGGATCGCTGCTTAACCCTGTTTCAATAGCAAAAATATTTTTTGTCTGATCTAAATAGCAATCCTTAATTGAATCAAAACCTGTCACGCTTCCTAAACAACCAAAATAAGGTGTCCATATATGTGCAGGAATAATATGTATATCCTTGCTTATTTGATGAAGTATTTCTACAAGCTCTGGAGATGATATTTTCATCATCATTCTTCCATCTATACCTGTGTTTGCACCTTTTTTTGATAAAACATCTATTATCTGATCCACTATTTCAAAACTAGGTGAATGAACTAAATGATGAACTCTTCTTGATTTTTTGTCCTGAAAATAAAAAGTGGCCATTTCTGTTGTTAACATGAAAAAAACATCATTATATCTGTACAATCCTTTGTCTTCTATTGGTTCAAGTTTTTTCTTTAAATCATTTAATTGCTTAGGATGTGTAAAATCACCTGTTCCGAGCAAATTCAATCCTTTAATTTTAGCATAATCAGAAAGGCTGTGAATATCCATATCCTTACTGGTAGCTCTAGCATATTTGCTATGAAGGTGAAGATCTGCTTTTATTTGCATGAAAAATATATAAAAAGTAAAAATTAATTTATGGTTTCTGTATCTATCTTTATCAATTCACAATCATTTGTACAAAAAAATTTGTGATTGCTGCATAAGAATATTCCCATGTCTGACTTTTTTCCTATGTAATAACTTTGATTTAAATTATCGCCGCAAACTATGCAATGCATAATAATATAACGGTATTATAATTTAAAAATATTAATCAAAGTTATCAAGCATCTTTTATACCTTCTTCTGTTACTTTGAAGACACATTCTGCTGTTGGTAAATCGGGTGCATCTACCATCTTAGCTATTTTTTTGTCTTGTGTAGATTTTCTCAAATAAACTCTATAAGTTGCTTGGTGTGCAAGTATATGACCACCTACAGGTGTTGTAGGATCGCCGAACAAAACAGCGGGGTTAGCCAAAACTTGATTTGTCACATATACAGCTAAATTATATGTATCGGCCAATTTTTGCAAAGTGTGCAAATGTCTGTTAAGTTTTTGCTGTCTTGGTGCTAATTCGCCTCTGCCCACATAATCAGCTCTAAAGTGAGATGTAAGCGAATCAACAACTATTAGTTTTATCTTATTCTGTTCGATCATTTCATTTGCTTTTTCTATCAAAAAGACCTGATGATCGCTTGTATATGCTCTTGCAACAAATATATTTTTCAATACCTTTTTGCTATCTAAACCTGCAGCTTCTGCTATTTGAACAATTCTTTGAGGCCTGAATGTATTTTCAGTATCTATAAACAAGCAATTTCCATCCAATCCACCTTTATCCTTTGGTAACTGAACATTAACAGACAATTGAAATCCTAGTTGACTTTTTCCTGAACCAAACTGACCAAACATTTCAGTTATTGCTTGTGTTTGTATACCACCACCTAGCAATTCATCTAAAGCTTTACTACCTGTTGTTATTCTAGCGGCTTTCTGTTGCTGTTCCCAGACTTTATCGGCCGAAATAAAACCCATTTCTAAAAGATCTCTTGCATTTGTTATTATTTTCATTGCAGAAGCTTCACCAATTTCCAAAATAGATGCAAGCTCGCCGGGAGAAGAAACTGCTATAGACATTGGATCGTTTAATCCAACTTCTCTTAATTTTTCAGCCATCTTAGGACCTATGCCAGCAATATCCTCAAGCTCATATTTTTTCTTCTCTTTCTCAGCCATCTTTACTCAACTCCTCTACAATTTTTTCACTCTCTTCCAAAACATCAACATTGCTAATTTGATTAACAACTAATTCTAAGTTTTCAAAGATTTTATTCTTTTGTATTTTACCTTTAAATATAAACTCCTTACCAAGAACATTTTCTTTAATCAATCTCAAAGCCTCTTCTTGAGACATGTTTTTTATAACATCAACACTTACATCAGCAAAGTCTTTTGCCACATCTCTAAAAAACACAGACCTCAAAGTCCCTGTGCCGTCATCTATAACAGCTGTTATTATCATATTTATTTCTGGTTCTATTTTTCCATCTTGCGGACAAACTGAAATATCCTTGTCAACTCTTGCTCTGCATTTTGGGCATACATAAAATAAAGGATTTGTGTTAAATACATCTACGACCATAGCTTTTATTTGAAAATATCCTTCTACAGCGTCTTTTATTTTTATTTCATTAGTGCTTTTAACTTGAACTGGTATATCTTCATTTATTTTTTTTAACGAACTTGTCCTATAAAGAACTAAATCAATATTGCCAAAATTTGATTCTCTTGATCCAACATTTTTTATTTCGAGAACTTCGCCAACAGAAACTTGATCTGCTATTTCAGCTTGTTTATCCCATAAAGGAATTTTTGCCTCACCTGTACCATCAGAGATGATTATATTGCGAACTTTACCTTCTGTACCGTCCTTCTTAATGAAGCTTCTAAGAGGAGTTATTGAAATTATCTTTCCTTTGAGATTTATCCTTTTCATTTCAGGTTTTACATCTTTAATAGAATAAAATCTCTCATTTGATTTTAGCAAATCTATGCCTAAATCTCTGGCAACAAGATGAGCTGCACCTTCCTCAGATACAAGACCTGATAATTCATCTTGCTTGGATTTAATCATCTTCAAAAGTTCTTTTTTAGATTTGCCTGTTTTTTCCTCAAGCTCATTTAAAATCTCATCTACACTTAACATAATTACATTATGCAAAGAAAAACAGAAATAGTTATTTTGTTATCTTTTTTCTAGCCATTCTTACATCTGATTCTATAACTGTTTTTCTGCCAGCATGCGTAGCAAGTGCGGCCGATTCTGCCGAAAGTCTATGCACATAATCAGCCATTCTTGAAGCAAATTCTTTCATTGCTCCTTTTGAAACTCTTTTAGCTCCAGCTTTTTTTAAAATCCTCTCAAAAGGCATCAAAGGTAATTTTTCCTTGTCTTTTGTCATATTTATCAATTATTTTTTTGAAAAATGATATTTTAAGTATATTGTTTTTCTATTTTATCTATAATACAATTATACTCGTGAATAAGCTTATTCATCTCATCAACAACATTATTATTTCCTGTATAATCTATTTCTTCTTTATCATTGCTATAGACTACTGTTGCGGTTCCGTCTGTACTGCTGAAATAGTATTTTAACATACTCGGATCTTGGTATATTACTAATCTCTTGCCTGCCTTATTCATATATCCGTTCAAGCTGTTATTGTCGATTTCCAAGTGAATATATGTTTCAGATGTTTTATAATTTATTATCTTCTTACCATCTATATATTCAACTTTGATTTCCTGATCAATCATCTTTTGATAGAATACAAAAGCACTTGAAATTATTTTTTGCAAAGGAATTATTATTTTTTCAAATATATTATTTGAAACTATAAACCATGTATATTTTGGCCCTGATGTATATTCCCCTTCTAATATAGCATAAGCTGAATACAAACCGTTATTTAAGGTTAAAGAAAATGAAATATTATTGACACCTTCTTTTAATTGTATTTCTCTAGAAGTATTATAATTAAAATTTTTATTTTGAACGAAAAGTGTGAGATTGTATTTTCGGCTTTCATTTGAATATATCTCAATTTTCAAGGAATCATTGTAATCTAAATTCAGTATTTCAATAGGCGATGTATACTTTATCTCCACTTCTATCTTATCAATAACATTCAAAGTATTATTGTAATATACTAAAGGCAAAAAGCTATATTCTATTTTTGTTCTGCCATCTAAAATTTTATAATAATCGTAAACAAAAATATCGCTAGCATTTTCATCTGTTTTATAAGAAACTTCTATTAAGTTTGTATCTACTGGCATAATCAAAGTGTCTGTATATATAGGTATTGACAAATTACCAGTTTCTACAAAATCATTTGCATCATAAAAATAAAAATTATCACCAATCTTTGTATAGTTAGGTTGTAGGTAAAATTTCATTGACAAAACATTGTTTTTGTATTCTACTTTTGGTGTTTTGATAAACTTTAAATCTGGATCATATACTTTCGATGGTTCCCCAAACAGTGTTCTTGTATAATATTCTTTCTTGAAATTATTCATTGTATTAAAATCCAAATTTATCAATGTCTTGAAAAATTTTACCATTCTATTCTTTCCATTTTTTAAACATATTCCTATTTCTTGATTAAGTGAATCCAAAATAAATCCACTAGATTTTATAGATTCTTGTGAAATTGAATTTCCGGTAGTTACTATGGATGACAATGCACCAATTTTATTTAACTCCTTAACTGCATAAACACTGTTTGTATAAAACAAATAGTATAAAGATGGTGAAACAGGTAGTGCTGATATTTTTACGTAATTTCCGTCTGGTACTTCAAAATGTGTTGAATTACCATATGCCATATATATTATAACATCTTTGTTTTGAATTTTGTCTAGCAAATTATCTTCATTATATATTGGTAAATGTTCAGCAACAAATGGTTTTGACTTTATCATATTTTGAATTATATAATCAATATCAAATTCCAACGTAATGTATATTCCTTCTGCAGACGAAGAAATCAATTGTTTGATTTGGTTGATAATATCTATGGCAGATAAGTCAGGGTTTTGTTTAATTGAATCTAAAACACTCTTCACATGTTCTTTAACAATATTATTATCTACTGTTTTATATTGTGATTTGGCTTCAACAATTCTTTCTGAATCAAAGTAGCTTTGACTTTTTTGAATTTTTGTCGTTTCAAGCATTAAAGGTGAACCAAAAAGTATGTTAGAAACTATGTCTTTTCCATAAACAGATATTAAAATCATATTTTTTGTATTTTTTGGTTTCATTTCAAGTTGATATGACAATTCCTCTAATGTTCCGTTAAGTCTACCTACAGAAATATCCAAATACATATCACCATTCAAATCTCCGTAAGGTGTGTCAGTTTCCAAAAATTCTCCGTCATAATCATCAAACTTATTGTCTTTAACTGGATCACTTACAATAAACATAGGAACGTCAATCAAAGCCAGAAACAATTTTTCATTTAATTTATAATCTAATGTTTTTTCAAAATTTGATGCTTTTAATGCATTCTTTAAAATATTTCTAGTTTCTTCAGGATTTAATTCGGAAAATTCTATATATGCATTTTTGTCAAACGCCAGTTTAGCCGCAAAAATTGAATTATTTTTAGTTGGGTTTGTTAAAACTATGTAATTTGTCTTTTTTTCTTTTATCAAATTTTTTATTTGATTATAATTTGTTATTTTAGTTATTTTTTGTGGGTTTATCAAACTTATCAATTCATGACTTGGTTTTATCAGTATATTATCTCCTATCATAGAAGCTTTTATAGATAATTCTTTGTCTTCTGTAACAACTATGTTTTTATTTCTGAAAAAAATTATGTTCATTGTATTACTGTCCAAATAATAAGCATTATCTATGTCAACAGAATTTTCTACAACAAAAATAGAATCTGGTTTGTAATAATCTATAAATTCATCTATTAAATATCTAGAATTCTCGTAAATTAAAACAGGATTTCGTGTAGAAACTGCTTCTATATAATTTTCCCAGTTATTGTTTGTAATTATAAGTGGTCTGGTTTTTATATTTGTAATAAAATATGAATATGAATAATTATAAGACGATTTTGCATACAATTCAATTTTTTTCTTCCCAAGATGACTTGTCTTGTATAAGAATTCAACTTTATATGTTCCGTTATTATAATTTACAAAATTTTTTATTGTAACATTTTCATTTTCTATTTTAAGATATATATCTTTAGACGTCAAGTTATTAATATATTGATAATTGGAGAAAGCATTGAACAATAAAAATTGATTTTGATTTTCGTATAAAATATCATCACTATGAATAACTAAAGTCATATCATTTTTTGTCTGTTCATTTGATAGTAAAATATTTGGCCACGGATCCTGATATAGCATTACAATAGCATTATCATACCATGACTTTCTATCTGAAGGATAATTGGAATATCTATTGAAACCAATGCTTCCAGATTCGTATGTTGAATCGTTAACATCGAATATAAATTTGTCGTCAAAGAAAACTTTGACATTTGGATAATTTCTTATTATTGTGAATTTGTACCATCTGTTAAGGTATGGTCTTGTTAAATTATATGCTGAGTAATTATATGGATATACAGCACCTAAACTTAAATGTTGGAAAAAAACACCGTCATATATAACTTTCCTAAGATTAAACGACCAACCACCAACCCCAGAACCTATTTGATATTCCCAGTTTGCTATATACCTATTTTTTTCAATAGTATTTCCTTTATCATTAACATTAAATGCTACACCAAACCCCCACACATCTGATTCTGTGTCAATAGATGAATATACTGTATAAATAAAATTTGTTAAATTTATTTTTCTGTTATACATTGTTCTCCAACCAGCGTAATAACCGCTAGTAAAAACAGATCTCGAACCATCAAAAGCATTTTGTGAATCTATATTCCATACATTATATTCATAGACCCAACCGTTTGAAGATAAATCAGAATATTCAAAACTATCATAAAAATAATAAACATTTGATTTATTTGATTTTGGTTGGTAGTTTTGACTGTTGCCGTAATAAATATAATATTTGTCTGTTGTGTTTTTTCCTTGGATTTTAAAGTAGACTTTTGTCTGTGCCTTTCCGCAATCCAACAAATCTCTATCAATTTCTAAATTATTATAAACAACTATCAAGTCAGAGCAATCACTTTTTATTTTTCCTTCATTTATTAAGCTTGTTGTATCCAAAGTAATATTAATTGTAAAGTTTTCTTGAATGTTGCTAATATCATTGATTATGATTTCTCTTCTATATGAAAAGTCATCATTAAACCAAGCGCTTGCTGAATGCAAAAAAATCAAAGTAAATATTAACAGAAAGAGCTTTTTCATAATTATATAGAAAATGATCCAAATTTTAAAGAGAATATTTACTTTTTGCTCAAATATTTGAAAAAAATAAACATTGAAAATCAATAAATTTTTTTGTTTTAATCTATTTTTAATGAAAATAGCATTATTTTTTGATATATTTGATGAGCTAGGCGGTGCTGAAAGAGTTGCAATAACTTTAGCTAGAAAATTAAATGCTGATATATACACTACATATGTAAATTGGAATTTGTTTGAAAATGAGCTAAAAGGAATCAAAGTCAATGAGATAGGTCTGAAATTTAAAAATTCAAAACTTCTTACATATAGCGAAATAGCTTGGAGGTTTTCTAAACTAAAATTGTATGGATATGATCACTATCTTTTTATGAGACTATATTGCATTTCAGCATCAAAAAACAATCATCCAAACACATGGATATGTTCAAGCCCAATAAGATCTGTTTATGATTTACATGATTTCATCTACAAAAATCTAAAATTATGGCAAAAGCCAGTTTTTAAGTTATGGTGTTTAATTTATAAGCAATTTGACAAAAAATGGGTTAAAAATTTTGATAATATAACTGCAAATTCCCAAAATGTTGCGAATAGACTTGAAAAATATTATGGAATTAAAGCCAAGGTGACATACCACCCTGTTGAAGTGGAAAAATACAAGTGCAAAGATTATGAAGATTTTTATTTTGCTCCTGGAAGATTTGTTAAAGAAAAAAGAATTGACTTGATAATTAAAGCATTTAAAAAAATGCCTGAAAAAAAACTTGTAATAACTGGAGACGGTCCTGAAAGAGAAAAGCTGCACAAGCTTGCTAAAGATGCTAAAAATATAGAATTTAAAGGAAATGTCAGCTTTGAAGAAATTATAGACTTGTATTCTAGATGCACTGCAACAATCTACATGCCTGTAAATGAAGATTATGGCCTTGTTCCAATAGAATCAATGGCGTCTGGTAAGCCTTGCATAGCAGCAAATGAAGGTGGCCCTAAAGAGACTATAATAAACGGCAAGACTGGGTTTTTGATAGAGGCTAAAGAGGATGAAATAATAAAATATGTAAATATGCTGACACCAGAAAAAGCTAGAGAAATGAAAAATGAATGCATAAAAAGAGCTAAAATTTTCTCAACTGAGAACTTTATAAAGGAAATAAAGGCAATAATTGAAAAGTAATTTATTCTTTTAATGAAATATCAATTTATGAATTTCAAAGAACATTATGACCGAGTAGGCAAGAAGGAAATAAAGACAATAAACAGAACTGATAGAATAAGATATGAAACTTTTGCAAAAATGATAAAAGATGGCTCAACTGTCCTCGACATAGGTTCCAGAGAAGGTGAATTGAAAATTTTTCTTGGAAAAAAATGCAAGTATGTTGCAGCTGATATAAGCAAGCCACGTATAGACAGGCTTTTGAAAAAAAGCGTTGAGGCGTATTGTTTTGATATTTGCGAACAGCTTCCAACAGAACTGGAAAACAAGTTTGATTATGTCGTCTTGGGTGAAGTAATCGAACATCTTACAAGACCTTATGATGCTTTGCTCAACATAAAAAAAGCATTGAAGAATGAAGGGATTCTTATAGGATCTACACCAAATCTTTACTCACTAAATAGAATGTTGAGCAGACTAATAGGTGTAGGACCTGACAATTATAATCAAGAACATATAATAGCCTTTGATGTAGTTGAGCTGAAAAACATGCTAAAATATGCTGGATTCAACGTTTTAATGATCAAAAGATCCACTTTGATGTATATGCCAATAGATACATTTTTCGGCTGGCATATATTTTTTAAGGCTCAAAAATATTAATTTTTTGGTGGTATTATGAAAATACTTGTCACTGGTGGCGCTGGTTTTATGGGTTCTTGGTTAGTAGACGAACTTTTAAAAAGAGGTCATGATGTAACAAGTGTTGATGATTTAAGCGGGGGTTTTATGAGAAATGTAAGCCCAAAATGCAAATTCATAAAAATGGATGTAAGAAACAAAAAGGGGGTTGACAAGATAGTAAAAGGTGTGGATATAATATTTCATCTAGCGGCTTATGCGGCGGAAGGACAATCTGTTTTTTCACCGATAGAAATCAATGATATAAACATAACTCCGATGAATAATTTGCTTGTTGCTGCTGTAAATAACAATGTTAAAAGATTTGTTTTCACTTCATCTATGGCTGTATATGGGGATCAAAAAACACCGTTCGATGAAAGTATGATTCCAAAACCAGAAGATCCATATGGAATAAGCAAATATTATTGTGAGATGATGCTGAAAACTTTTGCTGAAACATTTGATTTCGAATTTGTGGTAATAAGGCCGCACAATGTTTACGGACCAAGACAAAACATAGCAGACCCTTTTAGGAATGTTCTAGGCATATGGATTAATAGAATAATGAACAACAAGCCGCCGATAATATATGGGGATGGTCATCAGACAAGGGCGTTTTCTTTTATTGAAGATGTGACACCTGCTATAGCAAATGCTGGTTTTTATGACAAGTGTGTTAATCAGGTTATTAATGTCGGTAGTGAAGAAGTAACGTCAATAAATGACGCTTGTAAAATAGTTTTAGAATCAATGGGGTCTGACTTTGAGCCTATATACGAACCTGCAAGACCAAGAGAGGTCAAACATGCATTTTGTACAATAGAAAAATCTCAAAAGCTTCTGGATTATAAAACAAAAAACAATCTCAAGAAAGGTGTTAAAAAAATGGTTGAATGGGCAAAAGAAATAGGTCCACAAAAACCTTCATACAGAATTCCTCTTGAAATAACAAAAAAGGCACCAAAAGTTTGGGTACAAAAATTAATGTGATCTTCTAGCTATAACTAACATTTGTTTTGCAAATGGTTTATATGGAGATGACAAATATAGATTGAATAAAATCTTATTAAAAAATTTAGTTTCATTTGCTGAAAATGACAAGAATCTTGGAATTATCTTTTCTATTTCAAAGCCGCATGAAACTAAAATATCCTTTATATTTTTATGAGTCAGTATAGACTTGTGATCGTAATCATCAAAATATTCTCTATAAGCATAAAAATAGTTTGGGCTCAAAATGACAAATTTGCCGCCTTTTTTTAAAATTTTATTCACTTTTTTTGATACCAAAAACACTTCATTCATTGTTAAATGTTCAAGTAAATTACTACAAAATACAACATCAAAATATTCTTTTTCAAAATTTAATTTCCTACAATCTGAAATGTGTTTAATTACATCATTTTTGGCATATTTTAAAGGTATTGGTGATTTATCAAGTGCGTGTTTTTCTTTAACATTAATATTATTCACAAAATAACAATATCCAGCACCTAAATCTAAAACTTTATAGTCTTTTTTTATTGGAACTTTTTATGAATATACAATGATAATTCTTTCCATATTTGCTCTTTAATTTTGGAGTGCTTGAATCTTGTATCAAAATATTTTTCCATATTAACACTTGTATATGATTAATATTTCTACATTTTTATCTTTGTATGAATATCGATAGCATTTGTTATCTAAAAATTCTCTAGTCTTATCTTCCAAAAATGAATTTGTTCTGTAGTCAATAACATAAAAATTTTTGTTTTTATTGTAAAATTCAGTAAAGTTTGAATATCTTAAATATATATCAGACTCGTAAAATTTTATTCCGCATTTGAAAGAAATATCATGCGAAGTTATTATTGGCGTGTTATTTTCTATACTCTTTATCAAATCAGACGATATTTCTATAGATTTATAGAATCTTGGCGTAAATATTGGGTTTACTGCCTCTATAGAAAAATATATGTTTAAAGATATTATCAATGCCAAAATGTATACAAAAAACAAATCTTTTTTGAATTTCAATAAAACAAATGAAAGTAATGTCAACATATAAGGTATTGATATAAAAACAATATTATTTCTAATGTCTTTTAAAAAAACTACATCTGTCCTAATTTTTAGAAAATATAAAATTGAAAATAATAACAAGCATAAAGCAAATATCTGTGATTTTTTTCTTTTAAAATTAATGTTTTTATTTAGATATACACTAGAAATTATTATTATAAAAGGTATTATTGGGACAAAATATCTAGTTATACCCAAAATTGCTATATGCGGCAACCCATAAAGAAAAATGAAGATAAAATTATGATCAATGCTTTTTTTGACAAAATATAATGAAGATAAAGCAAATATCAATAAAACTGATGGTGTAAACTCCCATGTTATTATTCCAAAAAACTCGTAAATTTTCCATAAAATGTTTGTTTGGGTTTTTTCTGACACATTTTTGAAAATATGATTAATTACTGAATAAAAATAATTTATATTGTGATAAATTCCAAATATCAAAAGAGATGTAAAAGTTAAAGCAAAGACTAAAATTGCAAAATTGAATCCTTCTTTTTGTTTTTTCTTATATATTAAAAAAACGATCAAAGAAACAAACCAGGCTATTGATGTTATTTTTGTTAATAATGACAATGTTGTAAAAATTGCTGTTAAAAAATAGTATTTTTTTTCTTTTTTGTCTAACCATCTTATAAAAAAGTAAGATGATGCTAAAATTAAAAATGTTAGAAATGATCCATCTATATCTATTTGTTGTGAATATTCAACGTGAATTCTATTTATTGAAATTAAGAAAGCTGCTAAAAGACCTATTTCTTTTTTTCCATAAGAACTACCAATCAAATATACAAAAACTATGGAAAATATGGAAAATATAACGGTAAAAAATCTTACTATAACTATGTTTGTTCCGAAAATTTTTACGATATTTGAAAGATAAATTATATATAATGGTGGGTGATGATCAAAAACAGTAATTAGATTTTCGCCAATTGATTTTTCGTTGTATGTCAATGTTCCTTTATTATTAAAATTTATCACTGCTTCTAAAAAGCGGCTCTCGTCCCTTTGATAGTCTTTATTCAGGTTTTGTAATCTTAAAATTGATCCTAAAACTAATATTAAAATCAATAGAAGTATGTGTTTATTTTTTTCTGAAAGCATATTTCATCCTTTTTCTGAGAATTAATGAAATCATTTTAAGTCCAAGAATAAAAGATTTTCTAAAATTTGAAGTTATTTTTGATTCACCCTTTCTCTTTCCGTAATGAACAGGTATTTCTACTATTTTTAAATTGTTGCACATTGCTTCTACTATCATTTCTGGAGAAAAATGGTTTCCACCAACTTCAAACTTTTTTATTATTTTTTTCAAAGCTCTTGATTTTATTGCCCTGTAGGTGCAACCAACATCTGTCAGTCTGACTTCATGTTCATAGAAAAGCAACTCTATCATTTTTGCAAGAAATATGTTTCCCAGTCTTAAAAACCATCCCATTTTTGCACCCGGTTTTACAAGTTGTTTGCATGTTCTAGTTCCTAAAACCATATCAAAATCATCCAAATAAGGTAGAAATTTATATATATCCTTTGCAAAAAAGGTTTGATCTGACTCAACCAAAAATATAATGTCACCGGTCGCTTCACTTAAACCTCTTCTGCAAGCATACCCATAGCCTTGACGGGGTTCTTTTACGACTTTTGCGCCTGTTCTTTCAGCAATTTCAGCAGTACCGTCAGTTGAATTGTTATCAACAACTATTATTTCTGTCACTTCTGGTATATTCTTGAAATCTAAAATAGCCTTTTCTATGTTTTTAGCCTCGTTAAATGCAGGCATCACAATCGATATAGCATGAGACACGAAATATAGTTTTATTTTTATAGTTTAATATTTAATCAATGTTAGTATCAATAATAATTCCTGCCTATAACGAGGAAAGTGACATAAAAGATGTTCTGGACTCGATAAAAAAACAAAATTATCCAAAAGAAAACATTGAAACCATTGTAATAGATGACAAGTCTACAGATAGAACAGCTAAAATAGCTAAAAATTATGATGTAAAAATCATAAAAGGTCAGCATAAGGGTGTAGGTGCGGCTAGAAATTTGGGAATAAAAAAATCCAAGGGTGAAATAATATTATTTGTAGATGCCGATCAAGTTTTAGACAAAAACTATATTAAAGAAATAACAAAACCTTTCAATGATAAAAATGTAGGCGGTGTCACAGGTCTTGAGCTTTTGTGGAACAACAAAAATATAATTGCTAAATTATCGTATTTAAAAAAAAAGCTAGGATATGAAACCTCGTCACTAGTTCCTTTGGGTGCAGTTAGAAAAAAAATAATACAAGAGGTTGGTTACATTGATCCTAAATTTGGAATGTATGATGATTGGGAATTTGCTAAAAGGGTTTCAGAAAAATATAAAATAGTTAGAAATAGAAAGGCTATATTTTATCATAAAGAGCCAACAAATATTAAAAAAATTTACAGGCAATGCAGATGGACAGCTAAATCCACATTGATGCTTTTTTCAAAAAAAGAATTTCAAAAAGCTTTAAGAAATTCAGTATTTATACTAGTTAATGGATTATTGCCTCTATATATAATTTTCCTATTTGCAAAAAACATATTTTCAATTTTTGGCTTCATCGGTATAATATTATTTTTATCTCTTGAATTTTGGAGAAGTTACCAAATTTTCAAAATAACAAAATGGAAGATTGCTTGGCTAACTCCATTTTATGATGCTATATACATGGTGATTGTTTTAATCGGCATCTTGGATATTTTGATTAAAAGAGATTTTAATTTTGGTGTTTGATTTATATAATCATCATTCATATAATTATTTCAATGATGAAAAGAATCAAAAGAATAATTAAATCAATTTTTGTTTTCAAAAATTGGCCATTGTATTTTACAGAAAAATTTTCAAAAAATATTTATAGCATTTTTGACACAAGACAAGGAGTAAAAATAAAAACAAGAAGAGAGACGGCAGATAAAGGAATTATATTGGAAATATTTTTTGACAAAGCTTATAATCCAAATGGTTTTGAAATTAAAGATGGTGACACTGTAATAGATATAGGAGGTCACATAGGAGTTTTTTCACTTTATGCATCCACATTCACTAGAAACAAGATAATTTGCTTTGAACCTATAAAAGAAAATTTTAATCTATTAAATGAAAACATTAGAATCAACAACAAAAAAAACATAAAAGCATATAATCTTGCGGTGTGCAATCAAAAAAAGCTGAAAATATTTTTGAATGAAAATAATACAGGTGGCCATTCCTATTTTGATAAAAGCAAAAAATATGAAACTGTAAACTGTATAACTTTGGAAGAAATTTTCAAAATTGAAAAAATTGAAAAATGCAATTTTATGAAAATTGATTGTGAAGGATGTGAGTATGATGTTTTGCTCAAAGCGCCAAAGAATATAATTGATAAGATTGAAAAGATCAGCATGGAAATTCATGATATCGGAAGTAAAAATCATCTTGATATGATAAAATTCCTTGAGAAAAATGATTTTGATGTTTTTTATAAAAACGGTATCATAAATGCAAAAAGATGATTACATTATTATTTAAAATTAATTTATACTATATTTTTAATGAAAATCGGCATAATCCATCCTTATCAGAGATGCAAAGGCGGTGGTGAAAGAATATGCTGCTATCTTGCCGATTATCTAATGAAAAAAGGTTTTGATGTATCAATATTTTCTGATCAAAAAGAACTTGCTTATCCAGAAATATTTAAAGATAATCAACCAAAAATAGTTCTTTCTAAAATAAAATCAAAATTTATGAATACTAGCAGTTTTGAACTTTACAAGCACTGGATATATCCATTTCTATTCAATTACAGCAAAACTGATATGCTTGTAGACACAATGGGGTCATCACTTTTTCATGCAAAAATAAACAAAAAAGTTAAAATATTTTATTTCCACTTTCCGCAGACAATGAAATTCCTAAAACCTGATGCAAAATTTCCACAAAATATCTACTATGCAATAAAAGATTTTTTTGATAGAATTCCTTCAAAAAAGATGATTAAATATGCGTGCAATTCAATTTACATCAAAAATTTAGTTAAAAAATTTTACAATTTAGATCCAGTTGTAATAAGACCGCCTGTAGATACTGATTTTTTCAAACCCAAAAAAAATCCTTCAGAAGATTTTGTCCTTTTGAGTGGCAGAATAAGAAAATTTAAAAAATTTGAACTTGCACTAAAGTATTTGAAAAATGAAAAAGTTGTATTATGCGGCCAAATAAACGACTTTGAATATTATAATTTTTTAAGAAAAAAATTCCCTTTTGTTGAATTTAAAACAAATGTGACAGATTTTGAATTAAGAAATTACTATCAAAATTGCAAATGTTATATATTTACAAATTGGGAAGAGCATTTCGGCATAGTTCCGTTTGAAGCGATGAGTTGCGAAAGAAAAGTTATAGTGCCTGAATTTTGCGGTGCAAGTGAACTAATAAAAAATGGTGAAAATGGGTTTTTAGTTAAAAAAGATTTTTCAGATTTTCAAACAAAATTCAGTGAAATGATAAACTCTGATGAAAAAATAAATAAAGATGCTAGAAAAACTGTATTAGAACATATGTCAATTAAAGTTTTTGGTAATAAATTTTACGAATTGATGGTAGATTTCATATGAAAATATTACTATCAAATCAATTTTTTTATAATGTTGGCGGTACTGAAACAATGTTTTTCAAATTATTAAATTTTTTAAAGAAAGAAGGTCATGAATTGATTGTAATTACAGTAGAATCCAAAAAAAATCTCAACATAAATGGAATAAAGATTTACTATGTAAAAAGCTATGTGCAGCAAAACAGATTTATGTCTCCTTTAAACAGAATATTCAACTATAATTCATACAAAATAACAAAAAAAATAATTGAAATGGAAAAACCTGATATAGCTCATTTTTACAATACAAGCTTGATATCTTCAAGTCCTATTTTAGCGTGTCTGAAAAATAAAATACCGACAATAAAAACATTCAATGATTACGAACATTTATGTCCCGACAGCAGCAAAACAAAATGGTCAAAGTTTTGTGATAAAGAAATGGGTATTTTCAACTGTTTAAAATGTGATAGAAGAAACGTCAATCCCAGTTTGCTGACAGTACTATACTATAATACAATAATAAAAAATTTTGAATTGTCCATTTTTAGAAAAACTATAAACGTTTCTATTTGCGAAACAATTAAAAAAGCTTTAGATCAATCAAAAATTGACTCGAGAGTGATATACCAAAGCATATATTTGCCAAAAAATATTCCAAAGTTAAAATATACTGCAAACATTCTTTATGCTGGAAGGCTTTCAAAAGAAAAGGGTGTGAATTATTTAATAGAAGCTTTCAGTAATTTAAAAAACAAAAATGCAAAACTTTTGATAGTTGGTGATGGTCCTGAAAGAAAAAAATTAGAAAATCTTGCAAAAAATTATGGTTTATCGCAACGTATAAAATTTCTTGGTTTTGTCGATAAAAGCACATTGCAAAATTTATATGAAGATGTTGATTTTATTGTTTTACCATCAGTTTGGCAAGAACCATTTGGATTGACAGGACTAGAAGCAATGTCTTATGGCAGACCAGTTATTGCATTCGATGTCGGCGGTATAAGCGAATATGTATCAAATAATGAGAATGGGTTTCTGGTTGATGTTTTTAATGTTAAATCATTGGCTGAAAAAATGGAAACATTATTAAGTGATAAAGATTTGCTTCTAAAATTTTCAAAAAATTCAATAGAAACTTCTAAAAAATTTTCAGATGAAATATTTTACAAAAAAATCAAAAATTTATATAGAAATGTATTAAATGATTAAAAAATATTATTTTTATTGACATATTCATTTTATCAACATTTTTACTGTTTAATTTATATTATTTTCAATTATTTGGGATTAATTTTCATTATAAAGAAATTTTCTATAAAATTGCTTTATCCTGAAACTAATTTTTCCACCGGAATTATTGTCTGATTTTCATAATTTATTTTGTATATAATTATACCATCGCAACCGCCTTGTTGATAGCATATATCTATATTTGAACCAGTTTCATAAACTTTGACAAAGGCGTCTGGGTTTGTCTCTAAAAATCTAACAAAACTTATTGGATGTCTTTCACTTAATTTAGCGTCATCCCATGCTATTAACGCTTTCTGAATAAACAAATAATCTGCATCTTGCATCTTTAGTACCGACAAAGCAAGAGTTTTGTTTTGACTTAAAACAACGTCAGGTCCTCCCGCCGCTATATTTCTGTCGCAATTGTACCCAGCTGCAGGCATGTAAATAATAGCGCCGAACCTAGCGTCTTTTGCTGTATTTTTTTTAACCCATTCACAAGCTTGCAAAAATGCTGGAGAAAACTTTTTAACCTGATCCATTGTTTTCAATTTTTGATTAAAATTAAGGTAAGACATGAAAATTATAAAAACAAAAAATATGATGGATATAGCTTTGAGATTCTTTTCAATAAAATTGTATATATTTTCACCATAAGCAGCGGCGATGACTGAAACAATTGGAGCTAATGGTAATAACCATCTCGCTGTGTCTTCTGATCTCGATGTAAATGCAATATAGTATATCGGGATGAAGGAAACGAATATTAATAAAAGCAGAACTCTTTCTTTTGACTTTAAATAAATGAAATTGAATATTCCCAAAACAAATAGTAAAGGAATAAACCAAATTACACCATATGCAAAATCTAGATAATTGTTTAAACCTATTTTAAACGGCGTCATTTCTGTTCCAACTTGGACAGTTCTACCTTCAAAAGAAAATTTCTCTGTGTATTTTATTTTTGTTAAACTGCATTTCTCTTGTGTAAAGAATGGTACAAATGCTGAGCATATAGGAGTTTTATAAAGAACCAGATTTCTTATAAAAAATCCAGAAGTTATTATTACAATCAAAACAAATATTGGTAAAAATACTTTGAAAGATTCTGAAATTTTCTTATTAGAAAAGATTTCATGCAATAAAAATAAAGCAAATACTCCTGGAACCATAACATAGCCAGATGTTTTTCCTAATATTAAAAGTCCGCCAAAAATGCCTGTAAGCAAAACATATTTTTTTTCTTTAGATTTTAATGAAAGAATGAAAGATAATACAAACAAAGTGAAATAAAATGTCATCATTGCATCTTTGTAATTCAATACTGAATATGTCACAACAGAAGGTATTGTAACTGTCAAAATCGCTGTAACAAAAGCAATTGTTCTGTTGTTAAACAATTTCTTCCCAAGGAAATATGACGCAAAACCAACACATATTGTTCCTATAAATGGAGGTAAAATTTTGATCACAATATCAGACTTGAATATCATAAACAAACTTGCACCAAGCAAATGCCACAGAGGATTATCTGAAACACCACCTTCACCAGTTGGGTTGCTATAATAAGGATGCCATTTTGGATAATCCAAACTTATCCCAATATATCTTTGGAGCATGCCATGGTAGCCTTCATCACCAAAAGCTATAGGATTATTCAAAGTCACTCTCAACTGTAAAATGAAAAACAACACTAATGCAAAGGATAAAACAACTATTTCAGGATTTTTGATTTCAAATTCTACTTCTTTATCTTTTTTTTCTTTAGACATAAAATCATTTCAAATATTTTTTATTAGATATTATTTAAAGATAAAAACTTGTTTATTAATAAGTTGCTTATGATAAAAATTTAAGCAATACTATCCAAATTATATAATGGTGTTATAATGCGAGTAATGCTAATAAACTCACCTTTTAAGGTAAAAATAAGTAAAGACAGCAGGTGGCCTGAATACACAAAATCCGGAACTTTATATTATCCTTTTTGGCTTGCGTATGCAACAGCTGTTTTGATGAAGCAAAGCAATCATAAACCATTTTTAGTTGATGCTATAGCAAAAAGACTAAGCTTTGATGAAACTATAAAAAAGACAAAAAAATTTAACCCTGACATGGTTGTAATAGAAACATCTACACCAACTGCACACACAGACGTAAAATTTGCAGAATTTGTGAAATCAGAATTAGGCAAAGATGTAAAAATTGCCATGTCTGGAACTTTGGCATCATCCATGCCTTTTGAGTTAATAAAAATGTCTAAATCAATTGATTTCATTTTAAGAGGTGAATATGATTATACTGTTAGAGATTTAGCCGATAGATTGGAAAATGATGGAAAAGTTGAAAATGTTCCTGGCATAACATATAGAAACAATAAAGGCATTTTCAATACACCACCAAGACCTTTAGTAAGCGATTTGGACTCTATACCATTTGTTTCAATAGCTTACAAAAAATTTCTAAATGTTTTTGATTATAGATATGCTTTGGCAAGATATCCTATGTTGCAAACATGGACATCAAGAGGTTGCCCTGCAAGATGTAATTTTTGTCAATACCCACAATCCTTTACAATGCATTTGTTCAGAATGAGATCGCCAAAAAATGTTGTAGATGAAATGGAATATATTCATGAAAATTTACCAGCTGTAAAAGAAATATTTTTTGAAGATGATACATTTACAATAAATCAACAAAGAGTTCTTGATATTTGCAAAGAAATAAAAGAAAGGGGGTTGGACGATGCTGGTTTTGTTTGGTCGTGTAATGTCAGGGTACAAACAAAATACGAAACATTAAAAGCGATGAAAGATGCTGGATGCAGAATTGTTATAGTTGGGTATGAATCTGGAAATGATCAAGTTTTAAGCAACATAAGAAAGGGTGCTACTGTAAGAGAGGCTAGAAGATTTACTGTTGATGCCAAAAGAGCTGGTTTACGCATATTTGGATGTTTTATGATAGGGTTGTCTGGAGATACAAAGGATAGCATAATGGATACATTAAAGCTAGCAAAAGATATGAACCCTGACATGGCTTTCTTTCAACAAGCCGTGCCTTTTCCTGGAACTGAATTTTATGAATGGGCAAAAAAGAATGGGTACTTGGTAACAGAAGATTGGGGTCAATGGTTGGATAGTAATGGCAGACTAAGGTGTTTAGTAAGCTACCCATGGTTGAAAGCTGAAGAAATAGATAAATTGAGAGATAAACTAATGCTTAGCTTTTATCTAAACCCAAAACACATAGCTCAAACCATTGTAAAAAATTTACATCCATTAGAAGCTTCTAGAGTTGTTGTTTATGCTACAGAATATTTAAAATACATAATAAAAAGAAAAATAAATCCAGATGGTGTGGCAAAACCTGAAATTGAAAATTTTGTTGGAAATGACCAGGTTTCATAGTTTTTATATTTTTTAAAAAATCAAAATAATTTGATGAAAATTCTAATAACTCATGAAATTTTTCCTCCTGAAGTATCTGGTGGTGGCGAAAAATTAACATATAGAATAGCAAATGAATTAATTTTGAAAGGATATGAAGTCAAAGTATTAACTTCTGGTGATCCAAAAATAAAATATTATGAAAATATTGAAACAATTAGAATACCAATAAACAGATATCTGATGAATTTGACATATCCTATTATAGCGAAAGAAGCAAAAGGTGCTGATTTAATTCATACGAGCAGTGGTAATATGTGTTTGCCATCATATTTTGCTGCTAAAAAAAATAAAATACCAATTTGCTGTTATATACATCATATTTTTGGTGAAAACTGGATTGATATTAAAGGCCCTATAATTGGTAGAGTTTTTCAATCAATGGAAAAATATTTTCTTACAAGAAATTATGACAAGCTGATATTTCAAAATAGTTTGTCAAAACAAATTGGGTTGGGCTTAGGAATAAAAGAAAATAAAATAGAATTGATTCATCCTGGAATAGATTTTAAAAAATATCAAATCAAGCTAAAGAGAGAAAATAGAGTTTTATTTATAGGTAACATGAACATGAATAAAAGCACATCCAAAATTAAAGGATTAGACTATTTTATTGAGGTTGCAAAGTATTTTAATGACATAGAATTTTGGATAGCGGGCGATGGCGATTACTTGAATAAAATAAAGAAAAATGCAAGCAAAAATGTTAAATTCCTTGGCAAATTAGATCAAGATGAACTGATTAAATTATATAATTCTTCACTTATTTTATGTCAGCCATCTTTAGCAGAAGGGTTTGGTCTTTCTATACTTGAAGGGATGGCTTCTGGTTGTGCAATAGTTTCAACAATTGACATTGGTCAAGTCGGCCCTATAATAAAACCAAAAGATATAAATGATTTAAAAGATGGTTTGAATGTCTACATAAATAATAAAAGGCTAGCCGAGAAACATGGTAAGAAAAACAGATTAATAGCGAAAAAATTCACATGGAAGAAATATATAGATGATTTGATAAAGATTTATGATAATATAATTCAAAAGAAATGATCGCTATGAAATTGAATTTCAAGAGTCTAATTGTACCGTCTTTGGTATTAGCATTAATGATTATTGTTGGCTATAGCAGACTGCCAGGAAGAACAGATATGATAGCTGATTATGATCCTTGGTTTTTCTATAGAATAAGCGAAGTTTTATGGAAGAATAACTTCAAAGTACCTGAATGGGATCTGCTATCATTCTTTCCGCCAGGAAGACCTTTTCCAAAAACATTAGGGTATGAATATTTTGTAGTAATTGCATATAAAATACAAAGCATCTTTTTTAATACAGAATTTATGAAATTTGCTACATATGTTCCGATAATAATGTCTGTTATGTCAGTAATACCTGCATATTTTCTTGGAAAAGAGCTATCAAATGAATGGGGTGGCTTGGCAACAGCTTTGTTTATAACAATGTCTCCGACATTCATCATAGTTTCTATGGGTAGCTATATGGATACTGATACTGTTGTCGTATTCTATTCTCTTCTATCAATATTTACTATTTTCTTGGCAATGAAAAAGAAAACTATACCATATATAATAGCTGCTATACTTGCAAACATGGCATTTATATACAGCTGGTGGTTTGGTTGGTATGTGACAACATTTTTCCTTGCATATATACCAGGTTTTATACTATTCAGATTTATAGAAAGTTATTTAAGAAAAGGTAAATTTACATCAATTGGAGCAATAATAAAAGAATTAAAACCAATGCTTTTGCCGCTCTTGTCAATAATAATAGTTTTAAACATTGTGATGCCATTGCTAGGTTTTGGTACTTTTGTTGATTTCATTCTAGTTTCAAGCGGATTTAGATCTGGAAGTGAATCATTAATAGTAAATGTTTCTGTTGCTGAGCTTCAACCAATAAACATCTTTACCAAAGATGGATTTAATCAAGTTGCTAGCAGAGTGGGTGCATTTCCAATGCTTTTAACAATATTTGGAATACCTGCACTTGTGATAAGAAAGTTTGTTAAAAAAGAAACTGTAAATTTTGAAGAAATATTTCTATTTATGTGGGCTGGCTTTACTTTTTACACAATTCTAAGTGGTGTTAGATTTTCATTGTTGTTTGCAATTGCTGTTGCAACATCAGCTGGTTATGTGATTGGTAATGTTATAAAATATTTTGAAGGTTCTAGTGTTTTTGTAAAATCAGGTGTATATGGATTGATTGCTTTTTTCGCTCTTATGTTCATATCGTCAACTATAGCATTTTCATTGAACATTGGATCAATGGGTGTTGGCAGCAACTGGCTTAATATGTTGAATTGGTTGAAAGAAAATGCTGATAAAAAAGCTATAGTTGCAACTTGGTGGGATCCTGGACATATAATTGCTGGCTATACTGGGCTAAGAGTGCATGCAGACGGTGCTCATTGTAGTGTGACTGAATGCGTACCATATAACCATAATGTAAGAATTCAAGACATGGGCAAAATATTGTCAACAAGCAATGAAACAGAAGCTGTTATGCTTTTGAAAAAATATATGCAACTAACACCTGAAGAGTGTGAAAACGCAAAGCAATATTATAAAGATGTATACAAAATTGAAATACCTAAAGAAGCATGCGAACCTGCGTCTGAAATGTACTTTATTTCAAGTGCAGATTTAATAGGAAAATTCACATGGTTGAATTATTTTGGTGGTTATAGAGCTCCAATAAAAACGGCTTATGATTTTCAAAAAACGCCAGGAGTTTGCTGTGCATCAACACCAAAAACAGAAGAAGGTCAATTATCATGCGGTGAATTTGCTTCACAAGGCAGAGGTTTATGGGTATGGTGTCCTTGGATATTTCAAATCTCTGATGTGCAAAAAGATAAAGATGGTAATAATGTCTTCATATATGATTATTCTGGGTTAAAAATAACAATTGTAGAAAAACAAGGTGTAATATTTCCTATATATAATAACAAATATTTGATAAGCAAAATCATACTTTACGATCAAACAGGCCAGCCAAGATTGTTTGACATAACAAATGCTACAACAAGTTTTGAAAAAGTGGGCGGTCTTTTGTGGGTTCAGCCAGATTATAGAGTTTTGATATACTTGCCGCCAGAAGTTGAAAACAGCATATTTATAAGAACATTCTTGTTCAATGGTGAAGGGTTAAAACACTTCAAACTAGTTTATTCAAATCCTGAAATAAAATTATACAAAGTCAGCTTTGATTAGTTTTGAAATTTTAAGTTTGGCTAAAACAGTTTTTACTATATTTATATCATTTCTTGTGAAAAATTTCAACTTATAAAGTATAGTGGCATACGCTAAAACCAATAAACCATTAGCTAAAATAAACATAATCAAATTCATTGGTTTTATAACAAGCAAAAACAAGAAAGGCAACGAAGAAATTATTATTTTTAGATAATCATTCACAGCAAATTCAACTTTTATTTTTCTATTTAAATAGATATAGGAAAGAAAGAGCAATGTTGTTGAAGTTATGAAATATGAAATTGCTGCACCTGTTTCTGAAAGCAAATAAACCAATATAAAAGATATAATTAGAAACGTTATTGTTGAAATTGAAATGACTCTTGTATAGTATTTTGTCATTCTCAAAGCAAACAAAGCATTAACAAATATTCCACCTATGCCAAGAATCAAAGTTGACACAGACAATATTGGAATTAATTTTGAAGCTGAAACAAATTTATCCGACGAAAATGTGAGTATCAAAAATCTTGAATTAAGAGAAAATATCAGTATAAGAGGCAGCGTAATCAACAAACTGTATCTTATTGTGTGATTAATTAGGCTTTGTAAAATTTTAGATCTTTTACCAAACAATTCAGAAATTATTGGATAAATAGCATTGTTCAATATGTTTGGAATTGCAGAAATCACAGAAGAAATCATCATAGCAACTCCAAAAATTCCAGTTGCGTTTGTACTTTTTATAATTGTTATAATGCTATAATTAAAATTAGCTATCAAAGAAAAAAATAAAGCTCCAAAAAAACCCAAAATAGAATATGAAAAAATGTCTTTTTCATTAAACATTAAGTTGAATTTTATTTGTTTTCCAGGAAATGCTAAAATTATTGTTATTATGCTAGAAAATATTACACCTAATATTGGACCGAAATACTTAAACCCAAAATATAGTAAGACAAAAGATAAAAGTATTTTTGAAAATACTGATAATGCACCTATAATTGTATACTCTTTCATCAGTTGAAACGAATATTTTATTGTAAAAAGAGTTACACTAAATGAGCCAAAAAATATATAAGCAATTATAAAATAAAATAGTTGATCTGTGATTTTCAACAAAAAAACAAAGTAATTTTTTAATGAAAAAAATATCATAGCATTTAAAATGTTAATTATTAAAATTATTGCGAGTGAGGTTGTAATAATTGAATTTATTTTTTTCATTTGTCTATTGGCTTTATATTCTGGTATAAGTTTTGACAAAGCGGCTGGTATTCCTAATGTTATTATTGATATTATTAAAAAACCAAAGCTTATTGCTGTTAAAGCTATTCCATATTCTGATTCATTTAAAAATTTACCAGCTATCATCCAAAATACAAAGCCGCCTAGTGTGTTTATGATCCAATAAAGAAATAAATAAAAGCTGTTGTTGGCTGCTTTCTGCTTTACGTTCATCGCGATTCACTATCTATATATCTTTATTGAAATTAATATGATTTATGAAATATGATTTGACTGTTTCCATAGTCTTGTATATTGATAAAAACTATGGAGATTTAAATACTTTCAAAAAATGCATTAATAGCTTATTAAAAACAAAACTAAGCATCAAAATATTTGTGATTGACAACTCACCTAAAAAAAACAAAATTAATGTATTGAAAGATGATAGGATTGAATACATATTTCTTGGTAAAAATATAGGTTTTGGTAAAGCACATAATTTTGCAATAAATAAAATCCATGGATTATCAAAATATCATCTTATATTAAATCCAGATGTTTATTTTGATGAAGATGTTCTTGAAAAATTGAAAAATTTCATGGATGAAAACAAAAATATTGTCGCAGTAACGCCAAAAATTTTATATGAAAACGGCAATATTCAACATTTATGCAAACTATTACCAAGTCCTGTTGATTTAATTTTCAGAAGATTTATACCATTTAAAAGTTATCTTGAAAAAAGGAATTATTTCTATGAAATGAGGTACAAAGATTATGGCAAAATGTTTTATTGCCCTGTAATTTCAGGATCATTTATGTTTGTTAGAAGTGAGATTTTAACAAAATTAAATGGTTTTGATAAAAGATTTTTCTTGTACATGGAAGATGTGGATTTATGCAGACGTATGCTGCAGCACGGAAAGATAGCATATTTCCCTTTTGCAAAAGTTTATCATAAATTTGAAAGAGGCTCTTACAAGAAATTCAAATACACGTTGATACATATTGTGTCTGCAATAAAATATTTCAATAAATGGGGATGGTTGGATGGGAGAAAACAAATAAATAAAAAATTTATCTAGATTTATACCATTTATTCTTTAAAAAATTATAAATTCCTTTCGGTAATCCAATAGACCATGCAATTGTTCTTACGATATGTATCATAAATAGAAGTGTGTATTGGCTTGGTTTTTGAGCAACTCTAATGGTTTCAAACATATTCAAAAATAAAAATGAAAATAATGCAAAAACATAGATGATAATAAATTTGCTTGAAAAAATATACAAGATTGCTGAAAGCAATGTTAAATAAAAAAGTAAAAGAGATAATGCCATTGATGATGTAGATATATGATCTCCTTTAATTTTATCAAAATTTTTCCAATAAGTTAAAGGTGCCATTATAGCATTTTTCATTTGTTGTCTGAAGAATGACTTCCAATTAGGACGATGATAGTGATATACTATGGCATCAGGAACATATTTCATTTTTCCTAATTTTGTTAATCTGTACCCAAAATCAGTTTCCCATGCCCAAATAAACCTTTCATCGAATCTAACTTTTTTTGCACATTTTGTTCTTACACAAAGATTCATGTCGGGTGCTCTTGAAATATATTCTGGAAATTTTTTGAACCTGTTTTCTAGCTCTAAACCTATCAATTCTTGAAACTTGCTTAGCCCCTTTGGTGTTGCACAAAAACCAGCTGTTGCAATTATATCATCTGACGTAAAGCCTTTCAACAGATTTTTCAGCCAATTTTTGTCCAAAACACAATCAGCGTTTGTATAAGCTATGAATTCGGTTTTTGCTATGTCAAGTATATAATTATGCAACTTCGGCACAGGCCCTGCCATTCTCAGAAGATTTATTTTTTTACCAAATTTTTTAAGAATTTCGTATGTTTTGTCTGTAGACATGTTGTCTATAACATAAATAATCTTGTTTTTGTATGACTGATTCAAAAGGGATTTAACACAAGCTTCAATTGTATTTTCAGCATTTTTTACAGGAATAAAAACTGTTACTGGTTTTTCTTTCTTCATTAACTATAATTTGATTTATCGTTTAATATGTTTTTCTAATTTTTCCAAGTATTCTGATAAAAAATCAGACAATTTAGTTTTTGAGTTTGTTTGCTTTAACTTATACGATTTTACTATAGCTTGATATAAATTATCAATATCATAAACACCTATGATTCTACTTTCCTTTTCCATTTGTCTCACTAATTCCAGCTGATGGTCATTAACATGTTCGTTATATTTCTTCATTCTTGGTACTGCTATTATTCTTTTTCCATACATTAATGCTGTAATTATACTGCCAGCTCCGCCGTGTGTTATAACCAAATTAGAGTTTTTGTTCAACTCTTTAATTTTATCATAAGTTTCAAATCTAAACCACTTTGCATTTTTAGGTTCATATTTAGTATTTCCTATCTGAATAACAACTTCGTCTTTGATTAAACCACTACCTATTAATTCGTCTACTTTTTTTACCAACCTATCAAAACTGTGTTCATCTGTCCCTACTGTTACAAAAATCAATAAACAGCACCTCTGTATAAAGCTTTTTTTCCATATAATTTTAGCATATTTCTCCATTGTACTAGAAACAGATCTGCAAAAGGATATGAAATTATCCCTGAAAGAGATTTTGTGTTTATTCTTGCAAAACTTTCTATAAATATTATTTTTGTGTTGAAAAGCAGTTTCCCAATGATTATTGATGGTACAGCTGAACCGGCACCTGTTGAAATTATAATATCTGGTTTTTCTTTTTTCAAAACAAAAAAAGTTTGAAGTATATTTTTTAATAATTTTATAATATTCCTGCCGGGATTTTCAACAAAATATATCTTTTCACCTTTAATTTCATCAACCAAGCCTTTCTTATAAAATGTAAGATAAAAATAATTATATTTTTTATATACATTTTTTAGCTGCAAGACCTCAACTAAATGCCCTCCCATAGAACATGATATACATATTTTCATAAACTCACTTGAGTTTTTTAAACAAAAATTTTCTTATTTTGTAATAAATCCAAAAGTATGGTAATACAAAAAAAGTTAATATTGAATAAAATGCTTGCAAAAGCTGGAAACCCATGCTTTTTATTATTCTCTCTTCTTTGTTATGCTTAACATAAACATATGCATGAGATCTTGCATACTCAAATGACCTAAACATTCTTTTTATAGTGTTTTTATAGTGCGTTACAAGTCCTTTGTTTATTTGTTTGAATTTGAATCCTCTCTCTTTCAAAGAAAAAAACCAATCTGTATCTTCAGCTAGCTTTAAGTTTTTGTCAAATTTAACAGAAAATGCTTTTTTAGGCAACAATAAACTGCCGAAACTTATTATTTCTGCGTGAGGTGAGACTATATTTTGTGCTCCAACTATGATAGTCTTGCTATCTACATATTCGGAATATAAATCTTCAAGCCAATGTTCGTTTGGGGCACAGTCACTTTCTGTTATAGCTATTATTTCTGAAGTTGCTTTTTTAGATAGAAATGTCATTGCTTCTGATATTTTCATTGGTTTGGTGTGATAATATTTCATGTTTAATGTTGTTTCACCTTTGAATATTCTTTCTTTTGATGAGTCTGCTATTAAAACTTCAAAATCTTTGAAAGTCTGGTTTTCCAAAGCTTTTATTAAATCTATTAGCCTTCTATCATCTTTTACTGGAACTATGACTGACACTTTTGGCATTTTTATCATACCTTCTTTGCAACCAAAAATAATGCAGGTCTCACGTTTTTGAACAAATAACAAATAAATCTAAATAAAATATTCCTTCTCCAACCTATATTCAAATGCTTTTTGTTTATTACTTTGAAACCAGATTTCTTCAACAATATCTCCAGCATTTCCATAGAAAATCCGTATATATGTGGATCTTTCCTATCATATATTGTAAGTTTTTTACCAAAACTCTGGATTTTTAATATATATGATAAACTTGTCATATTTGGTGTTGTTAGAACAAGCACCCCTCCTTTTTTCAAGACCCTATTGCATTCTTTCAAAAATTCAAATGGATTAAGCAAATGTTCTATTATTTCACCAGCTATTATTGTATCGGCATAGTTATCCTCAAATGGGAATCTTTCGTTTAAATCGTGAATTACATCAACATTTTCGCTCTGCACAAAATCTATGCCTATAATTTTTGAATTCTTTATATTTTTTTTCAAAAAAACATGCAAATCTCCTTCTTGCGACCCCAAATCAAGAACTATGCCTTTTTTTGTATGTTTTACTATTAAATCTCGCCTTTGCTCTTCTGGATTAAATATATATTTCAAATTCATTTTCACACCTTCATATTATTAAATACAGATAAATAAAAAGCAGCAAGCAAAAAACAGCTTCCATTAATATCAAAGCTATAGTTACTTGCTTTTCAGTAAATCGACCCAAATTCATTATTATATGTGTCCAAGAATAGATTTTCTTTCCGTATGGTGGCTCAAGCTTGCCGTCTTTTTGTAATTTGCCTAAACAAGAAGCTTTCAAGCCTGATCTTAATTTTAGAAACGCTTCAATGAAAAATGGAATTAACACAATAAAAGCAGCTCTTTCCATGTCACCTAATATTGCGCCTGAAATAACAGCTGCCCCCATTACATATTGTATGCTATCTCCTGAAAGCATTTTTGCAGGCGGCCAATTAAACTTCAGAAAGCCTATTAATGCTCCAAACATTGAAAAGAATATTGCTGCTGAAACTAGCTTGCCCATGACTAGTGCAAACACACCTAAACCAAAAAAATAAACAGATCCCATTCCTGCTTCTGAGCCGTTAAAACCGCCTAGCATATTTATTACATTTGAAACAACAGTCAGACTTATTGGCACTATCAACAATGGATAAAGCAACCCAAAATCAACACTTCCTAGCAAAGGCAAAGTCATAGATGTATTTCCAGCTCTAACAGCCATTAATGGAATTGCTGCTAGCAAAGTCAACAACGGCTTTTGCCATTGTTTCAAGCCCTTTCTTATTTCTGATTTTCCTTCTATAACCTCTTTAGAATTCAAATCATCAAAAAACCCTATCAAGCCTATAATCAATATTGTCAATACACCTGAAAAAAGATATACAAGGTTTTCTTCACCAGAAAAAACAAATGTTTGTATAGCTGCAAAAAACATCATTCCAAAAAAGGCAGCAAACATTACTGGTATGCCGCCGCTATTAGCAACTTTAGGCTTGTCTTTTTTATGCAAGTCCAAAGCAATTATGTTGTTTCTGTAAAATAGTGCTATGAATATTTTTGTGAGAATTATTGAAGTTAAAAATGATATTAAAAAACTGCCAAGTATAACTAGCATATTAAATTATTGGTTAGAAAATTAGATAAACTTACTTTTTCAGTTTCATTATTGCTTCTACAACATCGCCTTTTGCTTCTTTCAAAGCTTGTTTTATTTTTTCTTCATCTTTTATTCCTGTTTGATCCATAACTAGTTTTATATCTTCTTCTGGGAAATTTTCTTGTTTAACATCACCAGAAACTTGGTATATGACTTGGCCACGCATTGTTGTCTTTACCACTTGGGGGTTTTCTATTATTATATCTCCACCTTCAGCTTTGATGATAACTTCTTTTGCTTTTATATCTTCCATTTCCATTCCTAACTGTTTAAGCATTTGTTCTACTTTTTTAGGATCCATTCCGCCTGGTATCATAACAACAAATTAAAAAATAATATTTATAAAACATATGTAAAAATTTCTCTATAAAATAGGCTAGGAAAAATAACTACTAAAAGATGGAAAGATTAGTTTTATTTTTTCTTTAATAAATAATATTCAAAAGGTGGGTATAGTGGGTTCAGAAAGATATGGAGAATGGGCATTTTTAGCAGGCTCTTTGCTTGCACTAGTGCTTGGCTTACTTGAAGGCTTGGGAATAATAGGAGGTTTGGGGCAAATAATACCATTGATGCTAGTATTTTTCGGCCTAGTGGTTGGATTGACAACAGTAACTTCAAAAGAAATAGATTCATTCTTGCTAGCAACAATTGCATTACTTGCAGTCAGTGGTATAAGAATTGACAGATTTTTAGCAGGAATCTTAGCAAACATTTTTGTTTATTCATTGAACAATCTAACATACTTCGTAGCACCAGCAGCTCTAGTGGTGGCATTAAAATCCATTTATAAAATAGCTTCTTCAAGATAAGCAAATGCTTGATCTTTTGTTTTTTTCTTTTTTTGGTATTGTTATAGGATTATTTGCAGGTCTTCTTCCAGGTTTGCATCCAAACCAATTATATTTCTTTGTCTTTAGTATCATAGTATTAAACCCAAATCAATTTATTGTATTTGCAGCTTCTATGGCAATTGCAAATATTATATCAAATTATATACCATCCCTTTTTCTATCAGTACCTGATCCTAATACGGTCACAAGCATATTACCAGGACATAGAATGGTTTTGAAAGGGTTTGGTAAAAAGGCTTTGGCTATAAGCATATTTTCTGCTATATCTGCATTGATAATACTGCTGATTGCTCTGCCAGCTATATTAGTAATTGTACCTTCAATTCACAAATTCAGTGAAAGCTTTATTTTGGTGTTAATAATAACTTTTGTTTTTGGTTTTTTACTAACAGAAGGTAAGAATTTTTTCATAGCTTTATTCATTTTTTTAATTTCTGGCGTGTGGGGTCTTTTGGCATTAAATTCTAATTTGATCAGTTCTGAAAAAGCAATTTTTCCTGCTTTAACAGGGCTTTTTGGTATTAGTAGTCTCTTGTTTGCTGAAAGAGGCATGAAAATATCAAATGAAGGAGATGTTGATATAAAGCCGAATATTGCAGCAATAATAATTGGAATAATTAGCGGCATTGCCGCTGGCATACTTCCTGGTATAGGCGAAAGTCAAATTAGTTTCATGATTTTGCATTTCTTCACAAAAAATGATGAATATATATTAAGTTCTATGGCAAGCATGAATATAGCAAATACAATACTTTCTGTTATAGTTTTAATGCTTACAGGAAAAGTAAGAAGTGGTTTGGGTGCTGCTTTATCCAACTTATACCTTGATAAAAATCTAATCCTTCTTTTCTTTGGAGCATGTTTATTTTCAGCTGGCTTAACAGCAGTAGTTTGCTTACTTCTTGGAAATATCATTATAAGCAAAATCTCAAGCATGGATTATCAAAGATTGTCGAGATACATCATTCTTCTTTTATCAATACTTGTTTTTGCATTAACAGGTTTTGTTGGTTTGTTTATTTTGATAATATCAACTTTTATAGGGATTTTGCCTGTGCTGTTTAAAATAAAGAGATCTGTAAACATGGGATTTCTTACCTTTCCGGTGATTATATACTTTATTGGTTATACACATCTAATTTCACGATTACTGGTGTGAACTTCATTTTTTATCTGATTCCAAAAATTAAGTGAATTCACGAATATACACATTTACAGAATTTTAATGCACGTGAAATATACGACACTCCTATTTATGCTATGGTTTTTTAAATCCTACTTTTACTATTATATTATGGATGATATATCAGGTTATTTATGTGGTATATTAGCGGCAAAAGGTGTTATAAATGATAGAAATAAAGACTATTACATATCAATTGAATCATCTGATCAAGTCATAAGCAATCTTATAGCAAGGGCTTTAATCTTGTCTAATATTGAATTCACCACACTAAAAAGGAGGCGAAAATTAAAGGATAAAGAATATTTAACAGATCTTTTTATAGCAAGGGGTAAGGATGTTGTCAACAAAGTAAAATCATATGAAATTAAAACAGGTAGACATGAATGGAATGTTCCTTCACGTGCATTTGATTCACGGTTGTTTAGAATTTCATTCCTTCAAGCATTCTATGATATTCATGGTAATATAATATATAGATTAAAAAATAGACAAAAAATTAGAGCTATAAAAATTATTTCTGTAAACAGCAATGGCATTCAACAGCTAGCTAAACTGCTACTATTGGAAGGTATCAAACCAAATATTTATTCAAATGGTAAAAGCACTGTTTTAGAAATCAATGGAAAAAACAAAGTCTCACAATTTACAAAAAAAATCGGTTTCACAAATCAACGAAAAAAGGAGCTTGTTGAAAATATAATCGATCCTGTAAAATTTGACAAATTGATTTCACAAAAACGTTCACGCGATTTTTAATCTAGTAAATGAAGGTTTTGTGAAGTGTTTGTGAAGTCAACAAATCAAAAGTTTTTTTGATTTTTTACTGTCTTTGTAAAAAACTATTTCACCCTGACAATTGTTGCATTTACCTGACAATGGAACTCTTCTCAAAATATTTCCACAACTCATGCATATAAAACCATCAATACTGTCCAAAACATCAACTAATTCATTACCATTCTTGTTGCTCAATATGTCAAACAAACCTATTTGCTTACCACTGCCCAAAAGCTCATTTTTGCTTATATTCAATACTTCAAAAACTCTTTCTAATGGTGGAAGAAGTTGATTCTCTATATAATAATCTGAATCAATTGGTATTTTATGCTTCAACACATATTCTGGATCTTCAGTTCTTTTTGATACTTGACCTGTGCCTTTGATAATAACATAACCAACCCTATCGCCTATACCTGGCGCTGAAGTTGGATCTCTTTTTCTCATTTTTTTAAGCAGCTCTACATGAGGTTGGACGCCTTTGTATGTTTTAAGAGATTTAGAAATACTTTTTGTTATAACCAGTTTGTTAATATCCATTTTTCCTGTTCTTATATCACTTATGCGTGATTTAACTATATTCATAGCTTTGTCAATATCCTGCTCTTTTAATATAATGTTTAAAACATCTTGCAAAGTTTCTGAAACTAGGTTGCACCAATCTCTTCTTACAGTTTCTATACCTTTTGTTACTATAGAGTCTTCATACTTTCCGTTAACCTCTTCAAAGCTCCAGCCAGCATATCTCTTTTTGCTTAAAATAAGTAATGTTTTGAAAACACTTTCTATCTTCATTCTAAGCGCATATTTCATGTTGCTATTAATCATATCTGCAAGCTTTGCACCTATTTTGAATGCCTCTTCGACATCGCTTATATCTAATTTTACCATTACAGAATCTGTGTCAGCATACACAACCTTGTATTTTGTGTTTGTCTCAACTATTTTTTTCGTGGTATTTATAGTGTCTCTGCCTGTTGTAGTTATTGTATTAGCAATATCAAGAACATATAGTCTTGCCCTAATATAACCCATATAACCGTAGAAAGCGTTTGCTACTGTTTTGAAAGCATATTGCTTTGCATACAAGTATTTCTTTGTTTGGTCTGATGCGGCTGACTTCATTTCCTTTTTGACCTTGTCTCTCATGTTTATCAAATACTCTACTATATCTGGAACAATGCCTTTTCTTATTGATGGTGAAACAAATGCTGTGCCTAGCGGGGAAACAATTTTTTCAATTTCAGCGTTAGCATCTTTCAGTAGAGTTGTTGGGCATATGTTCAAAGCCATCATTATGCTTGGATACATTGACTTGAAATCAAGATAAACAACTGCTTTGTCATGAAAACCTATTTCAGGCTGTAAAACAAAACCACCTTTTAATGATGATCCAATTCTTTCTTCATTTCTTTTATTGAGCTCATAATCATTTGGTTTGTTTGGAATAACAAAACCTCTTTTATTGAATTCTCTTAGCAAAATACTTTCAATTCTTGCAGCTTCGCCGCCATCTAAAACATCTTGTAAAACCAAACCGCTTACTTTGGATATTTCAAAAAACTTGTCAAGCATATTCATTTCTATCAACATTCTAAACGGCAGTTCAGCATCTTTTCTGCTGTAAGATACAAGTTTAGAAAACTTATCTCCGTCATCATTCCAGAAAAGGCTTATTTCACTATGTGATACATCAACTTTTGTTTCACCTAATATTAGTTGTGAGACATCGCCAAGACCATATCTTTTCAATCCTTTATACAAACCAAATTTTGTTGTTGCCTCCTTGATTAAAGAATAGACGTCAACAACAATTCTTCCAGGAATAGTAACATTGTATTTTGCTGAGAGTTTCGAAATCATAATCTGTTTTTGAGCACATCTGCCAATAGATCTTGAGATATTATTTGCTTTTAGTCTAGCCTCTATATATGGAAAATCGAAATTTGCAATATTGTAGCCAAGCAAAATATCTGGGTCATAATCATCTATGATTTTCTTGAATTCCTCAAGCATTTTCTTTTCATCATCAAACGTTAGTGTATCTTCAAAGTGGTTTTTTGATCTTTTTGCTATAAGTACCATGCTGTTTTTCCCTTTAAAAGTTGGGTAGAAAAACAAGCTGATCATTATTATAGGATCTTTTGAAGAATCAGGAATACCGCCTTCCTCTGTATAAGTTTCTATGTCCACGCTAAGATATTTCAAAGGAACGTTTTCTTCTTTTGGTATTGGTTTTATTTTTTTTGCAGAAACTACCAAGTCTGTTTTTACTGTACTTGTTTTAGCGCCTATCCCATCAACCTTATACCAACCCATACCAACTATGTTTCTGTCTGCCATGAACCTGTTTCTGAAAAGTATATCGGCTTCGTAAATTTCTTTAACAAATGGTTTTTGCCTCAATTCATCCCTTATTTGTGAAACAATTGATGGGTTTTTTATTGTAACTTTGATTAATTTTGTTTTTTTGTCTGAATAGTAAATTGGTAAAAACATTTCTACTATTTCTATTTTTTCTAAAATGCCTTTGTATTTGCTTTCAATATATTTTATTAGCTGTTCAAACTTATCCTCGTCTGTATAAACATAGAAATATGGCAAAAAATCATCCACAAAAACAGTTATTGATTTTTTATCTGGTGTTTTTCCAAAAATCCTTATTGTTGGATGATCGTTCAGCATTATATAATCCACATCTAAAACTTGAAAGTCTAATTCCATGTTGTTAATAATATTTGTTCGACTTTTAATGTGTTTATATATTTCTGGCTATATTTCATTTACTTCTCTTGTGTGAAGATTGACTTTGAAGCCATTTTCATCCAGAAGTAGTATTGTTGTGCCTTTGTAGTTTTTTGATGCTCTTTCTCCTATATCTGAAATTATAAAATCAGGTAGCTCATCCATCACAAAATCATCTTCAGAATAGCTTATTTTTGGATTGAATTCTGGAAGCATATATCTCTTTTTCAATATATCAATAAAATATTCTTTCTCCGCTTTGTCTATTTTTTCCAAAAAAATTCTTGGTATTACAAGAAAATTTATGTTGTCAAAATCCAACATTACTGGCGAATCAAAATCATTGATGTTGATAAAAGAATTTTCACCAAGTGATAGTTCTATTTCTATATTTTCATTTAGTTTTTTCACATTTCTATCAAGTGGTATATCTGGGTGAAGCAATTTCTTTGCAAAATATTTATCCCTCTCTTTTATACAGCTAACTGCTACTACATCGTCATTGTTAAATTCTGAAAGTTTGTTTTTCATCAAACCTTCAACATTTATTTCTATTTCTCCTGTTAAGTCTTCTAAAACAAAAGATTTTGGTGTTTTGGAAAAAATCAAACCTATAGCAGAAAATTCTCTTGTATTTTCGTTTATCTTGTTTATCGAAATTGCATTGATTCCATAGGAAATGAAAATGTCTCTTATTTTTTCATATTTTTTTGTCAAGTGAAAATTATAATCATCTATTTTCACTGTCTTTTGCTGTATTTTCCACTGTTTTAATATTTTTATTCTTTGTTTTGGATCACGATGTTTGTTTAAAATGCTGTTAACATAATCATATGTCAGAAAAAAAGGTTTTACTTTCATATTTTTTACTTCGCTAATAACAATTTCGGGGTTTGTTTTTATTAATGCTAAAGAATCTTTTGTTAATTGGACCCCCATATCTAGAAATGTCTTTACTATCTCCTTTTCATCCATTAAATCACTAAACTTTCATTTAAAATTGCTTTGACTTTTTCTTTCACACTTTCGTTTAAATTAAGCATTATAACCCTAGTTCGGCCATATCTGCCTAAAGACGTGACTTTGGCATTTATTATCCCTGTCATATCAAGTTCTGAAATCAAGTCTGATATTCTTCTTTGTGTCAATGGAAATAGACCTATTTCTTTACATTTTCTTTGATATATATCATAAACTTCACCTGTTTGTATATCATCATTTTTTTCATTTGACAATTCTAAAATAGACCACAAAACAACTTTGGTTTGTTTTGGTAAAGATTTCGTTGATTCTATGACTCTGTCATAATCTATTTTCTCTTGTGCTAAATCAACGTGTTTTTCTGTAACCTTGTCATCATTCATCCTCTCTGCTATTTCACCCGCAACTCTAAGCAAATCTAAAGCACGCCTTGCATCGCCGTGCTCTTGAGCGGCTAGAGCAGCACATTTTGGTATAACTTCATCAGATAAAACGTTATCATAAAATGCATAGTAAGATCTGTGCTTCAATATATCATGTAATTGTGTTGCATTGTATGGGAAGAATAAAACTTCTTCTTCCCTTAAAGAACTTTTTACTCTTGGATCTAAAATTTCTATAAAATGAAGATCATTTGTTATACCTATTATTGATATTTTTGAATTTTTCAATTCTTGATTTATCCTAGTTAAGTTGTAAAGAAATTCGTCGCCTATTTTTTCAACCAAAGCGTCTATTTCATCAAGAATTATTATGACTATTCTCTTTTCAGAATCAAGAGCATTGAAAAAAGTTTGATATATATAGTCTGTAGGCAACCCAGTAGCTGGCAGTTCATACCCCAAAAGCCTGCAAAGTTCTGCCATTAGTCTATATTCTGTGTCAGAAATTTTTTTCATTTTACAGTTAACATAAAGTACTTTGATTGGATAATTGCCTTGTTTTGATATTTTTTCAAGCTCGTCTGTTATATGTTTTGAAACAAGAGTTTTGCCTGTACCTGTCAAGCCGTATATGAATATGTTGGATGGCCTGCCACCTTTAAGTGATGGTGCCAAAATCGATGCTATGGTATTTATTTCCTTGTTTCTATGTTGAATTGTCTCTGGTATAAACTCAGATGTCAACACTTCTCTGTTTTTAAAAATTGGTGTTGATTTAGATATATACTCTTGGAAGATATGTTTTATTGTTTTTTGAGATTCCATAAAACAAAATATTCCTGTAGAAATAAACCTTTTTCTATTGGAAAATATATAATATCCCTCACCCCTTTGTTTCTTTTGGAGTTTATGCAATATAATCAGCTATTTAGATATAACAGTATTATATTATTATATTATTTGTTGTTTTATTTTTGAACAAAAAAACAACAGATCCATAAGAAATAAACGGGTGTCTCACTCTATTAAGTTTATAATCTTAGCTTCAGGTTTTTCTTTTTCTAGATCAATAAAACCAACATAACCTTCTGCAAACCTGCCAGGATTAATAAGCAGAGTGTTGTTTAGAAAATCTATACCCCTTGATTCGTGTATGTGTGCAGAAACAGCAACCAAAGGCGAGTATTTTTCAATAAAATTTCTTATTACTCTTGAACCAACATGTATGCCTGTGTTTATATAATCAAGTTTTGTGTCTATGGGAGGAGAGTGTGTCACCTGTATTTTTTTGCTAGCATTCATAACATCTATAAAACTTCTTTCCAAACCTTTCTTTATCTCATCTTCTTTTGGTTCATACGATGTATTAAAGGGGGTTTGTGCACCACCAAACCCATAGAAACCAATACCATTAAAAATTCTACCCTTTCCATGTATACTTATGTTTTCTTTTTCAATCAGTTCAATAACTTGTTTGTTATCATTGTTTCCAGGAATAGCAAATATAGGTTTTTTAAATGTTCTCAGCTCTTCTATTATAATTTTAGCAACATCTTCTTGTTTAAATCCCTTTGGTACGTTTACATCACTAAAATCTCCTGCATAAATTATTGCGTCAAAATCATAGCCTGAAAGAATATCAATAAAAGTAAACATGTTTTCAACATCATTGTGATTATCACTCAACACAAGCAATTTCATTCGATCACCTTTCTTTTTATTTCAAACCCATTGTTTTTTGTTTTAATCCAAATTTCTATAGGTATATTATGTTCTTTTGCAAGCTTATCAATATTTTCAAACTGTATTTTTTCCCTTGGTTTCAAATAAAATTTTTCTTTTCTAGTACCTTTTACTTCAACTATTTTTTCTACTTTATTTTGGTTCGGTGCAAGCACTATGAAATCTGCCGACTGTCCTATAGCAAGTTTTAGCACATTTTGTTTTCCATAATCATCAATAAGCTTCTTTTTTACAGCATATTCATACCTGTATCCTTTATGCATTTAAATCCTAAATTTAATTATTATTTAGAGGTATATTAAAGTGATAGTATGGTTATGAAAATCAAAGTAGAAAATGTAATGACGAAAAAACCCCTTACTGTAAATAAAAACGAAGATGTCTCAACAGTTGCTCAAAAAATGGTAGCAAACAGAGTTGGATCAATTATAGTGCAAGACAATGGAAACCCGATTGGTATAATTACTGAAACTGATTTGGTTAAAAAAATAGTTGCAACATCACAAGATCCTAAAAAACTAAAGGCAGAAGATATCATGAGCTCGCCTCTAGTATTTGTTAAGCCTGATGATGATTATAGTGCTGCAGTCGAAAAGATGAGAAAACATAAAATAAAGAGAATACCTGTTATACAAAATGGCAAAGTTGTTGGTATTGTAACAACTACTGATATAGCTAGGACAGTGCCTGAAATGATAGAAATATTAAAGGAAAGGCTTAGCATGAAAGCAGCAAAGCCAATAATACAAAATTCAATTGCGTCTGGCTTGTGTGATGTCTGCGGTAATTATTCAGATTTTCTTGTTTTTGAAGATGATCAATGGATATGTGAAAATTGCAGAGAAGAGTAATTTTCTTTAAATTGGCAAATAAATTAAATATTATGATTTTTATAAAAGAAGAGTCAAAAGAAAAAAATATATACGATTTTTCAACAAAGAATGTTGTCTATCAACACAACACAACAAAAATAATAGATGTTGCAAAGAATATTATTAAAACAAATCACAGAAGACAACCAATAATTAAGAAAAATTTAATTTCAAAGAATGTTGTCGGCATAATAACAGCAATGGATATTCTAGATGCTTTTCTGAGAGGAGTAAGTTTTGATAAAAAAATAGAAGAAATAATGATTAGAGATTTTATATTTTGCTATAAAGATGACAGCGTGAAGGAAATAATAAAAAAATTTCAATACTCTAGACGTGGCGGCTTCCCGGTTTTTGATAAAAAAAATAATCTTGTTGGTATAATAACAGAAAATGACATTATATCGATCATAGATGAGGATGGATTGAAAAATAAAATAAAATTTTTTATGACAAAGAAGCCATTTTTTGTTAAAACAGAAAAAATCATCGATTCTGTCAAAAATCTTGTAAACGCAAAGTATAGAAAGCTACCAATTGTTGATTCGAACATCATAAGAGGCATTGTAACAGACAGGATATGCTTGAAAGAAATCATTGAAGGAAATGATTTAAACAGATTAAATACTGAAGTTTGTATAAAAGATATAGCATATGTTGAGCCTGACGATGATGTTATGGCGGCAATAGAAATTATGGAAAAAAATAAAATTGGTGGATTACCAGTGATTGAAAATAATAAACTTGTTGGCATAATAACCGAAAGAGATATTATAGATAAAATTAAAGTTACATAGATCTTAAGATTTTTATCCTTTCTTCTATAGGCGGATGTGTTGATGATAAATAGTCCAAAATATTTTTGTTCGGATCAACAAAAAATAGATGCGAGACAGCTTCACTGACGTTTAAATTGCCCTTGTTAGTTTTAGCTATTTTTTCAAGAGCGCTTGCAAGGCCTTCTGGGTATCTTGTTAATTTTGCTGCTGTAGAGTCTGCCAAAAATTCTCTTTTTCTTGATATAGCCATCTTGACAAATTGCAAGAAAATTGGTGCAAGCAAAGCAAAAATCAAACCAAAAATCAAAAACAAAGAGTTCTTGTTATTTTTATTTGCAAATCTCAAATTTCTAAGAAACAAATCTGCTAAAATTACGACAATACCAATCATAACAGAAACAATCATTGAAAACCTGATATCATAATTTGCAATGTGAGAAATTTCATGTGCAATAACTCCAGAAAGTTCGTCTCTATTCAAATTTTCAACAAGACAAGTAGTTATTGCAATACTGCTGTTTTTAGGATCTCTGCCTGTTGCAAAAGCATTCATTTCATTTGATTTTATTATATAAATTTTTGGTTTTGGTATTCCTGCAGCAATACTTATTTCTTCGACAATATTTTCTAGTCTTTTATATTTTACCCCGGAAAAATCAGAAATGGGTTTTGCCTTTGTTACTGACAAGATTATCTTATCACCAAAAAACCAACCATTTGCAATGTACAATATTGTAAAAATCAATGCAAATGTAAAAATTATCATAGAGCCTGCAAAATTGAAAATTAAAGAAATAATGTATATAGAAAAAATAAGCGAGCAAAAAATAAAAAAAACTAAAAATAAAGACCTTCTTTTATTTCTTTTAATTTCTTCATGAAAGTTAAGTTTCATTCAAAGTCAACTTTCACAGGTTTTCTTTCAATATCTTTTGCTTCAAAATATTCTCTTGTTTTTGCTTTACCAGTTAAACCGACAAACCACACACCTGGAATAGTTGTTACCATATTGTTATATTCTAGCACAGAGTCGTTGTAAAATTGCCTTGCATATGCTATTTTATTTTCAATAGATTCCAACTGCTCTTGAAGAAGCTTAAAGTTTTCATTTGATTTCAATTTTGGGTAGTTTTCTGCAAGAGCAAATATTGTTTTTAACGCAGAAGATAACTGAGATTCTGCTTTTGCTATGGCTTTCATGTTGTTTCCTGCCTTTAGCATTTCTTCTCTAGATTTTGTAACAACTTCTATTATCTTTCTTTCATGCTTCATGTAGCCTTTAACTGTATTTACAAGATTCGGAACCAAGTCTGCTCTTTTTTTTAGTTGTACATCTATTTGAGACCAAGCATTGTCTATTCTATTTGACAAAACTATTATTTTGTTTATGTACATTATTGGTATTAACACAAACAAAACAATAGCAATCAACAGCCAAATTATCAAGTTATCACCTAAAGAATTATTGTATAAAGTTAATTTAAAGATTTAATTATAAAAACAAAAAATATTTAGAATGTCCGCAAACATTTTTTACAATGGTAGTTTGAATCTAGATATAGATGGAAAAACAATATCACTTGATCCTGAAATCAATGTTGATGCAGATATTATTTTTATATCTCACGCGCATATGGACCATTCTATTAATGCAGAAACTGTAATACCAAAAATAACTTCGCACGCAACAAGAGAGCTAATTCAATTTAGAAAAGGTATAGATATGATAAATACAATTTCGTTTGATACATTTGATCTTAACGGATTTAATGTGAAAATGCTTGATTCGGGCCATGTTATTGGCTCAAAGTCATTGCTGCTAAAAATAAAAAACAAGAAAATATTTTACACTGGCGATATTTGCGATAAACACAGATTTCATATGAAATCTGCAGAGATACCTAATTCTGATATAATGATATTGGAAAGCACATATGGATCAGAGTTTTATGAAATGCCTAGCATAACAGATGTTATAGATAGATCGACAGAATGGATAAAAGCAGAATTAGAAAACGGAAACTCATTGGCACTTTTTGGATACCCTTTAGGCAAAGCTCAAATAATATCAAAAATAGCAGAACAATTTGATGTGGCTGTTATATTGCATGATTATATCAACCAAATAAACAATATATGTAGGAAATATAATTTTTCAACCAGAGATTTTATTTCATTATCAAATGCACCAGATGGTTTTGAAGGTCAAGCCATCTACATACTTCCATCTTCAAGCAGGAAAGCATCTTCAATAAAAAATATAAATGGTAAGATGAAAACAGCAATGTTTAGTGGTTGGGCAATAGAAGAAGACTTTAAAGTTAAAATAGGTGTTGATGAAGCATTTGCTTTAACAGATCATGCAGATTTCAAAGGTTTATTGAAAATTGTAAAACAATCTTCACCAGAAAAAGTTTTTACTTTTCACGGTTTCAAAGAAGAACTTGCAGAAAATATTAAAGAAAGATTAGGTATAGATGCAGAGCCAATAAAAAAAGGTTTATGCAAGCTTTTTTAGGATAATTGTCATAAGAACTATAAAAATCAAGTATAATATTCCTATAGATATACTCAAATACGCTATTGCGTTTGTCACAGCTTCAGGATTTTGGTTTATAAATATCATCCACAAACTTATGGCTATTAAAAGTAAGCCGATTACACCAAGCATTAACAACATAAACTTTAGAAAATTCATGATTTTTCCCTCACCTTTTTTATTGTTTTGTTAGAAGATTTGCCTTCTTTTCTCAACGCATCCCTGCAAGATTTGCAAAGTGGTGCTCTAAATCCAAGCCATGTAACTCTTACTAATCTTCCAACTTCTTTTATTGGCTTACCACATCTACTGCATTTTTTCTGCATAAAATATCTAAATAATTGTTGTATTTGAAAATAATAAATATTTACAGTTTTTATTATTCTATTATATGTTTATTAAGGTTGAAAGAGAAACTAGAAAATTTCCTTCTGATATTGAAATTGTAGAAAGAAAAGGACTTGGTCATCCAGACAGTGTTATTGATGGCATATGTGAATTTGCATCAGAGGAGCTGTCAAAATTTTATATTAAAGAAAAAGGTTTTGTACTTCACCATAACCTTGACAAAGGTCTTATAGTCGGTGGTGTTGCCAACCCTGTTTTTAGTGGCGGTAAAATAATACAACCACCAGAAATAACAATAGCAGGCACAGCATCAATAATAAAAAATATAGACGACATAAGAAAGATTTTGCATGAACAAACTTTGGATTATCTCGAGAAAAACATCAGATTTATAGATAAGCTAAACCCAGAAATAAAAATAAAGATTCATCCCGGATCAAATGATTTGGTCAAATTATATGAGAGCTTTAGCAAAGGACAAATACCTTTAGCAAATGATACATCCTTTGGCGTAGGGTTTGCACCTCTAACAAAACTTGAAAAAACAGTTCTTGATGTTGAAAAAACATTAAATTCAAAATTTAGACAGAAAAATAATTTTGTCGGCGAAGATATCAAAGTAATGGGAATAAGAAGCGGTCATGACATAGATATAACTGTTGCAATGGCTTTTGTTTCAGAATTTGTTGAAAATTATGAAGACTATTTTGAAAAGAAAGCAAAAACTTTGGATTTTTTGAAAAAACAATTTCCAGATATCAATTTTATGATAAATACTGCTGATAGCAAAGATAACATATATCTTACAGTCAGCGGAGTCTCATGGGAAAACGGTGATGATGGTCAAGTTGGTAGAGGTAACAGATGTAATGGCTTAATAACACCTTTCAGGTTTACCTCGCTTGAAGCAGTTTCAGGCAAAAACCCAGTTTCTCATGTAGGCAAAATATACAATATTTTTGCTACTAAATTGTCTTCAGAAATACAAGAAGAGTTCAAGTTAGGCAATGTTGAAATAATTCTAGTTTCAAAAATAGGCAAGCCAATAGATGAGCCTTTCATAGGAATTAAATATATAAGCAAAGAAAAAATAAATGAGAAAAAAATAACAGAATTTGTTCAAGAAAGACTTTCAAGAAAGAATTTTGAAGAATTAACAGTTGATATAATAAACGGCAAAATAACAACTTTTTAGCATTTGTGATTATTATTTAAGCATAATATTCTTACTTTAAATAATGAAATGTTTTATTGTAGTAAATCCATTGGGGGTATTTGCAGTAGATGAAAGTGGGAATATTGTTGATAGAGAGTATTTTAAAAAAGGAGATAAGAAAAACGCTTTGAAAATTTCACCAAATATGATAAATGAAGAACTGGTTTTGATAAACAGATTAAAAACAAAAGGATTTAATGAATTTGTTTCTTCCAAGAAAAATGAAAATTATATTTTTGAACAAAACAATTTTGGTGAACTGATTATAAGAAAAAATTTTAGAAAAATTGTTGATGAAATTGGCTTTCAAGATATAAACGAGTATTTAACTAATTTTGGTATAGAGTTGACCAAGATAAGGATAAAGCAAAATGTCAAAAAGGATAGGATTGCAATGGAAGTTGTAGATGCAATAGATGAAATAGACAAGTCAATAAACATTTATGTGGCAAGAATAAGAGAATGGTATGGACTTCATTTTCCAGAATTAGAACAAAAAATAGACAAGCACGAAAAATTCATTAAATTGATATCAATTTTTGGATCAAGAGATAAAATTTCAGAGTTTGCAGATTTAGCAAAAAGTAGCATGGGTTTAGATTTCAATGAAAAAGATGAAGAGATAGTAAAAGAGTATGCGACAGCAATTTACAATATGTACAAGTTAAGAGAAAAGATGGAAAAATATTTAGAAGATTTGCTAAAAGAAATATCACCAAACTTTTCTTCAATAGCAGGGCCTCTTTTAGCAGCAAGATTAATTGCTCTGGCAGGCGGATATGATAAATTAGCAAAAAAACCATCTTCAACAATTCAACTTTTGGGTGCAGAAAAGGCATTATTTAGATATTTGCACGGTCATGGTAAATCACCAAAACACGGCGTCTTGTTCACACATAATTTAATTCAGCAAGCACCGCCAAATAAAAGAGGTAAAATAGCTAGAGTCATAGCTTCAAAATTAAGTATAGCAATAAAGATGGACTTTTATGGCAGCGGCGACAAATCAGAGGAACTTAAAAAAGAGTTGAAGGAGAGGATAGAAAAAATTTTGAGGGAAGGTTAGATGTCAAAAATTTTTAATAGAAAAACATTTGATGGAGTCTTTTGGATAAATGGTAAACTAGCAACAGAAAATTTGGTTAAAGGAAAATCTGTTTATGATGAAAAACTTGTAAAAAAAGATGGAAAGGAGTATAGATTATGGGATCCAACGAGATCAAAACCAGCAGCAGCAATTTACAAAGGTTTGGATGTATTTCCTATACACAAAGGAATGAAAATTTTGTATTTAGGAATAGCATCTGGAACAACATCTAGTCATTTTAGCGATATAGTTGGTAGTAAAGGAATAATTTATGGAATAGAGATATCAGAAAGAGTTCTAAGAGAAATATTGGGTATAGCTGAAGATAGAAAGAATATAGTTCCAATATTATCAGATGCAAGAATGCCAGAAGATTATTCTTGGATTGAGAATGTTGATCTAGTATATGCAGACGTAGCTGTACCAGATATGTCAGAAGTTCTTATAAGAAATTGCAAGTATTTTTTGAAGGAGAATGGTTATGCAATGATTGCAATCAAATCAAGAAGTATAAATGTTTCTAAAAAACCTCAAATTGTTTATAAGGAGGAGAGAGAGAAGCTTGAAAAGTATTTTAATGTGATAAATTTTGTTGTGCTAGATCCATTTGAAAAGGATCATGGATTTTTTGTTTTGAAGAAAAAGTGACTGGTCTTATCCAGCCAAAAATCAAACTATTGTTTTTCATGCTTAGCTTATGCTTTAATTTCCCTCTATCTTCAAACAGATAGTTTTCCAACAATTTCATTTCTTCCAAACCAACCACCTCTATAGTATTCAGCAAACTCACTCAATTTCTTTTGAGTTAATTGATTTTGCTGTAGTAGCATTGAAAAATCACATTCATGACAGAATGCTCTTTTGTTTCCTAGAAAATCTAAAAATACAACAACACTATGGGAATGGCATCTTTTACACTCCATTTTTATCACAAAACAAAAATTGGATTGTTAATATACTTTCTTTTTCAAGCACCAAGGTTTGTATGAATGAGACAAAAAAAGTAATAAAATGACTGTTTAAGCTAAAAGAAGCTTTGAAAAAGCTCTAAAAATCTTTTCAAGTCGCTTTTTGCCAGTGTAACACCAACAGCAGATTTATGTCCACCGCCTTTGACTGTAGGCATTTCACTTTTTATTTTGTTTACAATATCAACTAAATTAACATTAATCATACTTTGCTCTATTCTTATGCTTAATTTAACATTAAACCCTCTGTCTCTGCCTATAACACATATTATCCAATCAGGGTATTTCTGTCTTAATTTGTCAGAAGCGAAAGATGTTATAGAATTTATGCTGCTTTGTTTTGCTTCATAAATTAGTATTTTTTTATCATGCAAAAATTTGCCGTTTGCTTTAACATCATCAATAATCTTTCTACCTTCTCTTTCAATAGTTTCATAAAATCTTCTTACAATATATGCATTTGTTCCAATTCCATTCAAAAATTTTCCAGGGTCGTTTTTACATTCTATTAATGCGTTAACTACTGTAACAGCACCGTTAATCCTTTTAATCATTCTTCCTGATCTAGTCATATCCCACAATTCACCAAAAACAGAATTTTCAACACTTTGTTGGCTTATATCATCTAAATCAAAAAAACTGCTGAACTCTCTTTTTACATCTTCAAAAACATCTTTACATAATTCAACTCTATGATCTTCTGTTATACCTATACCGGCGATCCATGAAACCTTTTCTTCTGGGAAAAACGATTTCAAAAGCTTATAAACCATGCAAGAAGTTGGTGGTATTAATTCATCTTTTTCTTCAAGCAGTCTAGGGTTTATGTATTTCATATTACTTTTGCTTTGAATGTTTTGTATATGATGATCCAGTATAAAACCATTAAAAACATTGAGTTTTTTTGGATCTATTGTGACGTCTAAAGTAAAAACAAAATCCGGATTTATCATTTTTAGCTTTGACATTAATGATTTTGAAAGGTTATTGGGTCCTCTTATAGGAAACAAGTCAGGAAATTGGTTGGTTAGTCTAAAAAGCAATATAGACATTAACGCAGCAGAAGTACAACCATCAGCGTCATCATGATGAATTATACAAACTTTATTACCGCTTTGGACATTCTTTATCTCATTTTTAAGAATGTCTATTAAATCAGAAAATTTATTCAGATTTTTCACCCATTTCATTCATTTTTTCTTCAACAATTTTCTTCAACTTTTCATTTATTTTAGAGTAGCCTAATGCATAATATTCCATTAATGATGCTAAAGTGTCCAAATGATGAAAGATGACAGCTTCAAATGATCTTGGTGGTGTAGTGCCAGCTTCGCCAGCATGCGAGGCAACTATGTGAATGACTTCTTCTGGAAAATCCCTTGCATACAATTCTGCTGTGCCAAGCATTGTATGATCAAGACTTATTCCTGTTGGTTCTAACTCGCCAGAATCATCTCTATTATATTCTGTTGATTTCATGATGTCATGACATATTGAGGCAGCAACTAAGGCATCCATATCAAGTTTTATTCCATAACCAGCTTCTATTATTTTTGCAGTCTGTATAACTAAATGCGTCAGAACAGTTGTGTGATGAACAACATCCCTTTCTATAGGACCTAAACTTGCATTACCTACAGAAAAGTAAGAGCCAGCTTTATCTAAATCCTCCCTTTTGTATTTTTCAAAATGCTTGTTTTTAAGCTTCTTATCTTTAATATAATCTATAACCTTTTTTCTAAGGTCTTTGTCTTGGATTTTTTCAGCCAACTTTAGCAGAGATTCCATAATAATCTTTAGAGATTAGAAATTTTAATATTTTTAAATACATTAGGTAAAAAAATAAAAAAATTAAAACTACTTGGTTTCAGGTGTTAATCTAGACCTGTATACTTCTTCCAACTTATCAAAACCCGCAAGCCCCAAAAAATTTCCATACGCAGCTATTGCATACATTTGTGCAGTTCCTTCCCCATATCTTTTCATTAAATCCAAAAGCTGTTCCAATTGTTGATATGGGCTAGCGTCGTTAAGTTCATTCAGTTGCCCAAAATATTTCTTATCCGGCATTCCTTCGGTATATTTTTTTTCTTTCATCCTATCACCTAAATTAATCATTAGAAAAAGACAAATTATATATATTTGTTATAAATTATATAATATTGGTGATTTTATATAAAAAGAAAGGCAATAAAATTTGGCCAGACATTTGTTGTTTCCTTGCCTTTAGCATGGTCTAGAAGATTTGACATAGAAAACAAAAGAGAAGTTGAGATACAAGAGGCAGAGGACGGGTCTTTGTTGATAACACCAGGGGACATGAAGAAAACAGAAAAAGAGTTTATAATAAATGTTGACAAAACAATGAATGCAGATAAGATATATTATAAAATTCTAAAAGCATACACACTAGGTTATTCAAAGATTATAGTCTCAGGAGAGTTGACAGATGAGCAGCTAGATTTTCTTGATATGACACACAAAAGGATTGTTGGCTTAGAAGTAGCTGAGCAAAAACAAAATCAAATAATTTTCACTGATTTATTAAGAATAGAAGATGTTAATATAGACAAAATAATCAATCAAATGTTTTCTTTTATTGGAATTATGGGTAAAGATATATTGGAACGGATAAAAAAAGACGAGGAACCAGGAGATAGAACACTCGATAAAAATTCTTTAATTGTAAGAAATCATAATTTAGCCTTTAAAGCATGCAATTTAGCCTTAAAAGATTCTTTGTATTTAAACAAGTTGAAAAAAACATCTAATGAAATAATTGTAATTTCAAGAATATTGAGGCATCTAGATAACATAGGAATAAATTTGATCGCCTTTAGTTATTTGCTGAATAAACAACAAACACCTGGTATGAAAAAATTCAATTACAAGGTTTATGAGAATAAAAAAAGAAAACTTATGTATAAAGTTTTAAAGTCTTGGCTGAAATTGTTTTATGACACTAAAAAAGCTGTAATTAAAAGAGATAAAGAGAAGATAACAGACTTGTATATCAGAAGATTTGAAACCAATTATAATAATTTTAAGAAATATGATGAGTTTACAATCGAGTTAAAAAATATATTTGAACAACTGGTTAGAAACACTCATTTGATTTTGAGAGATGAAATTATGATTTAATTTATAGTTTTAAAGATAAATTGATTTTTTTCAAGAATATTTGCTATTGACCAATCAAGAGGGGGAATTTTGTTTATTAAAAAAATTAAAAGAAAATAAAATATAGCGTAAATTAAATTCATGACGTATAAAGCAATAAATGTAATTAAAAAACTTTTATCTAAATTATAATTAAATAAAATAATCAAAACATCAAAAAGATAAATTAAACTAATAATTTTAAAAAACAAGAAAAATTTTGTTTTTAATGGAGTATTTTTTTTAAATCGAAACATTTTTTTTAAAGCAAATTCTATAGGAATTGAAATAATATATAAAATGAGAGTAAGAAGTGAGAATAATTTTGCTATCTCATTCACGCTTAGATTAGAAGAATCTTTTTTATATATAGTATCAATAAATGCAAGATTCTTAAGAAAATTAAAAGATAAATTTGGATTAATATTTAAAATAATAAATAAAATGTTTAATAAAAAAAATACTATAAGGCATAATAGAAAAAAATACTTAATATAATTCAAAAAAAAAGTTTAATAAAGAAAAAAATATGAATTTAAAAATTGTTAATATGAATTTAAAAAATGCTTCACTTTTTTGCATTATTTAATATTAATTTTTTTATTTAATTAATTTATAATAAAAAAAGAAAAAATCAGGCTTTCTTGTTAAGCTCTGATTGCACAATTCCAGGCATTATTATACCTGCAAGTGCAAAAATAACAAACCATAACACTGTATTGTTGTCTTTTTTGACATATGTGGAAAATCCTTCACAGTATTTGTACATCCAGTACAAATTTACTATTGGCACTATAATTAGCCATGCCGTCGGTATTTTTGCACCTAGACTGTTTATTTCGTTTTTTGTTGCAACAAACCAATATATGAAGTATATTCCCAATGTCAAAATTCCAAACAAATACAACAAAAAAATGTTTCTTTTCTTCATAATTTCACAATATAAATCTAGAATTTGTATATTTAAAAATTTATTATGAATTTTAACAAAAATTTTGCCGAATTTTCATGATATCGTTCTATATTCTATTTTTTCATGTTATTGCCTATAAAGCCTAAAAACATAAAATTTAAATACTTTCTATAGAAAATAGAGTTAGTAATGTTCATTACTCACGATCACGAAAAAATGGTATCTTTGCTTCAAGAATTTTCAATAATTGTTGAAGGCAAAAATGACAAAAATGCTTTAGAGAAGCTAGGTATACAAAAGATATATGTAATTTCAGGGAAGACAATAGAAAAGTTCACCTCTGAATTGCCGAAAGATGAATATGTCATCTTAACTGATTTTGATCGTGAGGGTGAACTAAAGAAGCAAAGAATCTGTAGATTCTTTGAAAATAACAAGATAAAATACAACCCAGAGCTTAGATTGAAATTTAAAGAGCTCTTCAAGGTGGTAAAAATAGAAGAATTGAATAAAATATCAAAAATAATGGAGGATGTTCAAAATGGGAAAGATAGCTCAATCTACAATAAAATACTTAATAGAGGCAGATTTTACCGCAGAAGGTTTGGTTGAAAAACCAGATATAATAGGAGCTGTTTTTGGACAAACAGAAGGTTTGTTAGGGCAAGATTTGGATTTGAGAGAACTGCAGAAATCAGGAAGAATAGGAAGAATAGATGTTGATTTAAGGGAAAAAGAAGGAAAGACAGAAGGCACAATATACATACCTTCTAGTTTAGATAGCTCGGAAACAGCTTTGATAGCTGCGGCAGTTGAAACAATAGAGAGAATAGGTCCATGTGAAGCTAAAATCAAGCTAAGGGACGTAAAAGATATAAGAGAAGTTAAAAGGGAATATGTTGTTGATAGAGCAAAAGAAATTTTGCAGAAATTAATGAAAGAACAGCCAGATGCTGATGCACTTGCTGAAACAATAAAAGGTTCTGTAAGAACATCAGAAATAATTGAATATCATGGAATAGAATGTGGGCCAGATGCAATAGATGCTGGCGAAGTTATACTTGTTGAAGGAAGAGCAGATGTAGCTAATCTGTTGAAAAATGGAATAAGGAATGTGGCTGCAGTAGGTGGGACATCAGCTAGCAAATCTATTTTAGAAGTAGCAAAAGGCAAAAAGGTAACAGTGTTTCTTGATGGGGATAGAGGCGGCGATTTAATACTAAAAAAGTTGTCTAGATTGTTAAGAATAGATAGTGTTGTCAGGGCACCTGATGGAAAAGAAGTAGAAGAGCTAACAGACAAAGAAATATTCAAAGCATTAAGACAAAAAGTGCCTTTTTCAGAAGCAATAAGAAAAAGAGGCAGAGTTCATAGAATTGAAGAACAACCAGAACAGTCAATAGAGCACAAACAAGATTTAAACAGCAATGTAAAAGAGAAAATCAAAGATATACTTGACAAAATGATTGGTACAAGAGCAGCATATGTTTTTAACAAAAGAATGAAGATGATAGAGAAGCTGCCCTTAACACAATTTACAGAAGAGAATGCAGCACTCAAAAACGCAGAAATAGTTTTGATAGACGGTTCGATAACAAAAGAAATAGCAGATATTGCAGACAAACTTGAAATAGAATATTTGATAGCGTCAAGCAAAGACAAGGAATTTGAAACTAAAAAAACAAAGATAATGTCTGTCGAAGATTTAGATAGAAGTGATGTTTAGTATAAAAACCTGGGTTTTTTCTTTGTATTTTTGCGGTTTTCCTATTATTTTTACTTTTTCTCCAGGTTTATATTTAACATCATCAGAGTAAATTATACCTTGTATATTTCCAGTCTCATCCTTTAAATTCAAAATAATCAAACCAGTTTTTGTTTGAACACTAGTAATAGTAGAATTAAATGCTACATAGTTTTTCTCAATACTTATCTGATTTATTTTCACAATTTCAGGTTGAGTTAACTTGTTAGCTAAAAACATTATTATTATTCCTGTTATTGATACAATGATGCTAATTATCACGAGAGTTTTTTCGTTCATGCAAGATCTATTTCATACAGTGTTTTGTATAAAGGCCCGCTTGGTGTAAGTATACTTTCAACAAGACTTAATTTATTAGCAATAAACTTACCAAATTCTATATCCTTGTTCTTTTCAATAAATTTTTTTACATATATTTTGTCTTTAACATCTTTCACTCTTAACAAAGTCATCTTAGCATGTTCATGAAAGCTACCGCCAATCAATTCTCCCACTGTTTTTATCATTTTTTCCAATTCACCTTTACTTTCAGTTTTTATTCCTATAACTCTGATATAATTTTCAGAAGGAATTATTTTCAAGCCTTTTAGAGCAACTTCAAATCTTTTAAAACCTTTGATTAGGTCTAATTTTGATTTAATATCTTCTATCTGTTTTTCTTCTATATCACCTAAAAATGTTATTGTAAGATGAAGATTTTCATATTCAACAGACTTTGCCTTTAATGGAAGATTTTCTAAAGTTTTTTGAAAATTTTGTATCTTTTTTTTCAAATCTTCAGGTATCCATATACATACAAATAGCCTCTTCATGAATAATATTTGCATATTTCATAAATAAAACTTCACGTATACTTCACAAAAACTTCACATAAGTTTTAAATTAATAAATCACGTTAAATTAACTGTTTGTGAAGATTATGTGAAGTATTATGGAGAACAAATATGAATATTTTCAAAAGTTTGGGTGGTCAAGAAACCCATTTACACTTACTATTTCACCTGATCTTATGGTAGGATATTCAAAGCAGACTGAGACATTATTGACACATGTTTTTAATCAACATAAGGCTGCTATGGTGATAGGTCCAACAGGTGCAGGTAAAACAACTATATTAACATGGCTTAACGCCCAAATTAAAGCTTACAATGGGTTTAAACCATATTATATACCTAAACCACCTGTTACAAAAGACGAGCTTATACAACTTTTCAAGCATAATCTCGGGTTTAATTTCATAGATAAGATAAAGTTTAAGGATGTTGATATAAACAATTTGACGAATTTTGTTACAAATAAGACAAAAACAAAAACTATATTTTTAGTTGATGAAGCTCACGAATGTTCACTTGAAGTTTTAGAATGGTTAAGAACAATAAATGATCTAGTACCAAACCTTGTAATAGTATTTGCTGGACTACCGACTTTTGAAAAGAAAATAGAGGCAGAGCTGCCTACTTTGCTAATGAGAGTTAATACACGTGTAGTTCTAGAATCGCTTTCAGAAATGGAAACAGAATCTTTAATACAGAAAAGAATTGACAGAGCAGGTGGCGAAGGAATAAAACCTTTCACAAATGACGCAATAAAAAAGATTCATGAAATAACAGGGGGATTTCCTAGAGAAATAATCAAGGTTTGTGATCAGCTTGTGAAAGAAGCAGCATTGAGGAATTTAACATCTATAAATTCAAAGCTTGTCGAGGAGGTGTTTAGTGAAAAGAAAATTTCACATGTAGATCAAGTGAAGTTCACGTTAACACCTAAACAAAAAGAGATATTAGAACTTCTTAATAAGACACCAGATCTTTCTCCGTCTGAGATAGTTGAAAAAATTGATATAAAGGAATATAAAACAAAAGATCATGCTATAAGGTCAGTTAATAATATACTCAAAAGACTAATGGATGAAGATTTGATAAAAAGAGCAAAGGTAGCTAACAAGTTTGTTTATTCGCTTTCAGGTAAGGCAAAAACAATATTAGCAGAAGCGTGATATATTTAAACATATAGTAAAGAATATATTGTTATTAAATAAATAGATAAAAAGGTGAGATTAATTGGCTGATACCAGAGTAAAAGCAAAAAGCGTTATTGGAAAGACAATAATTAGTGAAGAAACAGGTAGAAGATTTGGGGTTGTTAGTAATGTTGATTTTGTAACAGAAAGTGGCGAACTGTTAAACATAGTGGTTGCAGGTGCTACAAAGGCTTTGAAAGATTTAAATCTTAAAGAAGATGACAAGGGAAGAATGTTGATACCTTTTAGTGCAGTAAAATCAATAGGCGATTTTGTAGTTGTCAGTGAAAATGAGCTTTTGTAAATTATTTTTTTCCCCAAAGAATCTTTTTACCATATTTTATTCTAAATACTAGTCCTTTTCTTTCCATTTCTATTAATATTTGATTTGCCCTGCTTCTTGATATACCAATTAAATTACCTATTTCATCACTGCTTAATCTAGATCCATTTAATTGTTTTAGAATCTCCTTTTCTCTAATACTTGACTCCAAATTATCTGCTGATTTTTCAATTTTTTTGAGAATTTTCAACTGTTGATTGTTGTTGACAACTGTTGATTGTTGTTGATTGTTGTTGACAACTGTTGACAACTGTTGATTGTTGATGATAATCTTCATTTCTTCAACACTTTTTCTAATTTCTTCAAGTTCTCTGAAGAAATCTTCATTAGAATTAACCTCTTCTTCAAATCTTTTTTCTGTAAGAACCTTATCTTGAATTCTCATGTCAAATTTTATATCAAGGCCAGTTATTTTCTCTTTTATCATAGCAATATCGTTTGCCATTTGTTCTATTTGGCCTATTCTTCTGGCATATTGAAGATCTCTTTTATTGTAAAAATCAACTGTTGACAACTGTTGATTGTTGTTGACAACTGTTGATTGTTGTTGATTGTTGTTGACAACTGTTGACGATCTTTTTATTCCCAAAACAGACTTCATAAAATCCTTGAACCCCATAAATTATTATTATATTTTGGTATATTTATTTTTCCTTTTAAAACTTCACGCAGACTTCACATCCACTTCACAGGAACTTCATCTATTCTCCAATCTTTCTTTATCCTTGATTCATTTATTTTAGTTTGTATGCCAGAATTGAACATTACTAGTCCAGTATACGCAATCATTACCCCATTATCTCCAGCATATTTGATAGGCACAGAATATAGCTTTGCATCTCTATCTTTACACATATCTTCTAGCATACTGTTGAATCTTTTGTTAGCAGCAACACCTCCAGTAACAAGAACTTCACTTTTTTCAGTATGTGCTACTGCACGTTCAGCAGCTTCCGTAAGCATTGAAAAACATGTTTCTTGAAATGAATATGCAATATCTCTTTTATCAAGACCTTTTTTATATAATTTTTGACATTCAGTAACAATACCAGAAAAGGAAAAATCCATGCCCTTGACAACATACGGTAGCTCTACCCATTTACCATTTTTTGCTAGATTTTCTATAACAGGGCCTCCTGGCATTTCCAAGCCTAAAGATCTCGCTAACACATCAAATGCATTTCCTATTGGTATATCAAGTGTCTCACCAAAAACTCTATAAAATCCTGATTCAAACGCAATTATTTGTGTGTTTCCGCCTGAACAATAAACAACTACAGGATCTTTGCAATTTGTAAGCATTTTTGCTATTTCAACATGTGCAATAGGATGATTAACACCAACAAGAGGTTTTTTGTACTTCATTGAAACATATCTAGCAATAAATGCACCTAGTGATAGGCAATTTGGAATACCAGGACCTTGGGAAAAAGAAATAATATCAACATCATTTATTGATATACTTGCTTCTGTCAATGTATCTTTCAATACTGAAACAGCATTTTCTGCATGATATTCAAAAACTTTTCTAGGAAGCATTCCTTGTCCTAGCGGAGGTTTGTAAAAAGATTTTTTGTCAGCTAGAATTTCCTTGTCTTTGACTATACCAACTCCAAATGTATGCGCTGTTGATTCTATCCCCAAGGATATTTTACTCAAAAATTTCACCTCTTATAATAATAGCCCTTCCACCCGCATTAATTATTTCATTCATTATTTCTTTTACCACTATAAAATTGATGTCGTTATCTTCTATTGACCAAGTAGAATCCATTATTTTTGATGCATTCATCTTTTTTAGCCTTCTCCAAATTCTGACTAGCAAAGAATTTCTTGTTTTTGGTATATCATACACAAGCAAAATTTCAGACATGTAATACGTATTACAAAAAGAAAAATATAAACTTTTTTAGTTAAAATAAACAAAATAAACGCCATATGTCATACGTCTTACATTTACTCTTGAATCTTTTTCATGTATTTCAAGTATGTTAAAACACCCTTTAAATCAACTTTTTTATCCTTTAATTTTACCAATTTAAGCTTTAAACCGTAATCATTAAGATTTTGAGTTAAAATAAACTGATTTAGATATTTATCTAATATTTCTGATACAGTTTGATGATGAATACCAGTTCTTCTTCCTATTTCTCTCAAATGAAGCCAATCTTCGCTTTCTTTAAGCACAAAAAGAATTTTTCCAATCTTTTTTATAGTATCTTGTCTTATGGACATAATCTCTCACAAACTCTCACTTGCCAGCTGGCACCTTTTTCACTCACTTTTGAATTTTATAATTATTGTTTTCCTTGCTTATAATAGGCTCTTATCGCAGACGTTCCTGAATCTACATTTCATGCATTTGTTAACATTATCAGAAGGTACAGCATCTCTAAGTTCATTTATTAGATCGTGTATACTTTGTATATCTTTTCTTATAATCTCCATCGCATCTTTGTCAAAATCATCAACCCATAAAAACTCTTTCGTATCTCTGTTTCTTACAGAACATATAATCTTTTTATTTACATTAAATTGATCCATAAACCCTATGCAATATCCCCACACTTGCTTTTTATGACCTAAATAGACTTTGTCACCTGGCTTATCATCAATTATTACAATTCTATCTGGCATAATTGTAACTTCGTCAATCCTTCCATAAATTCCATTTTTCAAAGATTTGATTGAAACTTCCCTAGCAGTTAATATTCTCCCTGTTCTTTCAGAATCTTCTATAGCTTCTAGTATAGTCATCTTTTCAGTTGCTTTTTCCAGATGTTCCTCTTCCAATCTTGCATGAACTTCACTTCCCAATATCATTTCGTATGTTTTTTCTACTTCAACACCAACAAATTTTTCAAGATATAACTGATATTCACAAAAATCTTTTGCACCAAGCCATGAAATAGGAAAAAGATTAACTCCATCAATCACTTTTACTTCTTTTATTTTTTTATGCCATTCGAACATATCCATCATAAATTTATATCTTCTATTTCACAAATAGTGAAAAGATAATAAAAACAAAAACAATAAAGATTTAAATAAATTAAATCAAAACAACATAAGGTAACTTGGTGATAGCTTGAAAGTAAAAATCCTTGAAAAAAATGATCATAAAATGAAAGTACTTATAGAAGGTATAAAACCAGCTTTTGCTGGTGAGCTAAGAAGAATAATGGTTTCTGAAGTGCCTACAATGGCAATAGAATGGGTTGATTTTCATGCAAACGATTCGGTTTTATGGGATGAAATTGTTGCACATAGACTTGGTTTGATTCCACTGACATTTGATCCAAAATTCTTTAACTTTAAAGACGAATGCCAATGTGAAGGAAAGGGATGTACAAGATGCCAAGTTGCATTTGCATTGAAAAAAACAGGACCTTGCATGGTTTATTCAGGTGATTTAAAAACAACTGATGACAGAGTAAAACCTGTTTTTGACAAAATACCTATTGTCGAGTTAATGGAAGGACAAGAACTTGAATTAGAAGCTTTTGCAGAATTGGGTTTAGGCAAGAACCATGCAAAATGGCAAGCTGCAGTTGTCGGCTATAAACAAGAAGATGATAAATTTACATTTAATATTGAAAGTGTTTGCGGATTAAAAGCAGAACAAATTTTCTCTCAAGCTTTGCAAGTTTTAACGGAAAAGACAAATGATTTTATTAAAGATGTTGAAAGATTAAAGTAATTTATTGCTAATTCTATATTTTATAATTTGAGCAGGGGTAGCCAAGCGGCCAAAGGCGCAGGACTTAAGATTTAGTAGGAAATCCTGTCTCTTAGTGAGTTCGAGAGTTCGAATCTCTCCCCCTGCATGACTTTTTGAAATTGTTAATTTGGTTTGAGTATATTAAACTGATAGAATAATTATTTTTATGCAGGAGTCGCCTAGTCTGGCCAATGGCGCTAGGTTCAGAGCCTAGTCCGTTAGTCGGTTCCTGGGTTCAAATCCCAGCTCCTGCAAGAATTATTTTTTTTCAGGAATTATTATCCATGCTATTATATATAAAATGACACCAGCCCCCAAAAAAAGAGTAAATAATATCCATAGCAATCTAACAATAACAGGGTCAATATTAAAATATTCTCCAATGCCTCCGCAAACCCCGCCCAAGACCTTTTCTTTCTCAGATCTATACAACCTCTTAATTTTTTTTGCCATAATTTTTATAATCACTTTAATTTATTTAAGCATTTAAAAACAGTAATCCTTGTTGCCAATCCTTTATTATTTTTATGCAAGTTCTTGTAACATCAATTTCCCCATTTTTTACAAGATAATTCATTTTCTTTCCAATTTCCAATAAAACATCTTCAGCATCATTACTTGCTTTAATATTATACTTTGTTTCCAAAGCACTTTTGTTTTCATTTAAAAAGATTTCAATTATTTTCAAAGCAACCAAATAAGGGTCTTTTATTTGTGATGGCGATAACACACACATAATTGCTTTTTTAATTTCATCATTTTCATCAAATGGAATAACTCCTGGTGTGTCATATAAAAGTAAGCCTTTATGATCAGTTATCCACTGCACACCTTTTGTAAAACCTGCGACAGAGGATGTTAATGCCTTTTTTCTTCCGACTAGAGAGTTGATTACAGAAGATTTTCCTGTATTTGGATAGCCAACAACACCAACTCTTACAACTTCTTTATTTCCCATTATTGTCTTTCTAAGTTTTGCAAAGCCAAATCTTTTTTTTGTTGAAACATAAACAAACCTCTTGTCTTTAGAAAAATTATTTTGGTTTATTAAGTCAGCTTTGTTGCATACAACTATCAATCTCTTTCTTTTAGCAAAAACCATGCTTTCAATTTTTTTATTTCTTGTTAATTCAGGCATTCGGGCATCCACTATTTCAAGTACAACATCTACTTGATTTATAACTTCTTCAACTATTTTCCAATACTTTTTCATACAACCAACTAAGATTTATAAGAATAACTAAAAAATATAAACATACCATTCAATAAAGTTAAAAGGTGCATTATTTTGAGCTTTGAAATAATCTCAGTTATACTTTTTCTAGTTTTCTTGTCATTTGTGCTGTATAGAGATAGGAAAAACATAGAGTTCAAAACAGGTCTTATAATAAGAAGAAGTTCAAGAGGAAAAGCATTTATTTACAAGTTTGCTGAAAAACATGAGAAAAAATTGAGAATATTGGGCTTAATCGGAATACTAGTAGCCTTTCTAGCTTCATTATATGGCACATACCTTCTTTTAAAATCAACATATGATGTTTTTACAAGAAAAACAACAGAATCCCCATTAAGAGTTGTCTTGCCTTCTGTTGAAGGTGTGAGTATGCCTGGCTTTGTTTTAGGCGTGCCTTTTTGGTATTGGATAATATCAGTTTTTGTTGTTATGTTAATCCATGAGCCAATGCATGCATTTATGGCAAGAATAGAAAAGATTGATATAAAATCATTTGGACTTTTAATTTTTTTGGTTATACCAGGAGCATTTGTTGAGCCAAATGAAAGGCAATTAAAAAGAAAGTCATTAATAGGCAAATTAAGAGTTTTTGCAGCAGGTAGTTTTGGAAATATTGTTGCAGCAGGCATAATATTTTTACTTATTTTGGGATTTACCAAAGTTACTTCAATTTTTATACAACCAGTTGGAGTTGGCTTTGAATCATTAATTACAGGCTCTTATGCTGAAAGTGTAGAGTTAAGAGGAATAATAACAGAACTAAATGGAGTTAAAATAAAAGATCTGAATGACTTTGCTTTAGCTATGAAAGATGTAAAACCCGGAGATGATGTTGTAGTTAAAACAGATAAAGGTAAATATATAATAAAAACAATTTCAGACCCAGATAATGGCCAGAGAGCTTTAGTTGGAATTCAAAAAGTATATGTTCAGTATAGATATGCTCCTTTTATATCAAACAGATATGTTAGCAAAAACTTACTTTCTGTTATAGACTGGATAGATGGGTTGTTTGCATGGATGCTTATACTCAATCTTGGTGTGGGTGTCTTTAATTTATTTCCGTTAAAGCCATTAGATGGTGGGTTAATGCTTGAAGCAATTTCACAACATTTTTTCAAGAGAAATGGATCGAAAATATCAAATTATATATCTTTGATAATACTAGGCTTGATATTATTCAATTTATTCGGCCCAAAAATTCTAAGTCTATTTAAAATCTAAGTTTCAGTTGGCAATACACTTATAGAAGATTTTGCACTAACCCAATATGTGTATGAAGTATCAACCTGTATAGGTATAATATCCCAACCTTCTGTTAAATCAACATACAATTTACATCTGACTTGCTTGCTTTGGCCTGATATAAGTTTTATTGGTTGTGAGGTTGTACAAACAACTTGTCTATTACTTGTAACAGCAAAGCTATCAAGTTGATTATTCAAAAGATTACCACCGCCTATATTTTGTATGTTTATGATAACATTCACTTCATTACCACCAGCTTTGATAACTTTTGCAGGCGCATCAAATGTAATTGATATAGGACCATCTGTTGGTTTTTGCATCTTCACTCCAAGTTCATCTCTTTTTGATTGTTGTTGATCAAGCGGGAAGCTCTTTATATAAGAGTCACTTGCAACTTTTATTTGTGCTAATGCACTTGTAGAATATCTGTATTGAACTCTTAATTCAAACTCTTGATTATCTATACCTGTTCTATAGGACGGTGCAGTTGCTTCCCATGAAATATCCACAACTTCAGGTTGTATATTCCTTGCTGGATCGCCAGCTTCTAAAACATTAGGAGCAGATGAAGTTTGCCTAACATTCCATTCACCCAAACCATAAATTTTTGCATCTATGTTTGTAGCGTCAGAACCTCCTGTATTTTTTATTCTTGCAACAATGTCTACAACATCACCAGGTTCTGCACTCTCAATTGTGGGATAGAAAGCTTCAATAATAACGCCTGTTCCTCCAGAACTGTTAGAACTACTGGTACAACCAGACAAAAATATTATTATAGCCAAAATTGAACCTAGCAATAACTTTTTCATCTTATTAATTTTATATTTCTTGATTTATTAATTTTACCTTGTGCTTTCTGATTAAATATTTTTCATACAATATAATTTTATGAGTGTTCGAGATTTTCTTCACAATTACTTTATCAACCCAATGATCAATAGAGAAGGCTACAACACTATAAATACAATAGCATATGCATTTTTATTCATCTTTTTATCATACTTGACATTTAATTTACTAAAAAGACTGAAAATAAAAATAGATCATTTGTTTGCTATAAGCATTTTTCCTTTTATAGCATCCGGCGTCATTATAAGAGTTCTTCATGACGCCAAATTAATTAGCGGCATTCTATTCATGACACCAAATATATGGTTGTTGTTTTTTTCTTTGATAATTTTTATGATAATTTTATCTGTTTTAATTCAAAACAACTTAAAGATTCCCTATTACAAACCATTATTTTTGTCGGGTTTTATAATGTTTTCAATTCTTTTACCAACAATACAGATAAAAAACACCCAAGCACTTTTGTATTTTATCGCTTTCTTTATCCCACTTTGTGTTTTAATCATAATTTTCAAAACTAGTATTGAAAACAAGCTTGTAATGCTCTTTCAGATTTTAGACTCAATTATAACTTCAATTGCTGTCACTTGGTTTAATTATACAGAACAACATGTTTTGCCTAGATTTTTAATAGAAAAAACCAACACAGCTTTTACATTTGTTCTTGTCAAGGCAATTGTCATATATTTTTCACTAAAACTTATAGATGAATATGAAAAAGACAAAGAATTCAATTTTTACATTAAAATGTTAATAGCAATTTTAGGCTTTGCTACAGGTATGAGAAGTCTTTTAAGATTATTGTGGGGTGTTTAAACACCAATATCTACATTGCTTAAAGTAAACTTACCTTCACCTGAAACACTAAATGTGACATAATTTGTCCCAACTTTAACATCATTAGGCCCAAAATTCACAGTGACTTTTTTACCAATAGAATATGACTGGATATAATCTAGTTGATGATCCATACCAGAGCTATCTGTTATTTTTATAGCTAGATTAGCGCCATAATCAGAATCTAGTATTGTGAAACTTATCTTTCCTTTAACACCTCTTTGTAACCTTGCTAAATCAGTTTCAGTTATTTTGAAAGAAAATGTTCTCTGCTTTCCGAGATTTTCTTTATGTGCTATTAAAATCTCAACATCATCCAACTTATAACTTGTATCCCTTTCAGTTGAAAATTCTATTGTGTTTATTCCATTGACAAGACCAACGTCAAAAATCTCAAAATCATGACTAAAACTACCAGAAGGTATTCCGTTAAAGAAGTTTTTACCATTTATCTTTATTATCAAATTTCCATTACCTTCTCTTTCATCAACATTAAACTTGACAGAACCTTTGGCAAAATTTTTCAACTCACTTGCATATAATTCAAAATCATATGTTTTTTTGACATTTCCATATACATTTATTCCAAACTCTGCCTTCTCTATCCTATAAACACTTGTTGACCAAAATTGTAAACCAGGCATTCCAGAACTGATCTCTATTACATTAAAATTTTTTATCAGGTTTTTATCAACATTAACATATATTCTTCCAGGGCTTGATTTTTCTCTATAAACAACTTCATTGTTAAATTTTATTATAAGATTTCCGCTAGATGTGTCTAAAACATCAACTACGATCCACCCATCAATTATATCGTTCAAATTTTCTCCTATTTCACCACTAAAACTAAATCTTTTGTCTTCAAAAATTCCTTTACTAACTTCAATATACTTTTTACTCGCAATTACACTTGACCCAGCAGAATGGCTTATGCCAAAATCACCTATTCTTATAACTCTAGGAACATCTTCTTTATATGTCCCAATAGTAAAAGCACCTTCTGGTAGGCTAGCAGTAGCATTGCTAGTTTGATTTTCTTGATTGCTGTTTGGCATACCCCAAAAGAAAACCATCATTATAATTGCAAGTATTCCAGCAAACAATACCCAGATAAATTCATCTGGTTTTGCCTGAGCTTTTGCTGCCATATAGAAGAATTTTGATTTTTATACTAATAACTTTTATCATATAATAGATAATAATGAAAATATTGAAAATATCTAGCAAGCTGAAAAGGGTTAAAATTAGAATAGAGAATAATGATGACCTTTTTTATTTGAAAAACTTTATAGAACCAGGAGATTTTGTAAAAGCAATGACACCAAGAAGCCTTTTTCTTGAAAGAGAAGGTGAGATGAAGAAAATAGGAAAAAAGATGATGCTTATCAAAATTCTTGTTGAAAAAGTAGAGTTTCAACTTGGTATATTTCAGCTAAGGATATCAGGAAGAATAGTTGAAGCACCAGAAAATGTTCAACTAGATTCATTCCATACAATAGAAGCAAAACCAGGAAAATACATGACAATAACTAAAAATGAGTGGAGAGAATATCAAATACAAAGATTGAAAGAAGCTGAAAAAAAGACACCAAATATATTGATAGTTGCAGTTGATCTTGATCAGGCAACATTAGCTTTGCTTAAAAACAACAGGATTGATGTGTTGACAGAGGTAAAAAACACATTTTCTTTGCAGCACGAAGAAAAAAGAATACCAGAATATTATAGCAAAGTTGCTGAAGAAATATTGAATTTTTCTCCACAAATGAAAAATATAATTATAGCAGGACCTGGTTTTGCCAAAGAGCATGTTGCGAAGATAATAAGAGAAAAAAATCAGAATGAATATTCAAAAATTTCTATTGGCAGCGTCTCCTCCTCAACTATAACAGGCATAAATGAGGCTGTTAAGCTCGGTTTGCTTGATAAGCTTGCAGAAAACCAATTAACAAAGGAAAGTAAACTTGTTGAAGATTTCTTCTTGCATTTAAGAAAAGATGACGGTTTAGCAGTTTTAGGTGATGATGTTTTTACTGCGAAAGATATGAATGCCATACAGACTTTGCTTATATCAGAAGAAAAAATGAAAGAGAAAAAAATAGAAGAATTGGCCAAATCACTTGAAAACAAAGTTTCTATACAAATAATATCAACTTTACATGATTTAGGTCAGCAATTCAATAATATAGGCGGTCTTGGCGCAATTTTACGATTTAAGATAAAATGGTCAGGGTGAAACTCTGAATATTTCATAATAAGTTACATCATTTTCACTATCAACAACAGCCCATATCATTTTTGCTCTTATGTTTTGTGCTAGTCTAGTAGCTCTTGATAATTCAGGATAAGAGAATCTATCCTCCTCGCTTATAGCATGAACAACAAATTTTGTGTGCTCATGTGCTTGTTTAGGACCTCTTTTTAGCTTAACGCCCCTTTCATAAACTCTGAAATGTGCACCAAATTTGAAACCTGTTTTTACAAGATACCCCCTTTCTCTTAAATCTCTATAAACTACAAATTTCTGATGAAATTCTGGTTCTTTTGAAACAGCATATTCATAAAATTCTTTGAAGCTCAACGTCTTTTCAGCTTTTTTTATTGTAATCTTCTTTTTCTCAAGCAAATAACATGATTCAACAAGAGATAGCTCTACCCTATTGTCAAAAGGCTTTCCAAAACCACCCTCGTCATAAAGGCTAAGCCCATCACTTCCCCATATAACTACTCTGTCTTCTAGAAGCTCTCCTATCATAAAAACACTATTAATGATATTAATTTAAAAACTTTGCTTTCACTCTAGCCTAGTTCTATATGGTTTAAAAATTTTCCAACCAAAATAATTGTTTAATGGATAACATTGCCCATTGGCTAGGGGGGATGGCTCTAACAGGCAGGCCTGACTTGTTTATTCTTATATTCATTTTTTCCAACATTCCAGATATACTTTCTGCACCATTTTTCTTTTATTATGTCATCAAAGACGGATTTCCAATAAAAAAGAAAGTCTTATTTGAGTGGAAACCACCACAAGAATATCTTGATTATTATAGATTCTTTCACAGCTTGTTTGGTATGTCAATTATAACAGCTGTTTTTAACGTATTTTTACCTCAATATACTCAAGTATTTTTATTATGCTATCTATCACACATAATACTTGATGTTTTTAGTCACGGTGGTTTTTGGGCAACAAGAATATTTTATCCATTTTCAGATTTTCATTTAGGTTTTACCAAAAACCATTGGCAGCATAAATTAACAAGAAGAACAATATTTTTGATACTTATTTTGATGAATGTGAATATTTTGCTAAGACACAAGATCTTTTAATTATGTGTGAAGTAGAAAAGCATCCTTTTTTTATCATCTAGTCTTGCAAACCCAACTCTCATAAACTGCACAAATTCATTTTCTTTAACACTTTCTATACCATTTTCAGCTATCATTTCTCTTGTGCTTCCATCATTCATTACAATACTTATTTTTACATTCTCACCAGGAACCCAATGTATCTTTGGCATGTTTTGTTCTATAGTATTACCTGCATATTCAGGTCTGTCACTCAATTTTACATTAAACAGACCAATAAGTCTCACTGTTTTACCAAAAAACTTTTCATAATCACTTCTTGAAATGTAAACTTCTTTTGAAACTTTAAGTATGCGTTTACCCCTTTCCGGAAACTCTGGATGTAAAGGCTCTTCAACTGTTTTTTCAACATTTAATTGAATTTTTACAGGATCAAAAACAGCAAAATATCTGTTTGCTATTTTGTCCAAATGTTTTCTATTGAAACTTTCCAAAACATCCCATGTCAATGTTGACTCTGCTTTTGATATGCCAGTTGATATTAAAAACTCTTTTATAGCTTCAGGCAAAAAACCTCTTCTTTTCAAAGCCATTAATGTAGTCAATCTAGGATCATCCCAACCCAGCAACTCATTTTTAGCAATCATCTCTCTTATAATTCTCCCGGAAGATGGTACACCTTCTAGATTAAACCTAGCAATTTCAGTTATAAAAGTCCTTTTAAAGCCTAGCAGATCTTGTATATAATGTTGCAATTCTGTTCTCATCTCAAACTCTTTACTTCTTACTCTATGTGTTACTTGCTGCAAACCATCCATCACGGCTGTGCCAAAATCATAAGTAGGCCACAACTTGTATTTTTTACCAGTTCTCACATGTTCTTTATCAATTATTCTAATAATGCTGGGATCTCTCATTGTTGTGTTAACATGATTCATATCTATTTTCAATCTTACTGTAGCTTCGCCTTGATTAAAATTAAACATATCTTTCCATAAATTCAAATTCTCTTTGGTACTAGCGCTTCTATGTTCACATTCAATTCCATTTGCCCTATTTTTCTTTATTTGATCTTGTTGGCAAAGGCATACATATGCTTTTCCGTCTTTTATCAACTTTTCAGTATATTTATAGTATTCCTCTATGTGATCTGAAATATAATCTATCTTGTCCCATTCTATCCCAAGCCATTTTAATCCATTGATTATGGCTTGATAATATTCTTTTTTAGCTAGTGTAGGATTTGTATCTTCAAATCTTAAGAAAAATTTTCCATTGTATTTTTTTGCATACATATAGTTTATTAACGCTGCTTTTGCATGGCCAAGATGTGGGTATTTGCTTGGTTCTGGAGGAAACGCTGTTATAACTTTACCATTTTGAGCTTCTGGTAATTCAGGCAAATCCTTTTTTTCATCCTTTTTTTCAATTTTTATGCCAAGTTTTTCAAATTCCTTTTTTTGTTCACTTAAACTCATTTTATTTACTTTTTCAACTATTTCTTTTACTAAAGAAACCGTGGTTTTCATGTCTTTTTTAAACTCTTGATTTTCACCCAAAACTTTGCTTAAAACGGCTTGAAATGAGCATTTACCATTAAATTCAATAGCATTTATCAAAGCATGTTTGAAAGCAATTTCTTTTATACCCATATCAATCAAGAAATATATCATCAAAAAACAATAAAACTGTTACATTATTTCCATTTTTCTTATTTCAAATGCCCTTAGAGGATATATTTTGCTGCCTTCTTTCATTATTTTCTGCTTTATACTATCATTCAATATTTTTGAAAGGAGAGATTCAAGCGTGTTTTCATTGGTAACTTTTTCTATAACTTGCTGGACAAATTCTCTTAAAGATTTTTCAATACCTCTTGTAACCCTTTTGTTTGTTATTATCATGCTTTTTACAACAACATTTTTCTCATCTTTTGTCTTCAGTTTTTGAACAATATCTATTCTTGTGACTCTATGTCTCACCATTCTTGCTATATAATCTCTCAAACATTCCAAACCATCAAACTCTGTCAAGGCTTTTGTACCATCAATTTTTGTTATTTTGAATCTAACTTTAAGATAATATTTGCTCATATCTTTTGAAACAAACACTAGAGGCACTGTCACCTTTCTACCTATAACTTTGTTTACATCATCTCCTGGTGTATCACCTAGCACCTTTTCTTCAAAAAATTTAGGCGCTATTACTGTATACCAATCCTTTCCTTTGATTTTTTTTGCCATACAATCACTTTTGCTGTACTATCAACTTTGCCCTTTCAGGATCATATACCCAATCTCTTGGCAATACTTTGGTTTTTACATAATATTTTCCAAGTCTTCTTATTTTTGATTCAAGGTTGACAAGATTTCTTTTAGATGTATAATCCTTTCTATTAATTTCAAGATGGTTTCTTAAATTTACAGCTCTTTTTAACAAATCCAGCAAATCTTCAGGATAATTTGGATACACTTTATTTTCTTTCATTATAGCTTTTATTGTTTTTCCAGTGATCTGCTTTACAGAAGGTATGCCATATCTATCTCTCAATATAAGGCCAATTTTTGCAGATCTGTTACCTTCTTTAGCCAAATTTACAACCAATTTTTCTACCTCTACCTTTTTATATCCAACCCATCTAGGAGCTGTTTTAACAGGAGGTCTTTTTGAACCTGATTTACCTTTTTTTCTTGCATGCATTCTTGCCATATTTTCACCTAAATCTAACAGCAAAATTAATGTAGTTAATATTTAAAAAACTCATTCTTTTGTCATTTCCTCCCATGCCCACACACCTATTAGGAAAACAGCTGATAAAAAGCTGCCCAAAGCACCTATCATCGCGATCACAGCCGTTAACCCTTTGGTTGTTATAGCTGTCAAACCTATACCTAATGATAAAATTAAAGAAAATATGAGTAAAGAAAATATAGCATATCCTTCCGCTCTTTCAAACTTATTCTTGCTTTTGAGCATATCTAGCACGTTTTTCAATCTCTTTCACCCTTTCAATAACTTTGTTGGCTTCCTTATATTCTTTTTTATAACCTTTTAAAATATTATCCCAGCATACTTTTAATATTTTAAAATGGGTGGATTTTAATACATCTTTCAGCAGCTTTAAATCAACACCTTTATCTTCTATTCTTTTTGAAAAATAACCCAATCCAAAATCTATGAAATAAACCTCATTGTCTTTTACTATGATATTAGATGTTGTCAAATCACCATGAATTATGTCCGCTTTATGCAATCTTGCTATTGATTTGCCTATTTTTTCTGAAATCATCTTTATTTCATTTTCTTTAGCTCTTTCAAACAATTCTTTAGCTCTTTCACCTTCAATAAACTCCATTTTTATCAAATGCTTCTTTTTATCAACATTAAATATACAAGGAGTATTAACACCATTTCTTCTTGCTTCAGTTAATAATTTTGCTTCAAGATTTGTTCTCAAACCTCTAATTTTTTCATCTATCTGCCTTATTCTATAACTTTTTTTAACCCTTTCCTTTACTAGATACCCACCTTCTTCATAAATTATTGCTTCAGCACCTTTTCTTAAAAATATATTTTGTTTCCCCATAAATGTATTTAAACTTGTTTTTATATTAATACAGATTTATGGTGTTAGCCTAAAATGTGTGACATAGAAAAAGGTATTATGTGCAAAAACTATAGCACATGTCCAACTCTTATATCAATAACTCAAATAAACTATATGAATAGAACATTAGATAGTATTTTTCAAAGTTTAAACAGGATAGAAAAACATCTTGACAAAATAAATGGAAATAATGGAAAAGAATAATGAATTTGTCTTTATTCTTTCAAATAATTTTTGATGGAACACGCTGTAATTATACCTGCTTATAATGAAGAGAAAAACATATCAGATGCTGTAACTAGAGTAACAAAAAAGGGTTATTTGCCAATAGTTGTTGATGATTGTTCAAAAGATAGAACAGCAGAATTGGCAGAAAAAGCAGGCGCTATAGTACTTAGACATAGAAAAAATCAAGGCAAAGGCGTTGCATTGAAAACAGCGTTTAAATATATTTTAGAAAAACATCCTGATATAAAATATGTTGCTATTTTAGATGCTGATTTACAATATTTACCTGAGGATCTGCCAAAAATATTCAAACCATTAGAAGAAGATAAAGCTGATTATGTAACTGGATATAGAAACTGGAAAAAAGATGTCCCTTTTAGGCATAGATTGGGAAATTTTGTCTGGAGGACAGCATTTAACATAGCATTTAGCGCAAATGTGAAAGACAGTAATTGTGGATTTATCGCAATGACAAGAGAGGTTATTAAAGAGCTAGTGCATGTAGCAACAGGTGGCTATATAATAGAAAACATGTTTATGATATCGGTTATCAATAAAGGATTCAGAATAAAACAAGTTCCTGTCAAAGTATATTATTATGGTGTGAGAGATATAAAAACAGGAGTAAGATTTGTTTCAGGTAATTTAATCTATATTATCGAGTCTGGTTTAAAATATAGATATAATATTGATTTAAAACTATACAAAATATTGTCAAAGCTAAAAATTATATTTACCAAAGGCAGTGATTAAAAAATTTAAAAGCTATTATCAAATATTATCATATCATTGGGGCTGTAGCTCAGCCTGGGAGAGCACACGGCTGAAGCCCGTGGAAAGATCAAGGTTAACTTGTCTTGCGGAATGTCGCTGGTTCAAATCCGGCCAGCCCCATACATTTATAATTTGATAATTACAATATTCAGAATGATTTTATGTATTCTGTTGAAACGTTTGATTTGACAAAAAAATTCAAAGATGTGACAGCTGTAAACAAGATAAATATAAAAATAAAGCAAGGAGAAGTATTCGGATTGCTTGGACCTAATGGTGCTGGAAAGACAACTTTGATTTCAATGCTTTGTACACTTTTGCAACCAACTGAAGGTACAGCCACAGTAAACGGTTTTGACATAATAAAAGAAAGAGATAAAGTGAGAAAGTCGATAGGTGTAGTTTTTCAAGACCCAAGCTTAGATAATAGATTAACAGCATTAGAAAATCTTTATTTGCATGCTGGTTTATATGATGTTCCTAAAAACGAAAGGAAAAAAAGAATAAACGAAGTTTTAGAACTTGTGAGTCTAAAAGATAAAGCAAATATTTTAATAAAAAACTATTCTGGCGGCATGAAAAGAAGATTAGAGATAGCCAGAGGTTTGATACATTATCCGAAAATATTATTTTTAGACGAGCCAACATTAGGTTTAGACCCTCAGACAAGAGAACATATATGGGATTATATAAAAAATCTTGCAGATAGAGAGAATATAACTGTTATAATTACAACACATTACATGGAAGAGGCTGATGAACTTTGCGACAGAGTTGCTATAATAGACAATGGTGAAATCAAAGTTTTGGATAAACCAAGTAAACTAAAAGACAAACTAAAAGGAGATACTATAATTATTGAGACAAATGCAAGTCATGATATACTTTCAAAGATAAAATCAATACAAAATGTCAAATCAGTTCAATTGATTGATGGCAAAACATACATAAGCGTTGAGAATGCAGAAAAAAATGTTGTAAAAATATTGCAAACAGTTAAAAATGTCAAGTCATTAAGCATAAGAAAACCTACATTGGGTGATGTCTTCATTCATTATACAGGAAAAGAGTTCAGAGATGAAACATCAAATGGTAATATTAATAAAAGATTTTTGGCGAAAAGACTATGAGTGAAATAGATGCTATATATCAAATTTGGAAAAGAGAAATAATAAGATATTTTAGAGACAAGTATAGACTAGCAGGATCAATATTTCAACCTATTTTGTTTTTGTTAATTTTAGGAAGCGGATTTAGTTTTGTTAAAATAGGAGATTTGAATTACCAAAAATTTCTTTTTCCAGGAATAGTTGCAATGTCTTTAGTTGGCATTTCATTAACAGCAGGAATATCTGTTATTTGGGATAGAGAGTTTGGATTTTTCAAAGAAATTGAAGTTTCCCCAATATCAAGGCTATCAATATTTTTGGGTAAAGCGTTTGGCGGATGCACGATCGCTTTAATACAAGGTATAATAATAGCTAGCTTATCCTTCATTATAGGTTTAAATTTGCCTCCTATAATATTTCTGAAAATCATACCAATAATGATTTTAATATCATTTAGTATGGTCAGTCTCGGCTTGATAATATCATCTTATGTAGAAACTTTTGAAAGTTTTGGCGTTATTATGAATTTTATTGTATTTCCATTGAACTTTCTTAGCGGTATTTTTTATCCTGTTACTCAAGTGCCAGAATGGCTGAAAATAATAACTCATTTGAATCCTCTTTCATATGGTGTTGATTTAATGAGATATGCTATAATAGACAAATCTTTCATGAACCCAGTTTTGGATGTTTTAATAGTAATTTTGTTTTGTATATTAGCTGCATTTATAGGAGTGTTGTCTTTTAATAGAAAAAAATAATCAAATTTATTTTTATTTGAACAAATAATAATTGATAAAAATGCAGTTGACAATGGTTTATATAGGCAAAATTGAACCTTCTTTAATTGATCATGTAAAAAAAGGATTAAGATCAAAATTTAAGATGCCCATTTTAATTGGCAACGAATTCTCTGCACCATCATCTAGCTTTAACAAATTCAGAAATCAATATGAAGCTGACATTATTTTGAATGAATTGGAAAAGAATTTTGATGATAAAGTTCTAGCAATAACAAGTCATGATATATACACTCAACGATTGAACTATGTGTTTGGTTTAGCAAAATCTAAAAGCAAAGCAGCAATCGTTTCAACAGCTAGATTAGACCCAAAATTTTACAAACAACCAGGCGACATTGAGTTATTCAAAGAAAGATTGCTTAAGGAATGTATTCATGAAATTGGCCATGTCTTAGGCCTTCAACACTGCAAAGAAAAGGGTTGTGTTATGAATCCATCAAATAGTATAAGAGACATAGATAACAAAAATTTTGATTTTTGTCACATGTGCCAAATATCATTAGGAAATTAATTTTTAGCAATAGAATGATGTAAATACAAAAGTATAATTCCGTCAAAAATATTCATTAAAATAAAAATCAAAGCAATTTTATACCAGAAATCTAGCGGAAATAGTTGTATTAATTTGCTGTTATATTCAAACAACCAGTTTCCTTTCGGAAAGAATATTTTGTGAAAGGTTGTAAAAAAATTTTCAAAGAAAAACACAGAGTATAACAACATAAAAAAACTAAAAGACAAAATTAAAATAGAACTAATTTTTATCGAGTTAACAACAAATTTGGTTTTTTCCGTAAAAATAGATAAGAGTAGTAAGACAAAACCTATTTTTGCATAATATTTGAAAATGTTTATAATAATTTTCACGTCATTCAAATGTAAAATTTCATTTTCAGTGAAAAAATTTAAATCAAAATTCTGTCCATTTACATATCTGAGTACATTTATTGCGTCATCATTATCATTAATAATACTGAAAATTGGTTCAAAACACAAAATGCTAATGTTTATGCTGATTATAAATAAAAATACAAGCACAGCGATTAAAATTTTCATAATAATTTATTAAATAAAAACAAATAATAAATCGGTGCCTTTATGAAATTTAAAACAATAGATGATTTTAATTTTGAAAATAAGACAGCAATAGTAAGAGTGGATATAAATTTGCCTTATGATGAAAAGACTAAAAAGCTAGAAATCTCTGAAAGACTTGTTGAAGCCGCAAAAACAATTAAAGAATTGTCTGATAAAAAGGCTAAAGTTATTGTATTAGCACACCAAGGCAGAAAAGGCGACCCGGATTTTGTAAGCTTAAGCGAACATGCAAAGATGCTGGAAAAGCAAATAGGAAGTAAAGTTATATTTTCTCAGAGTATTGTTGATGAAGACGCTGTGAAAAAAATAAAGTCTTTGAAACCTGGAGATATAATTTTATTAGAAAATGTTAGGTTTTTGGATGATGAAGACATTGAAAAAACGCCAGAAGAACATTCAAAAAGCAAACTTGTTTCAACTTTATCTCCTTTAGCAGAAGTTTTTGTTAATGACGCATTTTCAGCATCACACAGATCTCATGCTTCTATAGTTGGTTTTAGTTCAAAGCTTCCAACTATTGCAGGTAGATTAATGGAAAAAGAATTAAGGTCGCTTTCAAAAGCATTAAATCCAGAAAGGCCTAACTGCTATATACTTGGAGGTGCAAAACCAGACGATTGTATAAAAATAATGAATTATGGACTTGAAAATAATTTGATTGATATTGCCTTGTCCTGTGGTGTATTAGGCGAGCTGTTTTTAATTGCACAAGGATTTGAGCTGGGTGAAAAAACTGAAAATTTTCTTAAAGAGAAAAAGTTTTTTGATTTAAGCGAATCGTTGGAGAGTGTGTTTAAAAAATATAATGAAAAAATATTTTTACCTGTTGATGTTGCAATTGATGAAAATGGAAAAAGAAAAGAGATAAGCGTTGATGAGCTACCAACAGACAAAATGATTCTTGACATAGGCAAAGAAACAATAAAATTATATTCAGAAAAAATCAAACAGTCAAAGACAATTGTAGTAAAAGGTCCAGCAGGAGTTTACGAGCAAAAAGGATTTGAGAAAGGCACCAGAGATATTCTGAATGCAGTTGCAAAGTCTAAAGCATTTACTCTTATAGGCGGAGGAGACACAACTGTTGCAATGGATAAAATAGGCATAAAAAAAGAAAGTTATTCATATATAAGCTTAGCTGGGGGTGCAATGATAAATTATTTATCAGGGAAAAAATTGCCTGGTGTAGAAATATTAAAGTTATAAAATATATTTTAAAAATTTACAAAAAACGCAGGCTTCCTAGCCTTTTTAATATAAATTTTTTGATTCTCTTTAACCCTTACAAAGTTTTGATCATTGTCTCTTAACAACAAACCACTTTCTCTATTTAGTTTAATTTTAATCTTACTTTTTTCATCAATTATAATAGGCTTTCTTGGAAAATTATAGCTGTTGTTAAATGCTATGCCAATACCTTTTTTGAATGATTTGCCAGTAATAGATTTGAAATATCCTGTTGAACCGAAAGGTGTTGATACTATAACTCCATCACCAATGACATTTCTATACATTTTATCAGCATAAACATCAAATCTTATTGCAACTGTTGGATTTTCATTATGAAGTTGTATTTCATTCAATGCGATTATTCTCTTTCCTTTAAACTTTGCTTCTAATTTCATTTCCTTTTTTAATTCATACTTGCCATCATTCAACATCTTCAAAATAATTTCGAGCCTGTTAGGTGAATAATCGCACTTTCTGCATATCTGACTTGTTTTTATAGTCAACTTTGGTATTGATGGATATAACCTTTCAGAAGCCAAAATAGTTCCATCGCCTCCTATAGAAATTACAAAATCAGGATCATTTTTAACTATTTTAAAATACTTTGAAATAATTTTTTTCATTTCTAAATTTCTACCTGACTCTACTATTGCTACTTTCATAAAACCACTTTTCAAATTACTTCATTGCTTTTCTTACCCTTTGTTTTGCTATTTCTAAGGCAGCATCTCTTGGTTTTATATTTTCTTCATGGCTTTTTTCTAAAACAAGATCAACATTTTTTGTAATTTTTTCTTCAACTGTTTTAAACATAAAGTTTTCATCTTTGCCTATATACTCAACCCAAGATGATATGACACCGCCTGCGTTTGCTGCAAAATCTGGCACAACTATTATCCCCTTTTCGTGCAATTTAGCTTCAATTTCTTCTTTCATCACAATATTTCCAGCTTCAACAACTATTTTCGCCTTTACATTATTCCAGTTGCTTTCATTTATTACGTCAGGTAGAGCAGCTGGAATTAAAACATCAACATCTAATTCAAAAACGTCTTTATTTTCAATTTTTTTTGCTTTTTCAAAATTAACAACACTACCTGTTTGGGTTTTTGTCTTCATTAACTCATTATAGATTAATCCATTTTCATTATAGATACCGCCTTTACTATCGCTAACAGCAACTATTTTTGCACCCCATTCTTCTAAAAATTTGTGTGCAAATGTGCCAACATTTCCATAGCCTTCAATTGCTATTTTTGTGTTATTCAAATCTTTATTCAAATACTTTAATGCTACTTTTGTGGCATGTGCAACACCAAAACCAGTTGATCCTAATTCATGCGGTAATCCACCCATTTCTTTTGGTTTACCTGTACAAGCTTTTTTGTCGCCAATTTCTTCAGCAAACCATTTCATTGATTGCTCATTTGTATTTACATCAGGTCCTGCAACATAAATGCTTGGGCAAACTTGTTTTAATGATTTAGCAAAGGATTTTATTATTTCAACTTTGTGCTCTTCACTCATACTTTTTGGATCTGCAACAATACCAGCTTTTGCTCCACCAAACGGAAGTTCGGCTAGAGCATTTTTCCATGTCATTGTCCTAGCAAGCCTGAAGACTTCTTCAACTGTTACAGTAGGAGTCATCCTTATTCCGCCTTTGCCAGGACCTAATGCAGTGTTATCGATAACAAGAATCCCAACCATTTTTGTTTTCGGATCATAAGTTTGTATTATCTTTTCTGGACCCCATTCGTCGAAAACTTGCATTTTTATCACCTCATTTTTTAGAAGCAGACCAATCTGCTACATGTCCTTTTGTTTCAATTCCATGTATGTAATTATATGCTTGCAAAGCTGCTTTACAACCTTCGCCTGCAGAGACAACTATTTGCTTAAAAGGCACATTAGTTAAATCACCAGCAGCAAATAATCCAGGTCTAACTTTATCGCTATTTGGATAAAATGTTTCTGCCTTTTCATTAACAACAACATGCTTACTCTCATCCAGCTTTACAAGATCTTTTATTAAATCTGTTTTTACTTCAGAGCCAATTTCAACAAAAACACCATTTACCTGTATTTCCTTTCTTTCACCTGTTTTATTATTTTCAATAACGATCGACCTTACAAAATTATCTCCTTTTATTTCTTTCACTTCACTATTCATTACAAATTCTACGCCTTTTTTTCTTACGTCTTCAACTAAACTTTCAAACGCCCTAAAAGTATCAGATCTATGTATAATATAAACTTTTGATGATATTTGAGATAGCAAATGTGCAGCTTCAAATGCAGAGTTACCACCACCTATAACAGCTGTTGGCATGTTTCTGAACAAAGGTGCATCACAAGTTGCACAATATGAGACACCTTTCCCCGTATACTGTTTTTCTCCAGGCACATCCAACGTTCTTGGGGATTTTCCAAAAGCAAGTATAACAGCTTTAGCCTTATATTCATTTTGTGTTGTCTTTACTACAAATCCACCTTCTACTTCATTTACTTCAACAACTAATTCTTGAATTATATCAACACCAAAATGTCTTACATGATCTTCAAATTTTTGTACAAGTTCAACAGCTTTTATTTGAGTAAATCCAGGATAGTTCTCAATCCATGTAGTTGACATTATCTGTCCGCCTATATTTTCACTTATTATAACAGTTTTTAACGCTCTCCTAGAAGCATAAATTCCAGCAGTAATGCCTGCAGGGCCTGCACCTACTATAATTAAATCAAATTCTTGCATAAAATCACCTAATTAATTTAGATTAAATAAAAATAAAAATTACTTTAATTTCAAGGCTTGCTTTAATCTTGGTACATCATATCCAATTATTGGTTTACCATCTACAAGCGTAACTGGAATTCCCATCTGCCCGGTTTTTTCAATTAAATCTCTTGCAGCTTCTGGGTTTTTGTCAACATTCATTTCTTTGAATTTTATATTGTTTTCTTTCAGAAACATTTTTGTTCTCTGACACCATGGACACCAGTCAGCCGAATACAAGATTACTTCCATTTTCATTCACCTCTAAAATAGTTTACAAAGTAAACTATTTAAATCTATCACATCAATTAATTTATATGAAAAAAATATGCCCAATAACAGAATCAATAAAAATAATAGGCACAAAACCAAGATTGCTTATTATAAGATATTTAAGCGATAGTGAGAAAAGCTTTAATGATCTAAGGAGGGTTTGCATGATAAGTTCTAGAACACTTTCTATCAACCTCAAATATCTTTTAGAACAAAAAATAATAGACCATAAATCAATGGACAATAAAAACATATACTTTTTGACGCAAAAAGGCAAAGAATTATTACCTATTATAAAGAAATTAGGCAACTGGGGTTTGAAATGGAAAGTTTGCTAACCAATAAATATGTTTTGTATGAATTATTATCATGAATTATCTTTTTGTTTTAGGCAAGAATCCAGTTTTATCAAAGGCGGAGATTTATCATTACTTTAAAAACAGAAAAATAAACTTTGAATTCATTAAAGAGTTTGAAAATATTCTTGAAGTGAAAACTGACAGAAATATCGGAAATATTATTGACGAGCTTGGTGGAACTATCAAGATAGCAGTTCCGTTAAATCTTGATGAATTACACAATTATGAAAAAATTAAAATAGGCTTAAGCGTGTATCCAAAATCAAACTCAGAGTATAAAAATGTCAAAAAACATATACTCAATGATTTAAAAAAGCAAAAAATCAAAGCTATTTTTTCATCTCCAAAATTTCATGGGCATACTGATTTGAAACATTTCGAGGTTTTAAAAATTTTGAAGAAAAATGGAGTTGAAATAATTTCATTTGATTCAAAATTTTACAAGACTGTTCAAGTTCACAACCCCTTTGCATTCAAAAAAAGGGATGTTGAGAGACCAAGACAAAGACCAATATATTCAATACCACCTAGATTGGCAAGAATAATGATAAATCTAGTTGCTTTGCCAGGGCAAAAATTGCTTGATCCATTTTGTGGCATAGGAACTATATTGCAAGAAGCTTTGATTTCAAGTATGGATGTTTATGGTTTAGATAAAAATAAAAAGTGTTTAGATGATGCAAAGATAAATCTCAATTGGTTAGGTTTTGAAAAATTTAATCTGATTGAAGGTGACGCAACCAAGCTTAGCAATTACTTGAATAGAGATAGTATAGATGTCATAGTAACAGAGCCTTATTTAGGACAGCCGTTAAAATCAAATCCATCAATACATCAAGCAGAAAAAATATTAAATGATGTAACAAAATTGTTTGAATCTTTTTTATCAGAAGCTCACAAAGTAATGAAAGATAGAGCAAAAATTTGCATGATAACACCGCTTTTTGTTGTAAAAGAAGGAAAAACAGCAAGAATAAATATGGAAGATTTATGCAAAAAAACAAAATTCAAAATTATTGAATTATTGCCAAATCACAAATCTATTGTGGATGCTGAAGAGAGACATAAAACAAAGAGAGAAATATGGGTTCTAGAGAAATGAGTTATTTTGATTTTTTGTAAACAAAATAAGAATATATTACTAGAAATATTGCTGAAATTATGATAGGTACAAACAAAATATAGTATTCTTCAAATAAAATTGAAATTAGACATAAAATTGAAAGCATTTTGAAAATCATCCCTCCTAGTTTGTTTGTCTTTTCCCACACATAATCGCTGCTTAATGTCCAAGGAGTCCTTATACCTATAAACCAATTTCTTTTTGTTTTGCCCAAAAGTATTCCAACATAAAAAAACAAAGCAGAGCAACAAAAGGAAATTATAATTTTGGGATTGATTTTAAAACCAACATTCCATAAGATTAAATGTAATTGAATGATGAGCATAAACAAGCAAAATATTATAATAAACCAATAATAGTAATTTCTGAATTTTTTAATATTTTCTTTTAACGGGTCAATTTTTGGTAGGGTGAAAAACATCATAGTTGAAAAAATCATAATTATTGGTATTAGCAGTAATCCAGACGCCTTTTTCATATATCCGTTAACATTTCCGTTCAAATCCCAATGGCTTTCTATTATGTCAGGGATATATGTATAAAAATATATTGTAATCAAGAATGTGAATATTATTATCAATGAAGCTAGAAATTCAAATTTTTTCATATTAAATAATATATTTTTCAAGTATTTGTTTTTAATGAAATAGCATTTAAAGCTTTTTATATAAATTTTATTTATGAATGATATTTATTTTCCGACTATTGGCTTGAGGTTAAAAAAAAGACACCATTCATTTTCAGATTTAGGTTTTGTAAACGATATGACAAAAGCTTTAGTAGAGTTGTATATAGATTTTTTTGGGACATCTGAAGGTGTTGAAAATTTTGTTAATGAGTCAGAGATTTGGACAAAACTTGGCACATACTTGACTATAAGATATGGAAAAGAAACGCTTTGGTTAATAATGTATTTACATGTTAATTCAGATACTGATGCTTTTATAAGAGGGTATTTAGAGTCAATAGTTATTAATAACATGGGTGAATATCAAAAACTCAGAAGAATTCTTGAAGAAAAATTTCCGCAAATAAGAAAGCTTAGAATGAATCAAGAATATAGAGATAAATTTACACCATTTATTGGAGGATTATATGCTATGAAAGAAAGAGAAATGAACGTGCAATGCCTACCGCGTACATTTTTTTCAAATCCGTTTTTCATTCAAGCACTAGCTATATACAATTCAGAATAAAAATAATAAATTGCAATAATTCTTTATGATAACCAAGATAATAAAAATTTTAAAGAAAGAAACTGTAAAATTTGAAAAACCAGCTATGGAACAGCTAACAAAGCCAACCCCATTCAAAGTTTTAATATCATGTTTGTTGAGCTTAAGGACAAAAGACAAAATAACAATAAAAGCAAGCGAAAAATTGTTTTCTATTGCATCAACACCACACGAAATCTCAAAATTGGATTTAAATAAAATCGAGAATGCAATTAAAAACGTCAACTATTACAAAACAAAAGCAAAGAGAATAAAAGAGATCTCAGAAGAATTGATTCAAAAATATAATGGTGATGTTCCAGATAATATAGATGATCTTTTAAAATTAAAAGGTGTTGGAAGAAAAACTGCAAACATAGTCTTGATTTATGCTTTTGGTAAAAATACAATAGCAGTTGATACTCATGTACACAGAATTTCAAACAGAATAGGCATAGTTAAGACAAAAACGCCTGAAAAAACAGAGTTTGAACTGAAAAAAAAGATTCCACCAAAATTTTGGAAGGATTACAACAATCTTCTTGTGACTTGGGGACAAAACATATGTTTGCCGACTAAACCAAAATGTGATGCTTGTAAAATAAAATATTATTGCAAAAAGATCGGAGTCAAAGGTAGATAATTTATATAGCAAATATTCAAATAATGATATGAAATTTAGCTTGTTTTTCATCGCACTTTTAATAATTCCAATATCTAATGCTTTGGTTTTCCATAATGTCACGGTTAATAATGATGTTGTAAAAGTAAACACCACAATAAAAATTGATGCTGCAAAGAGTTATGATATTTTTGAAATATCTTGGGAAATACCACAAGAAAATGAAATAGACTATATAAAAGATGAAGTAGGCATCATAAGTTATAAAAAACAAGGCAACTATATAGTTTTCCAAACACATAGATTAAACTCAAATGAAAGGGTTATTAACATTCAATATACACTGAAAAATTCTATTTACGATGATTTTGTACCATTAAAAAAAATACAGCTATACCTATCTGGTTTTGAAAATGATCAGACAATAGTAAATATATATGCAAATAGAATAATCTCTGGTGATGCTTCTTTTGGGTTTACAGAATATTTTGATGACAATTTTGCACAGTTTGTTGGAAATGGATCAGCTGATATAGTCATCTATTATGGTTATTCAGGAAGAGAATACGAAAATTATTTGCTTTTTGGAAGTACAGATATAACAGCGGCTGACAATGCTTTTTCAATTATACCAAATATAACAGGGTTGCCAAAACCATACAAAAGATTTCCTGTTTTTGTTTTAGATGATTCGACATTTACTTCAAAAATACAACCATGGGGTTCAGCAACTCATATGAGAGGTGGTTTGATACTAATAAAAAGGTCTATTGCTGAAGGACAATATAATGCAAGTATAATTCTTCATGAAACAATGCATGGATTTAATTCCAAAGTCTTGAAATGGAACCAAGTGAGCCCAACATGGTTTGAAGAAGGCATGTCAAGTTATATAGAATATCTATCCAACAAGCATTTAGGTTTGAAAAACCCAGAACTTTTTGGAGATAATAAAATTTTCAAGGAAGATGGCAACAAGATTTTTATTAAATCCAAAGGAAGCAAAACACAACTTTGGGAATATTATTCAACTTCTAAATCTTTTATGGAAATTTGGAATCCTGAAAATGCAGAAACACGTGATTTTGGATATGCATTCAGTGAACTTATTATAAGATATTCTGTGATGAAGAACGGAATTGAAAAATTAAGTCAAGCTTATTCAGAAATAAAAGAAATAAAAAGACCTGTGACAGATTACAAAGAATCAAATAAGATTCTGTTGAATGCCCTGAATACAAATTTTATGCCTTGCTATTCAATAGATTTTGAAATATTTTCAAATTGCTTGAAAGAAATAAACAAAGATGAAACAGAGATACCGGAAATAGAGATTAAACCTGAAAATATTACAAAAGTAGATGTTAACATTAATAGTGTCAACAAACAAAAAGAAGAAAATTTATTTGATGGTATTATACTTTTTTTACAAAGAATTAAGCCATTCAAGAAGTTTTTTAGCTAGATCTGTTTTTTGAAACATCCAAGTTCCATGACCAGCATTTTCATAAAAAACAACAGTTTTTCTTGAATTGCCTAAATCTTTTAATTTTAAGCAAGATGAATAAGACGGTTCATCTTCTTTGCTTGAAGCAATGAACACATTTCCATCAAAAATACTCATTGATTTTTCTGTTTTTACACCTCTATAGTCAAGTCCTGGAGAAAGCAGTGCAATTGATCTTATTTCTTCATCTGTTGCCGCATAGTTTATTGCCGTGTTAGCACCTATACTAGCGCCGATTATTGCTATATTTTTCGGTTCATAACCTCTTTCTATCAAAAATAATTTTGCAGCTTTTACATCTAGAACCATTTTATTGAAATCATCTTCTGTAAAATCCTGCCACCTGTATTCCTTTCCATTTTTTACAACACTTTTTCCGTGACCCCTTAAATCAATTGCTATTGTAGTATAATTGTTTTTATTAAGCTCATCTGAAAATACTGTCCAATAGCTTTTATCAGTTCTCAACATATGAAGCAGTATTACAGCTTTTCCATTTTTTTCTTGAGATTCAACAAAATTAGCATAAATAACAACACCATCATCTGTAGTAAATTTTACCTGATTCAATTCATCACCTCTATTTACACAACCACTTAATATTATAAATATTACCAAAGCAAAAAACAATCTCATAAATAAATTATTAATTCAATTAAAATATAATTATGCAAGATAATTTGTTTGTTGTTGGTTTTGCTTTGATTTTTCTTGGCATGATAATTATCATAATATCTTCATTAAAATCATCTAAAGTAGAATATGCCTTCGGTGGATTTATAGGACCAATACCATTTGGTTGGGCCAGTAGCAAATATGGTCTAATATTGGTTATACTTACCCTTTTGGCAATTTTACTGTTTTTTCAATCAAAAATATGAAAGAAATTTAACCACAAAATTTAAATTTTAATTATGATTTGGAAAAGGAAGCAGTGCAACTTTTGTGGTTATAATCTTAAAAATGACTGGAGTTTTTGTCCAAATTGCGGTCGACCAGTGAGAGAGTTCGGAATTTTTGAAAGAATGTTTAATGAAATAGAAACAGAATTTCAGCGAATAGATAAGGAGTTCAAAAAACCAAGAATAAAGACGAGTGGCGGTGAAATACACATAACAGTACAAAGTGGTACTGGTATGGAACCTAGAATAGAAGTTAGGACTTCAGGCGATTATAAGAATTTAGAGCCAGAAATAAAAAGAAAGTTGGGTTTAAGTGAAAGCATAAAAAATACTTTTAGAAAACCAAAAAAGACTGAAGAACCTGAAACTAAAATGTCAAAAAACAAAGACAAAACAATTATAACAATAAACCTTCCCGATATAAAATCAGAAGATCAGATAGAAATAAAGCAGTTTGAGCAAAGCATTGAAGTGAAGGCATTTGCCAAAGACAAAACTTACTTCAAATTAATACCAATACCAGCAAATTCAGTTGTCAACAAAACATTCAGAAATGGAGTGTTAGAAATAGAAATAAAAAACAAAGCTATTTGAAAATTCTAGTAGCCATTCCTGTTGTCTCAGTCAAATCATTGCTAAGATAAGGATTAATGCTAGTAAGATAACTAATACCTATTATATAAGCAACAATTAACATTATTATCAAAAGTATTATAGGCATAATAAAAGCAAAGAACGATTTCACCATGCTTATTTCATGAATTATTGAAAATCCTTTTACTCCAAGATAAATTGAATATAAAAGTGCTACCATTTTTATATACGGAATCCATCCAAACAAAAGAGATGGTGTAATTGAATATGCATAAGCTTTGAATGTACCTTCATAATTTGATTTTCCATCAAATATTTTCAAAAAAATATGAAACACAAATGAAGCAACAAAAATCAGCGCTAAACCAAGACCATATGAAATAACTAACACAAAAATTGGCGATTCGCCAAAAAGTATATTTAAGATATAATCTACAAATGTTGAAAAAAGTGATAAAACAGCAAAATAAACGAATGCACTACCTATACCTATTTCATTTTTAACATATGCAAAAAAATCATTTGGTTTTGAAAAAACAGCAATAATTTTATCAAAAAGATTTAATTTTTCATGATTTACCATAAAAGTTAATTAATTTTTACATTTAAATTGCTTGCTTCTTTAGAATGTCATAATACAAAAATATTGGCATTGATTTTATCCAAGTTGTCAAAAACAATTCTGTTATCAACAATATAAAATATCCTATAATTGGTATTAACTCTAAAGATGATGTCAAAGTTATTTGGGCAAACCAAAAAATTAAAAACGAAAGCAATATCCAACCAAAATTCTTTAATGAAAATTCAAAAGATTTTTTTATTAGATCAAACCCGTTTGCTTTGGTTTCAATTACAAACGGCGGTATCATAAAAATAGTAAAAATGTAAAAAACAATGAATGCAATAAAAAGAATTATTGCGATGAAATTAATTATTGGTAAAGTCATGAGAAGTAATGAAAAAATTGAAAAGCCAACTAAAACAATAAACGCTAAAAAATAAGCTAAAAACGCTCTAGGCAACATTTTTATAGAAAAAGAAACACATTTATCCATGTTTATTTTACCAGACATGTATTGTCTTCCTGCTTCTGTATAAAAAATGTTAAGAAAAATATCTATCAAAAACATCACGATCATTATACCGATAAAACCAAATATATATGGTGATAAAAATGAAAGCAAATCAATGCCACTTAAAGATTTATAAAATTCGTTAAAGTCGTTTGATTTAAAGGCATTTGTTATAATATCTTTGAAACTATATTTCTGATTAAAATCTTTCCATGCCAATAAAAATAATATCATTACCATTAGACCTGGAATTAAGTTCAATGCAGAAGCAACAACAATCCTCGGATTTTTTATTATCATCGGTATGTTCTTTTCCATAGCTTCAAAGGCGCCCATGTAAATATTATTAACTTGTTAATATAAATTAATTAATATGGAAAAGTCATTTTGGGTATTTTTGGCATTATTGATAGTTTTACTACTATCTTATACTTATGTTGTTAGTCTTTTTTCAATAGAAGCAAAAAACCTATTGACACCTATATATTCATCTATTTTATGCGCTAAAGATGAAAATGATAGCTATTTTCTGTCAGAAATGACAAGTACTGAATTTTGTGAAAATATTGACAGTTTTACAAACATCAAAGATATGGACTGTACATTTGTTTTTAATGAAGAGGGAAAAATAGAATCATGTGAAAAAATTAAAGAGTTTGTTGTTTTAAGAGAGGAAGATTGTGTCAATCTAATTTTTAATGGAAAAACTATTACATCTGTAAAAAATTCTGACATGGATGAAGTGTGCAAAAAATTGAAAAATTAAACAAGTTTTTTTCCAGTTTCCTTTTCTATTATGTGTATTGCATTTACTGGACATGCTCTTGCTGCATCCAGATTTACTTGCAAATCCTTTTCATCTATTTCTTTTTCAAATATATTCGGATCGTTTGTTTTTTGCCCACCTTTTAATACTGCTTTATTTTCCTTATCCAATTCCCAAACCAAAGGTGCAACTGCAACACACGAAGCAGCACCTATGCAAACATCTCTTTCATAAACTATTTTATATTTCCCCATATATTTCACCTCAACAAAATTCCTCAATAAGCTGAGATATGTCTATGTTATCGATTTTCTGCCTGACTAGAGGTTCTTTTGATATTTGTGGTAATTCATCTTCATATGTTTTTCTTTCTTTTTTATAAAAAACACCTATTGGAATTTTTTCACCCCATTCAAAAGCTTTTTGAAAGGCAGCCTCTTTATTACTAATGTCATAATCAGTTTCTTCCAATTTATAAACCCTTCTATAAAAATATTCGAATGTGTTAAGATAATTAAAAGTAACACAAGGCTGCAAAACATCTATCAAAGCAAAACCTTTATGATTTATTGCTTGAGTGATTAACTTGACAAGATGAGGAACATCTCCTGCAAAACCTCTTGCAACAAAAGAGCAATCAGCAGCTAATGCCAATGCAACAGGATTAACTGGTTCTTCTATGAGGCCATGCGGTGTTGATTTTGTTTTGAATCCTTTTTCACTTGTTGGCGATGCCTGCCCTGTTGTTAAACCATAAATCTGATTATCATGTACTATATATTTGACATTAACATTTCTTCTCATGGCATGTATAAAATGACCCATGCCTATGCCGTAACCATCACCGTCACCGCCAACAGCGATTACATTTAATTCATGATTTGCAAGTTTAATTGCTTGAGCTACAGGTAATGCTCTACCATGCAAAGAGTGAAAACCAAAAGTGTTTATCCACTGCGGTAAATGACCAGAACAACCTATACCAGCTACTACTACTGTCTTTGTAGGATCAGCATTTATCTCCACTAAAGCCTTTTTCAATGCAGTTAAAATTCCCCAGTCACCACAACCTGGGCACCATGTTGGTCTTTCTTTTGTTGTCAACTCCTCAAAGCTTGGCAAATGTTAACACCTCATCAATTTTTTCATAAATATCTTCAGGTGAAAATGGCCTTCCATCATATTTCAATATTTTATAATCAACATCAATTCCTGTATGCTCTTTAATCAAACTTGCCAATTGTGCTGTTTTATTATTTTCAACTATTATTTTGTTTTTATTATTTTCAAGCAGAATTTTTATTTTGCTTGTTGGGAACGGCATTAAATATAAAACTTGAATAAACCTAACTTTGATTCCTTTTTCTGCAAAAATTTTCATAGCTTCTAATATAGGACCTTTTGTTGAACCCCAACTTATTATATTTATATCAGCGTCTTCATCTCCATAAATTTTTACACCATCAATCTCTGACTCGATAACTTTTAATTTTCTAAATCTTTTATCCATTTGAATTATCCTATCGCTTTGCTCTTCAGATAATCTTCCATATTCGTCATGCTCGTCTGTCGCTGCTTTGAATATTGCAGTCTGAGATGGTATTGACCTGTGAGATATACCAGTAGCAGTATTTTCATATCTTTTATAATCTTTTATCTCTTTAGCCTTTTCGTCAGTCAAAAGCAAACCTCTATCTATTTTCAAATGTTTTGTGACAAAAAAATCATTGGTTGAATGTGCTTCTGCTAAAAATTTGTCAGTTAAAATTATTACAGGAATTTGATATTTTTCAGCAATATTAAAAGCATTAAAAGTTTCATAAAAACATTCGTTCACATCGCCAGGTGCAACAACAACTCTTGGAAACTCGCCGTTTGACGCATTTATAACAAATTTTAAATCACCTTGCTCTGTGTGTGTCGGCATCCCAGTAGATGGTCCTGGTCTTTGTGCTAAAACAACTACAAGTGGAGTTTCTGTCAAAGCAGCAAGCCCTAAAGCTTCTGTCATTAATGAAAAACCACCACCAGAAGTTCCAGTCATTGATCTAACTCCTGCAAAGCTAGCGCCTATTGCCATATGTATCGCTGCAATTTCATCTTCTGTTTGTTTCACAACTATATTATAATCGTTTTCTTTTGACGAAAGAAAATGTAAAATAGAAGAAGCAGGTGTCATTGGATAAGCAGAATAGAATTTACAACCAGCTTTTATAGCACCAAGAGAAATTGCTTCATTCCCAGTTATATACATTCTTTTTATTGGTTTTTTTACAGTCATCTTGATGGACTTTGCCAAATTTCCAAAGTTCTTTAAAACATAATTATATCCTTCTCTTGCAACATCAATATTTGTTTTTGCAACTTCTTCACCTTTTTTGCCGCCAAATATACCTTTTATTACATCAACCAGATTTTCAAAATTGTAATCAATTAATCCAAAAGATGCGCCTATAGCAACATTATTCCTCATTATTGCTTGACCGCCTATTTTTGTAGCTATTTCTGTCAATGGCAATGGTAAAAGCTTAATATCATCTCTTATCTCGTCATCATTTATGCTAAATACACTTTGATCAAAAATTATAAAACCGTTTTCTGTTATTTCATCTTTGTGCTTATCTACAGCCAATTTTGTTAATGCGACTAGTATATCTATTTTTTTTGAATGAGAGAAAATGGGTTCATCAGAAACCCTTACAGTATAAGTGTTGTGACCCCCTCTAATTAATGATGGATATTCGTTTGTGTCAAATGCAAAAAGACCACCTTTGACAAAAGCCTTACCAAAAATAAGGCCAGATGTCATTATTCCATAACCAGCTTCTCCACCTATTTTCCAACTAAATTCTGTCATTAAAACACAAAATAAATTGCATTTTTTTTAAGAAATAATTTTCTATTTGAAAGAATAATCATTTAACATCTCGACAGGTATAGGTATAACACCCCTAGACGTTTTTATTTCTACATACATTCTGTTATCATTAGGATAAAACTTGTATGATTGCACAATTCCCCTAGTTCCAGGCGAGAACCCATAACCTCTTATACCACCTATATCTATTTCACTGCCAATTTCTGGGTAACCATCATATTTACCATTTTTTTCTTGCCCATTTTTTCTTTGTTGATTGTATCTTCTTATTATTCCAGTGCTATTTAAAAAATTGGCTCTGTCGCTTCCTTTTAAATTTGAAACAGTTATTACCACAGGATTTGGTTTTTCTGAAGAAATCCATGTTATTCTATCCCCTTTTCTTTCTAAAATGCAATCTTCACATTCTTTCAAAACTTCTATTAAATAATCAACAATTCTATATATATCCTCATCACTTTGTAGAGCTTTTGCATCTATGCTTCCATCATCCCTCAAACCTTTTAATTTAGACAAAACAATCACCAACAATAATTAGTAGAAAATTTCAGTTCATTTTTTGAGCAAACAAATTCAATCAAAATTTTCATACAAATTATTTAATGATAAAATATAAAAAATTTCAGTTTATTTTTACAAAATCCCCAACATTTATATTTTTCTTTACTGTATAATTTGCGTTTAATTCGATTACAAATTTTGATGGATATTTTGATGGATATGTTTCACATGGATCCTGATAGCATGGTTGAACGTCAACTTTGATTTCATTTATTGTTCCATTTTCAGAAACAAATATCATATCTAAAGGTATTAATGTATTTTTCATCCAAAAACTTGTCATTTTTTCTTTATCAAAAACAAAAATCATACCTTCACTTTCACCTAATTTTTGCCTAAACATCAAACCTCTTGACATTTCTTCAAAAGTATCAGCCACTTCTAGATTTAGCTTTATTTCCTCTTGATTTGTAATTATTTCAACCTTCTTGTAATCAGTATTTTGAATGCAACCACTCAAAATTATTAATAAAAAAACTGCAAGCATTCTAAACATATTTTATCATTTCCTTCAAGATCTTTTCAGGTTTTTCTGCCTTTACAACAGCAGAACTTACAAGCACGCCGTATACCCCTAATTCTAAAGCAATTTTGACGTCATCACCACAGCTTATACCAGCACCACAAATAACTTTGGATTTTACGTTTTTTGCCACATTTGTTATTAGAGATGGTTTTATTTTTGAAACAGCCCTACCACTCTCTATCAATTCAGGTGGCTCTATGGCAATGTAATTTGGTTTTAATCTATCAACTTTTGCAGCTGTTTTTACATCTGGAACACATACAATAGATATCAACCCAGCTCTTTTGCAAGCTTTTACAGACAATTCTATTTCTTTCATTTCAATTCTTTTTTCGGAATGATTTATCAAACTACCAATAGCTCCTGCTTGTTTTAAAGATTCTGCGAGAACATGACCAGTATTTCTACCAAAATTTATTCCGTCAACATGTTGAGCAAATATGTTTTTGCATATGTTTGACAGTCTGTTTATATCAACATACTGAGGCGCAACTGCAATATTTCTATCAATTTTGGAAATTCTTTTAGCAAGTGCTACAGCATTTTTACCAGTGCTTTGCTCATATGTCTTGAAGTTCACAAGCAAAAACGGTTCTTTCATAAAACTATTTTATTTTTAGTTGTATAAAAGCCTTTAAAATATAAATGCTTAAATAATAATTGATATCCATGGGGAAAAGGCTGAGCAAAAAAGAAAAGAAAAAAATGAGATATATTCAGCAGCAATTGCCACAACCTACAGAATCAAATACTAAGAAAATTAACTTTAAAAAATTGGCTCTGTTTATTGCAATACCTATTTTGATAATAGCTGTGATTTTTTTGACAAAAAGTGAAAAAATTCAATATACACCAATAAAAACAGATCTGCCATCAGTTGGTAACCAGGACGCGACTGTTACAATAAAATCTTTTAGCGAATTTCAATGCCCATATTGTGCTGATTTCTATACAAAGACATATCCAGAGATAAAAGAAAAATATGTTGACGCAGGCAAAGTAAAATTTGTGTTTTATGAATTACCATCAGAACAACATGCATTTTCATTTAAAGCTTCAGAAGCAGCTAGGTGCGCTTATGATCAAGGTAAATACGAAGAGTATGCAATGTTGCTTTATAGCAGACAGAAGCAATGGGGAAGAATAGGCCCAAGTCTTTTTGATGATTATGCAAAAGAAATTGGATTGGATGTAGCCGAGTTTAATAAATGCTTGCAAAGCGGTGCAATGAAAGAAATTATTTTAAAAGAAATGCAAGAATCCAAACAATATCAGATAACAGGAACACCAACATTCTTTATTAATGATAGAAGAATTGTTGGATCTAGACCATTTGAAGATTTTGAAAAGGTGATATTAGAAAAGCTTCAATTGACAAATACAACTAAATAGTTTTATAAAATAATTTATTTTTATGGAAAATATACAATTCTATTCTGAAGAAACTAGAAAATTTTACAAACTTGTTGAAACTGAAACATGGCCAACTGTTGTGATATCAGGAATAAGGATGCATAGAACTGACAAAATTGATCCTAAAACAGATACAATTCTTAAATTGAAGGCAATTGGTAAAATCAAAGGCAAAGTTTTGGATACTTGTTGTGGACTTGGCTATACTTCAATATTAGCATCAAGATATGCTTATCAGGTTTTCACATTTGAAAAAGATAAAAATATGATTAAAATAGCTAAATTGAACAAACATTCGTCTGATTTGTTTTCAAAAAACAATGTATTTTTATCAATAAATGATTCTTTTGCTGCAGTAAAATCTTTAAAAAATAGTTTTTTTGATTTTATAATTCATGATCCGCCTAGATTTAGTTTTGCTCCAGAATTGTATTCTCTTGAATTTTACAAAGAATTGTATAGAATATTAAAACCACAAGGAAAATTGTATCATTATACAGGATCCCCTGGCTCGAAAAATGGCAAAAATCTGCCAAAAGGAATAATAAACAGACTATTGCTAGCAGGTTTTAACAAGGCTTATAGAGAATATGCTTCACAAGGTGTTGTTGCTTTGAAATTTTAACAGCAACCACAACCGCATCCACAGCCTTTCTTTTTTCCATCCATTTGTTCCACCTAAATATCCGAACAATCTTTTTTAAAACCACAATTAAAGCAAACTATTTTGCAATGAACTTCTTTCATTTCAATTCCACAAATATCACATTTTTCCATTATTATACCTTTTCAAACTTCTTTAAAACATCATTCCAATCTATGTTTTTGAAGAAGGCGTCTATATATGCAGATTTATTTGTTTGATAATCAAGCCAAAATGCATGTTCATACATATCCAAAGCTAATATTGGTTTTGCATTCCAAATTGGAAATGTGTTTTGTGCATCTCCTATTACATTCATTAACATATTTGCATCTCTATCCCATGCAAGCCACACCCATCCTCTTGCTGATAGTGCACTACCTTTAAAATCAGCCTCCCATTTTTCATAACTCCCAAAATCTTTTTCAATTTGCTTCAGTAATTTACTATTAGGCTTACCACCTTTGCCTCCTAAATTGCTAAAATATATTTCATGATTTTTTACTCCACCTATTGCAAATGTTAATTCAACCTTTAATTCTCTTATTGTTGAAAAAGTCGCATTTCCATTTTTTGCTTCATCTATACTCAAAGCATCCAATTTTTCCATTATCTCATTGTATTTATTTACATAGCCTTGGTACAGCTTTAAATGCTCCAAAATGGACTTTTCAGAAAAGCCATCCATTTTAAGCAATTCAGGCTTTGCTTTTACAAAATCAATTGCTATTTTCTTTTCAAACATTTAAATCACCTCATAAAAAACCATTTGGGTTATCTTTTAAGATCTTAGCAGAACTGCCAAGTATGCTTAATCTAATATTCTCTTCTGGTTGCCCATTTATTATCATTTCAACAATCTGATCTGCATATTTTTTGATGGTTTTATCATTAACAATATACTTTAATTTGCCTTCATATTTTTCTGAAAGATATTTGCTTACAGCCGGTTGTGTTACTCCGAGTATTCTTGCAATGGACTTTTGTGTATATTTATTTTTTGTTAGAGATTTTGCTACATTTGCTCTTATTGCCGGTATCACATATTTTGATGCAGTTTCGCAGGGTGTCGTAAGCATAAAATATAACCTTGTTATATTTAGGTAACAATACTTTAAATATTTAACTACAACTTCAGAAAATTCTATCTGTCTTAACAACAATCTTGTTCTTTATAAACATTTCAGAATCAAACAAAGCAATACCAATGCCTATAATTTTTGAAGAAAATATGGCAACTTTATCACCTTTTTTTACGTTGTCGTATCTTTCAATCCAACCAAAATATACAGGAGATCCTTTCATGATTTTTTCAACATAATCATCTTTTACATAAATTTTTTTCACATGATCTATACATTTTTCAAGTTCGATTTTACATTTTTCATCTATTTTGTCAATATCACAGGCATTTTCAACATTAAACTTACCTATTTTAATTCTTTTTAGATACTTTAAATGAGCACCACCTATTAATTTTCCTATATCATCAACAAGCTTTCTTATGTATGTTCCAGCCTGAACTTTTGTTTCAAAATATACATCTCTATCATGAACACTTTCTATTTTAAAATATTCAACAAACCTCTTTCTTTCAACTCTTTTAACCCTTGATTTTACAGGAGGCTTTTGAATTATTTCACCAACAAATTTGGAAACAGCATTTTCAAGTTCATCCTTGTCTATTTGTTTGTGCAAATGCATCACACCTTTGTATGTTTTATCCAAATTTTCAAAAAAAGGCATTGCCTTTACTGCTTTATCTAAACAAATAATCAAAAGACCTTCAGCATTTAAATCAAGCGTACCAGAATGACCTGCTTTCTTAACATTTAGCTTTGATTTTACAATTTCACATGCTTGTCTAGAAGTTATACCTTTAGGTTTGTTTAAAAGCAATAAAAACATAATAAAAATAAAAATAGGATAAATTTAACTTTTAGTTTTCTTTTTTGGTTTTTCTTCACTCTCTTTTTTGACTTGTTTTGGTTTTTCTGCTTTAGGTTTCTCTTCGCTTTTAGGTTTCTCAACTTTTTTAGCCTGTTTTTCTTCAACCTTTTCCTTTTTCTCTGCTTTTAATTCCTCAGGACTAGGTTTTTTCAAACCAAGTTTTGAAATCAAACCAGCTGCTTCATATGCTTCTATTACATCCTTATCATTTGCATCTTCTTTTATTTTTATAGAATAATTTGTTGGTTCTAGATGCTCTACATTACATTTTCTTCTTTTTACTCCTGTCAAAGCTCTAGGTCCTGTTACAAATACAAAATTATCATCAACAGATTTTATTACAACACAATATCTTCCTGCTTCTCTCCCAGCTGTTTTCACACATACTTTACCTATTTCCAAAGACGCCACTTTGATTCACCTCTTCACTTTATATTATATATAAACTTAAATGCTTAATCTAATTTGATTTCAAAATATAAATGGTTTAAGATTTTTAAATGGCAAAGAAGATAAATAGATATATGAAATCAAAAGGTGTTTCGCCGCTAATAGCAACAGTTTTGCTGATAGCATTTACACTATCTATAGCAGGTTTAATAGGCGGCTGGCTTTCTGGAATGACTAAAACCCAAACAGAATCAATAGAAAAAAGCTCTATGGAAACAATGAACTGTACAGGATCAGTGGTAAGCATATTCAATGTTGTATGTACAAACACGTCTGTTAACGGTCCAAATAAGATTATGATAGCAATTTCAAATGAAGGAAATAATGCGTTATATGGCTTTTCATCATTTGCAGAGATAGGTACAACCCAGTATATAAACAACACTGGCGGGCCAACTATTGATTCACCATTATATCCAGGAGAGCACGTTATACTTGAATATGGTTGTGCTGATTTATGTCAGGATAATCAGACTATAACTAAAGTAAGAGTTTCACCGTCAAACTGTCCTTCATCGTGGGCAGAAAAACTTGTCAAGGTTACTTGCATTTAATTCTTTTTGAAATCTTTGCTTAGTTTTATTATAGTTTTACCTAGCAATTCATATTTTTCAGTCAATTTATTATCAATTTCTAACACTTTTTTTACAACATCTCTATATTTGTCTTCTTGCTCTTTTTTATATTCTTCCAATTTCATCTCTACTTCAAATCCTTTAATGTTAGCACTAGTTTGTTTATCCCTTATTTCATCCATCTTTTGAATTATCTTGTTTACATCTATTTTATCTATTTTTTTCTCAATCCTTTCCAAATCTTCATTTTTTGTTCTAGCAGCAAACAGAAAAAGAATGGATATTGAATTCAAAGCTAAAACGATGCCCACAATAATAGATTGTGTTATTGCTATGTAAACAGATAATCCTATTGACGCCAATATTAACAGGACAATTATGTTCATGATTAGTGAATGAAAGTGAAACTTTTAAACTTATTGAAGCTTGCTATCATAAATTCCTTTGTCTATTTCAGCTAACACTTGCTTAGGTGGCTTTCCTTCTACTGTTATTGGCATACTAACACAAGAACCAACTATTTCTTTAACAGCATTTTTTAGATTTTTTGAAAGCAAACCGCTATATTTCATCTTTGCAATTTTTACACACTGATCTATTGTCAAGTTGCCGACAATTTTTCTTTCAGCTTTTTCTTCTTTAACTTCTTTCTTTTCTTCAGCCGGCTTATCAGCAGCTTTCTTTTCTTCAGCAGCCTTATCTTTTTTAGAACCGCTACTTCCAATTTTTTCAAGTTTTAACTCTTTTTTGATTAAAGAAGAAACAGGTGGCACACCAACTTTGATTGAATATTCTTTTGTATCAGTATCTATAACAACTTTGACAGGAACATTCATTCCTTTGTATTCTTTAGTCTCTTCATTTATTTTGTTAAAAAGCTCACCCATATTGATTTTAAATTGAGAAAATTTTGGAGCTGTTGTTGGTCCTGGTTTTGCATTTCCACCTTCAACTAACAAATCAATTGTTTCTTTACTCATTCCTATCACCTGATTTTTGTATTACTGACACCAAACCAGCATTTACAGTTACTGGTATAGGTACAGTTACTTCTATTAATTCAATTGTAACTTCACCTTTGTCTTTATCATATCTTGTAACCTTTCCTTTTTCACCTTTAAATGGACCACCTACCACTTCTACTATGTCACCTTCTTTTATGTCTATTTCCTTCTTTTTGGTTTCTATCATTTTTTTGATTTGATTTATATCAACAGGATCTCTTAGGATACCTCTTGCATGAGGTATCTCTTTTATTACTTCTTGAATATCTTTCAATTCACCCTCAACAAAAATATATCCCTTTATCTCTTCTGGATGAACTAGAGATTTTATATTTAATCCATTAACTTTAGCTTTATTTGCTATTGACTCTAAGACAACATTTTCTCTCCCAATTATTGTTTTTACAGTGTATATTACCAAATCAACCACCAGCAATAACAGATATCATATAAAATATAAATCCTGTAATGCCTATTACGATAAAGCCATAAAACACAACTCTCAAGACTTTTTTTAAATCTTGTTTTGTCGGCTTTCTAGCTATCTTTAATATATTTACATATTTTTTAACAGTTTCCCTGACATTCATCAGCAATCACACTTTATAAGAATTGATTTTATTATTAAAATTATTTATTTAAACCTATTCCAAGAACTGTATGCCGAGTTCTTCTTCAATTATGCTCTTTTTCTTAGATACAATCTTCTCTTTCTTTATAAACTCTTCTTTTGGTTTTGCGCCTGTTATAACAAGCATAACTCTTATGGCATCTCCCAATTCAGGATCAAGCATAGCGCCCCATATGATTTTTGCATCCTCTGATAATCTGCTTGATATTGATTCAACCACATCTTGAGCTTCTCTCATTGTCAAATCTTTTCCACCAGTTACATTTATCAAAGCACCTGTTGCACCTTCTATATCTAGTTCAAGCAAAGGATTTGCTAATGCCTTTTCCACAGCTTCAAATGATCTATCATCACTATCTGATTCACCTAATCCTACCATTGCAATACCGCCATTTCTCATAACAGCTTTTACATCAGCCAAATCTAGATTAATCAATCCAGGTTTTGTTATCAATTCAGCTACTCCTTTAACAGCATTTACTAATATCTCATCTGCTATTTTGAAAGCAGTAGTCAAACTTACGTCAGGAACAATATCTAACAATCTATCGTTTGGTATGACTATCAAAGTATCAACAAATTTTCTTAGATTGTCCAACCCCTCTTTCGCATTTTTCATCCTTAATTGTCCTTCCATTTCAAATGGTAATGTGACTACGCCTATTGTCAAAATACCCATTTTGTTTGCGATCTCAGCTATAACAGGTAGTGATCCTGTGCCTGTACCGCCGCCTAGGCCGCATGTTAAAAACAACAAATCAGTACCTTCAAGCATTTTTCTTATATCTTCTTTGCTTTCTTTTGCAGCTTCCATACCAACTTTTGGATCCCCACCTGCACCCAAACCAGATGTCAACTCTTTACCTATCAAAAGCTTGAAATCAGCGTCAGAATAAAGCAAATCTTGCGCATCTGTGTTTACAGCAATTGTATAAACACCTTCTATACCAATCTGCATCATTCTTGTTATAGTATTATTTCCAGCGCCACCAGAACCAACAACTTTAATATGAGCCTTTTTCTCTTCAAGCAATTTTTTCAATTCTTCATCTACTTTGCTTTCTTTTCTAACAGTTTTTTTCAAAAACGGTTGTATTGCCATTCATTCACCTTTTATTATTTGAAAGTTATTACAACTATTAAATCTATAATAGTTAAGTTTAAATTCTTTATTCAAATTCCTCGATAAATCTTATTTTTTTAATCCCTTCAACCCATTTCTTTATAGCATCCGCAATATCTTTTTTTACTTCTTTTGGCAATGAATGGTTATCATATATTTCAGCTATATCATTCTCTATTTTGGCTTTGACGTCTTGTTTTGTTTTGACAAAAATATTAAAAATAGCTTGAACTTTTTCTGCTTTTGTTTCAATTAATTTTTTTATCTCTAAATCATATTCCAATTCTTTTCCAGCTAATATATGATTAAAATCAACTTTTACTCTCCCACCAGAAACTGCTAAAACCCTTCCGTTTAAACCATTCATGGTTATTGGCATGCCAGGATAAGGTTCCATTTCTTGCTTTCTAAATTCTGAGACAGGTATAAGCTTTATCAGTTTTTCACTTCTGTTACCAAAACCATCCTCAGGTTTTACAATTATTTTCTTTTTTTCATTTACACTCATCTTCATCAATTCATCTTCAACACCCTTAATGATCATATGACTGCCAACTATAACAGGTATTGGTTTGTAAACAAAATCAGGGTTGTGTATACCATTTTCCTTTGCTACTTGCTCAACAGTTAAATCAAAAATTTCTCCTGTTTCTTTTATTTTTCCTACAAAATCAAGCAATATAAAGTCTCCTTCTTTCATGTTAACCACATACTAATTGAATTAAACATATTTAAAACATTAAAATAAAAATACCTACTTATGATTTGCCAGATATGTGAAGAAAATGCTGAACAACTGTTTACTTGTGAATTTTGCGGATCTGAAGGCTGCTCTAGATGTGTAGATATAAAAATAGGCTTGTGTAAAAAATGTAAAAACAAAGCCTAAAATTCCATCAAAGTATCTACTATTTTTTCAACTGTTTCTTTCTCTTCTGGTGTTTTTGCTTTGAATGTGTCTACTATTTTCTTTCTTAGTGCATCTCTTTTTGCAGCTTCACCCATTTGTGAAATTGCTTTTATTGCAGCTTCAACTTTTTCAAGTCTACTTTCTATTTTTCTTTGGTGTTTGTAGACTTCTGCCAAAGCAACCCATAATTGAGCTACTTTAACATCTTCAGCTTGCATGTATGCACATCTGTTTCTCTTTGCAATCTCTAGCAATTCTGCCATATCTATTTTTATATCATCGCATAGATCTTCTTTCCAATCTCTTTCTTCTCCAAAAAATACCATTGTTAATTCACCTACACATTCTTTTTGAAGTAAAGTTTAAATACTTATCGGTAGTGACATTATTATCTTGGTGTAATAAATAGTAAAAAAACGATATTCTTAAAAAGGAGTTAAACGATATATAAACGCACGGTGATTTTCATGAATTGTGAAAATTGCAATGAAAAATTAAAAGAAAATTGGAATTTCTGCCCAAATTGTGGTTTGATGATAGGCAGTTATGACATGGTTGAATTTTTGAACAGACAAATAAGAGAATTGACTAAAAGAATAGAAGAAGATGTTGATATGGAGGATATAATTTTCCCTAAAAATATAACAATAACAATTTCACAAAGACCTAATGAAAACTTTAGACACAAACAACCAAAGCAAAAAACAATAAAACTGCCTGAAAATGTTATTGAACCTCAAACAGAAACAGCTAATGTAAATGAAAAATATATTGTTATTGTAAAATTACCTGGGGTAAAAAGTAAAGATGATGTTAGTGTTAATGCTTATTCAAAATCTGTTGAAGTTAGAGCAATTGCAGGAGATAAAGGATATTTCAAACTAATACCAATACCATCAAATTTGAATTTTTCAGGAAAAAGATTTGAAAACGAAGAGTTAAAGCTTCTTTTTGAATGAGGTAGCTGGGATTTGAACCCAGATCGCCAGCCCCCGAAGCTGGAATAATAGCCAAGTTATACCACTACCCCATAATTTGAATGATTTTTCCAATCTAATAAAACTTGAATTTTTATTGGTACCAATAAACAAAATTTTTAAATATATTTTTTTCAAATAATAGCTTATGCAAAAAGAAACATTTAACAAAAAAGTATTGCCAATGTTTGTTCTAAGTTTACTAATAGCTACAATTGGTGTCGGTGTAGGATTTTTCATACCACCAATATTGTTCATACCTATAGTAATAGCTGAATTTGCAATATTGATTGCAACATTCTTTTTAAGAAAGAAAAGCGGATTTCCAACATGGCTTTTATTTCTATTCGTATTTCTTACAGGAACAACGACAGCTCCAATTGTTGCTTGGGCTGCATTTGAGGGCGGCGTTGAGATAGTCTTTCAAGCTCTTGCATTAACTACGTTTGTTTTTGCTACATTAGCAGGATATGTATATTTCACTAACAAAGATTTCAGATCAATAGGAGTTTTTCTAACATTTGCTTTGTTAGGATTTATACTAGCATCTATTGTAAACATTTTCTTAAAACAACCATTGATGAATCTTATAATTAATGTTGGCGTTTTACTAGTGTTTTTGGGTTTTGTTTTGTATGACATGTCAAAAATTTTAAGAGATTATCCTGACAAGTATGTTACAGACGCTGTTTTAGCATTATACCTAGACTTTTTGAACATATTCATAAGAATTTTGGATTTGCTTGTGTCAAGCAAAAGAAGAGATTGAAATCAAAATATTTTAATGAAAAATTATAGCTGAAATGGTTTTGAAAAAACCATTTTAGGCTCAACAAGGAACCGATATTGCACTAAAGTACCAATGTTTAGAAAACAAAAAGAATAAAAAGTTTTATTGTTTTACATTTTATATGAATTATACATTAGAATATGTTGGAACAAAACCTATTGTGCCTGAAACTAATGTTAAATTATACAGAGGCAGTGATAATCCTGAAGATATTCTAAAAAATTCTGGGATTAATCCAAAACTTGTTGAAATTCAAGGATATTTTGTTTTAGTATCAAACGGAAGGCAAATTGCAGACGGTTTTCTATATTTAATGCCAAAATTGTTTGAATTAGTTGGAGAATATGCAGCTCTTTGTCAAAGTTATGTTCAGCCGACAAGTCACATGCCAAAACCATCTCGAATGCGTGTTAGAGGCGATCCCATAGAATTTACTTCATGTGTGCCAAGTCTAGCACAATATTGCATTGCTGCAAATACTATTGGGCCTCAATTGTTTGGAGCAACTTGTTCTTTGATTTTATCTCCTGAATGGAATTATTGGAATACAATTCCATCTGTGAAGGATCCAAGAATAATTTTAGAAAGATTTGTTAATGCATTTGGTTGCTTATGCAAACGTAATGTGGAAAAAATACCCAATTTGTATAATTTTGTAAATGAAAAAATGGAAGAACTTGGACTAGTATTTGTAGAACCAGATAAAAATGAATTAAATGTTCTAGAAACTTTTTTAATACAGACTATAGAACAAATAAAACAAAGTTTCAAAGGTCGCATTTCTTCAAATCAAATATTACCTCAAGTTCCATCAGAAAATGTTAGAAAAAGAGAAAAAATAAAAAACTTAATTTTGCCGCCAAGTTATAATCCAAATTTATATGATGTTTGTTTGACTCCTGAAGATTTTGTTGATTCAGATCTTGATGGTTTACAAATTTTTAGAAACCTAAAAGAATAAAAAGCTTTGTTGTATGATTTTTATAATGAATGAATTAACTACGGAACCAAATCGAACAATTCAAATTTATCCTGAAAGAAGTTTATCCAAAGATCCAAAGCCTGCAAACTTAGTAGAAGATGTAAATTCAGTAATAGGAAATTTTCTTGCTATACTAAATATTAGTTTGGGACCGATGTTAGGATATAAATCACCTGGATCAATCCCACCTATACACCCTCGAGTTCAGGTTGTAAATAATTTTAGTATAGAAGGCGCTTACGGCGTTTCTGTTATTCCAGAAAAATCGACTTTATCTGCAGCAGATGATTTTATAAATGCATTATATCCACGTAACCGTCCACAAAAACAATATACTGATCCACTTTTATTTTTAGGTTTTAGATCAAAAGATGCTGGCTTTTGTTTGGCTGCAAATTTAGCACTTTGTGAATTTTTGGTTTCAATGGAAATGTTGGCTTCTGAAAGAATTAATGGAAGCGTGTTTGTGAAAAGACTTTACGGAATTTATGCAATGCTTTTAGATGCAAGCAACGGAAAAAGTAATCCAAAATTAAATAGATTAATGGGTGCATACAAAGTAACACTTCAACCACCAAGCTACCAGATTCAAAGTTTTGTTTTAGAGAAATATAATAATCTTATTCAAAAAACTCAAGATTTCTTTAATGCAAGAGGTTATGAATTTTAAATCATTTTAATTCAAAATTCAGCTTTTGGTAATCTTCACCCAATTGTTTTTTAATACTGATTGCAAGAGAATTTCCTATAATCTTGCTTAACACATTAAAATCAACATCTCTTAGATCATTCAACGATTTTAAATTATGTGAATATAGCTTTCTCGCCCTTACCCTACCGATTCCTTGCAATTTAACAAGCGGCAATAACTCTTCTTTTACACCATTTTTAACCCTTATTCTAAGTTTTCTCAAATCTTTAATTATCTCTTTATAACCCAAAAGCAAAGCCAATTCACCCAATGAATACAAAAGCCATTCGGCATTTGTCAATCTAGTTCTCAATTCTCCCGGCGTCACACCTCTTTTGTTTAAAATATCATCTTCACTCTTTTCATCTATCCAATCTTCAATAACAAGAGAAGTTTTAATGGATTCCATAAATTCTTCATAATCATCTTCCCATTCTTTTGGTATATCAACTAAAAAATTATTTTCATTTTGAACCAATTTTTCTTCAACTTCTTTTATATCTTTTCCACTTACATTAAGGAGAGGCTTCATTTCCAAAGAGCTATTGATAAGATGTAAATAACTAAAGTTATTTGCTTTTTCGGCTTTTTTCAAACCCTCTACAAACAAATACCCAGTTAACGGATCAATGTAAAGTTCTGAAACTCTTTTTCCAATTTTTGTTGCATTTAATTTTTCATTTATTCTTACAACAAAACCAAATTCTATTAACTTGTCAAGAATCCTTTCAATTCTTATATCCAAACCACTAATGTCGCCATACTGATAAGCATAAAATGTTTTTCTGAAAAAATCATACAGTTCATCAATAGTTTTGGCAAAACCAGAAGAAATCAATGCCATAACATGCATTCTTAACACAGGTTCCAACGCAAGTTTTGATTGTATTTCTTCTGATTCACCATTTATATATCTTTCAACCAATTCAAAAGCTTCGTCTTCATTTTTAGCAATCAATATTGCTTCGCCCTCAGAATTAAAATCAGGTCTGCCTGCTCGTCCAGCCATTTGCTTATATTCAAAAATCGGTATATATCTCGCACCTATTCCAGCATAAAATCTTTTTACATCCCTTATTATCACTCTATGACTAGGTGTGTTTACTCCTTGCGCAAGTGTTGGCGTTGCAACTATAACTTTGATCAAACCTTTTCTGAAATTTTCTTCTATAATACTTTTTTGTTTTCCAAGTAAACCGGCATGATGAAAAGCAACACCATTTTCAATGCATTTAGCAAGCTTTTTGCATTGTTTTGTTGGTATATCCAAAACATTTAATACATTTTCTGAAATTTTCTTCAAACCAGCAATATCAACACCATTCAAAAAATTTTTTATGTCATCTGATAATTTCTCTGCTAAAGATTCTGCATTTCTTCTAGATGCGACAAAAAATAGAACTTGCTTGCCCATCTCTAAACTGTTTGTTACTATTGACAATTCATGCCACAATTTTTTGTTGAGATCATACTTTTTATTGCCAAAAAATTCAATTTTGTGATCAAAAGAAACACCTTCATAAAGTTTTACAGGCCTCCAGTCACTTTCAATCTTTTCAGCATTCAGCCAATCAGCCAATTCCCTTACATTACTAATTGTAGCACTTAACCCGAGAATTTGCGCATGCGGAATTATTTTTTTTAATCTTGTCAGTAAAACTTCAAGTGTAGGACCCCTTGAGTGATCAGTCAACATGTGTATTTCATCTACAACTATTAAACCAATATCATTTATCCATTCTGTGCCATGTCTTATCAAACTATCAGCTTTTTCATTGCTGCAAATAATCCAATCATAATCTTTTAACCAAGGGTCGCTACTATCTAAATCACCTATGCTCAATGCAACTTTAATTCCAACCTTTCCAGCTCTTTCTTTGAAGCTATTGTAATGTTCTTGAGCAAGTGCAACAAGTGGGCATAAATAAATCATTTTTTTGTTTTTGCTTGCACAATTCAAACCTGACATAAATGCACATAGTGTCTTTCCGCTTGCAGTTGGCGAAGCAATGATCATACTTTTCTCATCTAATAATCCTCTATCAACAGCTAGTTTTTGAACATGATTTAATTGTTGAAATCCAAACAATTCAAGCGTTTTTCTGACAATTTCATCCTTTTTCATAAAATTGATTTTATTTGAAGAATTAAATTTGTTACTTTTGGATTGTGTAATTTTTATATCAAATTAAATATAACTAAAAAAATATTTTTTTCAAATATTGTTATATAAAACTTCTATAATTCTATGGAAATTGGTTTATTAACAATAAACAAAAAAACATTTGGGGGTGGCGATGAGATGCGAATGTGGTGGATATATATATTATGAATTTGAAAACAACATAAAAATAACAGATGTCTGCTTGATATGCGGTTCTACAAAAACAAGAAACAAAATTTTGTCTTTTTTATTTTGATTCTGTATAATAGAATCTTAAAAATAAGTAAAATCTTTGAACTATAAAACCTATTACTATTCCAATTATTGCGCCAGCAATTACATCTGTCGGTGTATGCACAAATGTCACCACTCTTAGAGCAGATATGAAAATAGAAGATACAGCAAACAATGAAGATAATATCTTGTTTTTTGTTTCAAGGAAAAATGCTGTTGTTAATGCAAATGCTATTAATGCATGTTTGCTTGGAAAAGAATATCCTTCTGGGCAACCCAATAAACCAACACAAGGTCTAGGTATTTTTGTCAGATCCTTTAAAATTTCTCCGATATAATAACTTGCTAAAAATGTCATGACAAGAGTTAAGAAAAGCTGAAAATACATTCTTTTCCATTTTCTATTCATTTGATCACTCTTAATATTAGTTTAGCTTTTGGATTTTTTAGCTCTTCTATTATATCCCTTCTTATGTTGCAAGCAGCTTTGTCAGCGTTTATAGCAATTGTCCTGTCATCTATATAGTTTGATTTTCTTATGACAATACTTGTTTTATTTGACAAATCTAGCTGATTAGATCCGAAAGCAGTTATTTTGTCTTTTTTACCATTAACTTCAATTTCAAAAATTATTTTTTCACCAGATTTTAACACAGATTTTAGGTTTTCATTTAAATCAAAGCAAGATTTGTTTGCGTTTACAGCTATTATACAATCACCATTTTTTGTTAAAAAATTTTCTCTTGTTATTTCAATAGTTGTCTTGTGCTTTGCTAGAACTTTTTCATGCCCAAAAGCTATAATTTCTTCCAAAATCACAATAGAATTTAGCAAAAAAAATATTTATAATTAGCATGATCCAGAAACAGTTGCTGTATTGCTTTCTAAGGTTTGCGAACATTCTGTTGGTTTGGTTGCAAATCCTGAACATATAGCTTGTTTGAATGAATCAGGTGTTCTAGCACCATTATAAGTGGCGCCATTTATTATTAATGTTGGCGATCCTCTAACACCAAACTGATTAACTCTTGCTTCATGTTGCTTCATTATTTCCACAGCTTCTTTACTCTTTGAGCAGTCATCTATTAATTTTTCATTTATATTGAATTTCTTTGCTGCATTTCTCCAACATGTATCCAAAGCCTTTTCATCTCTATACAAAGAGTAGCAATTTGCATTTACTTCAATTATATAATTCCATAGTGTTGTTTTATCATAATTCTTCATTACACATATTTGTCTTAAATCTTCCATTGCTTCTGTTTTTCCATGAAGTGATTGAATAGAATCAACAGTGTCGCCACCTACATTAGCTATAAACCATATATTAAAGTCAGCTTTATTTTTCAATAAATCAAACACAGGCTTCATTGTATTTTCTGCTTGAACACCATATGGACAGAAAGACATTACATAAAGGTCTACTTGTGGTTTATTGCTATCAGGCGCATCAAAAGTTCCTGTTGTTGAATCTTCATTCTTTGGCAATGTTTGACTCATGTCTAGAGGTTGAGACAAGAATAAAAACTTACCATCTTTTGATGCATAAACAGGTATTTCTTGACCCTTATAAATTGTTATAACTTTATACATTCCAGCCTCTTCAGTAACAGATGACAGCGTAGCTTTATCTGCATCTTGAACAAGATTTTCATTTATATAAGAAACAACAATATTTCCAACTCTCTGAGGGCTTGTTGGCTTTAAAAATATTACGACTAGTGCTATTACTACAACAGAAAGCAAAACAGTAGAATACATCCACCAGTTTCTTTCTTTTCTAGACTCAGAATGTTTTTCTTTGTGTTTCATATCAAATTAAATTAAAATGACAAATATTAAAAACTTATGCTAACTTATGATTTTCACATAGATTTAAATCCTATTCTGTTATAATCTTGTCATGGATTTGGTTTATAATGTAAACTATTTGCTCTCCATGCTTACTGTGACCAGCATAATATTCATAATATTATTTTCTTTTTACTCAATATTGAGAAAAAAAGTCAAAATAACAAAAATAGAAGAGTTCAGAACATTTTTATGGAAAAACTCAGTAAAAATTGTTTTGATTATTTCTACTGTAGCGACTCTAGGTAGTCTGTTTTTCTCTGAAATAGCTGGATATGATCCATGCAATTTATGCTGGTATCAGAGAATATTTATGTATCCCATCTCAATAATAGCATTAACAGGAATAGTGAAAAAACAAAAACCCTTTATTTATATAATTCCTCTAGCATTGTTAGGTCTTTCTATTTCAACTTATCATAACATATCAAGATTGTCTTTGCAAAATTATGATTCCAATTTTTGTGAAATAGGTTCAGTTTCATGCCTAGTTGACTATTTCATATATTTTGATTTTGTCACAATACCTTTGATGGCTTTAACTGCTTTCATCATTATATTGATGATAAGTTTTGTTGGAATGAAAAAATGATTTATAGCAAATTCAGCTAATATTATTTAATGCGTGAAGAATGGAAAAGCAAAATAGGTTTTCTTTTTGCATCTATTGGTTCAGCTGTTGGTTTAGGTAGCATATGGAGATTCCCCTATATATTCAACCAATATGGTGGCAGCAGCTTTTTGTTAGCATACATAATTGCAGTAGTAATAATAGGCTTGCCTTTAATGTTTTTGGAATTTGCAAGCGGTAGAAAATTCAGAGGATCTGTTATTGCTGTTTTTTCCAGTTTGAACAAAAAATTCAAATGGATTGGATTATTGCCAATAATAGTCAACTTTTTCACTTTATCATATTACATTGTGATCGTTGGATGGGTTTTCGGCTACTTTGTTCAGTCATCTCTGGTGATGAAAATAGATTTTAATTCTTACAGCCATTCAGTTATACCAACTATTTCTACAGTATTCTCGTTACTGATGACTTCTGTTATAGTTTATTTAGGTATAGAGAATGGGATTGAAAAGTTTTCAAAAATATTCATGCCACTCTTTTTTGCTATACTGCTTGTCATGTTTATTTTCATATTGACATTTCCAAAAGGAATTGAAGGTATCGGGTACTATTTTAAGATAGACTTTTCAAAGCAGTTAGATCCTAAAATACTTTTGTTTGCTGCAAGTCAAGCTTTATTCTCGTTATCTTTAGGCACAGGAATAATGATAACATATGGGAGCTATTTGAGTAAAAAGGAAAATATACCATCTTCATCTATAATAATTGCACTGTCTGTTGTCATGACTGCTTTGTTGAACGGAATGGTTATTTTTGGTTTTGTGTATTCAAACCAACAAGAAATAAGCTCTGGTTCAAAGCTAGCTTTTGAAGTAATGCCAAAAATATTTTCAACAATAAAATTTGGATCAATCATACAGCCATTGTTTTTCTTGCTACTTTTCATAGCAGGTTTGACATCAGCAATATCAATGAAAGAGGTTGTTGTTTCAACTTTTATTGAAGAATTTGGTTTTAGCAGGAAAAAATCATCATTGATTAATTTTTTTGTTTTAGCTGTAATATCAACAATAATATCTTTGAATTACAGCGGAATAATGCTGCAAGAAATAAGTTTGCTTGAAAAGTTTGATTTTATTTTTGGTGGCCTTTTATTGATATTATCCTCAATAGCTGTATCATTGATTGTTTCATGGAATTGGAATACTAGAAGCTTCTTACAAGAAGTTGACATAGAGCTTGAGAAAATAAGCAGAAAATTGGACAAGTTTGTTGAAAGAGACGTTTTTCTTTTGATTGTAAGATTTGTCGCACCTGTTTGTTTATTGATTTTATTGCTGATTGAGTTGAAGACTGCGTTTATTGCTTAGATCTCTTCATATTTTTATACCAACAGTAGTTTTATTTTATCAAAACGCCAAGGCAGGGATTTGAACCCTGAAGGGCAAAGCCCGCCGGATTTCCTTCGGTTCACCTCCTTGACATCATTAATCAGGGTCAAGCCATCTTCCACATCGGAACACGACTCAAGTCCGGTGCATTACCTGGTTCTGCCACCTTGGCACAAATACTATTTATGATATAAATAATAAAATGCTTTAAATTTCTTTACTCAAATTAAAAAACATGCCCAAGTTCACAGAAGATAGGCTCAAGAAATACAAAAAAGCAGGCTATAGAATAGTCGGAAGCAACAAGCATACAGGAGTTGAAATATGCAGATGGACAAAATCTGTTTTAAGAGGTGGCAGGAATTGCTACAAAGCAGTTTATGGCATAAGGTCGCATAGATGCGTGCAGATGACACCGACGCTTGACTTTTGTCCTTTTTCATGCAAATTCTGCTGGCGTACTTTTGGTCCTGAAAGATTCAAGACAGAAAGCAAATGGGATTCACCAAAAGAGATTGTTGACGCTATAATAGATGCACAAATAGAATTGCTGTCAGGTTTTGGCGGAAATCCAAAAACAAAAAGAGAATTGTGGAATGAAGCAAAAAAACCTGTGCATGTAGCGATTAGCCTTGACGGCGAACCAACTTTATATCCTGACATGGTTGGTTTGATAAAAGAAATAAAATCAAGAGGCATGACAGCGTTTCTTGTAACAAATGGAACAATGCCTCATAGATTAAAAGAGCTGATAGAAAAAGATGCAGAACCCACAAACATTTACATAAGCGTATATGCAACAAACAAAGAAGATTACAAGGTTGTCACAAATTCGTTTTTACCAGATGAATGGGAGAGAGTTAATGAGAGCTTAAAACTAATGAAAGATTTCAAGCATGCTAGGACAGTTTTCAGAATGACAATGGTCAAAGACTTGAATATGAAAGACCCCGAAGGCTATTCAAAGTTAATAAACATGGCAAAACCGCATTTTGTTGAATTAAAAGGATATTCACATTTGGGCGAATCAAAATTCAGATTAAAGAAAGAAAATATGCCATCACTTGATGAGTTGAAAGATTTTGCAGATGCCATATCAAAACATACCGGCTATATCATCAAATCCATAGACAAAGTAAGCAGAGTAATAATTATGGTTAGAGATCAGCAGACATGGGAATGGAGCCTGAAAAAAATAGAGGAGCAAAATAAAATCATCTATAAGAAAAATATAAGCATAGATATGAAAGACATTGAAAACTATTAAAGTTTTAGATTGTGTTTGTATTCATTCTTTTCAGCTTTGCTAATCTTCCAAGCATCATCTAACAGCATGTCAGGTATATTTTCTATAACTGGAAATGCCAACTTGCATTTTTTACACAATAAAAACATTTCTTTTTCCTCAACATCTCCTTTGCATTTTGGGCATGCTAAAATTTCTAGCAATTCCTTTTTAACAGGCATGAATAATATTTTGTTGAAACCAATAAAAATCTATTCTTTTTCATGGCCATTGTTCATGGAATTTATTTTTTGTTGCAAATGCCAGATAAAATATCCATTATATTTTTTCTGCAACTCTGGTTTCATCCAGTCTTTACCTGTTATTATTTTTCTGCACTCCGGGCTGCCGCAATTGCAGATTAACTTATAATCCTCATCGTCTTCAAAAGTTCCATAATCCAAAGTTAATTCTTCATCTTTTTCTATATCTCTTAATGCAGTTATTACTAAATGACCACCCAAGCCACAATTAGGTGCGCAGCTATGATTGTAAAAATCATCAGGCTCTAAGCTTTTATGACTAAACCCAGAAATAATATAGAACCCATCCGCTACTGGTGTGGAGTATGTCATAAAAAATTCTTTTTTTTGGTTTTTCAATTTTTTATATTCTTCCTCATCAACAATTCTTCCTCCAGAAACTGTTATTATTTCACCCTTATTTATTCTATCTTTTGCAAATAACCCTCTGCCATTTATTCCAGAATTTCTTACTTCAACCTTTGGATTTATCCATGAAAGTTTTCTCGTCATTTCTATAACTTCAAATTAAATGACAATAAAATTAATAAATGTTATTAAAAGATTTATATTTTCTTCACAAATTCTTTTTTCATGTGCCAACAAATAATAGGCAGAGTTTTATCAGTTGAAAAAGATAAAGCAAAGGTTGAAATAGACGGCAAAATTCATTCAATGAAAAATCCATTTGTGAAAATAAAAAAAGACGATCTTGTCATTTGTGCAGCAGATTATATAATTGACAAAGCTGAAGAAGACGTGGTTTGCAATGAAAATAAAAGATAAAAGGCTGTATTTCTGTTATGCATTGCCATGTGCACAAACATTTGTCAAAAGAGGCAAATTAAAACAGCAAGATTTAGATAAAACAATAAAAGATTTTTCTGAAGGCAAAAACATTGATGGGTTTGAAAAGCATTTTTTGGTTGCTAACAGAATGCTAGAAATAATAGCATCAAAAATGGGCAAAAATGAAATAGACGAGCAAGTCATTCATCAATACTATTTGATTGATCATGACAAAATTGTTGATGCAAGATTTGAAGAAATGAAAGATTTCAATCCAATCCAATGCAAAATAAAAATAGGCAAAGTTCTATCAGTCAGCCAAGGTAAGGCAAGAGTCAAAACACCTTTTGGTATATCAGAATACAGAACAGATTTTGTGAATAACATAAAACCAGGTGATACTGTTTCAGTACATTATGATTTTATTTCTGAAAAAATTGATAAAACAAATCTAAAAAATATTTTAAAAAGCAAACCAATATTATAGACAATGAAAAAGGAAACTTTGGGCACTATTTTTGCGATAATAACTGCAATAATAAGTGGTATAGCAATACCATTAAACAAAATATTTATTGTAAACATAGATCCTTTGATATTTACGGCAATAAGATCAATTATAATTGGAATTGTTTTCCTTTTCATATCACTTTCAGCAAGAAAAATTGACAAAAAATTCAAAACAAAATTGCCAAATTTGCTTTTGATAGCTTTAATAGGCGGTGCTTTAGCTTTCTACATCTATTTTAGTGGATTGAAAATGACGACAGGCGGCAGGGCAGCGTTCCTTCATAAAACACTACCATTATATGTTGCATTGCTTTCATTCATATTCCTAAAAGAGAAGATAGACAAAAAGCTAATGATAGCGATTTTCTTGATGTTTTTAGGCACAATCTCAATATATTATGGCCAGATAAAACCATCCCAACTATGGCAAGATCCAAAAACAGGTGATTTGCTTGTAATAACAGCAACATTTCTATGGGCAGTTGAAAATATTATAGCCAAAAAAGTCATGAATCAAGGTTTACATAATTTCATCGTTTCATTTTCAAGAATGTTTTTCGGCGGCCTTATATTATTTGGGCTTGTAACATTAACAGGTAAATTGACAATGATAGCACAGCTTGATTTTATTCAAGTCAGAAACATACTTATATCAACACTCACACTATTCAGCTATGTATTTTTCTGGTATTCAAGCATAAGACTGATAAATGTCTCAAAAGCAACAACATTTCTTTTAATTTCGCCAGTGATATCTTTGCTTTTAGGTATAATTTTGCTTAATGAAGATTTCACATATCTTCAGCTCTTTGGTTCATTTTTGATTTTGGTTGGCTCTTACTTTTCAATTAAGACAAAAAGTGAAACTCTTGAAAGAGTATAATTAAGCCAAATTTATATAAGCTGAAATTCTAATACAACATAGGTGTTAATATGGAATTTGAAAGAATAGTAAAAGAAAGGTATGCAGCAAAATCTTTTGATAAAAGAAAAATACCAAAAGAGCTTGTTGATAGACTCATTGAAATAATAAGAATGACTCCGTCATCATATAATGTTCAGCCATGGAAGATAAAGATAATAGAGGATGATGAGACAAAGAAAAAATTGATGTCAGCTTCCTACAATCAACCTCAAGTTGAAACATGCTCTCATTTGTTTGTTTTATGTGCTGATATAGATGTTGAAAAAAATGTTGACAAAATAGCAGAATTGATGATAAAAGAAGGAGTTGAAAAAGACAAAGCGAACGCATATTCAAAAATGGTGAAATCATTCTTGAAATCATTAAGTAAAGAAGAAATTATAGTTTGGGCTCAAAACCAAGTCTATATCGCACTTTCCAATGCTTTAAATGGTGCAAAGGCTTTGGGTTTTGATGCTTGTCCAATGGAAGGTTTTGATCCAAAAGAATATAGCAAAATACTGAAATTACCAAAAAATCTTATCCCAACAGTGCTTTGTCCAATAGGTTATGCTAATGACAAGCCTAGAAAGAAGATAAGGTTGACAAAAGACGATATTATATTTTAAGCCATACAAAATAATTATATGCAAACATTTTTTTCGCCAAAATCAGTCGCTGTCATAGGTGCTTCTCGCGACCCAAACAAACTTGGATATATAGTCTTCTCGAATTTTGTTAACAATAACTTCAAGCATTTGTACCCAATAAACCCAAATGCAGATGAAATCTTGGGAAGAAAATGCTACAAATCAGTTTTAGACGTTAAAGATGACATAGATCTCGCTGTTATAATTATTCCTGTCAAATCGGTTTTGCAAGCATTGTCTGAATGCATCAAAAAAAAAGTTAAATCAGTTGTCATCATTACATCAGGATTTTCAGAAACAGGTGAAGAAGGAAAAAAACTTGAAGATGAATTAAAGCAAATTTTACAAAAAACAAAAACAAGAGTTATAGGACCAAATTGCATAGGCATTTACGATGCTTATTCGGGTGTGGATACTTTGTTTTTATCAAGAGAGAGATGTATGCGTCCTGCCAAAGGCAATATTTCTTTCATCACTCAATCAGGTGCAGTTGGTTCAACAATATTAGATGTTTTTTATGAAAACAAAATAGGAATAAGCAAATTCGTTTCATATGGCAATGGTATGGATGTTACTGAAACAGATCTAATAGAGTTTCTTGGTAAGGATAACAAAACAAAAGTTATAATAGCTTACTTAGAAGGACTTAAGGACAACGGTTCAAAGTTTATGAAGGTAGCAAAGAAAGTTACAAGAAAAAAACCTGTAATAGTTTTGAAAGCTGGAAAAAGCTCAAAAGGCATGCAAGCAGTCTCTTCTCACACAGGTTCTTTAGCAGGACAGGCACAAATTTATTCAGCAGCCTTTAAACAATCCGGTATTTTAGAAGCATCAAACTGGGAAGAGCTTCAGGATTATGCGATGATGCTTTCAACACAATCATTGCCAAAATCAAATCGTTTAGCAATAATCACTGACGGCGGCGGTTTTGGTGTTCTTGCTACAGACGAAGCTGAAAGATTAGGATTTGCTTTACCAGAGCCATCTGAAATGTTAAAATCAAAATTAAAATCAAAAATGCCTGGATATGTAAGCTTAAAAAACCCAATAGATCTTACAGGCGATGCTGATGCAGAAAGATATAAAACAGCAATAAACGCATGCCTTTCATCAAACGAATATGATTTAGTTTTAATAATATCTCTTTTCCAAGTACCAACTTTATCAGAGAAAGTTGTAAATTACATTAAAGAAGCTAAAAAATTCAAAAAACCTATTGCAGTATGCTCTGTTGGAAGCAACTTTTCACAAACACAAAACATGATGTTAATGAAAGAAGGAATACCTGTTTATCCTTCGCCAGAAAGAGCAGTTAAAGCATTGAAATCATTGCTTTTATATAAAAACACTAAACGATTTGCAATATTTTGAGTGCATCCTCTTTTATTTCTTCTAGCTTGCTTAGCCCTATTTTTGCTTTTCTTGAAACATCTTTTAAATTGGATTCTACAATTTGTTTAAGAATGATAATTCCATTCCCAGTTAATTTTTTTCTCGTTTGATCATCCAAGTCTTTTATTATTGTTATTGGATATAGTTTTTTTTCTTCAACCAATCTTTCCAAGCCACCATCAGGGTAATTCCAACAAAGATAGTTTATATGCATGCAATCCGCATATTTTTTAGCATGATCAGAAATTTTTGTATTACATATTATCAACACATCATTAAAATCAATTCTATTCTTTTTCAAGGCAAATCCATCTTTCAGGCTTTGAAATGTGGAATTTGCTTGAAGAAAAATATCAAGACCTGTGTATGCATGTGGGTTTTGATGGTGTTTAACTTCAACGTATAATGTTTTGTCATTTTTCATCGCAACAATATCAATTTCATGTTCAACGCACTTTCCGCTTATTATTAGATTGTTTTTTATTTTATAACCAAGCTCTTTGAGTATTAGTGATGAAAAGATTTCAAAATCTGGTTTTGGGTCAAGCATACTTATGGATTGACGCAGATCAATCCTTTTAGCAAAACCTGACTTGAACTTGTTCATTTCATTAAAAATTAAATCCAATATTTGTTTTGTTGTTATGCCATTGTAAATTTTACTGCTTACTTTATTTACTATTTCATTTGCTTGTTGTTCATTTGCTCCAATTCTTATACATGTTCTGTAAATCTTCTTTTTATCAAAAACCTGCCTGCTGCCATCAAATTTTTTTACATACATCATTAAAACTATAATGAATTTCAATTAATTTAACATATTCTAACTTCACTTTCTTTAACTTCTATGCCTACAGGTATTGTATAATACTTATCTGCTATTTTAACAACACAATCTATATTGTTGCTTTTCAGAACATAATATAGGCAACCCTTACTTTTAGCCCAATTGCATTCTAATGATTTGAAATTAGATTCAAGTGTTTTGAATTTTGTATCCAAATCATTGTATTTTTTGGTCAAATCATTTATATCAGATTCTAGCTCTTGTTTTTCTACAATGCAACTATCAACATTTTTCAGCGACTTTTCAAGACTGTTCTTTGTTTCTTGTAAATCGTTTTTAGTTTTGTCAAGATTATTGTTACATGCTGATAAATCATTTTTTGTACTTATCAACTCTTGTTCCAAACCAGTTAATTGCTTTTCCATTACCATTACTTTTGATTGAGCTTCAGTTATTCTAGCAGTATATGTTACATAGCCTGTATAACTTATCCCTATTAATGCAATCAAGACAAGTGGTATGACAACAATCAAAATATTTTTGGTTGAACCTTCGTTGAAATGCAAATCTTGCTTAAAGGCTTCCCATCTATCCTTTATTTTATTGGCTAACCTTTTAAAGAAAGAACCCTTTTTATCATCGTAAGGCTCATACATGTAAATCCTAAATATTATTTGTAGTTTAATACTAAATAATTATTTTTTGCTACTCATTTGAAATTCTTTTTCTATTTCCTTTACTTTGTTCTGTACTTCTTTTGCAGCTGTAACCAAGGCCTTTTTAGGATCATTTGCTTTAACATATACTCTTGGTTCTGATAAGTATGGATGCTCTTTGATTGCAGCAGCCTCTTTTACATCCTTTATTTCCCATAGTTCTTCTGCTATAAGATTTGCAAAACTGATTGTATCTCCTTTAATCTCTACCATAATAGAGTCTTTATCTCCTTTGATAGCTTTTACTTCCATTTGAACACCCCAAGATAACAATATATACGAAACTTAAATTTAAAAATAAAGATTTAAAAAGTTATTTGAAGCAGGCAGATGGCTTAAAAACAAACCTTTCACATATACTGGATTTCAACGATTCATATGTAAATTCTCCTTTGAATACACTACCATCAATTATTATGACAGGAACGCTGTTTATGTTATAAAGATCAACCATTTTTTTCTGTCTTTCACCTTCAGGATTAAATCCATCAACATAAATTACATTTACATTACGGTTAAAATTCCTTTCAATATCTTCAATTATAGAGTCAGTTTGATTAGAGACTATACAATCTTTGCTGTAAAAGTATATTATCTCGACTTTTTGCCTATAAAAAATAATGAATGAAATTATTAGCAACAGCAAAACAGCAATATATTGTTTCATACATATCTTATAGTGGTTCTTTGATCAAGCTTTTTCTCTATCATCTTCAACCTTTCATTTACCATTTGTATCTGTGTTTTTACATTTTCAATTTCTGATAGCATCAAGTCAAATTTTAGTTTAGCATAATCTTGATTTGTTTCAGGTTGAGGCTCATTCTTCGGCTGCTCTGGTATTATCGGCATCGGTTCAGGTAAAGGTTCTTTTGCAGCTTTCTTGAGATTGAAAATTCCCATAAAAATTAATTTGTTTTTATGATTAAAATCATTATCTATAAAACTGCTTTTCTAAAAATGATCACTATTTCGGCTTTCACTGTCCCATTAGATGATATTTCGTTGTAAATTTTAAACAGATAACCGCTTGGTGGAATGGTAGAAATAAAATCATCAATTTTTTCTCGTCCTTCAATTGTATATTTAACTCCTTTATAAATAATGTTTGAAACTCTCATTTCATAAGGTTCTGCCTTCATAAAAAGAAGATGGTAGCAAAGCTTATCAACTTAATGTAAAAATAAATCTATTCAATACTATAACAATTCTATGGCTTTGAATATAGTCACAAAATATAAGCTAAACACAGACGACTTTAAGGTTTATTTTGACAACAATAAAAAGACACATATAGCTGAAAACATCGAAACAGGTGAAAAAACAAACATAGGTGTTTTAGGGATTTTTCTTGAAATGGGGATTTTAAAACCCTTAAACGAAGAAAGTAGGCTGGAAAAGCTTGAAACAGCCGTAAAAAATCTTTCTGAGCAAATTCAAAGCTTGTCATCAAAAATAGAAACACTTCAATTTAATCTGGCAAGTAGTGTAAAACATGATGAGGAGGAAGAGGAAGAAGAGCAAATAGAGGAAGAACCAGAAGTTGAAGAAGAAACAGAAAAAAAGCCAAAATTTGATATAAAGGAGAAAATAATAGAAAAATCAATCAAAAAAATGACAAAATATGATCAAGATGTTATAAAGGATAGTGATGAAGAAGAGGATGTTTGGGAAGAAATTTAAACCATTTCATCCAGCTTCTTTTTTATAAAATCGACCATTTCTTTAGAGCTAGGTATTGTTACAGATTGCTTGTATCTTTTTTCACCATTATTGGTTATAAACCCTCTTGATAGTGATATAAACTCACTTTCACCATTGTCAGCTATCACCTTTTTTCGTGCGATTTCTATAAAGTTGTTTTTACCAAAGCCCATATGTTCAGACTTTAAAGTTTTATATTCCACCATAATTTCACCTGTTTATAATTAAATTAAAACGATTTAAAACCAGATGGGCCACGCCAGATTTGAACTGGCGACCTCCTGATTATCAGTCAGGCGCTCCAACCAGGCTAAGCTAGTGGCCCTTGCAATTATTTAAATTCAATACAAATTTTTAATAATTTATATTATGGGCCAGTAGATCAATGGCTAGATCGCTGTCGTCGCAAGGCAGAGGCTGTGGGTTCAAATCCCACCTGGTCCATAAAGCATTATTTTTTGATTGTTTTCAAAAAGGCTTCTTTCAAAGAAACAGTGTTATCACATAAAGGATAACCTATACAACCCCAAAAGGAGCCATACTTTCCCTTTTTTACAACCATCATTGCCCCACATTTTTTACAGCTGTAATGTTTTGGTTTTTTCTCAAAACAATTTTTACAAACTGGCTGTTCAGAAGAATTATACATTGTTGCAAATTTACCGCAATGAACGCATATATCCATTAAAAAACTTTGTTGTTATTCAGTATTAAAATTTTTTTAAATAACTCAAATTAAATAAAATTTATGCTTTCTAAAACAGACAAAGAGATTTATCAGCAGATTAGGAATGAGCTGAAAAGGCAGCAGACAGTTCTAGAAATGATACCTTCAGAAAATTTTACCAGTCCCGCTGTTTTAGAAGCTTTGGGTTCTGTATTAACAAATAAATATTCTGAGGGTTATCCGAAAAAAAGATATTATGGTGGCAATGAGTTTATAGATAATATTGAACAGCTTGCAATTGATAGAGCAAAAAAATTGTTTGGTGTAGAGCATGTAAATGTACAGCCTTATTCAGGCAGCCCTGCTAATTTTGCTGTTTATATGGCTGTCTGCAAACCAGGCGATACAATAATGGGAATGAATTTAACAGACGGCGGTCATTTAACACATGGATGGAAGACAAGTGCTTCTGCAATATTTTTCAATTCAGTTCCTTATCATGTAAATCAAGATGGCTATATAGATTTTGATGAATTGAGGCAGTTAGCAAAGAAGCACAAACCAAAACTTATATGGTGTGGCGCAACGGCATATACAAGAGAAATACCATTTGAAAAATTTGCTGAAATAGCAGATGAAGTTGATGCTTACCTTGTTGCTGATATAGCTCATATAGCAGGTTTAATTGTAGGAGGAGTACATAAAAGTCCTGTTCCATTTGTCCATATAATAACAACTACAACACATAAGACTTTAAGAGGACCAAGAGGAGCTATGATAATGGTCACTAAAAAAGGAGTTGAAAAAGATCCCGAATTGCCTGCAAAAATAGACAAAGCTGTATTTCCTGGATTGCAAGGAGGACCACATGACAATGCTATAGCAGGCATAGCTGTCGCTTTGCATGAAGCATCTCTGCCATCTTTCAAAGAGTATGCAAAACAAATTGTTAACAACTGCAAAGCTTTGGCAGAGCAACTTAAAGAAAATGGATTAAAGCTTGTTACAGGAGGAACTGACAATCACATGGTTTTGATTGATCTAACTCCATTTGGTCCTGGAAAAGGATTATTTGCTCAAGAGGCTTTAGATTTAGCTGGTATAACTGTTAACAAAAACACAATACCAAATGATCCTTCACCATTTTATCCAAGTGGTTTAAGATGTGGTACGCCAGCATTGACAACTAGGGGAATGAAAGAGGAACAAATGAAAGAGATAGCTGATATGATAACTGAAGTAATAAATGAAATCAAACATTATGAAATGCCTACATCAAAAGAAGAAAGAGATTTCGCAATTAAAAAGTTCAGGGAAGAGATAAAATCAAATAAGAAGATAAAAGAAATAAGGCAAAAAGTGTTAGATTTATGCAAAAAGTTCCCACTTTATGAAAAGATGTGATGTTATGGATTCATTTACTGAAAAAGAGAAAGCAATTTTAAAACCATTTTTCACAAATCTCGATAAACCTGTTTTTGTTTTAGTAAACATGCCAGATGTTGTCAAAGGTACTTTGTTCTCTAGATATAGCAGATCACCAAAGAGTTTGAGAAGGTTGCTGCTTGAAGAATTTATACAAAATCCTGACATGCATTTTGATGAAATAGTTTCAATGGATGAAAAAACACATTTTGAAAAATTTATTGCGACAAAAAAAGCTGAAGAGTTTTATGACAGAGTTTTAGTTGGATATGGTGATGATTCTGTTGCAGAGCTAGCAGGTGTACATATAGCGTGTGAAGATGTTTCACAACTTTTGGCAGCAAAGGCATTGGAAGACAACAGAATAGGCATTTCACCATTAGAAAAATCAACTAGATATGTTTGGTTCGATCAAAAAGAAAATGGTAAATACAAATATTACAGAGATCCTGACATAATGTCGTCTGGTTTTGATAATTTGTATGAAGAAACGATGGATTTTTTGTTTGACACATATTCAGAGTTGATACCTCCATTGACAGAATTTATTGAAAAGAAATTCCCCAAAACAGATGATGTTTCTGATAGAGCATATCAATCAGCTACAAGGGCAAAGGTGTGTGATATTTTAAGACAACTTTTACCATCTGCAACATTGACAAATGTTGGATTATTTGGCAATGGAAGATCATTTGAATATTTGCTTAATAAAATGTATATTTCTCCTTTAGCAGAAGTAAGGCAACTTGCAGAATCAATGCAAGAAGAACTTGACAAAGTTATACCATCTTTTGTTAAAAGACCTAAAAATGAGTTAGGCAAAGGCAACCAAGAATTTATGAAACAGACAGAACAGGCAGTACAAGATTTAGCAAAAAATTATAAATCGACAAGATTTAGCAAAAAAAATTATGTAAAACTTATAGATTATGATAGAGACGCTGAAGTTAAAGTAATATCTGCAATTTTGTATCCGCATACAAATATGAGCATGACAGAATTGAGGAAAAAAGTAAAAAGAATGGATAGAAATGAGAGAAAAAAAATATTGTTTGAATACGGATCGAGAAGAAAGGTTAGACAACACAGAATGGGCAGAGCATTTGAAAATACTTTTTATACATTTGATATACTCTATCCTTTGGGTGCATACAAAGATTTGCAAAGACATAGAATGCTTACACAACAGAGACAGCTTATAACAACAGATTATGGATATGAATTGCCAAAAGAAATTGTTGAGTGTAGATTAGACAAAAAATATAAAAAAGCCATGAGCACAGCCATCACTACATTTAATAAAATCAGAGAAAAGATGTCAGTGCAAGCCCAATATGTTGTTCCTCTTGGCTTTAGAGTAAGATGGTATTTTAAGCTCAACTTAAGAGAAATTTGCCATTTGACAGAGCTTAGAAGTACACCACAAGGTCATGAGTATTATAGAAAAATAGCTCAGGAGATGGCAAGATTAGTTAGACAAAAACATCCTGATCTTGCAGAATATGCAACAAAATTTGTTGATATGAACCAATATTCGCTTGAGAGACTAGAATCTGAAAAAAGAATCGATAAAAGAATAGAGGAAATAAAACAAAAATACAAATAATTTATTTTAATTAATTCAATTTTAATACAATGTTTGATTTCATATTTGCAGACATTCCGGCAAACTATACAAATACAACTACTGTTGATTTCCTTAAAATATACATGTATTCATTACCAAGCAGAGCAGCTCAAGGTGATGTTGCGGCAATAGCATTATCTTTTATACTTTTTTTCATCGGAGTTTTTTTGATGAATAAAATGACAGAAGCAATACTTTCAATAATAAAAAGAACAATTTTATTTTTTATAACAGGCATAGCATTTCTATATTTTTTCAAAACATTTCTTGTCAGAGTTTCTGTTATGGGCTTAACAGCAGAAAACATAATTTTTGGAGTTTTTGGAATCATACTTGGTATAGCCGGAACGAGCTTGTCGTTCTATTGGTTATTCCAAAGTTTCAAAAAGAATGAAATAAAAGAAGGAAAAATATTGCCAACAAAGGAAGATTTGGAAAAAGAATCATTGAAAGAAACAATAATACCAGAAAAACAGGGAAATACTTTTGAAACAATAAAAACAGAAATTTTATTCAAGGAAAAAAGCATTCTAGCTATTTTGATATATTTGATTATAGCAGAATTTGGCATATTTTCTTCTCCAACAAAAACCGCGCCAAATTTCCAGATAGGCTTAACATTTTTCTTAATGTTTATAGCAGCTTCTGTATTTTTTATAAGTAAAATATACAAAAACTTTCGTATAGGTCTGATACACTTTGGTATAGCTTTGATATTTGGATATATATTATCTGTATTTTTAGGTTATTTTTGGAACGGTCAATCTTTATCAGAGCTAGTATCTTTAGGCTATTTTTCAAGTCAAAGCATGGTCGCTTTAATTACAGGCATAGCTGTTTCGCTTTTTATGACAAGCAGATAGCTTTTTTAGATTTTCATTTAAATTATAATTAATGATAATAGCAGCAACATCAGATATTCATTCTCCAAGAAATTACGAGCTGTTTGTAAGATCGCTAGATAATTTGACAGATAAAATAGATTTATTTTTGTTAGCAGGAGATATTGTTGATCAAGGAAATGTAGAAGAATATCAAAAAATTATCAATGCGTTATTTGGTAGAATTAACTGCCCTAAGGTAGCATGTTTTGGTAATTCAGAATTTGGCAGAGAACAAACAGAAAAAATAATTCAAAGATATTCGAATGAAATAACTTTTCTAGACGATGAATCTATTGTTTTAGATGTTAAAAATTCCAAAGTATGTATAGTTGGAAGCAAAGGTAGTTTAGACAGACCAACTTATTGGCAATACAAAAATATACCAGGGGTTGAAGAGGAATATAGAAATAGAGTTAGAATTATAAGAGAAAAATTATTTTCAACACAAGCAGAGTTTAAAATTCTTTTAACCCATTATGCCCCGACTTACAAAATTTTGGAAGGAGAAAACATCAACGCTTACCCAGAACTTGGCAGTCAATTAATGGAAAATGTTATTTTAGAAGTGAAACCAAATCTTGTTGTTTGCGGTCATGCACACAAAGGAAAGAAAATGACGAGAATAGATGGTGTACCAATCTTCAATGTCGGTTTATCATTAAATGGAAAGATTGTTGTAATAGATACAGAAAGAGATCTCAAGTTTGGATTGGAAAAATATATATAAAAATAAAAAATCTATGCCAATTTTTCCATTTGACCATTTCTAATTGTGTATCTTCCATCTGTTAATTCTAAACATTCACATTCTGCAACCAAATAATCTCTTCTACCTTCTTCTGATGGCGCTGAAATGTTTGTGTAATTGCCAAAAATTCCTTGCACTCTATATATTCTTACTTCATTAGATTTACATTCTATTTTCATTAAAAAAATAAATTTGATTTTTTCATTAAAAATGATTTCTAAACTATTTTTTATATTTTGCTTGACCAATGTTTGACTGTATGACTATTTGCCCAAATTCTTTATCCCATTGTACTTGCAAAATTGACTTGTCCCTTCCATTTATTTGTGTTATATTGTTTAGTATAGATGCATTATTCTCATCAACAAGCACATTTAGATTTTTAGCAGCAAAAAGCCAATTATTTTTAACATATACAAGCAAGTTATTTTCTTTATCCCTTTCAACATCTTGAATTGATAATCCAAAAATACTTTTCAAATCTATTTTATCGGTATATGGAATATATCCAAAAATTAAATAGTATGATATCAACAGCAACACAGCAATAAAAACAGTTTTTACGACATTTCCAATTATTTTGAATACAAAAAATATTGACAAAAATAGAAGCAATAAACCTATCAATGTTTGAAACATTAAATTAATCTTTGTTGTTTGAGTTTAAAAAACGAATTGTTTCATTCAAAATTTCATCATGTATATCTTGAATACTTTTTACTATCCATCTTTCATTTCTAACAGCACAATTTATTACCTTCCATTTTTTGTCTTTTGCTAACTCAAGATATGTTTTTCTTACCTTTTTCTGAAATTCAATATCTTCTTCAAGTATATCTTTATTTTTATCCTTAAGATATTCTTTCTTTTCTCTTTTTTTAATTAATTCAATTGTTGCTTCAACAGGCATATCGAGCAAAAATATCAGATCAGGTTGAGGTAATCTAGATTCAACTTTACTTATCCATTCTATTATTTCTTTTTTATCTTGATTCATACTACCTTCAAATGCCATTGCAGATTGTGTATATCTGTTGCAAACTATTATCTTTCCATTTTTCAAAGCATCTGCTATTTCATGTTTGAACTGATAACGATCTATTGCGAAAAGTAAAGACGGTATTTCTGGTATGTTTTCATTTTTACCAAACTCACCTCTTAAATATGCTCCTACTATTTTACCAAAAGTACTTTCATAAGCAGGAAAATTTAATTCAACTACATCATAACCCATTTTTCTTAAAGCATGACAAAGCATGTTGGCTTGTGTTTTTTTACCAGAAGAATCAATTCCTTCAAAATTTATGAATATACCTTTTTTCAACACAATTATAATAATAAACCAAATTATTTATTTTTCACTCAAAAAGAGGTATTTTGAATTTCTTTTTCTTCTCTTTTTCTTCTCTTTCAATCTTCCTAATATTTTCCTTAATTATTTCATCTGATTTTTCCAAAGATTTTGCATCATTGCCAATTCCGCAAGTGTTGCCGACTCCTATTATTATTATCTTTCCCTTTTCATGAGTTCTATCTATAGCTTCATTCACAAGTTCTATAGCTTCAGGTACAGCATCAATGACATCTTTTGGCATAGGCATTATAGCCTCTTCCTGGCCCATTTTTATTATAACAGAGTCAAGCGGTATTTTGTTTTTTACAGCAACTTCTTCTATTTCATATCTTTCAACGCCTAATCCACCCATAGCAACACCAATACCTTCTGCTGTATCACCTGTTCTTTCACCTTCAAGTTTTGCAGCAGCATCTACTGTAATTATTTTTGCTATTTTTTCTTTCTTTGCTATTTGCTCTAATACTTTGCCAGGATTGCCGGTTCTTCCTCCAGGACCTTTTGCTTTGATGATAATAACATCTTTCTTTCTATAATTCTTTCTGCATACAACAGTTTCTTCATCTGCGATTTCCACTTTGTCCTTGCCTATTATAGAGGCAGCAACATATGGACCAACTCCATCACCAATTGGCCATCCATTTGTCAAAGCTTCAGTACCTTTAAGCAATGCTTTAGCAATTCTTTCTATAAACGGAAGCTGCATTTGTATAATAAATGCAAGATTAACACTTTTTGTCTTTTTAATCAACTCAATAAAATGTCTTACAACCTTTTTTATTTCATACAATTGTATGGCTCCAGATAAACCCATAACAATATTTGCCCTTTCTTCAGAATTTGCATCAGGAGCAACTTGAGAAACAAAATAGTTGAATCTTTGCTTTTCAAGATTTTGTATATGATCATATTTTTTCACAATCCCATACGGATCAAGATTAACAGGTGGAATTGCGTAAAATTCTAAAAATCTTTTTATGTTTTTCCTTGTTTTTTTATCAGGATTTTTGCTTATTTTTTTTGTAACTTCATTTTCAGCTTTTGTAGCCAATTTTTCAAGCTCGCTTGCACTTTGTTCTAACTTCATCATTGTCTGCTGAACCATTATTCTCGTATAGAAAGATAAGAATAAGATGAATATGATAAAACTTATTATTTGACCTATTATTCCTCCATCTGATTGCCCTGTAAGAATGTTCAATATATCTACCATTCAAGCACCTTTTTTCAAATTGTATTGAAGTTATATAAATATATTGTTAATTTATCATAAATTAAATAAGGATTAATATGGATAGCAAAGTCATAGTTTTTATCATAGCAGTTATAATCTTAGGCGCACTTTTTTTAGCATCCCCAAGAGGCAGAGATTTTCTTGAAAAGAGCAAGTTAAACGATAAAGTCAAGACATTAGGCAATTTTTTCAAAAACCTTACAGGCAAAGTAACCTCTGTCAAAAAAGATGATAGTAGTAAGATAGAATTAACACTATCAGGTGTTGATCCGACTTATTTAAATGGTATAGAGTTTGATATAAAAGATTCCGAGATAAGCATTCAAGGTAATGTAATCTCTGGAAATATGGATGCAGCAACACTTTCATTTAAAGACAAAGTTAATTTTTACACGCAAAATGCTAATGGAAAGATAACATATACTTCAGATAGCTTGGTTATATCAGGCAAGACTTCAGATTTTTGGATAGATAATTTTGGGATAAACAAAACAGATATTTCATTTTCTCTTACCTCAAAACCAATGCAATACAAAATAACAAATGCAGAATCCGATTATCTGGAATTCAAACAAGTATCAGGCAGCTTAAGTTGGCTTGGGTTGAAAATACCAGCTGTATTGCAGAATGACAGATTAGAGATTTACAATTTTGACGGTGAGATAAATTATAAAAACGGACTTGTTTATATCAAAGGATATGCAAGCTATATGAAGCTAAATAATGTGCCTATTGGAATTTTCAAATAATCAAAAAGGCCTATTTTCTCTTCTTAATTTAAAAATACTTGAAAAATTACCAATCTTATTTATTATATCATGATAAAAGTTGTCTAAATCTTGATGAGTGAGTTTTGCTCTTTTATCAGCTTCTATCAGTACAGCAGGCAATCCATAGTCAGCATGGCCACTTGTAGATATTAAGAAATTTGATATTTCGTTTGCTGTTTCTATCGGATCATCATTTGCCAAAAAATCCACTCTTATCGGCCTATCAAACTCAACTGTTTTCACATAGAAACTTACGAATTTATCAAAAAATTTGCTGAATTCCTTTATTATTGGATGATTTGATGGTGTAGATGAATAATTAAAGACACAAGTTCTCTCTCCTTTCTCAAGCATATAATATAGCAAGTTTGTATCTCTCGTCTTTTCAAGGATGTTTAGGCTTTTTTTGTTTAGTTCATCTTCAAATATACTGAAAGCTCTTCTAATCAAAATATCGCAAAATTTATTGCCTCTACTATCTTCAATAACGCCAGCAAGTACAATATTCTCGCTTAAATCAAAGAGCTCTTTGTAAATATCTATTAGTTTTTTGTAATACTCTTTAAGAAAGTCATTTTCAGGTTTTGTTACATAATGTGGTATAATTGATCCATCTAGCAAAACCATTTCAGGTTTGAATTTTTTTATAGATTCAATTGCTGTTTCAATCTCTTTTATTTGTCTAACAAAATTATGGCAATATTCTAATTCAATCTCTGACAAGGCATTAACTATCACTTCAGAAGAAGGTTCTGGAAAGGTTGATGGAAAATAATTAGTTTGATGCAAAACATTATCAAGATAAATGAAATTGACTCCTATTGCTCTAAAAAGTATTAAATCAACGCCATGCAAACTTGTCTTTACTATACCACCATCAACACCAACAACATTTTTTTTGATTGGTTTTAGTTGAATTTTATTTATCAGTCTTTTATCAAAAATCTCTTCATTCGGCCCTATCGAGAATGAGTTATTGACATTTTTTAGTGTATCTGCTATTTTCATTCTGTTTTTTTCAATATCTGTAAGTCTATCTATAATTTCCTGAAATTTTTGCATTAAAATAATATAAGATTAAAAATATTTAGCCATAGAATTTGAGTATAACTTCAAGCACAAGCAATGCAATTGTAAAATATACAACTTGTTCTGGCTTTATTTTTATTGTATCTTTTGGTTCTTCACCATATCTTACTATACCAGCCATTCCAGATGGTATTCTTGTTTGATCTTTCTTTCCCATATTTTCACCTTTGTATTTTACATATATAAAATGGTGTGTTGGGGTAGCCCACCTTCTGTTTTAAGATAGCATCCGTCTAAGCGCAAAAGCTTGCGTTTCATAGATATTTCGGCCCGTTTCATCCTTCAATATCCGACGTCATATCCAATCATTCCATTTGGATACGAAGGTATCGTTTCTGATGCCGAAAACAAGGCTCTCACCTTGTCTATCTCTCAACGGGTGGAACTTCCTCACCTTTCTTTTGAGGGAAAGGCGAAGCTATCTCTCCAACTCACCTTTAATATATTCTATCAAAAACTTTAAAAAATTATCAAATGCTAATTTTATTTTTTAAATAATCAATAAATTAAATGTGAAATCAGAGTCTAGTTTTTTTGTAAAATCTGTATATTTAATACTTGTAATAATTTTAATTGCTTTTTTCATTAATCGAACTGTTTATTTGAATTTTCAATCAGAAGAAGATAAAGAATCACTTAAATTTTATAAATCATCATATGAAACAGTTGGTGTGCTTTTATCTAGCAAATGCATAGGATATAATGAGAATGCCAATATAAGAAATGAACAGATTAAAGTTTCCACTTATAAAATTTTGGACAAATCAAAACTTGATTTTTTTTCTAGCAATTTCAAGGGCTTTAAAATACCATGCGACAACAAAACAGAATATGGTATAAGAGTTAAAGTCGAGACGTTTGGTTATAACATAAACAGTGAGAAATATGGGAACACCAAAGAAACAATTCAATCAGTTGTTCAGCCAGAACAATGGGAGTTTGGGATAAACGATTTTTCAGAAGGAGATGCTTTTTCTAAATTGATAACAGTCACAAGTCCAGTTATAGTTTTCTATGATAGAGATAAACAAGTCCCTGGAAAAATAACCGTAGAAGTTGTTTCAGGTGAAATGGAAAAATTATCAGGATTTATAGATTCAAGCTGCTCTTCTTTGGGTCAATCTAAAACTGAAATGTATTTACATTATCCAACATATGTGGAGAGAATTAATAACAAGAATTTCATTTGTATGGATTTTATAACAGGAAAAAAATGTCAAAATTTGGTTTGTGAAAAAGAGATAGAATTTTCCAAAATTGAATCAAAAGGATATTATTTTTTTGAGTCAAATTCACAAATAAATAAAGTAAAAATAAAAAGTTGATAAAATGAAAGGACAATCAAAAGAAATTTTTGAACTTACAATTATTGTAATTTTGATAATATTTGTTGTTTTAACATCCTTGTATTTCATGAGAAAACCATCAATTACAAAACAAGATGTTCAAATAGAAGAAAGAAATTTGCTTTATAATTCAGATTCTGTAAAAGGTATTTTCTATACAGAACTGCCAGGAACAGAAAAAACAATAGCGCAAATATTATCAGACAGAATAATTTCTCAAGACGATATGATTTTTTACGGCGAGGGTTATGGCTATCTTGATGCAAAAAAAATAATTGAAAAATATTTCACCGATTATTATGGAGATAGATGGAATTTGACAGTTTTAGTTGTGTCAAGAGAAATAAATCCAATGTGGATACCTAATGCAAATCCATTGGATGTTTCAAGAAGATCGCACGGAAATTCAATTTCCAAAGTAAGTTCAGATGATGGCAGAGAAATGGGAAGATATTACACAGTGCCAGAGGGTGTTAATGGCAATCCCTCAAGAATAGCTTTAGATAGCAAAGGAAATGTCTGGATTGGCAACAGGAATTATAATTCTGTTGTAAAGTTTGGATTATCTGAAAAAAACGGTTGCATTGATAAAAATAGTAATGGCGTAATAGAGACGTCATACGATAAAAACAAAGATATGATTATAGATGAAAGCGAAATGATGAATTTTGGGCAAGACGAATGCATGCTTCTTAATGTAATATTGCCAAAGCAAAAGGATGCTGTGTATGTTAGAGCATTGTGCATAGACAGAAATGACAATGTATATGTTGGAATGTATGATGATAAGGTATTATTTTATATTGATGGAAAAACTGGAAGTATATTAAATCAAGTAAATCTTCCATACAGACCATATGGCTGTTTTGTTGATAAACACAACATTGTATGGATATCAACATTTGATAAAAATATCATGACATTTAATCCATCATCTAACACGGTTAACACAATAAATTTTGATTGCACGAGTTATGGCATAGCACCATGCACAATGGATGAGTGTATGGTTGTAAACTGTTATAATGATAAAAAAATTCTCAAGTTGAGTACTGATCCATCTAGCAGAGGAAATAGAATACTTGAAATTAAATTAGACGAATATACTGGCGGTAAAGGAATAATGGTTGATAATCAAGATAACATATATGCTGTTTTCAAGACAAGCAATGCTATTGTGAAAATAGATAAAAATGGCAATATCAAAGCAGTAGGCGATACTTGTAATGGCCCCCATGGCGTTGGTATTGATTCAAAAGGCAATGTTTGGGTTGCTTGCGAAGATACTTATATGTACAAATTTGATGAAAACTTAAATTATCTTGTTTCATCATCATTTGGCTCAAACCATTATGTGTATAATTTCTTTACAGATTACAATTTAAAAATAAGCAAGGTCGATGAAGTTGTTAATTATGGTCATAAATTTACATCAGAACAAACAGTTAGGACATTTCATATGCCGTTACCAGTACCAGGACCGTATGGAATGTATGCAGAAGTGATTTTATATGTTTGGTGAAAAATCTCAAAGTAGTTTGCTGATAATAGTATCAATAGTTGCAGTTACAGCTGTAATTTGGATTTTATCTATGTATAATCAAACAACATACACAAAAGAGTCATTAAAAAATTTCATGATGTCTAAAATGCAGCAATATATAGAAAATTTCAAAGGATTCACAAAAACTGCATTAACACTTGCTTCTCACCAATCAACAAAAAATATAGCCAAAAACGGTGGAAGTAATATAGGTACAACAAGAACATGGATATGCACATCACCATCTGTTCCGTCTGTTGATGAAATCAAATATTATTTATCAGAAGATACGAAAAAAATCTTAAACAGTTATATGATTAAATCAAACAAGAGCAAAGAAGATGAAGGTGTTGAATTTTTTTCAGGAAAATTTAATTGCATTGATTATAATGTCAATCAGCAAGATATAATGTCAGGCACGAATGACGAATCGTTTGATGTTGGTGCATATGGAAGTTATTTGTATATAAACGATGGAAATTTCTTCATAAATTCGTCAAATAATGTTTATCAAGACATAGGCAAAGTAAGATTTTGGTACCTCTATAGAAATTTTAGAAGATGGGCAGAAGACAATGTGTTTTCAAGATATATGTGCGGTTGTATGATGCAGATATGCAATTGCAATCAAGCAGGAGAATGTCAATCAAACTGCCCAGGTTTTTATCAATGCTATACAAATGCTGTTCAGAAGGCATTAGAAAATTTGCAAAATAGATTTGATAGCTATGTTACATGTCAAGCAAACTATGGATGTTGTCATCAGGAGAAGCAATCTTGTGGTGATGTTACAAGTTGTGTGTATTGGGATGAGTCACCGACATGCAATAACTGCTATTATGGTTCATATGGTGATTTGTGTATACAAGACGAATTAAAACTTTCATCATATGATCAATCAAAACCATTTGTATATTCGCCAGCAAACGCTCAAACATTGCAGGATGATTGTTCAGATCAAATTGTTGAAATGTGGAGTACTGTCAAAAGCAGCGTAGAAGCAACATTTAGTTGTACAGATAAAAAATATAGACTTTCTGTTCCAGGACAAAACTATCTGACTTTTTCTGTTCACACAAATGTTGCGATTCAATCAAGAAATTGTTATACCATGGGCCAATGTGAATGTGATTGGAGTTGCAGTACAGGAGTTTTTGATAGCAATTTAGGTTTGTGTGTAGATGCTATTACTAGAATTCCTTTGGCAGGCGTTCAACCTCAATGTGATAGATGTGTTCCAGAAAATTTGAAAAACAGCTGGTGTACAGGGTGTAAAACACCTGATCAAGCTGTTGCTTTTCAAGATCCACCATCAATTGGACATTCAATCCCTGCTACAGACATTCCTTGGACACATACAATGTACTCAGGGGATTTTAGGCAGATTTTTGAGCAGATCAAAAAAGAGATGGGGGTTAATATTGATTTATCTGATGATTGTACAGAAGAAGGCATAAGATATTGGTGTTATGTCACTAAAAAAGGCTGTAAGGGATTGGCTGTATATTGTAAATATAATGTTTTATCTGGATTAGGTCAAAATGAATTAAATATTCTTTTTAGGCATGAACTTTTGCATGGACTTCAATTTTCATACGGCGGTTGCAAAACAGGTGATCAATCAGAATGGGGTGCTGAATATTATTCTGGAAGTAGATATTATTGTTTTGAATTTGAAGGTCAGAGAAAATCGGCTGGAGAAATAGGTCAAATACTTGTTGATAGAGGATGCAGTGAAGATGATGTAAAAAGAGCTGCTTTTTGCGATCCTAATGCAGTGAATAAGTTGATATCATCTGGATGTATGAAAAGAGATTCAATTAAATTCTGTTAAGCCCCAGGTGGGATTTGAACCCACGACCTATTGCTTACGAGGCAATTGCTTTTGGCTTTTATCTACCAACTGAGCTACTGGGGCATATATAACATACTTATACAAAAAACTTTTTATATAGAAATCAAAATTAAATTATGAAATTTTCAAGCTATGTATTGTTGGCACTCATTTTACTGCCATCATTAGTATATGCATTTAGCTTTACAGGATTGGTAACAAGCTTAAAAGAATTCTTTAGTTCGATATCAAATCCTGGAATACCTTCAACTACTTATATAACAGATAATGAAATAGTTCCAGCTCAAGCATCATCTTCACTTGGTATTATTCCTTGTTCAAGTGGCAGTCAATGTAATATTAAATGTTATTGGCCTGAAACAGCATTTTGTACATGTAATGATCCTGCCGGTTCTCATTGTGTATGCGCAACATGTGATTCTCAAAGATGTGGAAACCCAGGAGCAATTTCAACTTGCTGTTATTATGCATCTGTTTGTACAGGACCAGATCCTAATTGTGGTGATTCTGCTAAAACATGTCCTGCAGGAACAAGACTTTGCAATTCAGGTGGGATATCTTATGAAAAAGAATGTTTTGCAGCAGGTTGCGGAAACAAATATTACATAAAATGGAATTGCTGTCCTGTTACAACAACAAGAACAACCACACCCCCAACAACCACTAGCACAACCACTCCAACACCAACAACCACTACAGTTAAAGTTTGTCAAAGTTATATTGATATAAAATGTGAAATTTTTGGAGGGCGACCAAAATTAAATGTAACATTCAATTGGTTTACAATGAATCATCCAAGTGTTTATTCTTATGTAACTTTGTATAGATTTGAAGGTGTAAGATTTGGTAATGAACCAGGCATGCCTGAAAGTTCAACAGATGCTCAATCTGGTGAAGTAACATATAGGTATATATCAATAAGAAATTGGGGTCCGTTATATACATCGCCTAATAAGTTTGAACACATAGATAATGTTTTGATATACCCATACATTTACAAAGCTGAAGGAAGAGTTTTTAACAGCACTTCGTTTATAGAAGGTTGTTTGTCAGACAAAATTGTGCAATGTTCTATTCCGACAACTACTACAACAACAAAAACCACAACAAGAACAACCACACCACCAATCACAACCACACCTAACACAACAAGAACAACCACACCACCAATCACAACCACACCTAACACAACAAGAACAACCACACCACCAATCACAACCACACCTAACACAACAAGAACAACCACACCAACTACGACAACCACAACACTCCCATGCTCAATAGATATAAATGCTGAGTGCTCTTGTCCAGATTATACAACAAAAACGTTGTATCCATTTACTGCATTTATGTACGATTGTAACAGCAATTATCAAGTAAGATGTAATGATGATAATGGAAGAAACATAAAGCAGATATTGACTGCATGTAGCGGCTCTGTAAGTGTAAATACAGATGTTTATTGCACAAACAAATATGGCACAAGAGCTTTGTATATTGCCTGGAATCTTGTAAACAACTATGAATATTTAGATAATATTGAATTCAACTATTTGTACGAATCATCTATTATGTCAAAGTTCCTTATTCAAATATATTCTAAAGGTAGATGGGTTTATCTATGCGATGAACGCGGCGAAGGCATGGACGGCCCCGGAGGTGCGCCTGGAAGATTATGTTCAAAAGGCCCATTTAATTTAACAGATTATTGGTATGGTAGTAATATAGGAATTGCAAGAATTCTTTTCATCAAATTGCCTGAAGGCGACAGCATAGGTTATGAATTTTATGATGAAGCACATTCACCAAAAGAAAGCGATTATTATATTTGCGCAACAGGAAGCCAAACTTCTGTCAATCCAGGCATTGAATTACAATGTCACAGCTATCCTAAATGTGCACTTTTAAAAATGTCTTATTGTCCAAGTTTTGAAGTATCAGGAATTGTTTATTGGAATTATTTACAAGGTTCAAGCTCTAATGTTTATATAACAAAAGATCAAAACTTGGTTTGGCAAACTTCTATACCAGGGCTATATAGTTGTGGCAATTGGCCTTATTGTGGCTATTTTGAAACTGAAAACCTTGATATTAAAGACAACAGCGTTTACAGTGTTTTAGGTCAAGTCGTTTATGATGGTAATGCTATAAATGGATGCTATGACAAGACAGATGTTTTGTGTAAAATAGCTACACCAACTCCAACAACACCAACAGCTACATCTACGACACCGACAAGAACAACCACAAAAACTACGACCTTTACAACAAGAACAACCACAAAAACCACAACTCCAACAACAACCACAGTTAAAGTTTGCTCTTATACGCCAGGTGGGTGGGGTTTAGATAAATGCCCAACAAGTTGCAGAGATACAACTAATCCAGGTTGCATAAGAGATTGTAACTGGATTAAAGTTTTTGGTAATGGAAACTTTGTTGTAGGCAAAAATTCCACTCAAGGTGGATATACTGTAACATTCACAAATTCATCCTATGTTGCATCGTTTTTACCTTCAGTAGTCCCAGGAAACCCAAGTTGTTTGATAAAATCTTCTGTCAATCCTTCTAACAGAGAAGAATTGGGAACAGGACAGTTTATTGATAACTTGATTGCAACAAAGCTAAATGTACTATATTCAGATAAGGGCATAACACCATATGGTTTAGGAGATCAAGTTATACAGCAAGGACGCTTTGCTGGTATGAAAGTCAGAGATTTTGTGCTTCATGCCGAAGAAGTTTTAAGTTGCAGAAATCAAAATGGTTGTTGCTATGATCAAAGTTATATAGAGGAAGTAAGCGAAACTGCTAGATTTATTAATGAAAAATACGAGTGTACTTACACTACTACAAATGCTAATATATTAGATAGAATTGTGGAAACGTTTAATTCAATATTTCGAAGATAGAATTTTGATTAAACTTTAATAAATTGTAACTTTATATAAATATATCAATTTTTGAGGTGTGATTATGGAAGAAGCAATGTTCTGGTCTAAAGAGGGTAAAAAAATAAGATGTAATTTGTGTGCATTTAATTGTTTGCTTGAAGATGGACAGTTTGGTAGATGCAAGTTAAGATATAATAACAAAAATTCTCTAAAAATAAAGAATTATGGCAACATAAAAGATACAAAAGTTCAATCAATAGAAAACATTCCCATGTATCATTTCTTTCCAGGACAAGATGTTTTCACAGTTTCTACAATAGGTACAAATATAGATTGGATAAAAAAAACAACTGATAAGTTTGACAAAATAAAGAAGCTAAAATCAGAAGAGTTAGTAAAAACAATGAATGCTAAAAAAATAAAATTACTCGCATTTAATGATTACGAGCCTACAATGTCTTTTGAGTTGATATTTAAAATTCTCAGGTTAGCCAAAAGATATAACATAAAAACAATGCTTGTAACAAACGGTTTTATGAGTTCAGAAGCAATAAAAAAAATTGGAAAATATCTGGATGCAGTAAATGTTAAAATAATAGCTTCGGCTGATAAAGAGTTTTATAAAAAATATCTAAATGTAGATGATGTTTCGCCTATTTTTGACTCATTAAAGAATTTTAAAAAACACAGAGTTTTTATAGAAGTGTCAAATACAATAATTCCTGAAATAGGTGAAGACGAGAATAGCCATTCTCATTTAGTTGATTGGATTATAAACAACCTTGATTCAAGCGTTCCTTATCATTTAATGAAGTTTGAACCATTTGGAGATTTTCACGAAATACCAGAAACACCAGTTGAGTTGTTTGAAAAGTTTTCTTTTGATGCAGAAAAGAATGGGTTAAGATTTGTCTATGTACACGATCCATACGTAGCAGGTTATAGCACAACTTACTGTTATAATTGCAGATTTCCTTTAATAGAAAGGTTAGGTGAAGCAATAGTTGAAAATAGGCTAGATAAAGATAGATGTCCTAGTTGTGGATTTAAAATAAACCTTGTTATAGAATAGATTTAACTATTAATTTCAAATATAATATCATGAAACGTTTCATTATAGTTTTACTTTTTTTACCTTTGTGTGCTGCTCAAGTGTATGATCTAGACATTTCAATAGATCTGAATGAAAAAAATGAAGCTTTGATAGAATTTCATTATAATCTTGGTCCAAGAACAAAAGAAATAACAATGCCACTATATTTCCCAATTAAAGAATTAACCTCAACAGGTGGTCAATGTTATATTATGAATGATTATCAAGATGCTTTGTACTGTAAAGCAACTTCGAATAAAATGAATGTAAGTTTTGTTGGCATCAATTTAGTAAAGCAAAGCAAAAACATACACTTGTTTTCTTATGATATACCAATAACAGTTGAAACAAAAAACATAAACATAAAAACAGATTTGCCTTTTGGGTATGGGTTATCAGATAAAATAATGGTTCCAAGTTCACCACCAGTAAAAGAAGTTGGTACTGATGGCAGGAAGATATTTATAAAATGGAGTTTCAGTGAAAAATCTCCAGATGACATAATTCCTATAAGATTATATTATGAAAGAATTGACAGTTCTCAGGGCTATCAAAAATATTATATTATAATTATTTTGTCCTCTGTTTTTGTAATATCTGTTTTGATCATATTATATTTAAGAATCTTGAAGAAAAAGCCAGAATTGGTTTTATCTGTTTTAAATGAAGCTGAAAGAATCATAGTTGAAATTCTACAGCAACAGCCAGAGGATGAAGTAGATCAAAGAAAGCTAGTTGCCCTGTCAGGGTTCTCTAAAGCAAAAGTGAGTAGGATAATTCAGAACCTAGAAGAGCGTGGTGTAGTAGAAACAGAAAGGCAAGGTAGGAAGAACAAAGTGAAATTGAAGAAAAAATTTGTTAAAGAGGAAACCGAACAATCCGAAAATTAAAAAACAATTTTAATAACTTTTTAAGCTGAAAAAACAATTTTTCTGACTATTGAAACAATATTATAGAGAATTTTTTCTTATTTAGTTAAAAATAAACATTAAAAATTCGTATAATTTTTGTGTTGAAATTGTTTCACGTAAGGTTTATATACCTACTTTAGCCATTATATTGTCATGAATAATAGGCTGCAGAGCCTATTAAGCCACGAAAGTGGAATAAATTGGTGAAATATAAATGAAAGACAAAATAATTGCATCCGTATTGGCTGCAATTATTGCACTAGCTCCAATAGTATCGGCAGCAGTGACTTTGGGAGACTACCCAACATTTTTGTTCAAGAACCATAACTTGGACGCTTATGTTGTGGTAGGTTCAGGTGCAGCTCCAGCAGATGTCGTCGGTGCTGTTGATCTAGCAGTTAGACTAGCTGGTGAATCCTATGAACTAGTCTCTGTAAGCGGCGATACAGTTTTATCTGGCGCTACTTCAGAAGAAATAGAATTAGGAGACACTATAGCTGGTGGTAACTATCTAGATACAGCATTGAAACAATACAAACTCTCTGGACTAAAAGATAGCTCTGTGTCTTTCCAAGATGATACATACGATTTCCATGAGGAAATCCAATTAACATCCACAGCTAATAACTTGGATGTTGAAACAAGCTTAACATCATCTGATGATAAATATGCAGATGGTGTTTACTTGGAAATCCAAAAAGATGCATTGACATACGCATTCGTCTTTGACGAATCTATCAATGTATCTAAAGCAACAACAACAGATCCTCTGGAAATTGAATTCTTGGGTAAGACTCTAGTCATAGAGAGTGTAGCAGACAGTGACACTTTCACAGCTAGAGTAGGTGATGAATACACTCTAAGCGTTGGTGATAGTGTCAAAGTACTAGGAAAGACAGTCACATTGAAGAATGTCTTCTCTAGTGGATCTGTCTTGGTTGATGTAGACGGCGTATCTGCTACAGTATCTCAAGGACAAGTAAAAACAGTCAATGGTATCAAAGTAAAGCCAACAGATTACGGTTACTCTGATACAAAAGAAGATAGAGTAGCTGTATTATTACTTGGCGAAGAAACAACAAAGACATACAACAACGGTGATGCTTACATAGGCCAAGATAAAAACAACCCATTGTGGGTCTGGAAATTATCTGGCTTGACAAGCAACTCACCAACAATAGCAATCGAGAATGACTTTATAAGAGACGATTACACAGATAATCCAGTAACAGTTGGCCAATGCTATGAATTTCCAAATGCTTATGCAAAAGTCTGCTTAGACAGCCTAACAGTTAACTCATATCAACAATATGAGGTATCTGTTGAAACAGGCGTTGATCTAACAGACGCTGGTTCCAACTGGGGTTCAAGTAACACAGTTTTGAGAATCAGATCAGCCGGCCTAGATGAAGGTTTGGTTGAGTTGGTAAGCGGAAATTCATACAAGACAGATACATTGTATCTGAAATTGGATTCAACAAACGGCAGAGTAACAGTATTCTATGTTGACAATGACAATGATGTTACATATGCAGGTAACATCACATTAGCAGGAACAGCTTTTGATGTTGCAAATGTAAACTATCAAGATACCAGAGCAGGTGACTTGAAGTTTACAATTCAAAACACAACAGGGTTGACAACATTTGCATTAACATTAGATAGTGCAGTGTCATCTGACGATGTAGTCTCTGTCTGGACAGCATCTGGTGGTAATTTCGATCATCTAGGTGCAACAGCAGACGACTCAGAATCAACAGAATTGACATGGAACGGAAATAACATAGGTACAAAAGAATACGACTTGAGAACAAGATATGGTGTTGTCATAAAGAACCCAGATAGCAACGGCGCTGCTGATAAAGTTGTCGTGCACGTTCCTGCAGACCAAGTAAAGGCTAAAGTAGTCGTTTACGGTCCAAGTGGAAGTGCAACAACAACAGAAGGCGGTAACATCAAGAAAGTAGTCCCAGTCACAACAACTGTCGCAAAATTGGATACTGAAGTAGATCCTGCAACAGTTGGTAAACACCTAGTATTAGTAGGTGGTCCAGCTGTAAATAGACTCACAGCTCAAGCAATGGGTCTAAGCTATCCAACATACGGTAGCTCTGGACTATTACCATTTGCTGAGGGTGAAGGCTACATAAAGGTCTACGACGGTGTCTTCAAATCAGGACAAGTTGTTGTTGTTGTAGCTGGTTGGGAAGAAGCAAACACAAGAATGGCAACAAGTCTATTACAACAATTTGATACATTCGCTGGACAGCTAGGTAGCAATACTGCAGTCAAAGTTACAAGTCTATCTGCAAGCGGTATTACACCTGCTTAAGTCAGATAGAAACTTGGCTAATTTGGCCTTCTTTTTTCTTTTATTTTTTCTATAAAATTCTATGATGATTAAAATGAAAGCAAAATTCAAAGTAAAAACATTCATAAAAACATTAATTTTTTTGTTAATTCTGTCAGCAATAATAATGGTTTTAATTCAAGTTTTAATTAACTTGAAACCTGTAAATTCTGTAAAATACAGAGGATTACTTTTTGTTTTTAGAGATAATGTTAAAGCAGCTGAGAGAATTCCTGTTTATCCAAATGATAAAATGCTTGGAAATATGTTTTGGGATTACAAAATTCAAAATATTTCAATTCTTTTCAAACCAGAACAGCAATACATAGGAAGGTATCAAGCAAATTTTTTTGAATTAGCATACAAACTTACAGCAATATACAAAACATCTTATCCAATAATTTTTGAAAAAAACATAAATGCCTCTGAAATTGAAAGTTTTGATAATATAACTCGAGAGGACGGTGTATTAAAGATAGTTTACATACCACCAACATATGCAAACGAAACAATCATCAAGGTATCCAGCAACAGAATTTATGTTTATGCAAAGACAGACAGAGATATGGATTTAGCAACAATGAAAATAATATTATCAGTTATGGATTATGCAGGCAATTACACCTATTTAAACTGATGATAGTATTTTGTTTTTTTCTACAAGGCCATAGAATGTTTTGTTTTCAACAACTATAGATGGAGTGCCGTTTATTTTATATGTTTTTTTAACAAGTTCAACCATAGGTTCTTCAACATTTATATCTAACACAAAAACTTTGAGTTTTCCTTTCAATTCATTTTCCCTTAAATCATCAAGTATCTTTCCTTGAATTATGCATTGATCACAAGGTATTGAATAGAAATAAAGTATTACCTTATCATCAGAGTTGCATTTGTTTTTGAAATAATTGTTCAATATCCATGCCCTTATTGAAAGAAGAGAATATTCTTTTTTCAATTCTACAAACTTTTCATTGTTGCTTTCGCTTTCAAGTTTTACAAGTTCATCACCTATTTGCCACACATTATTCGTAGTTTCATCAACAAGTATTTTAAAAGAATCGCAGCTTATTTTTTCACCTAAACTATTTATGTAAAGGTATTCAAGTTGTGTATTTTCTATTGATCTTTGTATCTGCTCAAGCCTAGCTTCAACTGAATTTTGGCTTTGTTTTTGTATGTATATTCCTGTAATTATGCCTATTGAGTATAAAACCAAAGAAAGAATAGCAGCAAAAACATATGCTTTTTTAGTGTATCTTTTCATTTAAACACTTAAAAAATATAATTTTATAATAATTTATATAGTTGGTAGAAATGGACTTGATATGGTTTAAAACATTATGGCAAACAATAAATCAGACTAGTTTTTTGACCTATAACATATTTTTCTTTCCAGTAGTCTTTTTCTCAGTTTACTTCATATTAATGTGCCTTTTGTCAATATTCTCTCAAAGAAATCAACGTCAAAAATTGAATATAAAAGAATGGCCTTTTGTAACAATACAAATACCAACATACAATGAATTAGTTGCATTAAGATGCGCAAAAAAATGTCTTGAGCTTGATTATCCAAAAGATAGATATGAGATAATAATAGGTGATGATAGCAACAACAAAGAGATATCAAAAAGAATTGACGAATTTGCAGCTGAAAATAATATCAAAGTTACAAGAAGAGGAAGCAACGTTGGTTTTAAAGCAGGAAATCTAAATCATATGCTGAAATATTCAAAAGGCGATATCATAGTAATATTTGATTCTGACTTTGTTCCTAGCAGAAATTTTTTGAAAGAAATAGTAACACCGTTTTTGCTTGACAAAAAAATTGGTTGTGTTCAATCAAGATGGATATTCATCAATGAAAAGCAGAACATTGTCACAAAATTTGCATCCGGTATAGTTATGGTTTACCAAAAGCTTATAGCACCAATAAACAATGCTTTAGGCGTCCCCCTCTTGTTTGGATCAGGTCAAGCCATAAGAAAAGATTTGATAAAAAAATTGGGTGGATGGCAAGAATGGAGCTTGACAGAAGATGTTGAATTTTCAGTGAGAGTTTTAAATGCAGGCTATAAAATAGTCTATTTACATGACTTGAAAGTAAAAGGCGAAGTTCCATACACTGTAAGAGATTTGAGAAAACAACAAAGAAAATGGGCTTATGGAAACTTTAATGCATTTCTAGATCATTGGAAATCAATTTTATTTGGCAAATTTACTTTACCACAAAAAGCAATGCTGTTTATGACTTTAACAGGATATGTTTCAAGCATAGTTTTTCTTATATTTATAGCATCAGGCATGATTTACTTTTGGACAGGTGAACCAGCGCCTTTTAACATAATTAAATTTTCAAAAGAGACTTTGAAATCAACTTTGGCTAGCTCAGGATTTTTGTTAGCTTTGATATATGTTATGAAAAAAGAAAAGAAAACATCAATGATAAAGAGCGTCATAGTATCAGCATTTACAGTCGGCATAGCAGTGACAATCGGTATCGCTGATGGAATAGCAAGAGCCATTTTAAGGAAAAGATTGAATTGGTATGTTATACCAAAGAAAGGCAATGCAAGATGATATATGAAATTGTTTTGGTTTTTCTGTTTACATTTCTTTTCTTGCTAAATCTTTCTTGGATATTTATATTTTTCAAAAAAGCTGAAAAAAAATACAAAGATTTTCAACCAAATGTTTCTGTCATAATACCCGCGCATAATGAGCAAGATTCTATCAAAGAGACTATACAAAGTGTGTTTGATTCTGATTACAAAGGTAAAATAGAAGTTATAGTTGTTAACGATGGTTCAACAGACAAAACAGCTGAGATAGTCAAATCAATGCAAAACAAACAGATAAGGCTTTTGCATACAAAACACGTCGGCAAAGCAAGGGCATTGAATTATGGTGTTACAAAAGCAAAATATGAATACATATTGTTTTTAGATGCAGACTCAAGTCTTGAAAAGCAGACAATAAAAGAGATTATAAAACCTCTGCAAGACAAATCAATAGCATCTTCTTCTGGTGCTGTCAGAGCAAAGCTAACAAAAAATCCTTTGACATGGTTTCAGGATTTTGATTATATAGTGTCATCTGGATGGAGATATTTGTCATCAAAGATAGGTGCTGTTTCAGTGCTGCCTGGGTTTTTCGCAATAAAAAAATCAGTTTTTCTCAGAGTCAACGGTTTTAATGCTGATACGCTGACAGAAGATTTTGAAATAACATTAAGGCTTGCCAAAGCAGGATACAAGGCAGTTGCTAATCCAGACGCTGTTATGTTTACTACAACACCTTCTACTTTAAAGTCATTGCTAAAACAAAGAATAAGATGGGGAAGAGGAACTTTGCAAGTTTTGAGAAAGCACAAAGACATTTTTGCATCAAAACGATCAGGGCCTTTAGGATATTACACTCTACCAACACATCTTTTTTGGTATGTTTTTTCCTTTCTTTATCTGCCGTCTGTTTTATATTGGTTTTTCAGCGGTTTTTACACATATTTCATATCTACTGGTAATGTCTTTTCACAAGAATCATTTCTTTACATCTTCAGATGGTTTTGCTCATATGGGATGTTTGAATTGCTTTACAGAGTCTTGGTAGGCATTTATCCTTTAACAGCTTTGCTTGCAATAACGATTTTGAATTATTTTGCAACAATTTTCTATAATATCCTTTTATTCTTCAGACTAGGCAGAGTCAAATTAGTTCATTTATTTGTTTACTTGTTTGCATTTCCATATTATTTTTTCATAACATTTGCCCAATTTCTTACAGTTTTAATAGAATTATTTAGCATAGTTTCAAATAGAAAATCATCAAATGTTTGGTCGAAATGATTATAGCATTTTTAGCTTGCCAGTTATTTCATCTATTTTTCTTTCATTATCAGGTCCTATAGCCACAGCTGTTAATGTGCCTGGCTTAAGATGAGTTTTACCAGCGTCTTTGATTATTGAACATGGCAGCTTCGCTTTTCTAGCATTTTCATAAATTTCTTTGAGTTGAGATTCATTTTCAGCTGCTAAAACAACCTTTTTTGCACCAACTAAATTCCACATAAATACAACATTTTTTCTAGCCTTTTCAACAGCCTTTAAAGATGCATGTGCAGCTTGAGCAGCAGCTTTACCTGTTGACATCTTCAAGTCTTTTCTTAAAACAATTACTTGCTTATACATCCTTTCATCCTATATATCTAGTATCTCCTTGAGGTCTTTTGTCAGCAGGAATAACAGTAGGAAACATTATTGGCGGTGGCAGCCCCATATTCTCTGCTAAATTTATCTCAATTGTCATGCATTTTCTCAAAAGAAAGTTTTTTACTTCTATGTCAACATCCTGTAATATTTTTTTCTCATTTTTCCACATTTTCAAAGCTTCATTAATATTTGGTCCAATGTACATTACATTACCTTCCATGCTGATTTCACCAACATCAGGCTCATATCTGGTATGGAGTTCAAAAGAAATATCAATTGATGGTTCTTTATTTTTGATACCAACATTTGCTTTTTCCATTGCTGTAATTTTCAGGTTTGTGTTTATATCAACCCTATCTTTAGTTGGGTTTCTTCTCTTTGCTTCTATGGATCTTATGTAATAACCTACTACAGGCAAAAAACCACCTATAATTCTATTGATTTATGAAATTAATTGTTTTATTATCTTTTTATTAATAGAAAATAAATCTTAAAAGATTAAAATTGAATATATGTGTTGAGGTGGCAAAATGAAACTTGTGATTCCTGTTGTGAATGGTTTTGATGAGATAGAACTTGTAACAACTGCTTCAATATTGAGAAAAGCTGGATTTCAGGTTGATATAATAGGTGTTACAGCATCAATGGTTGATGGCAAAAATAAAATAAGAATAATGACTGAAAAAAGGATGGCTGAAGTAAACTTAAGAAATTATGACGGCATCATCTTAATAGGCGGACCAGGTTATGCTGTTTTGTCAAAATCTACTGTACTAGTAGATTATGTAAAAGCTTTTGTTACACAAGGCAAATTAGTTGCAGCTATAGGTGAAGCTGTTGTCATTCTAGCTACAAATGGATTGTTAGATGAAAAAAAAGCTGTTATAGCACCTGGTATGGAGAAGCTTTTAGCATATCCACGCGATCAACCTGTTTTAATTGATCAAAATATAATCACATCACAAGCACCAGGCACAGCTGCACAATTTGCTTTGGGTATTGTAAAAAAACTTAAAGGTGACGCTGCTGCACAAATGCTTAAAAAAGAACTGGTTATATGAATAGGGAATTGGCAAAACTTGTAATGGGTGTAGCAAAAGAAATGCAAGTTTGCAAAAAGTCTGAAGTTTTTAAACAAATTTCTAAAAAGAAAAAAGTTTCTAAAAAAGATTTTGATGCTATTATCGATGAATTGCTAGAAGAGCAATGGCTCGTCAGCATATATGGTTCTGATTCTACTTTTGCGATAACACAAAAAGGATTAAAAGAATTGAAAAAAATCTAATTATTGTGCAGCCCTGTAGTGTAGTGGCCAAGCACGCGAGGCTCTGGACCTCGAGACCCCAGTTCGAATCTGGGCGGGGCTATCAAATTTTAAATTGATTTAAATTAATTCTTTATAGATGTTTGAAGGTTTGATTTATCATTTGCTTAACACATACGGCTATATTGGGTTGTTTCTTTTAATGATTTTGCAGACAATACTTGTTGTTATTCCATCAGAAGCTGTTATAGCTTTGTCAGGCGCTTTAGGTTTAGATACAACCAAAGTTATAGCTGTAGGAGTTTTAGGTTTGCTAGCAGGTGCAACAATAGCATTTTTTATTTCTAGATACTTTGGAAGAAAAATTGTCATAAAACTTTTAGGAGACGAGTGGATTGGCGAAGTTGACGAATGGATAGATAAAAATGGTAGCAAAGCTATTTTAATAGCAAGATTGATTCCACTTATACCATTTGATTTAATAAGCTATGTAGCAGGCGTTACAAAAATAGATTTTAGAAAATACATATTAGCTACAATCATAGGTATGATCCCAAGAGCAGTATTTCTTGTCTATGCTGGTACAACAGCTAAAGGTGTTTTATCTTTGATTGGATTAGGTATAGATTTTATAATGGCTGCTGGTATAATCGGTATCTTTGTAATCATATATCTTGATAAAAAAGGCAAGTTAAAAGGACTACGAAAATTTGTACTTAAAAGAGCAATGGGGAAAAAATGATATTAAACCAAAGCTATAATTATTCTATGAATTTGCGTAGAATTATGCAGTTAAAACAGACAAAAAATCTTACAGAAAAAGAGGCAAAAGATATTTTGGCAGCTTACAAAATACCTATTGCAAAAGGTGAAGTTTGCACTTCTTTTGAACAGTTAAAAAAAACAGCATTATGGATGGGATTTCCGCTTGTTTTGAAAGCCGTATCTGAAGAAGTTGTGCACAAAACAGATGTAGGGGCTGTTGTGCTTGATATAAAAGATGAAAAATCTTTAGAAGAGGCATATATCTCGATTATTGGTAATATGAAAAAAATCAATGTTTATCCCCAAGGATTTTACATACAGGAGATGGTTAAAGGAGACTTTGAACTTATTGTCGGTGCTAAAAGAGATAACACATTTGGTCCAGTGATAATGGTTGGTTTAGGCGGCATTTATGCAGAGGCATTAAAGGACATAGTATTTAGAATAGCACCTGTTGATAGAAAAACAGCATTGGAAATGATTGGTGAACTAAAATCATCAAAGATATTCAAGGGCTTTAGGGGAAAAAAAGCAAATGTAGAATTAATAGCAGATGTTTTGGTTAAGCTATCAAGAATAATGATCGAGAACCCAGAAATATCAGAAGTTGACATAAATCCGTTAATAGTTGACAGCAGCAAAGCAATAGCTACTGATGCAAGAATGGTTCTTGTATAAAATAAGAATTTTAATGATTTTTTATAACTAAAAAAGTCTTATAATAACCTATAAAAGCAAAAAAAGCATTATTTTTGCTTATTTTTTTTCAAAAATTTCAATTTCGAAACCTTTTTAAGCAAGCTAGGGTATAATAATCTACAATGGCTCAACCCCTAAAGGGCAGGCAACTGCTCTCAAAGGTTAAGGGCTTTTTTGCAGAAGCAAAAAAGTCTGCAAGCGACTTTTTCCACGATGTCTTTAAATCTCCATTATCTTGGAGATCAGTAATGTGGGATTCTTACCTAGCTGACGAGTTACCAGAAAAGACAATGAGATTTACAAGGCTAGTTACAGCTTTAGGTTTTGTTTTAAAGTTATTAAACTCAGTTGCTCTAGGTTTATTCATGATAGTAGATGGCATTTATTCTTTTTACAGAAATAGATTTGAGCTAAAATTGACAAAAAGCTGGCATGACGATGTGCCTAGGTTTGCTAGAATTATGTTAGGAATTCTGATAATAGCAAACTTTTGGAGATTTTAAGATACAATTATTTTACAAGGTGTAGGCAATTTTGTAGAAGCCCTTCTCAATGCTTCTTTAGCATTATCTAGATTAGCTTTATCAACCTTTAATATCATCAGAGTCTCTCCTGAATGAATTATGACAGCCCTTCCTTTAGGCCTGCCAAATGCTTTTCTCATACCCATAGAAAATCTATCTGCGCCAGCACCTGTAGCAAGTGAGTGCTCTCTTAGAATTTGGTGAGGATATTTCAAAACTTTCATGAAAAACCCTTCTTTACCTAGTACTTTCTCTATATATTTGTTTGCAACTATTCTTGCAGCTTCAAGCGCATTTTCTCTTATTTGAACAGAATTTTCCACTTTTAATTCAAGAGTAACTTCAAACTGTTTTGTTTTATTTCCCATTTCAAAAACATGAATTCTTGGATATGGCACACCGACTACATAGCTTTTTTTAGGCTTTCTCTGAGAAACTCTAGTCCAAGGTCTTTTAATTCTTCTTACGGTTCTTCCAGGTCTCAATGCCATATCAATCTCCTTACTAATTGATAATTATAATTTTTAAATGTTATACTTTAAATTCTTCTTGAATTTTTGTTTCCATTGGCGATGTAAAGCCGCTATATTTACCTATTTTTTTATAGTCCTTTTCAACTTGAGATGATATTAACTCAAAAACAAGGCTGCAAAACCTCATGCCAGGGTATATGTATACAGGCAATCTACCTATATTGGATATTTCTAACGTGAGCTTTCCAGAAAAACCAGGATCAACCCTTCCAGCGGTTGAATGGACTATTATACCCATTCTTGCTAAGCTAGATCTACCATCAATTCTGGCAGCTATATCTTTAGGCAACTCAATACTTTCTTTGGTAACACCAAGAACAAACTCATTTGGGTGAATTATGAAATACTCACCATCTTTTACATATACAGATTCAGTTATATTTCCTATATTATCAGAAGATGGATCTATATGTGATTTGTGATTTATCTTAAAAAGTTTGAATTCATTACCTAACTTTAAATCAACACAAACAGATTTTACTTGTTCTTTTATATCCAAAGGTTCTATCTTTATCCTTTTTTCATTCAAAGCCTTTATAATGTCTTTATCACTCAATATCATAACTATAATTATTTGAAATAAACTTATTTATATGCTAGCTTAGTTTTGTGCCGTTTTTTACTTTTCTTTCTGGCGAAATTAATGACAAAGTCTCATCATCAACTGCGGCAAGTATCATTCCTTCTGAGATTTCACTCATTAATTTTGCTGGCTCAAGATTTGTTACGAAAACAAATTGTTTGCCTTTTATTTCTTCAATTTTGTAATGTTCTTTTATACCAGAAACAATTTGTCTTGTTTCTTCACCAAAATTTACTTTTAGTTTGTAAAGCTTTTTAGAGCCTTTTATTTCTTCAACGTCTTCAACATAACCCACTTTTAATTCAACTTTTTTGAATTCATCTATGCTTATCATCTGATCACTCATTTATTTTTTTGAACAACATCACAGCATCTATATTTCTTCCAGCATTTAAATCAATTTCAATATTTTTCCATTCTAAATTTAAGCCAAGACATTTCATGGCAATTTGACTTGAATTTGGTATAAATGGATAAAACAATATAGACAACACTTTAAGCATATTAACAGATGTGTAAACGATATCGTTGCATTTTTTTCTATCTGTTTTTATGACTTCCCATGGCTTGTTTTCTTGAAAGTATTTGTTTAATTCATCTGTCAAGTTTAATACAACCATCAATGCCTCGTTAAGTTTATAATCATTCATTAATTCTAAATATCTATCAACTGATTTTTCAAAAACTAGTTTTAATTTTTTGTCATTTGATCCTTCAGGAACTTTACCATTAAAATTAGATTTGATAAATGAAGTAATTCTGTAAAACAGATTTGAATATTTTGATACAAGCTCGTTGTTAACTCTTTCGATTAAAGCCTTTTCATTAAAATCACCATCATCAAAAACAGGTATGTCCCTTATAATAAAATATCTTAACTGATCGACGCCAAATTTCTTTACAACATCATTTGGATCTACTACATTGCCTAATGATTTGCTTATTTTTTGACCATTGACAGTGACATAACCGTGAACAAATATAGCCTTTGGTAATGGTAATTCAGCAGACAAAAGCATTGCAGGCCAATATATTGCGTGAAATCTTGTTATTCCTTTGCCAATAACATGCAAATCTGCAGGCCAATATTTTTTGAATTTTTTCTCACCATTTTCATAATCTATAGCACTTATGTAATTTATCAATGCATCAAACCAAACATAAATTATTTGATTTTTATCATTTGGTACAGGTATACCCCAATGTTTTACTCTTTCTGCAGGTCGAGAAATGCTAAAGTCAGACAAACCTTCTTTTATAAAATTAAGTATTTCATTTTTCCTTGTCTCAGGAATTATTTTTATCTCATCATTTTTTATTATATTTTCTAATTCTTTCTGATATTTTGACAATCTAAAAAAATAATTTTCTTCAGAAACTTTTTCAGGTTCTTTTAAATGTTCCGGACATTTACCATCAGCTAAATCTTTTTCTGTTACAAAAGCTTCGCACCCAACACAATACAAACCTGTATAAGTTTTTTTGTATATATCACCTTTTTCAAAACATTTCATCCAAATTTTTTCAGATGCTTTTTTGTGCTTTTCTTCTGTAGTTCTTATAAAATCGTCGTTTGATATTGCTAATGTTTTTGTTAATTCAATGAAAAGTTTTGCATTTTTATCTACGAGTTCTTTTACTTTTATTCCCAATTTTTCTGCTGTTAATGCATTTTTTTGTGCATTTTCATCAGTTCCGGTTAAGAAAAAAACATCATTTCCAACAAGTCTTTTGAACCTTGCTATGACATCTGTTTGTATAAGTTCTAGAGCAAAACCTATATGAGGAGCTGCATTCACATACGGAATTGCAGTTGTTATATAGAATTTTTCTATTTCAACCACCAACTTAAAAATATCAGAATATTCAAATTTTAAAATCTTTTGTTTTTACATTCTATGTTTAGCTTTATGATTTTGCTCTTGTTCTTTTTTTACAATGTTTGTAATATATTTGAAAACTTCGTCATCAAACGATCCAAAATAATAAAGTTTTACATAAGATGCAGCGAGTCTCATACAATTTGGGCAACCACATTTTATTGACGCCATTATTTGCCTAAGAATATAATTTTCAGTGTAACTTTCAGCTTGACGGATAACATCATCCATAAAATAATTTGTACTACAAACTATTTTAGTTTTTTATAACAAATATAATAGATGACAAAAATATTTTTGGGGCCTGCGGGAAATTGCGCGACATCAAAAGATAAAACAACTATAGGATCATTAAAATATTTGTCCCAGCTTGGGTTAAATTGTCAAGAAATTGAATTTGTCAGATCAATTTATTTAAATGAAAAGTCGGCTAAAGAGATCGCCAAAGTAGCTAAAGAGTTGAATATCAGACTATCCATACACGCGCCTTATTTCATCAATTTGTCCTCCGATAAAAAACAGATAATTGAAAATAGTAAAAGAATGATTTTGTCGTGTGCAAAAATAGGTGAAATTATTGATGCAGATGCAATTGCCATTCATTCTGGATATTATGGTAAAAATACAAAAGAAAAAACTTTTGAAATGATAAAAGATGCTTATGTCGATATTTTGGATAAAATGAAACAAATGGGAATAAAAAATGTCAAGCTTGGTTTAGAAACAATGGGAAAAGAAAGCCAGTTTGGTTCGATTGATGAGATAATAGAAATGTGCAAGCAGGTGAAAGGATTAATTCCATATGTTGATTGGGCGCATATATTTGTCAGAAACAACGGCAAAATTGATTATGGCGAAGTTTTTGATAAATTAGAAGCTTTAAAGCTAAATCACATAAACTCTCATTTTGAAGGTGTACAATTTAATGCAAAAACTAAAAAGTATGTTGATGTGCACACACCAATAGATAATCCGCCTTTTGAACCTTTGGCAAGAGAAATTTTGAAAAGAGAGGTAAACATAACAATAATTTCTGAATCTCCTATTTTGGAATTGGATAGTTTGAAAATGAAAAATATTTTTGAGGATTTAGGATACAAATTTTGAAATGTTATACGTGTAGCATTAATTAAATATCCAACACAACTCTTGCCTTCCATCCATTCTTTGTTTCCTCGATATTGAATTTATGCATTGTCACTGCTTTCACATCAACTAGCAATTCATGTTTTTCCGGATCTATTTTTTCGCCATAGCATTTGCAAACAACCTTCCATTTATTATTTTCAGGAAATATTTTCGCATCAAATTTTGAAAACAAAATTCTATCAGCATCTTTTATCAAAACCAATTCTGAGAGGAAATTGAATAAAAGCATTTCTATGCTATCAGCATCCTTTTCAATTAAAATAAATTCTTTGCTAGATAGTTTTCTCGAATCTTTTACTTGAACACTTGTTAAAGCATGAGCTGCAGATTCAAACAGTTCTTTTAATGTCTTTCCTGTTGCTTCAAATTCCACATCAGCAATTGAAACATCATCAAGAAATTTGTATGCCATTCAATTCATCCTTTTATGTTTGCTATTGGTTTTAGCTTTATCACTTTCAGACTTATACCAGCTTGATGCATCGAATCAACTACTTCATTGATATCCTTGTAAGCATCGCCAGCCTCTTCAGCTAAACCAGACATTGTCGTTGCTTTTACATATATTCCCTTCTCCATCATTTTTCTTTGCAATTGATCACCTCTGAATAAATGTTTTGCTTTTGTTCTGCTCATGACTCTTCCGCTGCCATGCAATGTTGTGCCAAAAGTTTCTTCTTCAGCCTTTCTTGTACCAACACACAAAAAGCTTCCTGTTTCCATGCTGCCGCCAACAATAACAGGCTGACCAGTTTCTTTGTAAATTTTGCTCAACTCTTCATTCCCAGGACCAAAAGATCTTGTTGCGCCTTTTCTATGAACAACAACTTTTCTTTTTTTACCATCAACAAAATGTTCTTCAACTTTTGCTGTATTGTGTGCAACATCATAAACTATTTCCAAACCAAGATCTTCGGCTGATTTGTTGAAAACCTTTTCAAATGCTTTTCTTATTTGATAGATTATAAGCTGTCTGTTGACAAAAGCATAATTTATTCCGCAACCCATCGCACCTAGAAAATCTTGACCCTCTTGCGATTCAAACGGCGCACATGCTAATTGCTGGTCAAGAACATTGATTCCATATTTTTTCATTGCATTGTTGAATATTGACAAATAGTCAGTGCAAATTTGATGGCCAAATCCTCTACTGCCACAGTGAACCATCACACAAACTTGATTTTCGTTTTCACCTAATCCCCATTTTTTAGCAATTTCTTTATCATAAATTCTTTCTATTACTTGAATTTCCAAATAATGATTGCCAGAACCCAAAGTGCCGATTTGACTTTTACCTCTTTTATATGCTTCTTTGCTTACTTTTGAAAAATCAGCATAATCAACACTTCCATTTTCTTCAATTCTCTCAAGATCCTGTTTCCATGCATATCCATTTTCATATGCCCATTTTACGCCTTCTTCAACAATTTCTTTGAATTTACCTTCTGGTATGTTTGCTATTTCTTTTGGCTCTTGATAAGCAGTAGCGCCTACTCCAGCTGGCACCATTTTGAAAAGCAAATCAGTCAATTCTTTAATTTTTGGCTTTACTTGATCAAATGTTAAATTTGTTTTCAATAATCTCATCCCACAGTTTTGGTCAAATCCAATTGCACCAGGTGAAATTATTCCTTCTTTCAAATCAAAAGCACCGCACCATCCAACTGGGACGCCGTATCCAGAATGGCCGTCACTGAAAACATAAGAATATTTTAGCAAACCAGGAAGCATAGCTGCGTTTGCCGCTTGATCAAAAACTTCCAAATCCATCTGATCGAGCAAAGATTTTTTAGCATAAATTCTAGCAGGTACTTTCATACCTTTTTTAAAGCTAGTTGGCACTTCCCAAACTACATTTGAAACTTGCTTGAATTCTGGTTTTCTATACTCTTCATTCTTAAAAGCCATAAAGAACACCTTTTGAAATAATTTAACCTAATATTTAAATCAGTTTCTAAATTTATATTCAAACCTCTTCTTCTTTCCCAGAAAATTGATTCCATACAAAAGTTCTTTTCGGTTTTGTCTTGAGCATCAGAAACCTGTCTTTGTTCTTTGTAGGAATTACATAATATTCTTCTCTTTCCTTTTCACCTTTCAATATAAGCTTGAATTTACCATTTTCCATTTTTTGAAAATTAACAGGATTTCTATAATCATACTTTACAAAAACGCCTTTATCAAGCAAATTCCTTATTTCCTTTTCACCTTTTCTGTTTGTTGTAATAACATTGTCTGAATATACCATAATAGATAAATTATTCCTTTTCTTATATAAGTAGAATGGATAAAAACGAGCAGCTTATAATGGTTGTTGACAGGGAAAAATTATTCAAGGATTTCTATTTTAATGGTTTCTGCAGCTATAATCAATTCAATTTTGAAAAAATAATTTTAGACAATTATTATTTTATTAAAAGGGGCATAGCAGAAAAAGACCCTTCAAAAAAACAGCCAATTGCTTACACAATTGTTGTTAAAAACAAAAAAATATTTGTTTATCAACGTCCTCAGTCAAGCAAAGAACATACAGATGAGAGGCTGCAACATATGTTTTCTTGGGGCATAGGTGGTCATATTGACAAAACAGATGAAACTGGCAATCCAATAATCAATAGCTTGAAAAGAGAATTGAAAGAGGAAATTGGATTAGAAGGGAAGCCAAAAGTGATAGGATATATAAATGATGATACAAACGAAGTAGGACAAGTTCATTTTGGTATACTTTACATGCTTGAAACAAAAAAAGACGTCAAACCGGCATCAGAAGAGCTAAAGACAGGCAGTTTCATGAGCTTAAATGAAATAGAAAAACTTATAAAAAATGGTGAAAAAATAGAAACATGGTCAACGATATCTTTATCAGCATTAAAACAAATACTTTCATAAGCTTTATTCTTAATAATATAGCTGCTAATATATTAAAGAGGTGAATGCTTTGCCTATATCAACAGCTCCATATAAAAGAGAGTATTTACATACAAAAAGAAGAGGAAGAGAGGCTTTAATTACATGTGGTATTTGCGGCAAGAGAGTTCCAAGATGGAAAACATTTGAAACTAGAAAAGGCTTTAAAATAAATGATCCAACAATCTTGCAGCAAGTAGACAAGAGGCTAGTCCATCTAAATACAAATTCAATGAGAGTCTGCCCTAGTTGCGCAAGATTCCATCATGTAGTTAAAAAAGGCAAATCTGTAAGAAAAAAACATATGAAGATTTAGATGGCTCAAAACCAGCCTGATCAAAATGTAAAAGAGATTAGTTTAAACAAACCACCAAACTACTCTTTAAACCATCAGCCAGGTTTTGTAAAATTTCCAGAAGTAAATCACATTTCACAAGTTGATTTCAAATACCATCTTATAATGCCTTTTGCAGAAGCTCACATAAAATGGGATTCCACTAAAGAACAACTTATATATCTTGTTGAAGAGCCTGTGCTAACTTCAGAAGAAAAAAAGACGTTAAAGACAATTTCTGAAGAACTTGTTGATATGATTCAAGTTGGATTAAGCGCTATAAAAGATGAAAACAAGGCTGAACAATATCTTGAGTCTCAGATAATAAAAATAATTGAAAGTCTTGGCATTTCAATAACAAAACAACAATTTTCAAAAATAATGTATTATATCTATAGAGATTTTATTGGCTTAAACAAAATAGAACCGTTGATAAGAGATCCATGGATTGAGGATATAGGCTGTGATGGTGTTGGTATACCAATATATGTTGTTCATAGAAAATATGGTTCTATTCAAACTAATGTGTCCTTCTCTGAACTCTCTGAACTAAGAGAATTTGTTATAAAATTGGCTGAAAGATGTGGAAGATACATAAGTTATGCAGAACCTATTTTGGATGGTACACTACCTGATGGAAGCAGAATAAATGCAAGCTTAGCCGGCGACGTAACAACACGCGGCCCTACATTTAGTATAAGAAAATTTTCAGAAAGGCCTTATTCGCCTTTAGAGCTTATAGAATTCAATACAGCTTCAACTGATATAATGGCATATTTTTGGTATTTGATTGAAAATGGCGCTTCTATTTTAATAGCAGGAGGTGTTGCAACAGGAAAAACAACATTCCTTAATTCTATCTGCATGTTTATACCACCTGAAGCAAAAATAGTAAGTATAGAAGATACACGAGAATTGAAGATACCACATGAACATTGGATACCTGCTGTTTCTAGATTAGGTTTCGGCATTCCAATGCCTACAGGCGAAAAATATGGAGAGATAACATTGTTTGATTTGTTGAAAAGCTCTTTTAGGCAAAACCCTGATTATGTTATTGTTGGTGAAGTCAGAGGTAAAGAAGCATATGTTTTATTTCAAGGCATATCTTCAGGTCATCCATCATTAACAACATTCCATGCAGGCAGCATAGACACAGTAATCAAGAGGTTAACAACACCACCAATAGAGCTATCACCAACATTGGTAGAAAGTTTGGATGTTGTTGTTATAATGTCTCATGCAAAGGAAAAAGGCAAGTCAGCAAGAAGAGTAAAAGAAATAGAAGAAATAAAATATATAGACCCAGACAGTTTGAAAGTCGTGACAAATAGAGTTGCTGAGTGGGAACCAAGCAATGATAAGTATGTTTTTTATGGAAATAGCTTAGTTGTTGAAAAAATAGCAAAATTCAAAGGTATAACAGTTGAAGAGGCAATAAAAGAAATAGAAAATAGGAAAAGCATTCTTGAATGGATGTTGAAAAATAATATAAAAGATTTCGAGAAAGTCAGTTCATTAATAAATGAATATTACAAAAATCCTGAAAAAACATTGTCTAGGTTGCAAGGTTTTAGAGCAAAACTTGAGATTATAGAGCCAAAAACAGTAGAAGTTTCTGTTAAGAAAGAAAAAGAGCCAATAAAAGTTGTTGTTGAGCAAGTTGTAAAAGATTTAGAAAGACCGCCAATAATGATAGATAATACTCATATCATAGACCATATAATAGAGAGAACTAGATACGAAGATATTCCAAAACTCACAAGTACAGATAAAATTAAACCACAAATTAATCTAGAAGATAAAGATAGTGTAGTTTTTGATAATAAAATTTCTGAGGATTTGAAAGAGACAAAATCAGGAGATAATTTAAATAGTAAAGATAATGAGATATCCAAGAAATTAGAATTGTTGAAAGAAAAAATAGCAAGGATGAATGAATATAGTGATGCAATAAAAATAGTTGACAAGCAAGAAAGATCAAAAAAAATCCAGAAATTGTTTGGCTACAAAATAATTCATGAAAAATAGAAAACATTTTACTTACAAACATCAAATTAAAATTAATGTCATTTTATGGTCAACTTGCATTAAAATTGTTTGGATCTATACCAGAAAATTATCCAGAGATTTTCAAGCAGCTTAATTCAGAACTACCTAAATCTGGAATGAATATACCAAAAAAAGTTTACGATAGTATTGTTATAATGAATTCTTTTTTGATGTTTCTAATAGGAATAATAGCTGTTTTTGTTTTCAAGTCTTTAAATGAAATAAACATTTTTTCTTTCATAATATATCTGATATTTATACCAATAATCTTTTTTTTAATAGGTTTTGTGGCCAGCTATTTTTATCCAATACAGAAGACAGCTTCAAGAAGAGCAAATATAGAAGCAAACCTTCCTTTTGTTGTTGCTCACATGGGTTCCATTGCTTCATCTGGCATAACACCTTCATCTGTTTTTAAACTTTTATCAAAATTTGAAGATTATGGTGTGTTATCAAAAGAAATGGAAAAAATAGTTACAAATATAGAGGTTTTTGGCTTGGATCCAGTTACAGCAATGAAAGAGGTTGCAAAGAGAACACCGTCTGAAAAATTTAAGCAGTTGCTATTAGGATTTGCAAGCACAATTGAAAGCGGTGGTAGTTTAAAATTCTATTTGAAAAACATGAGTGAGCAGACATTATTTCACTGGAAAATAAAAAGAGAAAAATATATTCAGCAATTATCGGCATATGCTGAATTTTACACAGGTATATTGATAGCAGCGCCTTTATTTATTATAAGTTTATTTTCTGTTATGAACATGATTGAGCCCAACTTAGGTGGTATAGGGATATTTCAACTCATGAAAATAAGCATATATGCATTGATACCTCTTTTAAACATAGTTTTCATGCTATTTTTATCAGCAACACAGGTGGAAATATGAAAGATAAAATACTTTGGATATTGCTTGGATCGGTTGTTGTATTTTCTCTGTTAATGTTTATGTTCACTTATATTTTTTTCAAAGAGTACAAAAACATATTTTTCACTGTAATAGGATTTTCAATAGCCGCAGTTGCTTTACCAATAGCAATATTAAAATATTATCAAGTTTCAAGAATAAGAAAACTTGAAGACAATTTCCCTCAGTTTATGGGTGATATAGTTGAGGCAGTGAGATCTGGGATGACATTGCCACAAGCAATAAATTCTGTTTCAAAAAACGATTATGGAGAGCTCACACCATATGTAAAGAAATTAAATGCACAGCTAGAGTGGGACATACCATTTTCTAAAGCTTTTTTAAGTTTTACAAAATCAACTAAATCAAAATTAATAGCCAGAATAGGATCAACAATAATTGAAAGTCATGAACATGGTGGCAATTTAACAGATGTATTTGAAAGCATAAGCAAGACTACACTTGAAATAGAAAGGTTAAGGGAAGAGAGAAAACTTTATTTAAATTCTCAAATAGTTTCAGGTTATATTATATTTTTTGTATTTCTAGCAGTTATAATAGGATTGCAAAAATTTCTTGTTCCAAGCTTAACGCAAATGTCAATGAAACAACTTATGGCAGAAAGCAAAGAAGAAAATATTGAAGTTTTGAAAGCAGAATATAAAGCGATGTTTAGAAATCTTATATTAATCCAAGGATTGTTTGCAGGCTTGTCAATAGGAAAATTAAGTGAAGGCCAGATTGTAGGCGGTATAAAACATAGTTTGTTTATGATGATTGTTGGCGTTGTAATATTTTTGCTTTTAACTTAATTAACAGTCAAAATCTGTTCAGACATTAAATAATCATAAACATTTGAACAGTTTGTCTTCACTCTGATATAATCATAATTTGCTGTATTTAGGTTATAAGAAAAACTATTCTGCTCTCCTGGAGTCAATGATAAATTAATGTCAGCAAAAATCCTTGTAGCATTTTTCAAAAATATTTCAACATCTATGTCACCAAGAGAGACAAGATCAGTGTTTCTAATATATCCATAAATATAGCCAGAAGTCTGATTGTATGTGACTCTGCTTAAAGCAATACCAGCATTACTGCATGTTATTTTTGTTTTGCTTTGATCTTCAATATCTTGGGATGTTGTTCTGATATAGCTTGTGAACCATCTAGAAAATATAGCACCAACACTTATAGTTAAAGCTATTATTAGAACAATGCTTACAAAAGCAGATATCCCTTTCATCTCTAAACCTCAGTACAATTAAACTCTTTGTAAACATTTGGGCATGTTGTCCTTAGCTGAAATGAGACAAAGCCAGCATCTATGTCTGATTTGTTAAACGGCATTAATTGATTTGCCGGTAAAACCATAGAAAGCTTGTATTGTTTTAAGAAATCCCTTGGATAAAAAACATACAGACTGTCCAGTGTTATATCTTTATTTACTTGATTTTCTAGAATAAAACTAATTTCTCTTGTTGCTGAATTATATTTGCAGTTTGTAAAAAGATTGAATCTTAAGTTTAAACAAGATAATTCATCTGTTGCTGTCGAGCTTTCGTTTACTTTTTGCTCAACAAAACTTCCCGCCCAAAAGGATAATATACCAGCTATAGCCATTGTAGTTGCTATTAATAAAACAGAAGCTACAATTGGGCTGATACCTTTCATAAAAAGAATATTCTTTTATTCAATAATAAACTTTTCTTATGTAAAGTTAATCAAATAGTAAATAAATAAAATAATTATGAAAGGAGTTTCTTTCATAACATATTTGCTTGTCTCTGCATCTTCCTTAATTCTTTTTATAATTTTGTTTTTTATATTTCAAAATTTTTACACACAATATATATCATCACTAAAACAAGCAGCATCAAGGGAAATATCTGTTTATGTTGAAAATGAAATTATTAATTTATACAATCAAGCTCAAAATTCTAGGTTTGAAATAGAAAATCAAAGTTTTTCTGTAATAACAAAGAAATTGAATATTCCTCAGAGAATTGCAGGAGAAAAATATTATATAGAAGCAATTGCAAGCACTGGGTTATGGAATTATATAACATATAATGAAACAACGCCTTATACCACAACGTCTAACAAAATACTTGTAAAATTTCTTTCTGGTGAAGAATATTATTATGATTTAACTAACATTAATGTTACAATTCAAGGTATATTGGATTATGAAAATTCAGCAATAAATTATGTCAAGTTTAGAATAAATGGGGAAGTGAAAGATGCAATAGTTTTTGGAAACAATACAATATTTTTTGATATAGAAAAAATACAATAAAGCTTATTTTATCTTTTTTGAATATTTAATTCATGAAAAAGCTGGTTTTGATTATATTTATTTTTATGTTAATTACTTTTGTCAAAGCACAAACTGTTAGTCATAATGCTAGTCAAATAAGAGCCGGAACATTTGGCCAACTTGTAGGCAACGGCAATTATGTTTTTCCTGACAATTTAGGTATAGGAACATACCCAATTCAAAGATTAACGGTTTTAGGTGATGTCAATTTCACAGGCACTTTAGTTCAAGGTTCAGTTCCTTGGTCTAGGCTGTCAAATTATCCATCTCCATGCCAGCAAGGTTTTGCCGTCCAAGCAATTGGCGATAGCTTGACATGCATTCAATTAAATGCAACTCCTGGCATAAGCAACATAACATCTGTTTTGGCAGGCACTGGCTTGACAGGCGGTGGATCAAGCGGCAGTATAACTTTAGGCTTAAACTCATCATATGAATCAGGTTCTATCTATGATCAAAGATTCATCAATGAAGATCAATCAGCATCAGGCGAAGTAACAGGCTTATTTTCTAATCTACAACTATCAACAACAGGCGTTTCTCAAGGAGTTTATGGATCACCATCACACTCCATTCAATTAACAGTTGATTCAAAAGGGAGAATATTGTCAGCATCAAATCTAACTGTTAACATAGACACTTCTCAAATCACATCAGGCACAATAAGCAACTCATTATTAGACAGCAACATCTATTTCATCAATTCAACTGGCTTATCAGCATCCAACATAACATCAGGCACACTTCCAATATCATTTGGAGGTACAGGCGCATCAACAGCTGATCAAGCAAGAGCCAGTTTGTCATCAAGCGGTATAGGCAATTGTCCTCAAGGACAAGTTGTCATGAATTTGACAACAAATCAACCACAATGTGTTGAAGTAGACATGAATCCAAATGATGTTGCTGGCAGTGGATCAATCGGCTATATTCCTTTATGGAATGGTACAAGCAGTTTGAATAATTCAGTGATTTATCAGAATGAAGGCAATGTTGGAATTGGAACTGAAACACCATTAGCTAAAGTTGAAATTAACAATCCAAGTGGAGTAGCTTTGAATGTAAGTGATGTTTTTTTTGTCAATTCAACAACCGGAGGAATTGGAATAGGTTCTGCAAGCATTAACAGTTATATAGAAATTCCGGGTTCAATCAAAGATGGTATAACTATAGGTACATATAGTCACAATACAAACAAAATAGGCATAAAATTTGAGAATATTGTAAATGGTGGCTCTCATATATACTTTCACGGAGATATTTCGGACGGAGAAGGCATAAAGTTTTTTAGAATAAGTCAAAACGGAATTGGTATAAGATTTGGCGATCCTTCTTTTGCAGGACTTACGGCTGGTACCGCCATCTATATGTATCCATTTGGTTTTTCAAGTAATGGAAAAATGATAGACATATCCGGCAATTCAAACAATTTGATAGAGTATAAAAACAATATAATTCAAATAATTTCATCAAGATATGGTGGGTTTGGTATAGCAAATGACACAGCCAATTTCTTAAATATAACAAGGAATGATACAATAACATCAAACGGTATGGTGAAACTGAGTGATCTAGTTTTCTTTTCTTCTAATTGCAAAGAAATGGGAGGTACATGTAACGACAGTTCGAGTATTTTAAAAATAGAACAGAATTTCAATACATCAAATGGAAGTGTTGTGAAAATAACAAATTTAGGTCTTGGTAAAAGTTTGTTAATAGAAGATGAATATAATGATAATACACCTTTTGTTGTAGATTCTTCAGGCAAAGTAGGCATAGGCTTAACCAACCCATCAGCTGAATTAGAAGTCGCAGGCAATGTCAATGCTTCAACATATTATGACAGACAAAGCAGTCAATATTATCTCGACCCATCAGCAACAAGCATTGTCAACAATTTGCAAGTAGCATCAGGCACGCTAACAGGAGCAAACTCTGAATCCATCAGCATTGGCGCAACAGATAATGTGATAAGCTTTACATCAGGCGGCAGTGAGAGGATGAGAATACACAATAGCAACGTCGGCATAGGCACAGCATCGCCAACAAGCAAACTTCATGTCGTATCTGATTTAGAAGAGATGCCAATCAGTGGCGATATGAGATTTCAAAAAGAAAACGGTTGGTTATTGTATAATAACGAAGTATACTCTTCTTCACATCCTTATCATTCTCCACAATTTGTGATTGAAAGAGCAAGAGGCACAATTTCTAATCCTCTAACAGTCCAATTAGGAGATCAAATAGGCGGCTTTTACTTTAGAGGTTATGATGGAAACTCTTGGGAACAAAATGCTGGTATAAGTGCATGGGTTAGTGGAAGTGTTTCTAATGATTTGGTTCCAATGGATATTATATTTCTTACAGGATCTACAGCATATAATCTTGGTGGAAGCAACAATATCAGGGAAAGAGTAAGAATATCAAGCACTGGTAATGTTGGCATAGGCACAACTAATCCTACTTCAAGTTTGGAAATAAACACATCTTCATCAAACGGTTTATCTTTGAATGTTAGCGACAGTTTGTTTGTTAATGCTAGCTCAAAAAGAATAGGAATAGGCACAAGCAATCCATCAACTGAATTAGAAGTTAAAGGAGGAATAAAAATAGATCCTATTCAAACATTACCTGAATGCAATCAAACTCTAAGAGGTACAATTTGGTTCTTTAAATCAAACAGCGGCGAAAGCGATAAATTATATTTCTGCATGAAAAATAAAACAGATGAATATAATTGGATTATGATCGGCTTAGGAGATTTGGATTAATTTTTTTTCATATTTTTTCAGCCAATCTATTTTACCAAATTCACATTTATCCTTTCTAATGATTTTTATAATTTCTTCAACTATTTCTTCAACTTTTTTCCCAGTACAATTTATCTCACAAGCTTTTTTTCCAGCACAATCTGAAGTTATTACTCCTAAAATTTCAGCATCAACATTTTCCTTTATCTTAATTTTATTTTTATATCTTTTTCTAAGCCTTTTTTCAAGCATACTTGGATCTAATCTTAAAATTATTATTAAATCAACTTTGAAATAATGCGACAAATGCCCATCCAAAACAACATCATCTTTTATAGAATCTATATGTTTTGACATTTTCTTTACATCAATAACATTGCTTTCAAATTTTTTGTCAAAACTTTCTACAAATCTTGAAGATAACTCATTGACATTAATGTATCTAAACCCAATTTTTTTAGCCAATTTTTTAGCAACAGTAGTCTTTCCAACACCAGGTGTACCTGTTATCGATATCTTCATAATATAAATCCTTTTTTACAAATTATTAAAGCAGTGATTATTATGCAAAATATAATATGGGCAGAAAAATATAGACCAAAAACGCTTGACGAAATAATAAATCAAAAACATGTTGTCGAAAGATTAAAAGCGTTTGTAAAAGAAAAAAACGTTCCTCATTGTTTATTTGCAGGACCACCAGGAACAGGCAAGACAACTGCAACTTTGGCATTAGCCCATGATATTTTTGGTGAACATTGGAAATCAAATTTGCTTGAACTAAACGCTTCTGATGAAAGAGGCATAAATGTTATAAGAGGAAAGGTAAAAGATTTTGCAAGATCAAAATCCATTGGTGAATTTCCATTTAAGATAGTTATGCTAGACGAAGCAGATGCACTGACAGCAGAAGCTCAACATGCGTTAAGGAGAACAATGGAAGCTCATGCATCAACAACAAGATTTTTCCTTATATGTAATTATTCAAGCAAAATAATAGACCCTATTCAAAGTAGATGTGCTGTTTTTAGATTTAAACCGCTAACAGCAGAAGACATTAAAGCATTTTTAGACAGGATAATAAAAACAGAAAAAATAGATATAGATGACAAAGCTATTGATACTTTGATATATTTGTCAGAAGGTGATTTAAGAAAAGCTTCAAACATTCTTCAATCGGCAGCTTCAATGAAAAAAACTGTAACAGAACAATCTATTTATGATGTTGTCAACCAAGCAAAACCAAAAGAAATTTTGGATTTAATTAACTTGATAATAAAAAAAGATTTCAAATCTTCAAGAAAACAACTTTACAACCTTTTGTTCATGCAAGGACTAGCTGGTGAAGATATAATAAAAGAAATGCATAAGCAAATTTTCGAATTAAATGTTCCAGAAGAAAAAAAGATTTTAATGACAAAAATAATTGGAGAATATGATTTTAGATTATCTGAAGGTGCAAATGAATTGATTCAGCTAGAAGCTTTGATAGCAGAATTGATGACGGTGTTTTAAATATGAAAGAAATAATTGAAATATTGAAAAAAAGGTCATGGAAAGTTTACGCCTTTATGTTTAGCTTGTTTGCTATATTTTTCATATTTTCTTTTTTATCGGCAAAATATATGTTAGAAACAGATCCGAAAAAAATTGATGAATTTTTATTGCAAATAAACCAATCAGAACCTATAAAAAAATTTCATGAAATGTTGAAAGAAGAAAAATTTCTTCACATATCTTTATTCATATTTTTGCACAACTCACAAATAGCTATAATAAACTATTTTTTTGGTGCAACTTTTATATTCCCAATAATAATACAAATATCAAATTCATTTCTAGTAGGATTTCTCGTAGGTGTTTCAGAAAAAATCTTCTTTAATTTTTTTGACTTTGCAGCGTTTTTAATTGTATTGTTAATTGAGGTAGTTTCAATAACTCTAGCAGGAGTTGAAGGAATGTACATAACATATTCATTTTTAAGGCCAGAAAAGATGTGGAAGACAAAAAACAGACTAAAATCAGTTAGGAAAACAGTCAACCAGTCAATGAAAATACTGATACTGATTTTGCTAATGCTTTTTATTGCATCTATTATAGAAACTGTATCTATTTATTATCAATATAAATCAAACATAGAAGCATTTATAATAGGAATATGATATGTGGGCAGAAAAATACAAACCAAAATCAATCAAAGATTTTGTTGGCAAAGATATACACAAATTTGTAAGAAAAATCCAGACCTGGAAACCAGGAAATAAACCCATATTAATATCAGGGCCTCCTGGAGTAGGAAAAACTAGTGTTGTCTATGCTTATGCAAATGATAACCGTTTAGATGTTATAGAAATAAACGCATCTGATAATAGGACTTCTTCACAAATAAAGCAAATAATAGGAAGCTCAATGAATCAAATGTCATTAACAAAAAAAGGAAAAATATTTTTGATAGACGAAATTGATGGCCTTTCTAAAGAAGACAAACAAGCTACAACAGAATTTATCAAATTGATCAAAAACTCAAAATTCCCCATAGTTTTTACTGCGAATAATCCATGGGAGCAAAAGATAATTCCGATAACATATAATTCCGATCATATAAAATTTGGAGAAATACCAAAAGAGGATATAATAATTTTTCTAAAAAGAATATGCAAAAATGAAAATATAGAATATGATGAAGCTATATTAAATTATATATCAAGTGCGTGTCAAGGAGATTTGAGAAAAGCAATAGAAGTTCTTGAAAGAATTTCCATAGGCAATAATAAGATATCAATTAAGAGCATAAAAAGAATTGACGAGATTGAGTTTAAAGAGAAGCAAAACAAAATAGAAGATTCGCTAAAAATAATATTCAAAACATCCAGTTGTTGGGCTTCGAGATCAGCTATAAACAACATTGACGAAGATTTGGAAAAAATTTTTTGGTATATAGAACAAAACATTCCTAATGCCTATGAAAAAATTGAAGAGATAGCACAAGCTTTCAAAAATTTATCTCGAGCTGACATGTTTTTAACAAGAGTTCAAAAAAATCAAGAGTATAAACTTTTGAGATATTTTATAGATTTGATGACTGCAGGAGTTTCTATTTCTAAAAAGATCAAGTATAATCAAGATATAAAGTATGAATATCCAGAAATGATAAAATTCCGCAGCAGAAACAAACAAAATATATCTCAAAGGAACCAAAAAATATCAGGGATTTCCAGTCAACTTCACTGTTCATCCAGAAAAATTAGACTTTACTATTTGCCATATTTTAAATCTATGGTCTATGTATAACAAAACTAGTGTTCATCATCATTCTGTCTGACTTTAACGTCATGTTAACACTGACATTAGTTGTAGTGTTTACGAATTCAAAAAACAAATTATAACCATTTTCTCTTGCTATTTTTTGAATATAATTTCTATATGTGACTAGATTAGTTTCAAGGTCATCTCTGTTGATGCTATCACTTACTTGAACAGCTTTTATTGTCTTTTCCTTGAAATTGTTAAAAAGCAAGATTTCGTTTGCAGTTGCTGATTTTGAATTGTCCACGAATGAACTTGGATTTAAAAATCTGCTCAAAGTGTAAAAAAATCCGGCAAGAATTACAGATGCTATAATAAAATATTGAGCTTTATTTGATAAATTGAGCATGTGGTACACCGTTTATTGATATTATATTGTTTTTATCAATATACTTTTTTTCAATTGCAAGATCAATTATATTATTACCAACAAGATTTCCTATGGTACAATTTTCTAATATTTTTGTAACTTTTTCCTTATCTACGATTTCACCGCCATAAAATTTTCTATTTAAGTGAAAAATGATTCCATCAAAATCTAATTTTTTGTCTATAAGTTCTTCATCACATACAGCAGCTACTATATGATCCTTTATTCTATGGACTTTTACCCAAAACATACTGATAATATATTAAATAATCAACTAGAAAAACATAATATTTTATTAATAAGAAAAAAGAAATGATATTATATGAACGATCGTTTGTTTGTTTCATTGATTTTGACCGTATTATTATCATTTTGGCTTTCGTTAACTACTATTTTGGGACAGCAGGAATTCAGAGCAGATATGAATGCTAGTATTCAACAGCCTATATGCGTTCAATTATCAGGAAATTATTCAGCTGGTGTATTTTTCACAAACAGAACAACAATGGGCGTACAGTATCCTATAACTGTAATGACAGTTTTAAACAATGCTACTGGAAACTATAATGGAACTTCATTTGGAACAACATATTATGTTCAAGCATGTGCTGGTAACACTATTGATGTTAAAGTTGCACATTGTGCATGTGAAAACCTTCTATGCAGGTCAGGCGATTGTGCAGTAGGTACAGATAGACTATATGTAGCTTATGCAGCCGATGGTGGTGTTGGCTGGGCAAATGGTACAACACCGACATTTTCAGTTCATTCACCACCTGACACGACAAACTATTATTTCCAGGCAGTTGATGATTATCAACCAATAGCAGGCAATCTTACACCAAACAGTTATATTTACATGAGATACTGGATAGATCCAAGACCAAATTCAGCACCTTCAGGTGTATACAACACTACATTTAAAATAAGAGCAGTAGAAGTATTTTCATCATTTGGTACATGTAGCTGCTAATAGTGATTTATATGAAATCAAAAGTGAAAATGTTTATTTTGATTTTTATATTGTCAATTTTTCCATCTGTACAAAGTATGGATGGAGTAGGCATAGGAATAAGCACATATTATATCAATATAACAGGTAGCGTACTTGATTATTACACATCAGTTGTAAGATTAACAAATCCTTCTATTTATGAGGTAAAAGCCAAAGTTTACTTTGATTGCAAAGACTGCACAGAAGATGTTAAAATATTTGGACACAAAATAGGTGAGAAAACTATAGACTATAGATCATTTTTCACAATTGATAAACAAGATATAACAATCAATCCATCAACTATGGGCAGTGATGCACCTGCTGTTAAGATTACTTTCTCACCAAAATTTATTTTAAAAAATTATTTGAAACTTTATACTCCTGAATTTTTCAATTTTTTTGTCAAAGTTTTTAACAAGAAATATGAAAATTATATTGCCATTCCATACTATAGTCTTTTCATTGGGCAAAAAAGTTTCAAAGGGCTACTTGTTGCAGATGTTTATGCGTCCAGTTTTGGTGAAATGGGTGTAACCCCTTCAGTTGGCTCAACAATAGAAATAAATGCATCAGGTATGCCTATGATGAGTTTTATAATTCTTTGTATATTTTTTGCTCTTTTTGCCTATTTTATTTATACCAAAATAACCCAACACAAGAAGGGTAAACACAATTAAACCGAGTTTTGCTAAATTTATTCCAATTAATATAACATTGATATTTGATGTAACAATAATAGGTGTTGTGTCATTTGTTTTCGCATAAAATCTACATTTTAATTTATTTTCTCCAAACAAAACATTGTAATTAAAAATACTTTGGTTATTTTCAATGAAAAGTGGATTTTGTATTGATACAATTATAGGTTTTGCTTCCAGTATAGAAGTATTTTTATTTATGGATAACTCTTTTGGATAAAAGTTTATATAGTCGTATACTTTTCCATTAATGAAGCAAGACGCATTTGTGTAAACAAAAACATCATCGTTTGATGGATTAAACAAGTAAATATTTGTTCTAAATCTCTGAAAAGGTTTAATTTCGACATTTTCATTTAAAGGGAATATACCTACTCCAGAAGCAGTAACATACGGCATCAATATTAATAAAAATAATATTTTAACATTCATCTTCTACAACACCTATTATTTGATAAGTTGTATTATAGATATAAGGTGGAACGCTTGGTGGAATATCTAACCAATATCTGAAGTAAATTGTTTGTGAATTGTTTGTCAAGTCAGCTATTTTATTTTGATTGTCAAAACCAATGACAAAAGGCAAAGCATTTGATAAAGAAGGGTTGTTAATGTCGTTTGAAGTAGATTTACTCCATTTAGCATTATTTATGTTTATTAAATAATTGTCAAACCCTATACAACCTGGGTTAGAGCATAAATGATTTGTTGCCCCATGACATACATTTATTTGCGCACCTTGAATATAAACATAAACCCAATATTCAGTTTTTTTATCTGTATTGTTATAGTTCCACACAGCATTGTTGTTGAAACTGCCAGGAATGACATTATATTGAACATTTTGCTCAGCACCTGTGGAATTTGTAAAAAATATGCCTTTTGAAAGTTGACTACTAGTTTGTATATAATAATGAATTGAACTTTCTATTGTAGCATTCATTTCAAAATCAGCAGATTCGTTTGTTTTAATAAGTACTAAAATCACTAGAAATATGAAAATAATTTTTTTCAAAATATTTCACCTAAGATATAATTTGATAAAACATAATTTAATATTAATTTCTGAAACATACAATAATTATGAAAAATCTTGTATTTTTGATGATATTACTATTCTTAAATGTAGTTAATGCCGCTCAATCACCAATAAATTCTTCAGTTGGTATGTATCCAAATCTGTTATTGAGTGTAATGCCAACAAGCAGTTCATATTGTCCAGGTGATGTTGTTAATATAACCACTAATGTGACTAATGCTGGCAACAATCAAACAGTTTTTTTATTAAATCAGTCAATTTACAACCAATATAATTCTTTGTATTCTAACCAAACATGGAAAAATCAACAAATACTGCCGACACAACAAAGATTTTATTTTCTCACAAAAAATGTTTCTGACGGAGATATAGCAGGTATATATAATGTTTACACTGATTTAGTCTATTTTAATAATAAAACAACCTATGAAACAAATTTTAGAATAAAACAAAGATATGGCAGCCTTGTATCTTCACCATCTTTTATAGAGAAGACAGTATTTCCAGGAGATTTCATTTCAGAAGATCTTTATCTGTGGCTTTTATTTCCTTGTTATGGTGCAAATGTCTTTCTCAACACTTCTGGTGATGTAGCTAATTGGATTTATTTTTCCTCCAATCCAGTATATCTGCCACCTGAAACATGGAATTATACGAGAATAGGTGTATTCATTGATCTTCCATGGAATACGATTCCTAGAGACTATGCAGGATATATAATAGCCTCAATGCAAAATGAAGTTACACTTTATATACCAGTCACGATACACGTTCAAACTATTGCAATTTTTGATGTACAGACAGAAGTTATATCACAACATAAAGAAGTTTGCCAAGGTGGTGATGTCACTGCTAAAGTAAATGTTTTGAAAGTCTTCCCAGACCAACCAATCGATGTGAATATGACATATATACTAGAATATGCTGGTAACAAATATGCAGAAAGAAAAGAAACTATTGCCGTTGGCGATACGCTAGAAAAATTTGTCACATTAAGGCTTCCACAAAATTCACCTGAAGGTATATATACATTTTATAGCATATTAGATGTTTCAACAGCTAATTGGGCTGTAAATATATCTTCCTCTGATACATTCAATGTTATTCCTTGTCAACAACCACAGCCTCCACCCCAGCCATCAGGCGGTGGAGGAGGTGGCCAATCATATCCGTTAGAAGAAAAGAAAGAACTTTACATAAATGTTTCAAGATATAAAATACCTTCACTTGCCGGCAACTTGTCTTCTTTTATTGTCTCATTGACAAATACAGGCACAAAAAACTTGACTAACATTAAGCTAGTCATAGATGGCTTGCCTTTGGAATGGTTAACATTATCACCATACAAAATTGACAAGATCAATGCAGGTGATAAAACTGATATAATAGTTTTTATAAAAACACCAATTGATGCAAAACAGGGTGTATATCCTTTTTCTGTTAAAGCAAAGAACTCTGTTGAAAGTAACAAGGAAAATTTACTGTTTATAGTTTCTCAAGACGACGAAGGGCTTGCAAAACTGCTTTACCAAGAAGCTGAAAAGGCTAGAAAAAATGCTAGTAGAACTTTGATGATGAAGTGTATAGATTTAACAGAATTAAGCCAGCGCTTTGTTGAAACAGAGAAGCTAATGGATGTAGCAATCAAAAACCTGGAATCAAAAGAATATAAAAAATCACAAGAACTTTTTGTAAAGATAATAAGTGACTATGAGTCTGTTAATATTAAAGCAGATGTTTTGATGAAGGAAAGATTACTAAAGATTTATCCATTAAAGATATTTCCTTTTAAATCCAAAGTAAGTGAGTTTCAAAATCAGGCAGATTATGAGCTTGAAAAGAAAAATTATGAGGAATTTTGTACCAGCATTGATCATTTATTAAAATATAACTCTTATTCTTTGGCTGAAATAGTTTTTCTTACTATTTTTGCAATCATAGCTGCGATAGTGGGATATTTGAGATATAGAAAGTTCAAAGAAAAGAAATTTGAAGAAAAGCTAGAAAACATAAAGAAAAGATTGGGCTATCAATAAGAAAACCTAATATTAATAAAATTCATAAATAATAGATTATGAAGAATGGTAGTTTTTGGCTATTGTTAATACTGATTGTGATATTTATTTCTACTGTAACTTCAGTTAATCAGCAGAGTTTTATATTTGACTTGGACGACGCAGTAATGAATTTTTCAACTGTAGAGTTTAATGACAGTTCAAATACAAAAGAAATATACTTTAATGGAAGTGAAACCAAGATACTTTGGGTAAATTTACCAAAAAATTCTACAATAATAAACTCTTCAATTAGGATAGAAGGTTCTATGAAGCCTATAGCCGCAACTATAAAAGAGCAAGTTCTAGATCTAAAAGTTGGAAATATAAATGAAGATATACCGTGGGATGAAATATTGATTGGTACTGCTGGATCATCACATAATATAAGACTGTTAAATGCTTCAGGGTTTCAAATATGGAATTATAGTATAAATACAGATGTTTCTTCAGTCAATTTTGGGAATTTGAGCTCACAAAAGGGCAAAGAAATAGTCGCGTCATCTGGCTCAAAAATATTTCTCTTCAACTCTACTGGCAGCCAAATTCAAAACAAATCGATGAATAATATTATATATGATATAGAGGTGGCTGATGTTACTAGTGATGAATATGAGGAGATAGCTGTTGCTGCAGGTGACAATAAAGTATATCTTTTATCAAATTCTTTATCAGAAATATGGAATTATTCTTCATCTCTTCCTTTCAGAGGTGTGGGTATAGGCAATCTGAATGCAATATCAGGAAAAGAAATAGCAGCATCAAGTGGTTCAACCATCTTTATTTTAGATTCATCAGGAAATCTAATAAACAGCAAAGACATTGGCTATCTAATAAACGACATAGATGTTTTGGATATAGATGATAGCGGTTATGATGAGATAGCAGTTGTTACAGATAATGGGACTTTGTATATGATAGATAATGAGTTAAACATATTATGGTCATATTCTCCTGGTGCAGCTATTGACAATGTGAAGATAGGTGAAGTGACCACAGAATATAATGGAAATGAAATTGTAATAGGAAGTTACGATGATTATGTCTATGTTGTGAGCAAAGACGGTGATTTGGTATGGAAATATAAAACAGAAAATGATGTTAAAGGTGTCGGTATAGGTAATCTTACATCAGATCCTGGAAATGAAGTTGCTGCAGGAACTCAAATACCAGCTGTTTATACTTTACATATACTGAATTTTGAATATTTTCCAACAAATGTAACTTTGGATATAAGCAGCGATAACGATATTGAATGGTCATATGGAGGTAAATTTAGATCATCAGCAAACATAACAGCTAACTCAGAAGTACAAGATTTTATAAATTCATGCTCACCTGACAGCTTCGGGTATTGTCAATTACCATTAAATTTTAGTTCAGATTTTGATGGCATATTAAAAATAAATGAAATCAACATATCTTATTCATATAACATAACAAACATATTTTATGTTTCTTTAGCTTCAGAATGGTCTAGAAATGACAGTATAGCAGCAAATGAAAGTGTTGGCAATCAAATAAAAAAGATAAATTACTTAGTAAATCCATCTCACGACTTTCAAATAAAATATATAGCAGTTTCAAATTCTGCCACAGTATGCGATTTCAACGGCACTAGATTCAATGTCATAACACTACAAGGCAGCAAGGTATGTGATATTTCATCAAAACCAAAAACAATATTTTCAAACCAAAACCTGACATATGATTTCATATGGGACAATACAATGTCTTCATCCATACCTATACTTTATAACGAAACAGAAGGTGTAGCCCAATATGGATTTTGGAAAAAAAATATAACTGTTTGGAATACTACAACGCAAATATTCACCAATATAATCTTGAGCACATCTTTGGATGAAAACTACATAACAGGTAATTCTAAATTAAGAGTTGATTGGTTTAACAATGGAACTTTGTATGATATAACACCAGCACAAACTAGAACAAATTGTAATTCAAACCCAACTTATAGTGAAATTAGTATAGAAAACTATACATTTTTTGTTTGCAAACAGGATACAAACAATGATGGTAGAGTAGATTTTTTCGCCTGGAAACAGCCTGACACAAACAGAACATTCACAATTTATGAAGTATCTGGATCAGCAAACAATCCACCTGTGATAAATAATGTAAACATATCTTCAGACAATTTTTGGGGAAGGAATTTTACTGTATATGTTAATGTTAGTGATGCTGAAGGGAATAATATTTCTGTAATACCATGCATAAATTTGACTAAAACATTTGACATAAACGATATAAATACATCACAACTCACATGGCAATGTTTTAGCGAAAAGAATACGACATCCAACACTATATATGGCGAAGAGCTATATTTTGAAATTGAAACAAATTCTACATGGGTAGGATATAACATTTTGACATTTTTGCTGAGCGATTTTGAAAATGAAACTGTATATCATGATTATAGCTATTACAATGTTTATTATGGTCCGAATGTAACAAAACATTTAACTGCACCTATAATTGTTCAAGGGAATGAATCTCATATAAATAGATCCCAGTCTATTTTATTGAGTGCGTATATAAATGATAGCATCGACAACTCACCAGCAACTAGTGCAGTTTGCATGTTTTGGATAAGCAAAAATCAAACATCATGGGATTTAGGCTATCAAACATCAACAAACTCGTCTGGTTATTGCAATTATCTTTTCACGCCTAACTCAAGTTATGAACCAGGATTAAGATGGTGGAGAGTAGGTGTTTATAATGACAATATTTATAATGATAGCTTGTCTTCAAATCAGACAATATATTTGTATGGAAAAATGAATGTAAATTTCACTCAAAGCATTTATCAATCAAACATAACAAGAAATCAAAATAGGATAATAAGCGCAAGAATATTTGATGAATATGGTCAGCAGATAAGGTTATCAGGGCAGCAATGTTCATTTATTATAAATCAAACACAGATAGGTACTAACACAACAAACTCTACAGGCGTTTGTCAAATCTCGTTTCAACCATCATGTTCGTATCAATTAGGTTTGTATGAATTTAATGTTTCTCTCCCATCATCTTCAAACACATATTATTATCTCGATCAAAAACAGCATTTGATTAATTTGTTTATAAAAGATACCATAAACTCATCAATTTTATCGCCATTAACTACAGAAATATATCACAAAGGAGAAGAAATGAATTTATCTTCTTACATTTTGGATTCTTGTGGTGTGCCAGAACATCAATACACATCAACATGGATCTTTAATTGTACATCGCAAACATACCCACCAATTTACAATTCAACCATAGCTACTAATACTACATGGAATGTACAGTGCAACCCAGGCATATTAATATTATCAAATAGAATAACAGGCGAATTGTACAATCAAAATACGCAAACAAGAAACATTAACATTTATGGTTGGTCGCAAGTAAAATTGTTGCAACCTTCTAACGGAACTTTTAACAGAACTGAGACAAATAGGATAATAAATATTTCCTGTGAAGTTTCAGATGCAAATAACACTCTAGTGAAGTTAGATCCATATAGTGTGGATATATTGTATAAATACGAAGGCGGAAATTTTGTCAAGCTTGCTAGCATGAATACAATCTTCCCATCAGGTACAGTAAACTATTTGTGGAATATATCATCAAATCAAACAGTTCCTGAAGGATTATATACTATAATGTGTAATATAACAGATCAAAATTTAGATGCTTATAGAAAGTATAATGCTTCTCAAAAAGAAGATTCAAAAGATATAGTTATTATAGAAAAAGATACAACACCTCCTAAAATAAACAGCATTAAGATAAATTCAACATTGAAAGGAGGAAATACATCAATCACAGCAAACATAACAGATTGGTATGGTGTAAGCCATGCTTGGATAGATGTTTATCATCCAAATGGAACTAACCAGACAATTTATTTGACTAACTCAACAGGTGATTTAAAACAAACAGTTTGGTATTCAAATTTTACCCAAATGAATTTTGTTGGCGATTATGATATAATTTTGTATGCCAATGATACATCAAACTATACATCATCAAACTCAACTTGGTTTGAAGTTTATGATACAATTCAATTATACGCCGACACTTCATATCCAGTGAGATATTTGTTTTATAGACCAGGAAGGAATGAGATTATACACAACTTTACAAACCCAGCAGGTCAGCAGAATTTGACATTGCATCAAAGAAATTATGATCTCTATGCAGAGATACAAGATGACGCTAGCCAGATGCATGAAATAATTTTTAATGATCTTAATTCAACTGAAACATCAAAACAGCAGTTTGGTTCTGTTTCAAATATAACAAACCCATTAAACATATCTGTAATACCGTTGATAATTCTGAATCCTCCTGTGCCATGGAGACATGAAATCGCCGGAATTTACATATCATCGAGCTTTGCATATTCAAATGTAACTGTTTCATTTGATTATTCTAAAAAAATAGGAGAAATAGATTATGCACCTGCGTTAGTCATTTACAAATGTTCAAACTGGACAGGTCAATGCAGTTCTGGATGGCAAGAGGTGAACACGACAGTAAACTCTACATCTTACAAAGCATTTACTTTACAGAACAGTACATCAGCTTATTATCTTTTTGAAGCAGAAATTTGTGGAAACTCTATATGTGGAACAGGAGAATCATGTGTAAATTGTGTGGCTGATTGTGGAGAATGCTCAACAGGTGGTACTGGGATGACGCAGCAACCAGTATCTTCTGCTGCTGGTGGTGCTGGTAGCAGTGGCTATAAAGAGAGTTGTGGCAACGGTATATGTGACACAACAGAAAACCCATTCACATGCCCACAGGATTGTACAGGTGTATTCAGTGTCAAGACAAATTTAACTCAAGATTATGTTAATCCTGGAAACAAAAAATCATATTCGTTATGGATATCAAATCTAATGTCTCAATCCATTCAAGCAAATATACTTATCAATGGTCCTGCATCAAACCTGCTATCTCTAAGACAAAAATCAGTTCTCGTTGAATCGTCAAAAGAAAAAGAAGTAGTTATTGATCTAAATGTTCCTGAAAATATTCAAGTAGGTACATACACAGGCGAAATAGTTGTTTCAAGCGGTAGGAGTGAAAGATTACCTATTACAATATTTGTTACAAAAGATACATCTGAATTGCAATTAAGCTTAAAGACAATAACAAAAACACTCAAGCCAAATGAAACATTGGCATTTGAAGTCGGTTTTTATAGTTTAACACAAAAGAAAGAAATAGAAGCAGAGATAACATATGCAATACAGAGATTCAAGCAAGATGATATTATTTATACTGAAACTGAGCAGGTAAGCATAAAAACACCACACCAAATATTGAAATACATTCATTTACCAGAAAATATAACTTCTGGAAAGTATTATGTGGTTGTAAATGCAACTTATTCTGATGGTAAACTTTCAGCAATAGATACTTTTGACATATCTTCATCTATAATCACAGCAGCAACATTAAGATATATAATAATAGGTATAGTGTCTTTACTTTCAATAATAATAGCTTTTGTTGCTGTTAGAAAATACATACAATGGAAAAAATCAAAACTCAGATACATATTTCCAGTTAATTTCGGATTGTTGCCACAAGGTGATTTGCATTTAGGTAAAGTAGCTGAAACAAACATCAAAGCAACATTTTCATCAAATGATATAACAACACATATTATAGTTGCTGGTTCAACAGGTGCAGGAAAATCAGTTTCAGCTAGCATATTTGCAGAAGAGTTGCTTGAAAAGAAAATACCTGTTGTTGTCTTTGATCCAACAGCACAATGGACCGGTTTTGTCAAACCATGCAAAGATGAGAATGTTTTGAAATATTATAAAAATCATGGGTTAACAATAGACAATACAAAATCCTATCCTGGAAATATCTATGAAATGACAGATCCAAAAGCAAAAATAGATTTCAAGAAATACATGAATCCTGGTGAAATAACAGTGTTTGTTTTGAATAAATTGAAGCCAGGTGAATATGACGAGGCTGTTACAAATATTATTGACAGCATTTTCAGCCAATCATGGGAAGAGTCTACGCAACCAAGATTAATAATAGTTTTTGACGAAGTTCACAGATTGCTTGAAAAGTATGGAGGCAAAGGCGGTTATGTTGCTTTGGAAAGGGCATGCAGAGAATTTAGAAAGTGGGGTATCGGCTTAATAATGGCATCTCAAGTTTTGTCAGATTTCAAGGAAGCAATAAAAGGTAATGTTTTGACAGAAATACAAATGCACACGAAGAGCTTGAATGATTTGCAAAGAATTGAAAAGAAGTATGGATTGGAATATGCTAGGAGAGTTGCAAAGGAAGAAGTTGGCATAGGCATGATACAAAATCCAAAATACAACAAGGGTATGCCTTGGTTTATTTCATTCAGACCGCCACTGCATATGCCGCACAAGATAACAGATCAAGAGATGCAAATGTATAAAGAATATAATTCTAGAATTGAAAAATTAGAACAGGAAATAGAGAAGCTAGCCAGTACAGGAAAAGATGTATTTGACTTGAGAATAGAGTTAAAGCTGGCAAAAGACAAACTAAAGAAAGGAATGTTCAGAGTAGCAGAAATATATATCGAATCGCTAAATAAAAAATTAGGGTTGAGTAAATGATATTGCCTAAAAAAGATGATAAAAAGGAAGCATTAAAAGCCAAGTTTGGTGTTACTAAAGATATACCAAAACAGCAAGTTCAAGAAGAAGTTGTCAAACAAGAAAAACAAAATGTCCAAGAAGGAGATACAAATCCTTTAAGTTTGCTATTAAGAATAGAAAAATTAGAAGGCAAGTTCTCTGCGTTTGAAGATGTTAAAGATGATATAAATGAAAGGATAGCAAGAATCTCAGAGGAAATAGGTGAACTAAGATCATCCTTTCTAGAATTAGACAAAAACTTTACTTCACTAGAATCAAGAGTTGAAAAAGTCTTGGATTCTGTTAATCAAATTCAACCTGAAAAGTTTTACAAAGATTTACAGAAAAAAGAGGCAGATATTTTAAAATTGCAAGCTGAATCAGAATCTTTGAAAAACGTTTTGGCTTCTATAAAGAAAGACAATGAAAGGCTAAATTCAATTTTGGAGAAGATAAAAAATATTGAGAATCTTGTAGCTATGTACAAAAAATTAAGTGAAAAAATACAGCTTATAGACGATACAAAACTATATGTTGACAGGCTTGCTGGAAAATCTGAAACAATATTTTCTGAAATGGAAAGTAAGATGAAAGATGTTGAAGATATGAAAGGTAAAATTCAAAAATTGGATGATTTAACAGTTGATATAGTTAAGATGCTTGATGGCATTAGCATAAAAATACCAAAGTTGATTGAGAAAGAAAATGTGGAAAAGTTGATAGAGGAGATGACAAAGAAAAATATAGAAAATGTTAACAAAAATTATTTGGGCGAAATTAAAAAAATAATTGAGCTATCTAAGCAAGAGGCTAAAAAGGAAATCGATGATGAGAAGAAGAGACTGACAAACACATTGAACGAAATAACATCTTTGTTGAATTCAGTTAAATCTGATTTGTCTTCAAAAACCAATTTAAAAATCGATCAAAAGAGCGATCTTTATTTCAAATTTTTGCAAGCAGTTGACGTTTTAAAAATTTTATCAACAAAAGAAGAAATTCAGACACAAATAGATTTCATCAAATCATTGAGAAACAGACTAATAGAATTGAATTCATGGACAAACGATTCTGAAAATTATCTTTTAAGAAATTTATATTACCTGTCTTATATATGGGAGCAATATGGAAATGATGAAATAAAATCTTTGGTCGAACAACAAATATCATTAATTGCAAGAAGATCCTGATTCTACATTCCTTACCGAAAATGTTGTGTTGTAAATTCCAGAAGGTTTGCCTATAGGACCATAAAGCCAAAATCTGAAATAGTAATATTGGCCCGGCTGAACGTTTTCTGCAACTTTTACATAGCTCAAACTAAGAGTATTTGTTGTAGCATAAACAGGATGGGTAGCATTATTGTATGTTGAATTTGTATATGCAATATTTGTAACTGAAATTGTATTTGTTGCACATGCACCTTGGCTGCAAGTTAAATCAGCATTTGCCTTTAAACAAATATCTTGTGGAGTATTACCGCTGTTATAAACCCAATAGAGAGTTTTTAAATTGCCTGGTTGCGGTGTATTATTATAATTCCAAGTTCCATTATTCCATCTTGTTATATCTATATCTCCTTGTGTGTTTGTTTGTGAGCCGACGGAATTTGTGAAAAATATACCTTCGCTTAATCTATTAGAAAGTGTTACAGAAAGTATTTTTTCAAAATATATTTGAATTGTTTTACTTTGATTTACATATTCTATTGTTGAATTAAATAAACTTCCTTTAGATGCAGAAAAATTGTAAGGACTAGCACAACTCAAATTGGCTTGAGACGAAGGACAGGAATAGCTATAGCTGCCATTAGCAAAGAATTCAGGTAATAAGACAATAGTCGTATAACCATTACTATTTGTCTGCCCTGAAAACACGAGTGAATTTGTATAATTTGTCATATTAACCTGAGCTGAATCAACAGATCCTGTACTGTTTCTTACATAAACATCAACATAGTAAGAAACGTTTATCCATGCGTTAGATTGTGATAACCATCTAACAGAAGATTTGTTAAAAGTTGTATTTATTATTTGAACAGAAGAATTACCGTTAAATGAAATATCACTAAAAGTTGAATTTAATGTGCTGTTTATTATTGATATGTTGAAGCTTTTCCAATTTATATAAACACCATAAGAAACTCCAGTAGCATTCAGATTTGTTTTGCTTATCAATGTGTTATTTGATCCTTGGAATAAAATTCCGTATGAACCAGAGCCAAATACAGTTATATTATTATTATTTAATGTGTTGTTTACAGAATTGCTTAAAAAAATGACATTGCCCTCACTATAATAATCTGTTATATTGTTGTTTATGATGGTATTATTGTTTGAAAATGAAAAATAGATACATCTTTCGTTTAGTGATGTATGGCAAGTTATATTATTGTTTGCTAAGATAATAATTCTCGAACCATTAAAATAGACAACATTACTAAAAAAATTTCTTATAATATTGTTGATCAATGTAATATTGTTTCCTGATTCTATGTAAATATTTTTGTCTGTTTTTATTACACTTGAATTTATTATTGAATTGTTTGTTTTGTAAAGTATTATCCCATCTTTGTCCAGAGTAACATTGTTTACAATTGTTTTATTAGAATATGCAAAGAATATTTCTCCCGCATCTTTATTTTCTATTTTTATATCACTTTGATTAAAATAATAATAAATAGTTTTTCCAAATTCTGTGTTTGTTGTATCTATATAATTATCAAAATGTTGCATAGTACTGCCGGAAACATATATAGCTAAATTATCACTGCTGTTTATGTTGTTATAAGTTATATTGTTTTTTGAACTAGAATCTAGAAATATCCCATATCCTCCATAAAGCCCGCCTGCTACTGATATATTGTTTTTACTTATAGTGTTGTTGTTAGCATTATATAGATAAATTCCATGAATGCTTGCTCCATCAAACACACCATCAGTACTTATACTATTATCAATTATCTTTGTATAATTTGATAGAACATATATAGCATAAGAATCATCATTTAATGATGATCCAGATTCTATAATTGTGCAGTTTGTTATTGTGACATTATTACTTTTAATATAAACACCATAACCGATTGTTGAAATAGCATAAGATATTGACTTTTTATTACAATTTAACGTAACATTAACAGCAGTTATATTAAAACATGTACCAACAGCACTCACATCAGTCGTTAGAATATAACTTCCGCTTGACGTGATATTTTGACATTGATTGAGATTTATTGAATTGACTCTGAATGTAGTGATGGGAGTAACATGCCAATTTCCGCATGTATCGTTTGCATAAATCCTCCAACCTATCAAAATATCAGAAAAAGAAGAATTTTGCCATGTGAAATTACTCCATCCAGAATTAGCTCTGATTGATAAAGGAGATCCATATATACTTTTATTCTGCCATACACCAGTTTCATTTGTTTCTAATATTGCATGAGATATATTACCATTATCCTGCCATAATGTGTATAGCTTAACAGCTCTATTATAATCTATTACTGTTGCATTTTCACCGAGATTTGAATAAGTTGGTTGAACATTCTCATTTTTGCAGCAAACCTGATTTGCATAAAAACCAGGCTCTCCTATGTGTGCGTTTGTGCTAGCATTTATTGACGCTATTGCATATTCATCGCTTAAACAACTTGCTCTCAAAGTGCATATCCAGGGACAATCCACGCAAACTTTATAGTTGTATGTGCCTTGAGTATAGATTTCTGCATGAGAATTAGTATAGTTGTATAATGATATAGTACCATTTTCGCCAAGATTACATGAAGCTTTTATCTGTGCTCTAGCAAGATAAGGATCAGAACAGCATGTCAAATTACCATATGCTGTACAGTTGCCTACATGAGTGTTGTTAGCCTGATATCTAGAAAATAAACATATCTCACCAGTATTGCATGAGTTTTGCCTTATAGTACATTGAATAGCCAAAACTGACGGCAATATTATAGCTATTAAAACAAACCATTCAATTTTCATTAAAATAATGTTAGTATTTGAAAAATAAATTTAATTCAAGCTAGTTAGAACATCTAAATTTGTTCTTGTTTCAGTTTCTGTGCTTTCCACGCTAATATTTTCACTCCTTACGAAAAGCATACCATAAAACTCGTTTCGCATAAAATTACTTGATCTAACTTCAATATTGTCAGACTTTACTGCTATCAAGCCGTTTTTATTTTGATTTGCATTGACATTTTCAATCTTTATTTGGTCAGAATCTTTCACAAATATAGCAGTCTCCCCACCGAAAATATTACAATTCAATATAGTGACGGCTCTTGTGTTTTCTATTAGTATTCCATGTTTGCTTGCATTTATTGAATGGTTTGCACAATCAATTGTAAAATTAAAACCGGTAAACGAAAAAGCTACATCATCAGAAATTATATCATTATCCAAAACTATATATGATAAATCTTCTGAAGCTGTGTAGGGTTCAACATAAAATGTATTGTTGTAGATTGATTCATTATTATAGAAAATGGATATATTATACATGTTAGGCTCAAACAAATCATTAAAGCTATAAAACCCATTCTGGTTTGTTCTAGCAAAATATACTTTTGAAAGATTAACAGAATCAAATTTTATGGAAATATCTACATCAGGCAAGTATATCAATTCAAATGTCACATTTTTAGTATAATTTTGCATAAAACTTATATTTAGATTATACTCGTAAGCCTTAACTTCAAAAACATCTTTAACAGTATAATTATAATAATTAGCAGATATACTGTAAAGTCCCTGGTCTGTTATATTTGCATTTCCTATAAATATTCCATTTTCATCTGTCATACTATACATTTCAAAAATGTCAACACCGTCCTTTGATATTGAGACACTGAAATTTGCTTTTGCGCTACCGTTTATTTTAAAGAAAAATAAATCGCCTAGATTGATTGTTTTGTTTATCTCTAAAGTTATATTTCCATAGTCATAAAACTCTTCAATTATTTCAGTTGTGTTTTCTGTATTTGTTGAATTATCAATTGTGATATTATAAGTTTCATTTGTAAAAGTTTCATTTTGAATAAAATCTTCGGCTGTCAAATTCAAGGATACATTATACTCTGTAATATTTTCATCTTGAGAAATGTTTTGAGATATACCTATACCTATTATGGTCAGCAACAACAGAAACCAATATTTTTTCATAATAATCTATTGTCTTTGCTTTAATTTATTTTATAGCTCTTACAGGGTTTTTTGCACCACAAGCTTCACATTTTAAGAGATATATTCTGTCTTGCTTTATAATCTGTGTATCAGGTTTTTTACATACAGGGCAATACAAAAATTCTTTAAAGTATGATTCCAGCTTTTTCTCTATCAAACCACTGTATAACTTTCCTTGAAAGATTGCCCTGCTGCCTTCAATATGAGCAGGTGCAGCCAACTCTCTAGAAAGGAATTTAAGCAAATGATCTGGCTTTCTTCTTATGACATTTGTTATTTCTATAAAGTTTGCTATAATTGTTTGGCTTCCAGATATAGTTACTTCTGGTTTTGGTATTTCTAACCTATTATCAGATTTTACTTCTTCAGGTATTTTTTGCAGCCCTTCTTCAAGCATTTCTTCATATCCTTTCATACTTACACCAACTTTATCAATCCAGGCAAAGGTTCAAAGCATGTACCATCTTCAAGCAGTTCATTAATATTTTCGCTTATTATCTCAATTGGCAGATTAATCTCTTGTGTTAATCTTGCTAACTCAACGCCTTTGCCGCTATCCAACTCTTTAATCTTTTCAATTATTAAAGATTTATAATCTTTTTCAGCCAAGCTATCGCCTAGTGCAAAATATTCTATTATCCCACTTATTTCATCATCTATCAGCCCATACTCTTTTTGCAAAAATATTCTAAGCTCTTCCAAGTCAGCGAAATTATCTTTTTCCGCATTTACCAAGTCAAAAATTTGCTTTTTTTCTTTTATTAGTTTGAGTACTTGTAGTTTATGCATTATAAATATATTCGGATCTGTAACCTTTCTGACAAAGCTAGGTATAATATATATTTCATCTGCATATTCCCTTATCTTACCAACAACAAGCGCAATATCACCTTCTTTTACATTATCTAACATACCGACATCTTCTTTAAAGACTTTAACTCTAATGGCATCTGTTTCATCGTCTATTGTTATAGCCGCATAATTTCCATCTTCACTTTGATATTTGTTTACTATAGTTCCAATTATCTTTGCTTTTGATATTCTCAAGCCAAAATTTGTTAATACATAACTTGATTCAAACCCTTCTTTTTTGACAAACCTAGATTTAGTTAAATCAATTATATTAACAGGGATTGCTGGCTGCCTTTTTGGTTCCATAACTTAATATTAGTCAGAAAAAGCTTTTATTGTTAAATAAAATTAAAAAAACAGCCTTATTCCAGAAGGCTGCTTAAAATTTCTTCATCTGAAATATTCTGTACAACTCGTTCAACTTCGTCCTGCACTGCAGCGTCTATACTTTCATCGATTACTCTTCCGTTAATGCTTTGAGTTTTAGGCATTCCAGTTAAAAAATACTTCGCAGCAAAAAATACAGCTAAAACAAAAAATAATATCGCTGCTATTAATGCGACTTTCATCTAGTCACCTTTACCTCTTCTTTGATTTATTGCATTTTTCATTTTTTCTCTTGTTTCTTGCATTTGCTGTAATTTTTCTTTAATTCTTTCTGTGTTTTGCCTAGTCATGTTGCATTTTTCTGGATATCCTTGACAAAAGTTTGAACAATCTTCGCTGTTTGGGTTTTGTGCACACATATTCTTGAATACATATCTGCATCTGGCATCATCTGTGTTGTTTTGGCAAAATCCCTTGGTTATAGCTATGCATCTCTGATCTGTTGGATTTTGTTCGCAAAACTCTCCTATTTTTTCTCTACAAGATGGGTCGTCTATTTTATCGCAAAATCTATTTCCAATACCTTTTGCTATTTGTGTGCAATTTGTATTGTTCCCCTGGCAAAATTGCTGAAATTTCTGCTTTATTTCATTTCTCTCAAACTTTCTCTGTCCTTCTAATATATACAAGTTGTAGTCTTTGCTATTCAAAGTCATTTTACCTGTCCATACATCTGTCCCGTCCTTTTCAACTAACACTAGATCTAAACTACCGATTTTTGTGTCATTCATATATATTTCTGAAGACAAAGTGCCGTTACCAATAACAGAGTTCTTTAATGTATATTTGTTTTGTCCTACCCAAAGTATACCTGCTTGTCTAGTTATTGTTTGGTTGTTGAATTGAACCGTGACATCAACAACACCTATTTTTACTATTTCAAACGCAGACGAATCGCTGTCTGATATTGCTATACCTTTCCCTATAACACCTATTCTTTCTATTTCCGGCTTACCTATAGCAGCTTTTAATTCCTGCATTCCGAGGTTTTGTGCTGCTACTAGCATTGGTAAAAGCATTATCAATGCTATCAAATACACTTTTTTCATTTCATCACCAACAATATAATGTCTGTTTCACTCTATTAAAAACTTCATGAAACAAAAGTGAAACAATTTATTTTTGTATATATACATTTTATGTGATTATATGAAAGCAATTGCAATATTTTTAGTGCTGACTTTGATTTTTACAGTATTTGCACAAAGAGCAGATGTGCCAGCTATACAGAATAAAGAAGAAATGTCAACAAAAAACCAAGGAGAGCAAGATCAACTAACTATAAGAGAAAATAATACTGTAAGAGCACAAGAGCAAGTTAGGGATTTTGACAATCAAACCAGAACTGAATCAAGAGAAAGATATACTATTAGCTCAACAAACATTCCTTTAAGATCTAGTTTGAATTACAGCTTAAGAAATGAAGGAAATTCAACAAAAATCAATGTTAAACTAAGCAACGGTAGAAACGCTGAAGTAAAGGTAATGCCAGAAACAGCATCTGAAGTTGCTATACAAAGGTTGAGATTGAACATGTGTTCAGAACAAAATAATTGCTCTATAGAGCTAAAAGAGGTTGGGCAAGGCGAACAGACAAAGGCAGTTTATGAAGTTCAAGCACAAAAACAAACAAAAATACTTGGTATATTTGCCACAAAAATTCAATTGAGAGCTCAAGTAGATGCAGAGACAGGTGAAGTAAGAACTCAAAAACCTTGGTGGTCTTTTTTAGCAGTTGAAAATTAATTTATAACCAAGAAATTTTATTTGTTCTTCCTTTTTTTTCTTTTTTTACTAGACCTTTTGATTCAAGTTTTTTGATTATTCTTGTCATTTTTGCCCTGCTAAAACCCAACTCTTTTTCAATTTTGCTTTGCATTTCAACTTTTCTTTCTTTTATTATTTCAATTACCCTTCTTTCATCACTGCTAAATCCAATTAGAAAACTTTCATCCTTTTTATTTAAAATCAATGCAAATACTCCTAGAATAATGAATAATATTGATAGAAATATGTCTATATTATTCTTTTGATTGTCATAAAATCTAACCATTATTGGAGTTTCTTTTGTATAAAAACGCCATTTCAAATATATCCTTTCACCATCTGTTAAAAGATCAGCGTCTTCAGGCAAATATGTTTGCTGATAAATACTATATCCTTCCGGAAGTGCAACATAAACAAATGTTCTTTTTGAATCAGGAAATTTTAGTGTTGTAATCAATTCTTTCTTTCCTTCAAAATCTTTTATGATATCATCTGTTTTAAATGAAATAAACAGTTGCTGCGTATTTTCAGGTACAGTAAATTCAATTTCTCTAAGATTTTGATTATTTATTTTATAGCTTAGTTTTTCCACAGTATTGTTTATTTCAAGATTATAAAAATTACCTGATATGTAATATTTAAATGTGGTTTGATTCAAAGGTTTTTCAAAAATAATTTTTATCTCTTCGTTTACTGACATGTCTTGATTTATGTTTAAAACAACTTTGTATAGCTGTATTTCTTGAGCACTTGCAATATTTATTAGCAATAAAACAATCAAAAATTTCTTCATAAAATTATTTTCATAAAGAAATTTTAAAAACATTCAATTATCTCTTGCTTCTTTGTTTATGTCTTCTTGCATTTTGTCTTGATCTTGAAGGTTTGTGTGGCTCTGTTCTTCTGTAATCATATACAATCAAATTCCTATCATACTCAATAAACTTCTTTTTCAATTCCTGATCTTTTGTTATTTCAACTAATCCTTTTGCTATGGCTTGCCTTATTGCATCAATTCTTGAACTTGTGCCACCGCCTCTTACATTTACTTTAATGCCAATACCATTTGCTGCTTTATCAGCTAGCATAAAAACTTCTCTTATTCTAAATCTTCCAAATTCAGGCTCAAATAAATCAAGAGGAGTATCGTTTATTATGACTTTGCCATCACCATGTCTTAAAACAGCTCTGGCTACACTTGTCTTTCTCTTACCTGTTGCAAATATAACATCCTTTTTCATTTTTACCATCTCTTTTTAGCCCCTAAAGATATAGCCAAATCACCAATAGTTATGTATTTTGATGTAATATCATTTATTCCTTTAGTATTAAGTTCTTGTATTTTGTTTTTGAATTCTTCGGGTAGACCTATCCACACTTTGATTCTTTTTAATGCAGCCCTTCCTGTAGGTTTTTTATAATCAATCATGCCTCTTATAGCTCTTTTAACAATACCAGTTGGTGTTTTTGGATAAAAAGGACCATGATGAGGGTCACCCCTTTCTATTCTTTGTTTGTACTTTTTCTTTGTAAATTCAGGATCACCAACTATTATAGCCTTTTCACAGTTTACAATATGTATTTGTTCGCCTTTTATTGCTTGTTTAGCGACAACAGTAGCCAATCTTCCTAGTATTTTACCTGTAGCGTCATATACTTTCATAGGCATCAACATATTATTTTAACCCCAGTACCTCTAGGGTTTTTTCTTACAAGTTCTTTTATACTTATAGCAGTTGAGCTACTTTTCTTTATTTTTTCAAGTGCAGGTTCTGAAAATTTCCATGCACTTATTGTAATCTTTTTATCAATTTCACCATAACCTAAGACAACACCAGGAACTATGATAACATCACCATCCTGGCAGTTTCTGTTTATATCAGCAAGGTTGACTTCAACCCTCTGCCTTCTGGGTTTATTTAATTTTTCAGCTATTTCTTTCAAAAAAGGACTAGATATTTGACGTGAAGCTATCATTAATTCATCAATTAATTGCTTTAACAACGGATTTGTAGGTCCGGTGCGCTTTGACATTTCGCTACACCCATTTAACTTTAGAATTATTAAAGTATACATTTATAAATGTTTAATTGATATGCTAGAAATAATTAAATTACTTAAAAGTAGTAAATTTTTATATATAAAAGTATAAATTTATTTTATGGATCAAACAGAGGAAAATTATAGAAAAGCTATAGAAGGGGCAAAGAAAAAAGATGATCCTTTTTATGATAGATTAGCTCAAATCTTGGAAGGATATCTTAATGTCTATCTTTCTGCTGAAACAGGTAAATTGCCAAACAAAAATGAGCCATGTAAAAATGAAAATGCATCAGCCGGGATTTGAACCCGGATTGCCGGCTTGGGAAGCCGAAGTCATAACCGTTAGACCACTGATGCTTAGATATATAAATAATTAACCCGAATAAAAGAATTTATCTTGTGATATAAATGGAATTATGCTTTAAAGGTGCAGCGAAAGAAGTAGGAAGATCAGCAATACTAGTAAAAACAGACAAAGCCAAAATAATGTTTGATTATGGTTTAAAGCCTTTGCCAAAGGGTGTAGATTTCCCTGAAAAAGTAAATGAAAAGATAGATGGTTTATTTCTTTCTCACGGGCATCTTGATCATCTTGGAGCAGCGCCTTTACTTAAAAACATTCCTGTATATGGCCATGAAATAACATCACATTTTGCTAGGCTGCTGCTTACAGATACGTTAAAAATAGCAAAGCAAGATGGTTATGATATAGGTTATGGGGAAGACGATGTAAAGGATTTGCAAAAGAATTTTGAATCTATGGACTATGAACAGACTGTGAATATTAAAGATGAGAGCGTTAAAGCTATAGATGCCGGCCATATGCCTGGTTCATTTATGTTTTTTATGGAAAAATCGTCATTGCTTTATACAGGCGATTTTAAACTTGAAGATACAAGGCTGGTTAAAGGTGCTAAGGTAGATATAGGCAAAGTCAATACTTTGATAACAGAGACAACCTATTCAGACAGAGATCATCCTGATAGGGATAAAGAAGAAAAAAGGCTGATAGAATATATAAAACAGACCTTGGATAATGATGGAGTTATGCTAATGCCAACTTTTGCAATATCTAGAACACAAGAAATCATCCTTATCTTAAACGAATATGGTATAAAAACTCCGATATACATAGACGGAATGTCTGCTTCTGCTACAGAAATAATAAATGCCTATCCAGAACTACAAAAAGATTATAATTCTGTTAAAAAAGCAATGCAAAGACTTGATGTAAGATATGTTGATGCGCCTAATAGAAAGAAAATAATAAAAAAACCTTGCATTATTATAACAGGTTCTGGTATGCTTGAAGGCGGAGCCATCTTAGAATATATGAAGAGATTATATGATAATGAGAATTGCTCTGTTGCATTAACAGGATTTCAAGTCCCAGGTACAGCTGGTTTCAAGCTATTACAAACAGGTCAAATGTCAATTAATGGAAAAGAAGTCAAAGTTAAAGCAAATGTGAAAAAATTTGATTTTAGCTCTCATGCTTCTAGGACAGATATATTAAAACTTGTAAAGAAATTAAATCCAGAAAATGTTTTTTGCATACATGGTGAAAAAACAGAAGAATTTTCTAGTGAACTTAAAGAGCTAGGATATAATGCATATTCTCCTGATAGAAAATGTTACAAAATAAATTTGGACAAGAAATAGATGATAACTAAAACAACATATATTATCAGCAATATAGTAAACTCTTTTGTCAAACCAAACAAGTATTTTCCTGCTATGAAGAATATTAATCCTAGAATGAATGCACCAATCAAAGCGCTTATAGGATTATTTGAAATGCCTACAATTTCTAGGGTAAATTCAAAAAGTTTGTTTATTATGAAAATGCCAACTTCTGCAATACTCTTTATCAGAAATGTTAAAGAATCGATTATTATTGAAAAAAGGTTTGACATCTTTAAATATTATGTAAAATTACAATAAAAAAGAGTGTTTACTACATAATAGTAATATTTAAATATTATAACTACCAATAAGTGATTATGAAACTAGAACCAAGAGAGATAATAAACACATGCTCCCAACATTATTATACTTGGAAAGAGGAAGCGTTGAATGCTACAGATCCAATTAAAGCCAAAAAATTTATGGAAAAAGCATTTTTTTGGCTTGAGCTGCAGAATAGCTTGTTGATGCTTTGGACAATAGAAAAGTCAGTTGGTAATGATCCTATAATAAAAGAAAAGATAGATTCTGCTCAGGCAAATATAAACAAAAAAATAATGGATTATGCTTCTAGCATACTCGATGAAATGACAGAATGATATTAAAAGTTTAAATCTGTTTTATTTTTTATGCCAAATTATCTTCATGATAGCAAATTTAATCAGTTTGCTATTGACCCATTTGCAACATATTTAATAGGAGAGCTTTATTCAACTATTACAGGTATTGAAAACAAAGCTATACGTTTCTCTTATGTTCTAGGTTTTTCAAGATTTTTTTCATCATTAATTTATTATTCTTTTCTAGGCAATGAACCAGAAAACAGAGCTTCAAGACTGTTAAGAGATTATATGTTGCCAGGATTGAGTGGAGCTGCGCTAGGAGGTCTATATGGAATGATTATTGACAAAGATCTTGCATTACCATCAGCTATTATGGTATTTTTCATCGAATTATTAACTGATGTAATAGGAGATAAATTCAGCAAAAAAGCAGAATAAAATAATTAAATAGAAAACAAAAATAATTTTATGATTCACATTGATGGCTCATTAGGCGGAGGGCAGATGCTTCGCTCTGCTATTTCTCTATCGGCCTTAACAGGTAAAGGAGTTAGAATAACAGAAATAAGAAAAGGAAAAGAAAATGCTAAACCTGGACTAAGGCCGCAACACATGAAAGTGATAGAAACTATAGGAAGTTTTTGTAACGCAGAAATACTTGGATTAAAAGAAAATTCGCTTGAAATTGAATTCAGACCATGGCAATTGAGTGTAAAGGATAGAAAGATAGATATAGGCACAGCTGGCAGTGTAAGCTTACTTGTGCAATCTGTCTTACCATTAATGTTTTTTTCAAATAAAGAAAACATTTTGACAATAAAAGGAGGCACAGATGTTTCCTGGTCGCCTACAATAAACTATTTGAAATATGTGTTTTTGCCGATGCTAAGAAAAATGGGAGCAATAGCTGAATTGGAAATTTTAAATCATGGATTTTATCCAAAAGGTGGTGGCGAAGTAAAATTAAGAGCAACTCCTGTAAAGCATGTAAAACCAATAAATGCAATAGAAAGAGGAGGATTGATAGGAATACATTTGGAATCTGTTGTTGGTAAATATCCAAAAGAATATGCAGAAAGGCAGGCAAAATCTGCTTTGGGTGTTTTTGAATATGAATTACCAAAAGAAAAAATTTCTGTTAGCTTAAAAACAGTAAACACTGAAGACTTTGGCAGCTCTATGCTTTTGTATGCTTTGTTTGAAAATTCAATAATAGGAGTTGATGCTATCTCAGAAAGAGGATTTGAGCCTGAAAAATTTGGATTGAGAATAGCAGAAGATTTTGTGAGCATGCTAAAAAAAGATTTTGCAGTTGATAAATTCCTTGCAGATCAAATTTTGCTTTACATGGCTTTAGCTAAAGGCAAGTCACAAATAAAAGTAGAGCAAATCACAGAACATTGTCTGACAAACATTCATGTAATTGAAAAAATTTTACCTGTTAATTTTGAAATAGACAAATCAAATAAGATAATTTCAGTTGAAGGTGCTAATTTTTCAAGAGAATGAAATATTGAATTAGAAAATAATATTTATTTTTTTAAAATCTTTTTAAAAAACAAACAACAATATTTTTCTATGCTGAAAGATTTTTTGAGCATAAATGACATAAAAAGAGATGAAATGATTGATCTTTTCAGGCTAACAGACAAATTAAAAAAATACCCAAATTCTGATGTCTTGAAAAACAAAATATTTTGCCTTTATTTTGAAAAGCCGTCTACAAGAACGAGAATATCTTTTGAAGTTGGTATAAAAGAATTAGGCGGTGAAGTAGTATTTTTAGATAAAATTACAAGCCAATTGTCAAGAGGTGAACCTTTAGAAGACACGATAAGGACAATAGAAAGATATGCTCATGTTATTGTTGCAAGAGTTTTCTCTCATAAAGATTTAGAGTTAATGGCAAAGCTGTCAAAAATGAATGTGATAAACGCTTTATCTGATCTAGAACACCCTTGTCAAGCTATAGCTGATATTTACACAATAAGAGAAAAATTCAAGACACTCAAGGATATAAAAATCGCTTTTGTCGGAGATGGTACTGACAATGTATTGCATTCATTACTGCTTGCATCAACCAAATTAGGCATTCATATGAATATAGCTTGCCCGAAAGGTTTTGAGCCTGAAAAATCAATATTGGAAAGGGCAAGAACCCAGGCAAAAATAAGCGGAAGCAAAATTTCTATAACGCATGAGCCAGAGCATGCAGTAAAAGATGCTCATGTTGTTTATACAGATGTTTTTGTGAGCATGGGCCAGGAAAAGGATTCGAAAAAAAGATTGAAAAAATTCTTGCCAAAATATCGTGTCACACAAGAACTGCTGGAAAAAGCAGGAAGTGCATTGTTTATGCATTGTTTACCAGCTCATAGAGGGCAAGAAGTTGATGACAAAGTTATAGATGACATAAGATCAATTGTTTTTGATCAAGCAGAAAATAGATTGCATACACAAAAAGCATTGATAATTAAATTGCTTGGCCTAGAACAAATGTATAACATAAAGTTGTCTTTACAAGATTAATTTATTTTTTATGAAGCTTTCAATTTCGCTTATCTTTATTCTTTCTTGTTTTGTACTATCTCTATCCCTTATTGTCACAGTGTCATCTTCCAAAGTTTGATAATCAATTGTTATACCAAATGGTATGCCAATTTCATCAGCCCTTGCATATCTCTTTCCTATTGAACCAGCATCATCAAACAAAACATCAAAATTCTTTTTCAGCGTCTTGAAAATTTCTTTTGCCTTTTCATTTATTCCATCTTTATTTACAAGAGGGTAAACGCCAGCTATATAAGGCGCTATTTTTGGTGGAAGCCTCAACCAATTCCATCCCCTTTCTTTGTCTTCAACAAAATTGTAAAGCAATATAGCATACAAAATTCTTTCCAACCCAAATGAAGGCTCAACAACATGAGGCAATATCTTTCTTCCGTCTGGTAAGCTCACAGCCAAATCTTCACCTGAAAATTTAGAATGATTTTTAAGATCATGATCAGTTCTATAAGCATTTCCTACAGTTTCTTTCCAGCCAAAATCAAATTTTATTTCCAAATCAAAATTGCCACCGGAATAGTGTGGCGTCTCTTCTGGCAGCATATGTCTAAATCTCAATGCACTCTCAGGAATACCCAAAGATTTGAAAAATTCAAACTCTTTTGCCAAAAAGAAACCCATCCATTTATTTGGTATTATTTTTTTGTTAACAGCATCTTTTATTTTTATCCTTACAGCATCAGTCTTCTTGAGCTGAGCTTCTCTTGTAACAAGAATTATCTCTTTATTAGCAATAGACTGGAATTCTTCAAAATCATCATTTTCAGGATCAAAAAACATTTCAATCTCTATTTGGTTAAACTCTCTTGACCTTATCACAAATTGCCGGGCAGATATTTCATTTCTGAATGCATGACCATGCTGAGCTATACCAAAAGGCAGCTTTGCTCTTGAAGATCTGAAAACACGCTCAAATGAGGTGAATATATTTTGTGCGCTCTCAGGTCTTAAATATGCTATCTGTTCTCCAGTAGGGCCTGCAAATGTCTTGAACATTAAATTAAACATTTTTACTTCGCTTAACTTTCCCTTGCAATTTGGGCAGCTTAACTTTTCTTGAACAATTATCTCTGTCAATTCCTTTGTTGATTTTCCTTCAACAAACTTCCCAGTCCTTTCCTCAATAAAATTGTCAGCCCTGTAAATGCTTTTGCATTTTTCGCATTGTGTTATAGGATCAACAAATGATTCAACATGACCAGATGCTATCAGCACTTTCTCAGGTAATATAGTAGCGCCATCCACCTCTACAATACAATCCATTGATTTTACAAAAAAATCTCTCCAATATTCTATAAACTTTCTTTTTATCAAAACACCAACAGGACCATAATCAAATGTACCGCTCAAACCGCCGTATATTTCAGCTGTAGGATAAATTATTCCCCTAGTTAGACAAAGCCTCTGTATATCTTCTAGTTTTACCATAAAACCAATTTAGGATATTATCTTTAAAATTTTTGCACTTATTCTTCCAGCGCCACCTGTTGGTTCTGCAAGAACATTGTCGCAAACCAAGCATTTTACAACCATGGAAGGCTTGCTGAATATTATCTGCTCATTTTTGCATTTTTCACACTGAACCTTCAAAAACCTACTTTTTGGGGTTGGTATTATTTCCATATTTTACACCTTCTTTAGCTGAAACTTTTTGGCTCTGAAACCTTCGCCTTTAACATGTTTTTTGCCGCATACGCTACATTTATATCTTAAATCAATCTTTTTTGTTGACTTTTCATGATCAGGTTTTGGTCTTGGGAAGCCTGTGTAACCTTGAAGCTTTCTTAAATACCTTCTCTGACCTTGGGCAAGAGTTCTTCTCTGCCTTTTTTTGACAACTTCAACCGTATGCATAGTATGCTTTTTGCAAAATTTACAATATGTCTTCATCTGCTGCGGTAGATTCATTCATTCACCTTTATTGCTTTGCCTGATTTTACAAGCAATTCTGCATTATTTTTTGGTATTAATGCCTTATCTCCTTTATTGTATGGACCCAATTTTTTTAAATCTATGCCTACAAACTCTTCTATATCTTCTAGGAATTCAATTTCCACATATTCTACATCATCTTTAGCCTTTTTATCCTTTTTGCCTAAAAGTCTGTCTACAAAACTTCTGCTGCTTTTAAGACCTTTTACAACATAATCAAACAACTCTCTTTCATTTCTTGTCATATTAGCCGGTATTATCCCAGTTCTAACAGAAAGCAAAGCCAATGAAACTATTTTGGATTCTCTCCTGTTGTATATATCCTCTATTATCCTTTCGGCATTTCTTAACTCTATCATAGCATCTTCATTCTTTTTCGCCAATTCTCTTTTTTGTTCTAGATAAGATTTAATATTTTCAAAAAAATCTTCAGGAAGATTGCATAATTGCTGACTCTTCATTTCAGCCCTTTGTGCTTCTCTTATATACTCAAAAGTGATTATCTCTTCCATAATTTAGAATTAAACTTTAAAATTAAAATACTCCTTTTTTCTTTTTGTACACATAACTTACAGGGTTTTTTATTTCTTTGTGCATTTCATCACCGCAATAAATACCTAGAATTTTATAAGCATCATCACTACAATTATAAGGCATTAAATCTGTTGTCTTTTTTTTAAAGTCCTTTAGCTGACTTTTTACATACCTCGCAGGCAAAGGCGGTTTGTTCTTGCTATTCCATAACTCAACTTCTTTTTCAATTTCTTCCCATGTCCAGTTCATTTTCTTCAAAAATGTTACAAGGATAAACAATCCCCTTTTTCTACCATCACTAAATCCGCCTTCTAAAAGCTTTTTCATGCAAGGTGGAAAGTCTTGCTTGATTATTTGTCTGCCTGTTTTTTTTGTAAATACTTGCTTAGGTTTTTCTTCAATCACATTTTTGTTAGCAAAATCCAATGATTGAATTACAAGAGATGCAGCTTCGCCTTTTTTTGGTTGAAGAAACACTTCTTTCACACCCTCAAATTTGCTTAATTCTGCTTGTTCTTTTGTAAAGCTTGTTACATCTTTTATCGGCAAACTTACAAGATGATTTTTTTCATGCAAAGCATATGGCATCCTGAATAGATGACGAGGAGATATTATGTTTGTATCTATAGCAACCACTTTGAATGGGTCTATTTTTCTATCTGTTAAAATATCATCAACTCTCTTTCCCACTTTATCGGCTATTTCTTGTATACTAAATTCAAGCAGTCTTTCACTCAAAATGTCTTTAATATAATCCTTCAGATATTCAAGTATAGCTCTCGGCAATTCAGGATACAGCATCTCTATAGGTTTCATGTTTATTTTTTTAGGAAAGCTATCTGAATGCAACCCTATGTGAAACCCTTTTCCACCAGTGAATTTTATTGAATAGTGTTTTATACCATGTTCTTGTAAAGCTTCTTCTATGATAGTTACAGCTATCTTCGATATATCCATACTCGGACAATCAGGATCGATTATAAAGTCCCACCCTGTTCTTAAATGGCTTATATCACTTTCAGTTTCTATCTTCATCGGATTGCTCCACTTTTCTAATGAACAGTGAAAAGAAACAACACCTTTTTTAACCATTTGGACAATATCATCTGGATATGCTATTATGTTAGGTCTTTTATCAAAGCTGCCATTAGCATAGACACCAACTACTTCTCTATCTTTTCCAAAATCCAGAATAGCTTTCTGCACATCTTTCCTAGAGTAATAATTTAATATAGAAGAAAAGCTAACCATAATAATCCATAAAATCTTTAAATTCTTAAAATAAGATGGTTATTATTTTAGCAGGTGAAATCATGGGAAATATAAGAACAGCACAAATCAAGAATGTGTCAGAAAGACTTGTAAAGGCGTTTCCTGATAAATTTACAAATAGTTTTGAGCAAAACAAGAAAATATTGGATGAAATGCTCAAAGTTCAATCAAAAATTATCAGGAACAAAGTTGCTGGTTATATAACACATATGATTGAGAAAGAAAATCAGAGAAAACCAGCTGTTAAAAAGAAATAAATCTCTTTTTACATTCATTATTAAGGCGGCGATGATATCACCATCCCGGTTTGAATTAATGAAAGGCGAGGTAGTTGTAGAGCCGCCTTTCAAATTTTAATCAGAATTTTGAGGTTTGAAATGAGGTATTTTTGGCACTATAAACGAGACAAAAGTGCAAACAATTCCCATGAAATAATAGCCAAAACCATAGCACATCCCAATAGCAGCAGCAAACCATACACTTGCTGCAGTTGTTAAATTTTTTACTTTGTTACCCTCTTCAATATTAATCCTGCACCTAAAAACCCTATGCCTGTTACTATTTGTGCAGCTATTGATTGTAATGGAGTTACTAGTGTTGATAAGAAGGAAAATACCATTGATCCGGCTATTACAAAAGTATGTGTACTTATACCAGCATCTTTACCTCTATATTCTCTTTCTGCACCTATTATAAAAACAGAAGCAAATGATAATACTAACTTTGTTATGAATAAAAATTCAATAGTTGAAAAATCAATCAACTCACCAAAACCCTTATTTTTTTCTTATTCATCATAGCCTTTATCAATTCTCTTCCTATTTCAGATGATTTTCCTATTTTTATTTCATTATTCTTTCCAACAGTTGCAGACATTATAAAATCATCATTTACATAAACAGAGACTTGCTTGCCTCTTAAAGAATTTTCAAAACCTATTATCAATGAGTTGCCAGATTCGCTTATATTGTGATCAACCTCTCTTCCTGTGCTAGCAATTTTTGGCTCAACATCAATATGTATACCTAATTTTGATTCAATTTCTTCAATATTTCTGCCTTCCCTGCCTATTAATCTAGCAATACTATTGTTATCAACTCTAACAGTTACTCTATCTTTTGATGTAAATGTTATTTCAGCATCATCATCATATTTCTTTATTTCTTGATATATTGCTTTTCTGGCAAGGTCTTCAACAGCAGAGCTCTGTTCCTTTTCAACTGGTATTACTACATTCTCTTCACCATAAGAGTAAATTTCATACACTAACTTTCCACTTTCAAAATCCCTTACCTCAACAACAGGTCTGGCAAGATCAGCTTCACTCATACCAAAAGGTACTTTGACTGTTAATGATAAAATATAGACATTTTTTATTTCTCCATCCTTCAGGAATATAACAGTATCAACAACATGAGGTATCATTCCTAGCTCTATTTTACCTATAAATCTTTGTACAGCATCTATTGCTTCTGAAGCATGAACTACACCAATCATTCCTATACCAGATAGCCTCATATCAGCAAATATCTTGAAATGTTTTTCAAGCCTTACCTCATCAAAAATAGTATAATCAGGCCTTACTAGAAGCAAGATATCAGCTGTTTTTGCAAAATCGCCGCCTAGTGGTCCATATTGAGTTACTTCATCCGGAACTTGCAAATCTTTTGGCGATTCGATTGTCTTTATTATAACATTCTTTTCTTTTATCAAAAATTCAGCAATTGAAGTTGCAAATGTACTTTTACCGCTTCCTGGAGGACCAGCGATTAAAATACCTTCAGCCTTTGTTTTCAGTCTGTCCACAAGTTTGTTTGAAAGTTTGTAATCATCCAAGCTAAGTTTTACTATTGGTCTTACTATGGTTATTTCAAACCCATCTGAAAAAGGCGGACGTGCTATAGCTATTCTATAATTTCCTAGCTGTATAACCAATGCACCGCCATTCTCAGCTTCAATAAAAGCGTCTTCCCTTGTTCTAGCAATTTCAATAGTTTCATATATCATCTTTTGAACATCATCTCTTGTCAAAGGTTTGTCAATTTTTACTAGCTGGAATTTACCAGGTTTGCCTCTTTTGGCCATAGGACTAACATTCTCTTTTATATGAACACTCATAGTGTCTGGTGTGAAATATTTTTCAAAACTTAGCTGTTTTATCTGAATCTCAGGAGGTAAATATTCTGTTTTTACACCCTCTGCTTCCCCTGTTAAAGCTTGCACATAATCAGCTGTTAACAGCACAGCATTTTCCTCTTTAGCAACATCTCTTATTATTGCATCAAGTCTGCCTCCCTTTGCTAATTTTATATCCTCTAAACTGGGTCTTTCACCAGAAAATCTAATGTTTATTTTTTTGTCAGCACAGAGCTGCCTTATATTTTTCAATTCATCTAAACCAAGAAAACCAGACTCTTTTCCTTTTGATGCTTGAGCTTGAAGTTCATCTAAAACAGCCCTAGGTATTATTATCTCTTTCAAATCTTCAAATTCATCTTCCCTAAGCATTTTTGATATTTTGCCGTCAACTATTATGCTTGTGTCACAAACAATCTTGCCTACTTTCATAAAATCAACTTAAAGAAGCATTTAAATATATTTAATGCTTTCACCATTATAGTTAAATCTTCATTTTTCTATAATATAAAGTGGTTGTAATTTCATTAAAATGTCCAGATTGTGGTGGCAAAGCTCTGCTATTTGGATCAAACGCCTATTGCCAAGATTGTGGGCTGATTTTTTCAGCTCAAATATCAGAAGATCCTATCTTTTAAAACATTTACAATTTCATCCAAACTGCAGTCGATTTCCTTACCTTTACCCATATCCTTTAATTTATAAACACCTTTTTTTACTTCTTCAGAACCAACTATCAAACAAAATGGTATAGAAAGACTGTTTGCATATTCTAGTTGTTTTGATAACTTTCTTCCGCTTATATCTGTCTCAACCTTAAAACCTTTTTGCCTTAAATCTTTTGCAATTTTAATAACATCTTTTTTATTTTCATCTGAAACAGAAGCAACAAATATTTGTGTTACTGTTTTTTTCTTATCATTTTTTAATTTTATTAATTCTATAATTCTTTCTATTCCTAAAGCAATGCCAACAGCAGGTATATCTTCTTTACTTTCAGCAAACTTTGAAATCATTTTATCATATCTGCCACCACCTGCTATACTTCCAATAGATTTATCCCCCGAAACAATCTCAAAAATTGTTGATGTATAATAGTCCAAACCTCTCGCTAAAGACAAATCAATTTCAAAATATTTTTCATCAAAATAGCATTTCAATATTTCAATAACTTCTTTCAATTCATTTAAACCATTCTTTCCTTCATCTGTTTTAACTATACTTTCAAGTTTTGCTAATACTTTTTCATTTCCTTTTATTGAAATCACATCAAAAATCTTTTGTATTTGTTTCTTGTCAATATTTAACTTTTGTAACTCTTTTTTTACGTTACTTTCCCCTATTTTATCTAATTTGTCTATAACTCTCAAAACATCATTCTTGTTTTCTACTTCAATTATATCATTCAAAATTTTTCTGTTGTTTATTTTAATTTTTATATCATTAAACCCAAGTTCAATTAAAGCTTGTAATGCACATGCTATAATTTCTGCATCAGCCGCCATGCTTTTAGTTCCAATTGTATCAATGTCACATTGCCAAAACTCTCTATATCTACCTCTTTTTATCTCTTCATATCTCCATACTCTTGATATCTCATATCTTTTGAAAGGTTTTGGCAATTGAGGATTACATGCTATTAGCCTTGCTAAAGGAACAGTTTGATCAAACCTTAAAGCTAGTTTTCTCCCAGATTTGTCATCAAACGAATAAATGTTTTTCAAATTTTCTTGCCCTATTGAAAATTTGTTTGCAAAAACCTCATAATATTCAAGCGACGGGGTTATTGCGGGGGAAAACCCAAATCTTTCAAATACATTTTTGATTATGGTAAACGCTTTATCTCTTAATATAGCATCCTCTGGAAGAAAATCTCTCATGCCTTTAACTGTCTGAAACTTTGCCATATTATCATCCTAAATTGTTTATCATTTCCTTTATTCTTGGTATTTCCTTTTTAGCTGCACTTTCACCTCTTCTTATAGAAAGTCTAGCAAGTTTTTGTGATATAGAAAATGTGCTTATACCTTTTATGTTTGGTGTTATCAGTATAGAATTTTCAATATTTTTTATTTTTAAACAAGTCAAGCAAGATTCCATCATTTTTATAGATCTCCATACAACATTTTTATAATTTAATTTAAATTCTCTTGTGAAATCTTCAAATTTTACGCCTATAACTATATCGCTTCCTCTTTCCTTTACCACATCCATCGGTAAATTATTTACAATTCCACCATCAACCAAAATCATATCGTTTATCTTCACAGGCTTTACCAAACCAGGGTAAGCTATACTGGCTCTTATTGCGGTTAATGCATCACCTTTGTCAATAACAACTTCTTTGAAATTTCTTATATCAGCAGAGATAGCGGCAAAAGGTATTTTGAACTCTTCTATCATTCTTTTAGATATTAATGATTCTACAAAACTCATTATTTTTTCTGCTTTTACTATACCACCTTGTGGTTTTGACAAATCCAATATAAAACCGAGAAAGTCTCTACTCTTCATCTCCATTATTTTTTTCTCAATATCCTTTATAGGAGTACCACTTGCATATATACCGCCTATTATAGCACCTGCACTTGTCCCAGCAATAAAGTCTATCGGTATCTGATTTTTCTCAAGAACTTTGATTACACCTATGTGTGCAAGCCCTTTTGTGCCGCCACCACTTAATGCCAGACCTATTTTCATAAAAAAATAATATATATTGAAATATTTTAATCTAAAATTTCAAAGAATTATTATGAAGTTTTCAAAGGATGAGATAAAAGATATAATTGTTTCAATTTCTATAATGACGTTGTTTTATACATTTCCAGAATGGAGTATAAAATTTGCTACCTACTTCCTCATCATTTCAATATCATTTATACTAAAGCAAATAATGCATAAAATGATGGCTAAAAAACTTCAGTGCACGTCTACTTACAAAGTTCATATGCCTTTCTTCCTTTTCGGACTTTGGTTGATGATTTTAAAACCCATTTTAGGTTTATCTTTTCTTGTTGTTGGCAGCATAGAAATAGTGCCTTACAAATTTGGAAGATGGGGTATAAAGCTTGTAAAGCTTACACCTTATGATCTTGGTATAATTACCTTGGCTGGTACTATGGTAAACTTGATAATTGCATACACATTTTTGTTTGTTCAAAGCGATATTTCACAAACCATAGTAAAAATAAATTGTATGCTTGTAATCTTTAACATGATACCTTTGCCGCAGTTTGACGGCAGCAAGATCTTTATGTGGACAGTATGGGGATGGCTTTTTATTTCTTTGCTTGGTATTATACCATTATTATTGATTTAAGGTGAAAAAATGGCAATAAGCTTAATTGATTTTTTATTTGAAATATTTGCTTTTCTAGACAAGCTAGGCTATGTCGGACTTGCCATAACATCATTGTTATCGAGTGCATTATTCATACCATTTCCACTTCCTGTAATTGTATTTACAATGGGAGCAAACATGAACCCTATTTTAGTTGCTATAATAGCGTCTTTATTTAGCACAATTGGAAGCAGTGTAAAATATTTGCTTGGATTGGGTGGCAAGGAAATTTTGCAAAAAAAATATGAAAAGGAGATAACAAAAGTTAGACAAGCTTTTGAAAGATACAACTTTTTTTGGTGGCTATTTGCAGTTGGTTTGACACCGTTTCCTGACGATCCTGTCAGCATATTTTGTGGTATAGTAAAATATGATTTCAAAAAATACTTTTTATCAATGCTTCTTGGAAGATTAGTGCTTTACACAATAGTTTCAGTAGCAGGTTATTACTCTATTTCATCGTTGGTAAAAATAATCAATGTCATAACATAAGATCAATACAATATTTATTTACCCTAGGTGCATATGGCAAAACTTTTTTTATGTTGAATGTTTTTGCATTTATTTTTTTAGAAATTTCTTTAGCCACTTGTTCTATTTCCTCTTCACCTCTTATAACATAAAGATGTATCCATCCATTTGGTTTAACGCATTGTAAAGCCTCATCTATGAACAATTCAGATTTATGGGGCAGTGGCATTATAACTCTGTCAAATTCTTTAGAATATTTTTTTACTTCTTTTTTAACATCACCGAAGACAACCTTTACCCTTCCATTTAATTTGTTAATCTCTATATTTTTTTTCATATATTTTACAGCAGCAGGATTTATTTCAATTGCAACTATTTCAACATTTGGATGCTTTTTTGCAATAGCAATAGCTATAGGACCAATACCGGCAAACATCAACATTATCTTTTCCCCGTCTTTAACAAGAGATGCCAATCTTTGTCTTTCTGTGCTTTCTCTTGCTGAAAAATAAACTTTTCTTGGATCCAACAAAAGTCTATAACCATATTCTGTATGAACAACTTCTGTATTCTTTTCTCCTGAAAGAATTCTGTATGATCTTGTTCTTATGACACCTTTTCTTTCAGACATTTTTTTTAATACAGTTTTCACATTTTTGTGTTTCTTCATTATTTCTTCAGCTATTTTCTTCCCATTTTCACCTTTTTCAATTTCCACTATTGCTATTGCTTTGTCTCTGTTTCCAATAATTTCATAACCTCCCATAAATCAGATTTATAATTATAAAACTATTAAAATCAACTGTGTTAATATGCTGATATTCATAAGCATAGGATTGAATGATGAAAATGACATGAGTCTTAAAGCATTGAATACAGCAAGAGAGTGTGATATGCTTTTTGCAGAGTTCTACACACATAAATTGAATACAAACAAAGAGAGATTAGAAAAAGTTATAGGTAAGCAAATAATCAAACTAAACAGAAAGCAACTTGAAGAAGAGGCAGAAACAATTCTAGAGCCAGCCAAGACAAAAAAAGTAGGTTTGCTTGTGGGAGGCGATGCTTTTTGCGCAACAACCCATATTGCTTTAAAACACGAAGCAATGAAACTTGGTATTGAAACAAAAGTAATACACGGATCTTCAATTTTTTCTGCAATAGGTGAAATAGGATTGCATATGTATAAATTCGGTACAACTGTTACAGTACCTTTTCTTGAAAAATTGATGGGCAAGCTTCCAATATCTGCTTATGAAAGAATAAAAGATAACAAAGAAAGAGGCTTGCATACATTAATTCTTTTTGATATAATTGAAGAAGAAAAAAGATACATGACACCAAAGGAAGCAATGGAAATTCTTTTAGCAATTGAAGAAAAAATGAGAGATCATGTTTTCACAGAATATACAGAGATAATTGTTTTTGCAAGGGCTGGAAACGACAATCAGCTAATAAAATATGGTACGGTTAAAGAGTTGATTGATTATGATTTTGGTGAACCGCCTATGTGCATCATTCTTCCTGGATCATTGCATTTTACAGAGAGAGAATATTTGGAGATGTTGAAAAATGATAAAGGATAGAATTCCTAAAGAAGAAATAGAAAAATGGATGGAAAGACTTGAGAAAAAGCTGAAGGATGTTAAAATAAACAAAGAAAATGAAAATTTTGTTAAAAACATTCATGCTTATGTCAAAGATTGCAAATATTGGATTGAAAAAGGAGATTATGTCAAGGCATGGGAAGTTATATCATTTGCATGGGGCTTGTACGAAGCAGGGGTTGAGCTTAACTTTATTTGATTTTACTTTCTGGAATGATAATAAGTTTTTTGTTCCTTTCATCTTCTAATAATTCCTTTTCATCTTTTATGACAAATCCTATTATAATAACAGTTGCTATTACAAGAATTATTAAAGCAATGTCTTTACCACTTATGTTGGCACCAGGTGGAATCAAATTTGAAAATAACTTTACACCACCACTAGAAACAAACATGGCTAGTATTATCAAAGCACCAACAAGCAATACAGGCCCTGGTCTTTGAACAACCCAATTTTCTTGTTTAAAGAAAGGCGACCATAAAAACATTGAAACAACCATTGCAAATACCATCAATAATATCAAAGCAATTGATGATTGGGTGAAAAATGTTGCAAAGAAATGACTTATAGGTATTGCAGCTGGTGAGAATATTGTTACATACATTGCAGCTATGAATGCAACTAGAGCAGAAATTTTGTTTCCAGTCGGATCAGCTCCACTTATTTTAAACAATCCCATCCTTTTTAACAATCCAAAAAATATCGCAAAAGTCAGCAGAAAAGGAAGATAAACTTCATACACACCTTGCGTCTTTAAAACTCCTATCAATCCTTGCAAAGCATTTTCTGCCATTATATCACTGTGCATTTACAACATGAATATAATCTTTTTGTGGGGCAGGACCCTCTCTTGTTACTGCGCCTATTATAATAACAGTTGCTATTACAAGAATTATTAAAGCAATGTCTTTACCACTTATGTTGGCACCAGGTGGAATCAAATTTGAAAATAACTTTACACCACC
>JAHLMM010000019.1 GCA_018920365.1 Candidatus Aenigmatarchaeota archaeon | reverse complement strand
TATTGGCAGAGTGACGATAGAAGTTGCAAAGAAATATGTTCGTGAACAGCAGATGCAATTAGATCACTTCACGAAATTAATAGGAAACTGCGGACTTTAATCCGCAGAGGATGTCATATTATTAATTTCATCAATTTTTGACAAATGGATAAATCTATTCATTCAATAAATCAAAAATAGGATTAAATTTTAAATATGTTCAATATTTTTGCCACATATAGCTTATCTAGTATCTTCTAAAATAATATGGAAAATCATGACTAATAATGGGGTGCAAAATTATATTATCTAAATACAATGGTCGTCATTTTAAAAAGTTTATTTTCAAAATAAATTTTGATAACCATGAGTGAAAACGCATCAACTGATTCATCCCAAGAAAATTATCGTTATGCTATTGTTTATTTTGATGGCAATCCTTCAAAAGAAGAAATCGATTCAGACAAATTTTTTGTTTGGAGATTAGAATTAGAACAGATGGTTAAAGCAATAGCTGATAAAGTAAGGCAAAAAGGATATGATATAAAAAATACTCCTGAAGTTGTTTTGCCTGAAATGTGCAGAGAATATGCAGAAAATGAAGCAGAAAGATTACAAGCAACTTACATGTATATAAGACAAAAAGGATATTGCAATTGCCGTGTCAAATTTGCAACTAATATTGGTACACTAGAAATGTATATTAAAGTTCCGTATTATGAAGCAACATTTTATTGTGGTTGAATAATTTAGATTTTTATCTAAAATTTTGGCATCATTTATTTGGAATGAAATATGTTGTAATCGTTTGTGAAGTGAATATTCATGCTATTAATTATCTATACTTTTTGATTATCTTATTCGCATTATTGTTTGATTTTGAGTAAATTATGAATTATTCGTTTTTTTCTCATTTTCGCATAAATTGTCTATATACATTTAATTTGAGCAAAAAACGAAAGTCAACCAACTTTAATATTTTTAAACTTTATTCTTATTATCAAAGTAAGGATTATATGACAAAGCTAGTTGTAATGATTCCAGCATATAACGAGGAGAAGACAATAGCAAGCGTAATCAGAGAAATACCAAGAAAGATTGAAGGCATAAGCAAAGTTGAAATTCTTGTTATTAATGACGGATCTACTGACAAGACTGTTGAGGTTGCTAGAAAAGCTGGCGCTGACAGGATTGTTTCAAACAGAAAAAACATGGGTTTGGGATTTTCTTTCAAAAAAGGTTTGAACGAAGCTTTGAATATGGATGCTGATGTTGTTGTAAACATAGACGCTGACGGTCAATATAATGCTAAAGAAATAGCAAAGCTTGTAAGGCCGATAATTGATGGAAGAGCAGACATTGTTTTGGGATGGAGGGATATTGATAAGCTTGATCACATGCCTTTGCAAAAGAAAATAGGTAACAAGATTGCAACTTTTTTCACTCGATTGATGTCTGGGTTGCCGATAAAAGATGCGCAAACAGGATTTAGAGCGCTTAGCAGCGATGCTGTGATGAAATTGAATTTGTTTGGCAGGTACACATATGTTCAGGAAACATTGATACAGGCAAAGCATAAAGGCTTGGTCATAGAGCAAGTGCCTGTTGAGTTTAGGAAAAGAGAGGGCAAGTCAAGACTGATAGCAAACATTTTCAAGTATGCAAGAATGGCTGGATTGACAATGATAAGAAGCATGAGAGATTATGATCCTTTGAAAGTGTTTTTGCCCATATCTTTTGTATTCTTCCTACTGTCTGCATTGGTTGCTATTCCTGTCCTGCAACATTATTTTGCTACTGGTCTGTTCACTGGTTATACTGGAAGAGGGCTACTTTCTGCAATGTTTTTCATCACAGGCGTCATAGTTTTCACTTTTGGATTGCTTGCTGACATGCTGAGGACTCAAAGGGATTTGCAGGAAGAGATAATTTATATGATGAGAAAGAAATCTAAATAGTATATTGTAACATATATAATTTATTTTATATCTTATTCGAAGTGTAGTATATTTTATAAAGATTACCCAAATAATTTAATATACAAGTTTGATCGGTGTGTTTAAATGAGCAAGAATTTAAGTGTTGAATTAAAAACTGAAAAAATCATAGAATCTATGGCAGACGATCTTGCCAAAAAAATGTATTATAAATTCGTTCTTTTGAAATATCTTCCAGAAATAAACGAAATAGAAAAAGGAAGGAAAAAAGCGCTTAAAAACGAGGAAATTGAAGATTTTTTGGACAAAGGTTAGAATATATTTTCTATTCCTATTGTTATGGCTTCTTTCAGTTTTTCTTTTAAACTTTTTATTGTTCTTGATTGCTCATCTTTGTGCGACCAATCAACTATATAATATGTATCAAGTTTTTGATTCAAGATTACATAAAGCCTGTAGGGCGGTTCTTTAACTTTCATTTCACCTAAAACATATTGATCTTGAATGTCAAGGAATTTTAGCGAATTTTTACCTTGCTCTTTTAGCTTTCTTATTAAGGATTTTATGGTTTGATAGTGAGGTTTAAATCTAGGTTTTGATAGTTTTTCTTTTAATGATTCAACTAGAAATATTTCCATAAAACAATTTTGAGAAAAAGTGATTTATAATGATTTGTATTAATCTTGTTCATCTTCTGTCAGCACAAGATAGCTTAGCAAAAATATCAGTATGCCGCCTATTATTGAGATGAAGATGCCTAGAGGGAATGATTTGAGCTTGTAGTATAAGATTGCAAATCCTGCTATGCTTAGCAATGCTATGAGCAGATAATCCTTTTTTGTTATCTCTTCCTTTGGTTTTGGCTTGTCTTCATGCCATAGGACTGCAGGTATGCCTATTGCTATTACCGCTATCATGAAATAGTCTGGGTTTATGTATCTTTTTAGCGTGTTTGGCCATATTTCTTCTATTAGCAAGAATAGCAGGAATAGAATTAGCAAATAATTGAATGACTGAATGACAGATTCTTTGACTGTTTGAGGGATTTCCATTAATTAATGTCTGATGGAAAGAAATTTAAAGTTT
>JAHLMM010000018.1 GCA_018920365.1 Candidatus Aenigmatarchaeota archaeon | reverse complement strand
TTGAAAAGGAGGGAAAAAGACATTAAAGAAATAGGAAGGCAAAGAAGCGCTGAACTGACAGTTGAAGGAATTGAAAAAGAGCAAGCAATACAAAGAGGGTTTGCATTTGCTTCAGCTGCATTTACTGCTACTGCTGTAAAAATAATTTCAAGGTTTGAGAAAGAAAAAAGAGAGTTTGAGCATGCTGAAAAAAATGCTGAAGAAATTATAAAGCTTTTCGGAAATCAAAGTTAATTATTTTTCTTACAAAATAATATTTATGTCAAAAAGCAAAGAATCACAAGCATATCTAGAAGTCATAACAGGCGCTATGTTTTCTGGCAAAACAAGAGAGCTTCATCGTCAATATTCTGTTTTTAAATCATGCCATTTCAATGTCCAAGTTTTCAAAAGAGACATAGATCAGAGATATGCCCAAGATGAGATAGTTACTCATGATGGGTTAAGGTTTGCAAAACAGGATGTTTTTATAGCAAAAACAGTTGATGATATTGAAAGGCAGATAAAAAAAGGCACTGATGCAATAATGATTGATGAAGCCCAATTCTATGATAGCAGCATAGTAAAAAAAGTTGATGAATGGGTTGACAAAGGCAAAATTGTTGTTCTGACATTATTGCCAACTGATTATAGAGGTGAAACTTTTGGTCCAGCAGGGGATTTGCTTGCACACGCAGACAAAATAACCCAAGTGTTTGGCAGATGCATGTTTATGGAAAATGGGTTGTATTGCCACAAACCTGCAACAAAAACATTTAGAAAAGGCGATGTAAAAGATGTTGTCGTTGTCGGCGGTTCTGAGTTATATGAAGCAAGATGCAGACAACATCACAAAATAAAGGATAAATAAAGTTTTTATAAGTTGAAACTTCAATTTCTGTATGAGAAAGCTGGGGTAGATCAGCGGTTAGATCGCCGCGCTCATAAGCTTTTAATGAGCGATGAAAAAAGATGATTAAAAAGGTGAACCGCGGAAGTCGGGAGTTCGAATCTCCCCCTCAGCAAATCAATATATTTCATTTTTCACTCTTCTATCCCATTCAGTTTTAGGCCATACTTCAGCTTTATCACCTAAACCGATAAAGTAAGCTTTATCACCTAAATCCAAGCCAGGTATCAAAATTCTATTTTGCTTGTCTGGTTTGATTATTCTTGTGTTCTGATCAAAATACCATTGAATTTCTCTAGGTATGTTTGGATGCTTATCAAATATCAATGCATAGCAATATGGTACCAAACCCAACCACTCGGCAAGCAAAGGAAAATCAAGATTTCTTGGATCGGACACTAATGCATAAAACTGTTGAATTCCTCTCAAATCTGATGGTAGCAGTATTCTTTTTTTGTCAGTCGAATATTCATGCCTGCCGTAAAACTTCATAATTTTTTTTAAATGTTAAAGCTTTTAAATAAACCCTTTTATTTTTCTCTTACATTATTTTGTTTAATGCCTCAGTAGCTCAGTTGGTAGAGTACCTGCATGGTAAGCAGGTGGTCACGGGTTCAAGTCCCGTCTGAGGCTTTTCTATATAAAATAAAATCTTCTTTAAATCCTTCAAATTTCAAATTTTTATGTATGTGTTTGGCCGCAATTCAACCAACAAAACATTGCAAGAACTAGTTGAAGAATATTATCAAACACATGGTAACAATTCTGAAAGAGGTCATATGCTTAACGGGGGTATTGACGGTTTGATGAGATATCTTGCAGATAATGGTTATCATAATGCAAATACTGTGGAAATATACGAGTGCTTAAAGAATTGTGAAAGTAAAAATCATTCAACTCGTGGCTGATTTTTTATAAGAAAATTTATCAAGTCATCATATGTTTGTAACCCATACATTTGCCTATATTTGTTCAGCAAATCCCTCATTTTGTCAAAAGTCAAAACACTCAATTCAACATTTACAGTCTTATTTGTAGCTTTAGGCTCATCTCTCATATAAACACCTCTTTAAAGAATTGGTTAAAAAGATATAAATTAGCAACCGTGAGGCCCCATGCATCTTTCTGGCTTCTTATTCCTTCTTTTGCATCTGCTAAAAAGCCATATTAAAAACAAAATTAGCAAAGGTATTAGCAGCAGCAAAAGCAAAATCCAAAGCCATGGCAAGATCTTGCTAAAATCGATTGAAGTTAACCAACCTGTTATTGATATCGGCTTTCCTAAAACATGCAAAGTTGATGTTGCTGAATATTTTGGTGAACCTTGCGCTGAAACTGTGAACTGATAACTGCCTATTTTTGCATCACAAGGCACGTTGACATCAACATAAATTCTCTTGCTTTCTTCAGCATCCAATTCCACTACTTTTGGATAAGTCATCCATTTAGCAACATCTCCGTCTATGTTTATGACAAAATTATCTCTGACTTGGCCAACATTCTTGACTATGAATGATATATTTTTCTGTGTGCACTGTCTGACATAATAATCTTTTTCAACTCTTACTTGAGGATAACCAATCAAAACAGCAAAATCCTTTTCAACCTTGTCGCTTGCATAAGGATTCCACACATTTATCTTGGCATTAACTACGCCTCCAGTGTCTTCAGGTATTCTAACTGTAAAGCTTACATCTCTCTCTTCATTTGGTCTAAGTGATATTATGCCTGAAGTAAATGTTTTGTTTAGCATATACAATCTGCTTTCAATGTTTGTTTCTGTTTGCAAACCGCAGTTTCTTATCCTTGCTTTTATTGTTGCTGGCTGCTCTTCTTTCAAAGGATTGTCTGTCCAAAAGTCTTGAACAATCAAGCAATGTTCAGGTGATGTTTTGAAATATGATGTTTCGCCTATTATGAATTGTCTTGAAGATGTATCGCTTACATCATCAAGCCATGCTGTGACTTGGATTGTATGTTGTCCTTGTCCGTTTTGATCGGCGTTGAAATAGAATTTGTAATCTTTTGTTTCTATGTGATAAAATCTCATACTTGCCTCTGTCAAATATTTGCCATCAATCTTTACTTGAACATATATAGTCTGAGGCAAAGAAGGTGCATCTTTAAGTGTTATAGGCACTGTTGCCTGAACAAGATCGCTTTGTTTTGGATTTTCTGGATATAAACTTATGAAACCTACATTCAAATCCTTTGGATAATCACATTTCACAACTTTTAATGTTGTATATCTTGTCTCCTTATCACCGTCTTGTACTATGACTTTAACATAATAAGTGCCTAAAGATAAATCATATGCATTGTAATCATAATCTATTCTGAAAGTTGATTTTTGGCCGACGTCCATTATTTTTTGATCTCTGTCTATATAGACGTATTTGCCGTCTTCTTCTATGTAAAATCTTGCTGTTACTTCTGTTCCATCTCTACCTGACACAAGTTTAACTGGTATTGAAAATTCTACTCTTGTGTCTTTGTCCCTGCATATTGAATAAGCAGATGAATAAAGACTACCTATGCTTAGCTCTTCTTTTGCATAGCAATCATAACATGTTGTAGGCACTTGCTTGTTGCCAAATCTTACTTCAACTAGTGAAGGTGAGGATAATGATACTGATTGTGATCTAGGTGTTGTCACAATCCAACCTGATGGC
>JAHLMM010000017.1 GCA_018920365.1 Candidatus Aenigmatarchaeota archaeon | reverse complement strand
GACTTATATTGTAGATTATATTGTGCAGAATACTTTGGGAGAGTTGTTGAAGGATAAAAAAGTTGATGCTAGCAAGATAAGAGTATTGGATCCTGCTTGTGGTTCTGGTTCTTTTTTGATAAAGGCTTTCGATGTGTTGAATGAGTATTATAAAAATAAGGATAAAAATTATGAACAAACAAAGCTTGGCAAAGATGCGTTGCCTTATTCTAAAAAATTAGAAATATTGCAAAACAATATTTTTGGAGTTGATTTGGATAAACAGGCAGTTGAGATTGCTCAATTGAATCTTTTGTTAAAAGTTGCTGAGAAAGGCAAAAGATTGCCTTTGCTTAAGAAAAATATAAAATGTGGTAATTCTTTGATAGATGATCATAATGTTGCTGGAGATAAGGCTTTCAAATGGGAGGAAGAATTTAAAGAGATAATGGATGAAGGTGGGTTTGATGTTGTGATTGGGAATCCGCCATATTTTACAATGCAATCAACTGGTATAAAAATACAAAGTTATTTCTCAAGTTCATCGAGATGGAAAGATGTTTATAGAGGACAATCTGATATTTTATATTATTTCATCATTCAAGGTTTAAGGTTACTTAAAAACGGTGGTTTTTTAGGTTTTATTACTTCAAGATATTGGCTAGAAAATAAGTGGTCAGATAAGTTAAGAGAATTCATATTAAACAATACAAAGATAACCAAAATAATTGATTTTAGAGATTTTTATATTTTTTCTGATGCCAATATTCATACTTGTATAATAATTATTCAAAAAGAAAATAATAATTTGAAAAGAATTAATAATCAAATTAAATACAAGAATTTAAAAAATAAAATAAACGATATATATAAATTTTTGCATAGTAATGAATCAAATTCAATAAAACAAGGTGAATTAAAAGCAGAAAATATTTGGGTATTTGATGAAAATAAAAATATTATCAAAAAAATAGAACAAAATAGCATTAAATTAGGCGAATTATGCTTTGTTAGTAAAGGTATGGATACAGGTTTTAATAAAGCTTTCATAATAGATGAAAAAATAATACAAAATGAAAATATTGAAAAACAAATTTTGAAAAGAGTTTTGAAAAATAGTGATATTTCAAGATATTTTATAAAAGATTCTAAATTATATTTAATATATACGACAAATGATGTTAAAATAGAAAATTTTAAAAATACAAAAAAATGGTTAGAAAAATTTAAAAAAGAATTAACCAATCGATGGGAATATAGACGCGGCGGTTGTACATGGTTCAGAATAAGTACTTTAAGAAGCAAGAATTTATTTGATTCAGCAAAAGAAAAAATATATACACCTTATAGATCATCTAAAAACAATTTTGCATTGGACGATAAAAATTTTTATGGGATGACTGACACTACAATAATTGTTAACAAAAAAGAATCAACATCACTAAAATATTTACTAGGAATTCTTAATTCTAAATTAATGAATTTCTATGTAATTGTTACAGGAAAAAAGAAAGGGACATCATATGAATATTTTGCAGATTATTTAAAACAAATACCTATAAAGTTGTGTTCTGAAAAAGATGAAAAACTTGTTATAGAAAATGTCAAAAAAATAATTACATTATTTAATAAACTAAATGAAATCGGCGACAAAAAAACTGATGAAAGAGCCAAGATAGAAGAAGAAATCAAAAAAACTGATGCTGAAATTGATGAATTAGTCTATAAAATTTATGGAATAACAGAAGAAGAAAAGAAAATTATAGAAGAAAGTCTCGAAGGTAATTAAAATGGTAGAAACTATTATAAGCAAATGTCCATTTTGCAATAAAGAAGTAATAACATTAACATATTATCCGTCTATATTAAAATCCAAAACAAGCAGAACATCATCAAATTCAAAAACTGTTTTTTATAAAACCAAAGAAAAATATGAAGTTTCTTCTGACTGTCCAAATTGTGGTAAGAAAGCTAAAGAAATACAAAAGGTATTGAATGAAGGCAAAAAAGATCCTGAAAAAGAGAAAGAAATATTAAAACGTTTGGAAGACCAAGGTTTGATAAAAGGAGAGATAAAAACAAAAATAAGATGATTAATATAAGACAATAGTAAACATTCAAGGGGCTTGACAAGTTTATCTTAAGAATTTCTATAATTTTCTAAATAAACTCTTATAAAATACATTATCATAAAAATAAAATAAAAGGTGAAAGGATAGAAATCCTTTCGAATAGGCAATAATAAATTGGGTTTCTGTCCTTAAATATTTCGCATAAGAGCGAAATTTTCACCTTGAAAAAAACAAAGAGGTGAAAAATAATAATGTCAATTTTAGAAGTACTTTTTAGTGGAAGAAGCACACTTGCAACAATAGTTATAATAAGTATGCTACTGATAGCATTTGGTCAAGTAAGCAATATTCAAAAACTAGTAGACTTTTTTACACCACTATTATATATATTTGGGTTTGCATTTTTAGCTTTTTTGGCACTATCAATAGCAAGAAACATAGCTGCATTTTGATTTTTAAGAGGAGGTTATTCCTCCTCTTTATATTCACTATAGGAAAACTTTCATCACTGAGAGATTGTGTATTTTTTCCTATAGTAATATATTATACCAACAAGCCTAATAGGCACGATTACGGAATTGCCATATGAATCTCTGAACTTGACCGCTGTTTCCTCGCTGCCGTTGAACTTCTTCACAAAGCATGCATCCCTTTCACCATCCTTGTACCACTTGGATACCCTGATCCATTTCTTCGGAAACTTTAATCAGTGCATTTAGAAAGCAACATGCTCCCGCCGGGATTTGAACCCGGGTCTCAAGCTCGAGAGGCTTGCATCCTTGACCGGTTTGTCCTTGGATTTACCAATCTAGACTACGGGAGCAAAGCTTGCAAATAATTAATATTTGAAAATATCTTTAAAATTAATTGGTTTTCGCTATGATCGATACACACTGTCATTTGACATATAAAGGGCTTGACGAAATAAAGGATCAAGTCATTTCAGAAGCAAGGAAAGACATGTTTGGCATAGTTACATGCGGCTTGCCTGAAGATGCTGACAAAGCTTTGCAACTATCAGCAAAATATCCAGATTTTGTCCATGTCACGCTAGGCTTACACCCAACAGATGTTTTGGGTATGAATGATGAGCAGATAGAAAGCTTCAAACAATTCATAACAAAAAACAAATCCAAGATAATAGCAATAGGTGAAATAGGGTTAGACTATCACTGGATAAAGGATGAGAAGGATATAAAAAAGACAAAAATGGTTTTTGTTGACCTTATTTACTTGGCAAAGCAGCTCAACCTGCCTATAATTCTGCATTCAAGAAAGGCTGAAGAAGATGTGCTGAAGATAATTGTTGAGAATGACGTGAGAAATGCCACCTTTCATTCATACACAGGCAACATCACTTTGGCCAGGCAAATAATTGAAGAAGGCTATTACATATCAATAAACACAAACATAATGAACTCAAAAAACAGCAAAAAAATAGCCAGGTCGCTGCCGTTAGAAATGCTACTTACAGAAACAGATGCTCCTTTCCTCTCACCTTTTCCTGGCAAGCCTAATGTGCCTCAGAATGTGAAGCTCGTCGTCGAAGCAATAGCAAAATTAAGAGGGGAAGGATTTGATGAAGTGAATCAAACCCTTTTGGAAAACTGCAAAACTTTTTTCAACATCGAATAAATCTTGTCTTTTAACAGAATAGATAATGATAAAGCTATGATTATTATGCTGAATGTTATAGAAGCCGATGACATGCTAGGCGATATTGTTCTTGCTGTCAGTTCTTGATTGTTAGCAAAGAATGCTAGCAAAGGTAGAGAAATGGCTAAAGATGCTATGGCATAAGTTCTGTTTTTTTGAAGAACGTTTGATAACCGTCTTTCAAGCTGATCAGCATACTCTTTTGTTCCATCAATTCTTGTCAAAAAGTTTTCAGGATTTTCTTCATCTTTCAATTTTTCCAAAATTTGTCTTTGTGTATTAACTCCTTGCTTAACATCATCGGTCTTAACTCCTAACCTATCGCCATATGTTTCTAGCCCTTTAGATAGTTTAGATTGAAGTTCATACAATCCGGTTAGAAAACTTTTCATATATTTAGGATCTATTTTTTTATTTTGCCTATAAAGCTGCTCTAAATGATCTGTTAATTCTTTTATGCCTTTGCTTAGTTCATACAAATCTTGAACATAATCGCCTTTTCTACCTATTTGCAACGATTCTAGTTGTTTAAATCTATTATAAACTTCATTAGCATCCATAATTAATTATTCTCAGCTTAATTTAAAAACCAAACACAAATAATTTAAATATATTAAGAATAAACAATAGAAAGGTGAAATTCAATGGCTGATTTCAAATTCGTCATTTCAGATCCAAAGACAAAGCATTCATACCCGCTCGTAATCAATCAAGATAAAGCAATAATGCTGCTTAACAAAAAAATAGGAGACAAGTTTGACGGTTCTATTATAGG
>JAHLMM010000016.1 GCA_018920365.1 Candidatus Aenigmatarchaeota archaeon | reverse complement strand
TAAGAGCTTTGGGTATAATTGCTTTAAAGCAGCCAGCTACTCAATCAGATGTTGTCAAAATTCAAGGAAACAAAGCTTATGGTTATATAAAGGAATTGGAGAAAAGAGGTTTGATAAAGACTGAAAAATTTGGTAGAACTAGAAAGTTGATAACGACAAAAGAGTTTGAAAGATATTTTGGAAAAAGCATAAATGAAATAAGGCAAGCTTTACAGGATGTGATAAAACATGAAAGAAATGAGCAGCTTGGAAGTAAAGTTCCAAGTCAAGATGTTGAAGAGATTGAAGGATTCGAAGATACAGAAGATTAAAGAAATACCACATGCTTTTTTGTTTGAGTTATATTCACCTGGCAAAAGATTGAATCTTGTTGTATCAAGAAAATTTATTTTTGTTACAGAAAAAAATTATGATGCGATAACTTCAAGTAATTTTTGTGTTTTTTTAAAATCAAAATTAGTTGGACAAAGGATAATCGACATAAGGCAAATAGAATTTGACAGGATAGTTGAAATAGAAACAGAAGATTATATTTTGATAATAGAACTTTTTGGAGAGGGTAATATTATATTAACAAATCAACCTGAAAAGAAGATAATTCATGGTTTGAATATGAGGAGCTGGAAAGACAGAGAGATAAAAAAAGATGTTATTTATCAGCCACCACCCTCGTCAAAAAATCCGTTCAAAACATCATTAATCGAATTAAAGCAGATGCTTGACGAAAAAGAGCTTGTGAGAATTCTTGCAAAGGATTTAGGTTTTGGTGGTGAAGTTGCAAGAGAGATTTGTCATAAATTGTCATTAAATCCTGAAAGCAAATATGCTTTGAACGCAGAGCCAATTTATGAGTTTCTTCAGAACATAGAAAAAAACTTTAGTGAAATGGACAAGGCAAATGAATTGATTGAAAAGGAATATGAAGTTGACTATAATCTTTACAGGCAAAAAGATTTAACAGAAGTTCTTGAAAAAGGAAATAGAATAAGAAAGAAACAAATTCAGGCATTGAATGAACTTAATGAGAAAAAACAAAAACTTGAGCAAGATGTGCAAAAAATAATGGAAGAATATATTGAATTTGAGAGAGAGTTTAATGAAAGCAAGAACAAGCCATTGAAGGAAGTTTCAATTAAAGGAATAATTTTCAATCCAAGAATATCATTCAATGACAACATTCAAAATTTTTACAAAAAGATCAAAGATTTGAAAAACAAAATACAGAGTTTGAATGAAATTTTGAACAAAGTTGAATACAAAGTTAAAAAAGAAAAAAAAATGGAGCAAAGAAAAGAATGGTATGAAAAATTCAGATGGTTTATTTCTTCAGATGGGTTTGTTGTTATAGGCGGCAAAGATGCTGAGACAAATGAAATAATAATAAGAAAACATTTGAAAAAAGATGATCTTGTCTTTCACACAGACATAACTGGATCCCCCTTTGTTGTAATTAAAAATCCAGATGCAAAAAGAATCCCTGCAACAACAATAAGAGAATCTGCTGAATTTTGCGCCTGCTTCTCAAAAGCATGGAAGATAGGCATACAAGCAGATGTTTATTATATTTTGCCAGAACAGGTGAAAAAGGAAGGTGGCTTGCCAAAAGGATCATTTATGATTTTCGGCAAAAGGGAATGGATAAGAAGAATAGAATTGCTTTTGGCAATTGGTGTTTATAATGAAAAAATAATTTATGGACCAATAAGTGCTGTTAGCAAAAAGACAAAGAGATATATTGTGATAACAACAGGCGAAGATAATATAAAGGATGATTTCAACAAGTATTTTGGCGAACTTGCTGAAGAAGCTAAAAAAGTAATACCATATGGTAAATGCAAGATAGTTGAAACACACGGTAATTGAATGCTGAGAAAAATTCTGTCTTTGCTAACAATACCTGGAGTAATTGTTCACGAATTTGGTCATAAGCTATTCTGTGATTTAACAAACACAAGAGTGAGAAAAGTATGCTATTTCAGATTTGGTGATCCTGCTGGTTATGTTGTTCATGACATACCAAACGAGTTTTATAAAATTTTGCTTATAGTTTTAGGGCCAATGATATTCGGAACAATTTTTGCTTTAATATGCTATGTATATTCATTTTTTTATCAGTCAACAATATATCAATACATCTTCATTTGGCTTGGTTTTTCAGCTGCTTATAATTGTTTTCCTAGCGACAAAGATGGAAAGATATTGTTTGATGAGACAAACAAGAATTTAAGAAAAAATATTCTATCTTTTATAAACTATCCGTTTTGCCTTTTCATATGGCTTCAAAACAGGTTGAATTTTTTATATATTGACTTGATATATGCGGTAATGCTTTATCTGTTTGTTTTAAATTATTTTGTATAAGTTTTTTATATAACAACGTTATCTAATTTTGCTTGGTGTATTGAATGGCTTTTAAACAATTGAATAAAAAACTGCAAGAAGGATTGAAAAAGTTGGGATTTGATAACCCGACATTGCCACAAGAGTTAGGCATACCAAAAATTCTTTCTGGTAAAGATGTACTTATAATTGCTCCAACTGGTTTGGGTAAGACAGAGACAGTTGTTTTGCCTGTTTTTAGCATGTGGCTTGAAAGAAAATTGCAGCCTACAAGCATTCTCTATATAACACCACTAAAATCATTGAACAGGGATTTGCTTAAGAGATTTGTTTTTTGGAGTGATGAACTTGGCATAAATATTTCTGTTAGGCACGGAGACACAACTGCTTATGAAAGAAAGAAGCAAGCTGATTTTCCTGATGATATGCTTGTCACAACACCAGAAACACTTCAAGCCATTTTACCAGCAAAAAAGATGAGAGAGAATTTAAGAAATGTCAAATTTGTCATAATTGACGAAGTTCATGAACTGGCTGAGAGCAAAAGAGGCACTCAACTGTCAATAGCTTTACAGCGATTAAATCAGTTATGTAACGATTATCAGCTTATAATGCTCAGTGCAACTGTTGGTGAGCCAGAAAAGATAGCAAAATATTTTGCAGGTGAAAAAAATGTTGAAATAGTAAAATCAGATTTTGTTAAAAAAATAAAAATAGATGTTGTCTCGCCTCATGCTAATGACAAGCATTCAGAAATTGCTGAAAAGATTTCTTCAAATCTTCAAGCAGCAGCAAGACTTGATTTTATCAGCAATACCATAAAAAATCACAAATCGACTTTGATCTTTACAAATACAAGAGATTTTGCAGAGATATTAACATCAAGAATGAAGCACGCATATCCTGATATAGCTATAGATAATCATCACAGTAGTTTGAGTAAATCTGTGAGGATCAAAGTAGAAGAGGATTTTAAAAACGAGAGGCTAAAAGCAATCGTTGCAACATCATCGCTTGAACTTGGCATAGATATAGGATCAGTTGATTTTATCTTGCATTACATGTCGCCTCGTCAACCATCAAGAGCACTGCAGAGAATTGGAAGAGCCGGCCATCAATTTAATTTGGTTTCAGAAGGAATGATAATTGCCACAGATATTGATGATTGTTTTGAGTCAGCTGTCATTGCTCAACAGGCATTGAAAGGAGCTTTACAAAAATCTAAATTGCACACAGAATGTTTGGATGTTCTTGCTCATCAAATTATTGGAATATTGAGAGACAATTACAAAATGAAAATAGATGAGGTCTACAATATTGTTAAAAAGTCAAATCCGTACAAAAATTTGACAAAACAAAGATTCATGTCAGTTTGTCTACAGCTTTCGCAATTGAGATATATTTTCATAAATGAAGATGAAATGAAAATCTCAAAAAAAGGGTTGATATATTATCTTGAAAACTTGAGCACAATACCTGACAGCAAAAACTATAGTGTTGTCAACATTTTGACGCATGAAAAAGTCGGTACATTAGATGAAGAGTTCGTTGCTGTTAATGCTGAAGAAGGTTCGACATTTATAATGAAAGGCGAGCCGTGGCGTGTGGTGAGCATAGACAAAAAAGAAGTTATGGTTGAACCTTCTGGAGATATACAGGCATCAATACCTGGATGGGAAGGCGAATTAATGCCTGTGCCTTATGAAGTTGCTGTTGGTGTTGGCAAGTTGCGTGATCATATTTCAAAATTGATTGATCTTGGCTATAGCAAAAAAGATGTTGTGAATGATTTAATGAAAAGCTATCCTGTTGATGAAAATACAGCAAAAAGAATGGCAAATATTATAAAGAAGCAGAAAAAATATCTAATTCCAACACATGAACACATTGTTGTTGAATACAAAGATGATAAGATAATAATACATTCATGCTTTGGTAACAAAGTAAATGAAACAATAGGCAGATATTTGACAAGCTTGCTTTCAATGCGTTTTGGTTCTGTTGGCTTGAAAATAGACCCTTATAGAATAATACTTGAGATACAGAGCAATTATTTGAATAATTTCAAAGAGATATTTTTGAGTGCAAAACCAGAAACAATAGAACCGATAATAGATGCATCACTGCCAAATACAAAACTATTTCAGTGGAAGTTTTTGCATGTTGCAAGAAGGTTTGGTGTTATAAGCAGAGATGCTCAGCTAGGCAAGATAATGATGTCCAAAATAATTGATTTATACAGAGACAGTCCAGTGTGGCATGAAACAATAAAAGAAATAAAAACTGAAAAGCTTGATGTGGAAAGAACAGCTGAAATATTTGAAAAAATAAGCAAAAATGAAATCAAAATTTCTTTCATAAACAAAATATCGCCTTTGGGAAGATTGGGAATAAAAATGAAAAGAGAGGTTGTTGGTCCTGAAAAGGCTGATATTCAAATAATGGATATTTTCAAGAAAAGGTTGTTGTCTAAAAAAGTAAAGCTTGTGTGCATGAATTGCGGTAAATGGTCAATGACTTTGGAAGTGAAAGACATACCTGAAGTTCCTAGATGCTCTAAATGCAATGCCAGACTCATAACAGCTCATCACCCAAGATTTGATGAAGGTGAAAAAATCATTCAAAAAAACATAAAACAGGTTGAAATGACGCAAAGGGAAAGAGAAATACTTGAAAAAATGAGAAAGATTTCTGACTTGATTATAGTTTATGGTAAGAAGGCTGTAATAGCTTTGACAGCAAAAGGTGTTGGACCAAAAGTTGCAACAAGAATTTTAAGGAATGTTTACACTGATGATGATAGTTTTTACAAAGCTCTGCTTGAAGCGGAAAAGACTTTTGTAAGGACTAAAAAGTTTTGGAAATAAATAAATTCTTTTTCAAACTAATAAAATTAGATGACAATTCATTTAGCTTTGCTTTTGCATTTATACCAGCCCCCTTGGCAAAGAAGGGATGTTTTAGGCAGAATAGTTGATAATTGCTATAGGGATATTATAGAATATAATGGACATGGAATAGACCTTAACATAAACTATTCTTTGATTGAATTATTGAGAAATAATGGCTATGAAGACGTTTTAAGAGGGTTTGCTGCTTTACAAAAAAGAGGATGTGAAATTACAAACAGTGTAGCGTATCATCCTATAATCCCTTTAATACTTAATCTTAATGGAGGAGAAAGAGTTATACAACGTCAGATTGATTTGAATAGAAAAGGATTAAGGGAAATTGGCATAATCACAAGTGGATTTTTCCCACCAGAATTGGCCATAGATGAAAGAACTTTAGAGTTTTTGCAAAGAAATACAAAGTGGGTTTTGGTTGATGCTGTTTCATATGACGCTGTAAATAAAGACACAATACCATATAATTGTATTGCTTTGTATGATAGACTA
>JAHLMM010000015.1 GCA_018920365.1 Candidatus Aenigmatarchaeota archaeon | reverse complement strand
TACAACCACACCAACAACCACTAGCACAACCACAACTGTTATTACAACCACACCAACAACCACTAGCACAACCACTCCAACCCCAACCCCAACAACCACCCCAACCCCAACAACCACTAGCACAACCACTCCAACACCAACCACAACAACAATAATTTGTGTTGATACACAGCCTCCAGCTGTAGAAGTGTTACCTTACGAAAATTATGTGAAGAAGATAGGCAGTTATACTACAATATTTGATTCTCATCAAGGAAGTTTGCGAGTTTGCATAAACGCTACAGACGATTGTGGCTTGAACTCAATAAACTTTGGATACAAGATAGATTGTGATCCATGGAATTATTGGGTAAATTATACATACAATAATCAAAGTATTTACTGCTATGATATACCAAGAGAGCTTTGGACAAAGTATATGGATGATACAATAAATTGGGGATACAGAGTTGTTGACAATTCAGGCAAAGTAACAATGAATTATGATGTTACAGTTTATGATCCAATAATTGTTAGGGATGATGATATAGATCCTCCAGAATTCTCTCAATGGCAATACAAAACAATTGTTCCATTTAATGAGAAGATTACAATAAAAGTGAAAATCACTGATCAAAGCGGTGTAGAATCTGCAAAACTTTATTATGACATAAACAATGACGGTTTGCCAGATAATTCAGTATTACCTTCAATTGATGGGAACAATTATACATTTGAAATACCAAGAATATGCGAAAGCAATGATAAAGATTTGTGTGTTGAACAAGGAAAGGCAAGAATATATTTGCAGTTTTGGATAATAGCTTCTGATGCCGACAATGATAGGCCAAATGACAAGACAGAGATAAGATATAACGGAATGCCTATATATATTGACCCTCCAGGAGAAGAGCCGCAAGAATTAGATTTATTTTACATAGCTTCATACTCTCCTCTAGAATCGATAGAAGTCATAGAAGGTAGAGCAATCAACTTTTATGCATATACAAACTATCCGAAAGATGCAAAATTATCATATGAATGGGTTTTGGATGGCAGACAAGTCTCTACTAATGAATATCAATACAGCTATCAAACAGATCATAAATCAAGCGGAAAGCACACTATGATAGTATACATAGATAATGGAAAGCAGAAGATTTCACATACATGGAATATAAATGTTGTTGACAAGTTGTGCGATTATGAGATTCAAAAAACAAAATCGTCATCAAAATCATATTCATTGTCCAAGACACCTGTCCAATCAACCACTCTGACAGCAAAGACACCTGTCGTCCAATCAACCGCAGTAGCAACACAAACAACGGTTGTTAAATCAGAAAAAACAACTGACAATAATGAAATGAAATTAGAAGAGAAAAAAGAATATACAGGCTTTGGTATTTTGGGCAGATATGTTGCTGCCTTCGGCATAGCTTTTTCAATATTAGCTGCAGCTCTTCTTATTTATTTCAAATTATTTTCATATAGCTCATCAAAAGAAGAAACGTTCAAAAGGTAGGTGGAATGGTTGAATATGAAGCAACTGCTACAATATATTCTAGTGAAAGATTGTTATTGGGTTATGAAATAAAAGCCGCAGCTTTAATTGAGCTTGTAAGATTTTACCAAAGGAATGGAATAGTCATTGGAATTTATGATGTTCCTGATCTTGATATAAAAATCAAAGATGTAAAAATAACAGATGGAAATAATTTTTATATTATTGAAATTTTGTTTTCATACAAACCATTAAAAAAAGTACTAGAACGTTTAACAAATAAAAATTAATGAAAATTTTATAATTCACAATTTAGAAATATAAAACACTTAATGTGTTCTAGATATTAGAAATAATAAGAGGAAATATTTTTTATTATTTATATCTTTTTTGAATAATTCCTTCAATATATTCTCTTGATAATCCTAGAGTCAAGCCTTGATATTTTAAAAGTTCGGGATCTGTTTTTTCAGAAATAGCCTCAAAATAACGACGTGCACATTTTGACATATATGATTCAATCACATTTGATTCTGGGTATTTAAGATGAAGATAGTATAGTGCATTCATATCAACATCTCTCACTCTCGAACAATCTAGATTTTTTATTGCTTCTTCAACATAGTACATTAAATTTGGTGGAGTTTCCTTTCCGTGTCTTTCACATATTAAAATAAGACATTCTAAAAACTTTCTAATTTGATAAGGTTTTTTAGAATTTGACAATTTCTCTCTTACTGCATCAGCAGCTTTTTCGACAGCTTCTTTATATAGTTTTTCTTCGTTTGGACCAAAAATTTTTTCCCCTTCATCTCTAACAGTTCGACAAAAGTTAAGCGGCTTGTGTGATTTTAATTGATCTGAAATTTCTTCAATTATAGTTTTTTTTAGACGTTCAACATATTCTGAACGATTCATGTTTTGTCACCTTTAATGCACTTTAGAAAATTTACAAAATTTGTGCCCATAATTCCTTCTCTCTTTTCGTGAATTTTCAAAATTTCTTCTTCCTTTGGCATTATTAGATTACGTTCAAATGGAGAAAGTTTTATTCTATCAAAATATTCTTCATAGAATTTTAAAATACTGCTTATAGTTTCAGGATCATCCAAACTATCCAAAAATTCTGCAAATGCACGATTAATACCTAGTATTTCATTTGGATAAATATTTGGAATGTAATCTTCTATCCATCTTTTCCCAGTTCTAGGATTTACTCCAAAAATTGTATTGACATAATCAGCAGAAAGACCAATTGAATCAAAACCTATAAAACGTGATATATATATTATATGAAGAAGCAATGCTGCAAATCCTCTAAAACCAGTTTTATCTTCTTTAAACCATTCTACATCATATATAGGCACAATAGATGGTAAGAATGGGAAAACGCCAACAAATTTATTTGGTTTTTGAGCTAAACGTTCTAGTGTTGGATCCCAAAGGTTTTGTGCGCCATAAACATATGTTCCGGGAATTCTTGAACGATTTCCATATAAAATTCTTAATACAGTTTCTGAATTTGAATGTGAAGCCATTACATCTGGAATTTCACCCACAATTTGATTAGTAGCAAGTGGTGATAAATGAGAAGTATCAACAAAAAATCTATGTTCTTGTGCAAGGTTTTTAAGTGCTATCAAAGTTTCAGATGGCAAGGGTGAAAAGAAACTACTCTGTGCTGGCGCCCATGGTGTATCTATAATCCATGTTAAATTGACTCCATGAGGAGGGTATTTATGTTCAAAATGTTTTTTAATAAATCTGTAAAGATCTTCATTTCTTGGAGTGTATCTTAAGCACAATTGCAGAGTAACACTTTGTTCATACTGTTTATCAGGATTTAAAATATTCAAACCCCAAGGTTCTATTTTTCTTTTAAGAAAATCAACACACTCACCCCAATTTTGCAAACCTAAACTTCGCATATAAGGATCAGGATCTAAAATTGATATTTGAACATTTAAACATCCCACTTCTTCTGGTATTGGTTTTTTAAGTTCATTTTCAGGTTTAACATGTGCAAAATAGTAAAATAAACCAGACATTGCATCCGAAATCCTATATTCCATAAAAATATTTATATAAAAATAATATATAAATATTACTATTTAGTAATAAAATTATTCAGAACAATTTACGACTAAATTTTAACAGCAACCAGCCCTAGAAGCAACATTACCGCTGATGTTAATGTTGTAGCCAAGGCAGCCCCTATCAATCCTTTGCTAGGTATAAACACATTCATCAATACTATATCAACTATAACAGCTATAATGGCTATGAATAACACATTCTTTTCCATTTTTTGCGATATCATAAAATCCATTGTTATCCTGAAAATGGTGTTAAGCAGCATGCCAAAGCACAAAACAACAAAAGCATCTTTAGCAACAACATACCTTTCTGTGTAAAGCATCTTTATTATAAATTCTGGCATTAATATGAAGACAAAAAATATGGGAAGTATGAATAAAACAGATTTCAGCATAATATTCTTTACCTTTTTCATGTCCTTTTTCATATCCGCTTTTGCATATTTAGGATATGTTACAATGCTTATGCCGCCTATAGAATATGCTATGACCTTTGATGTTATTGAAACTGCATTGTAATAACCTGTTTGTTCAGGGCCAAGATAATATCTGACAAAGAACAAATCAATATAAAATATAAAGGCTAACATTACTTGAATTAACAGTATCAGCGTTATCGGCTTTAATATGCTTAAATCAAATTCAGAACTGCCTTTTCTAAAATATAACTTTGAAAAAATTAGGTTGAGAATTAATGATGGTATTGCAATACCTATTGTAGCCCCAATTAGACCAAAACCATAATAGACTAGTAGCAACGCTGACGCTATTTTTATCAAAGGATCGGCTATGATCAATGCTGAAAGAAGATATGCATTCTCTTTTGACTGATAATATGAACGGATTGATGATAAAATAAAAGCAAAAGGTATTGCTATTGATATCAACCTTATAGGCAGTAGCATCTCTTTATCTTTGATTGCTGATGAAATTATTGTAGAAGAGAAAAACAATATTGTAGAGAAAAACAAACCTAAAAGCAACGAGAATTTAAGATATCCTTTAAAAAGATCTTTTTTGGATTTTGACATTTCTCTTGTGAAGAAAACCTGCAAAACAGTTGCCGGCATCATAATATAGCTATACAATGCTATTAGGATTGATAATTCGCCATATACTTCAGGCGAAAGCATTTTTGTCATAGCAAAATGGAAAAGATAATTTACAACCATTGCTATGAATGTTGCTGCAGTTGCTATTATTGCTTGAAGAAGCATAAAAATCAAATGTTTTTGATTAATTTAATGATTTTTGAATAAATTTTAAATGCTTTATAGACAAATTTTAAATCATGAATAATGAAGGATATGAATCTACACTATATGAAGGACCATCAAATAAAGTTAGTGATATGGAGAGAGCTTTGGCAAGCGCTCAGAGAACGGCTGCACTTTATGGATATTCTCCAGAAAGCTTAAAAATCAGAGAAGGAATAACTAATCCAAGGGATCCAGCACGTCAAGCTACTAAAAAAATTGTCTGTTCAAAAGATCAAGCTTGGACATACTGTTAATTAACCAACACCATCTGCAAACAAATAGACTTTATGCGTTAAAAATTACGGTTTGACTAAATTTAGGGGTTTCTGTTTGAAATTAGTAAAAATCTATTTAGGATAACATGAACCCAATCTTAAATCCCCTATCCATTTACATTCTGAATTTAAAATACAACTTAATAATGGCTTTGAGTAGCATTCAATTGGCAGCACAGTTGTCGTAGTCACTGTTGTCTCTATAACCGTAGTTGTAGTCACATAATTTGGATCAAGCATGCATTTGCCTGTTCTTGTGTCACCAACCCATTTACATTGGCTCATAAGCAAGCAGTTTACAAAACCTCTACCATCACATATTGATGCAACTGTTGTTGTAGTAGATGCAGTTGTTGTCAACGTTGGTGTTGTTACTGATGATGATGTCGTCGTTGCAGTAGTTGTTGTAGCCTGCTTTTCAACACATTTCCCTATCCTTGTATCTCCTACCCATTGGCATTGATCGTAAAATAAACAGTTGGCAAATGCCTTTCCATTGCAGATGCTAGATATAGTTGTGGTTGTGGGCAAAATTGTCGTTGTAGTATGAGTTGTTGTAACTAAGGTAGTTGTTGTCGTAGCATGAGCGGTTGTCGTTATCACTGTCGTAGGCACAATAGTCGTCAAAACAGTCGTTGTCACAGGGATCGTTGTCGTCGTCATATGAATAGTTGTAATTGTTGTCGTAATAGTCGTCAAAACAGTCGTTGTCCCAGGAGCAGTCGTCGTGATTATAGCAGTTGTAGGTAAAGCAGTCATTGTCGTCGTCACAGGTGTAGTTGTAATCGTAGTTGTGGTAGCAGGAGTTGTAATTATTGTGGTTGTTGTGAAAGGTGATATGAAAAATTCAGATGTCGGTGAAGAAAATAATCTTGCATTGCTTGTGCCTGCATATATTTCTGCCTTTATTTTATGATTGCCTATGGGCAGCAATGTTGTGTTCAAGTAAAGCTTCAATTCCATCATACCATTGCTATATCCATATCCATAACCAAGCTCATACCTTGTAGTGTTTTCATATCCATATCCGTAGCCATATCCATAACTTCCAGAAAATGTTATTTGATTAAATTCAATCAAATC
>JAHLMM010000014.1 GCA_018920365.1 Candidatus Aenigmatarchaeota archaeon | reverse complement strand
ACTTCAACTGTTGCAACAACAACCAGAGTTACTACTACAACTGCTGTGGTGACAACTGCAACAGTTGTAACTTCACCTTATATCACAACAACAATAGTTACAGAGTATCAACCTCCAGTTTTAACTACAAGAGCTGAAGGTGGTGGTGGCGGATCTAGTGCTATAAGAAGTACAACTGCAACAAAAGTTGAAACAACAAAAACACCAAAGCACGAAACAACAACAACTATAAAGCATATAAGAAAGGATGAAATTTATTTAGGAATAAGAAATGTTGTCAAAGATAAGGAAACAAAAATAAACATAGAAAATGTTGATTTGAGTATAAAAAACATTACAATAACACCTTCAGATAGTTTAAGTATGTTAGAATTTACAATAAGAAGACATTATGAAGACTCAATTCAAAGAAAACCTTCAACAAAAGTTTATGAATATTTCACAATAGATTTGGATAGATTTGATGACAAGTTGAATAAATCATTCATAGATTTCTATGTACCAAAATTATGGATAGAACAAAACAATATAAACAAAAATAAGATAGTTTTGATGAAATATTCAGAGTCCGAAGGAAAATGGATAGAATTGCCAACATCAATAATTAGTTCAGATAAAGATAACATTTATTATAGATCATTTACAAAAGGATTTTCACTATTTGCCATAGCTGAATCTAGTGAGAATGTAATAACAGATGAGAAAAAGTTAGATTGGGTGCAATATGCATTTGTTGCATTTATTATAGCATCCATGGGATTATTAATAGCAATTTTGCTGAAGAATAAACAACCAAAAATAAAAGAACCGTCTGATTTAAACAAGCATATAATTGAAGATAAATTAAAATATCTTAAAAGTAAAATTGATGATTTAGAAAAAAAAGATTATCCTACTAAAATTCTAAGAAATCATTTGGATATGGCTTCTTACGCTGCAAAAAATAAAATGTATGAAAGAGCGTTTGAACATATAAAAATAGTTGAAAACGAAGTTAGGAACCTGTAAAAATATAATATATAGTTTTAACAAATAATATTTGATGAGAAGAGTTGCCTTAGCTTTATTACTATTCATATTATTATTAAATGTAGTTAAAGCTCAGGATGAATGGTGGAACACTTCCTGGCATTATAGAATAAAAGTTGATATCAATTCAACAGATTTTGACAGAATAAATTGGCCAGTTGAACTAAAGATAAATTTTACAAATTTGCTTGAAAACTCAGGAATTTATGGTAGATTTGATCAAAACTCTGTCAGAGTTATTGAATATTTTAATGAAAGTGTATTGAATGAAGTACCTAGCCAGTTTGATCCTGATGATTATTTCAATGAAACTGAAAATGCTAGTGGAGTAGTTTCATTTCTGTTAAATGGTACCACACTTGCTTATGAAAATAGAACATTTTACATATATTTTGATATTAAAGAAAACGGTATAAAACAAAGTAAGAGCTATAATACTGATTTAACCTACTTTTGGGATGGAAACAAACTAAATGTAAATAACACATTAATGGCTTATTATGTTGAAACAAACGGTGCTGAAAATACAACAGGTTTATCAAGAGTTATAGGTTTGACTTCTGAAAATAATATTTTTAGTATAACATCAGGGAAAACAGCCGAATACATACAATACATGAATGCTACTCACAATTTCACATTTAATTTAAGAGATAATATGACTCTAAAATATATAGGTCCTGCAAGAATTGTTTTTGAGCAAAAAGGAAGAGAAGCTGTTTGGAATAATACTGATCAGTTAACAGAAGGTTATCTTGTAAAAAGATATACATTTTACGCTTATAATAAATGGATTAAAATAGAGCAAGAATATGCTAATGTTGGCAACTCTTCAATATTCAGGCAGTCATCACCTGCAGGTGCGCTTGCTCTTGATGCTGAAAGGGCTTTTGGGCCAGGTTATTTTCAAGGTTTTGTAAACAATGTACCATGGGCAGGCTATGCAGGTGTTATAACTGCCTTCATACAAATAAATCAAACCGGCACAAGTAACTATTTTCCTATTAATTTAACATATGCAAAAAGAATAGGTATACATCTAAACAATACAGAAATTCAACCAAGCCAAAAAATATCTCAAGCAACTGTCGTCTATTTCAACGATACAGAAACCGATTTTACTGGTGCTTCTGAATTAGCAGATAGATTTTACAACCCTGAAAATATTTCTATAAGTAGTTTAGAAGGCTACGGTGTTTCAATAAATGCTATAACAGATTATGATTTTTACAACTTAAATGAACAAATATTGATAATAGGGAATAACACAATTGATCCTTACAATCTTACAACATACATGAATGCTACATTAAACATGGGCACAAGCAATCCAAATGATGATATAACTATAATTCTTTACAATGATGGTACACATAATGATACTAATGAAAATGACACATATTTTACCAATGTTTTCAATTTGCAACCTTATTATAATCACGGACTATGGACTATAACAATAAGAGCATATAGCAATGAAAGTGTTTTATTAAAGCAAACAACAAAAACAATCAATGTAACAAACATTTACAATTTAACAATAAATATAACAACACCTATTGTATTTAATGGCTATCCAGTAAATGCTCTCATATATCTTAAAAATTATAGGCAGGATGTTTTTATACCAAATGCAAATGTTTCTTGCTATTTGCAGGATCAGCTTATACCGAACCAAACTTTTGACTATAACAATGGAACTTATTTTATAGCATTCGATGCTCCTATACAGGCAAATTATTATAATTTGTTCTGTAATGCTACAAGGTTTAATAACACAGGTGATGGTTATGATACTTTCATGGTTGAGGATTTGAAAACGAATATGACAATATTTGTTTCTACATATACGTATGACGCATATAACATAACATGGTTTATTAACGAAAGCTTTGTAGTTAAAGCAAATACAACTAATAAAGGAAATGGTACTGCTTACTCCAATAACATAACCCTGGAATTGCCAATAGGGTGGAGTGCAAATACAACAAATGGACGATGCGAAAATATATTGTTCGGCGGCATATGCTATCAGGATTTTGAAATAACGATAAAAAATGGGACACCACCTGGAATTTATTTGGTTAATGTAAGTTCTGTATGGAGGAATCCAGATAATAGCACAGGTATTAATACAACATCTATTATAGTCAACGTTTATCCAAATGTAATAATTGATGTTCTTGAAAACGAAATTAGAAACACAGCGCCAATAGGAAGAGAGAAATTGTTTGGAAATTTCACAATTAACTCTATTGGTAACGAAATGCTTGAAAATATAACATTCACTGTAAATGGCTTGGATGATTTTAATTTTACATTTTATCCATCAAACTTTACAAACATTTCTGCCGGTCAAAGTAAAAAAGTCTATGTCAATATAACCATACCTGAAGGGTATATACCTGGCAATTATAGCGGTTTTGTAAATATAAGTTCTGAAAATGATGGTTTTGAAATATTGTACTTGTATATAAATGTGGTCGGGACAAACTTCACCATAGAAATATCTCCTAACAATTATACTGCAAATTATGTGACATCAAGTCAAAATGAATCTTTTTCATTTTCATCAAACTCAACAGATATTGGAAACAATATGGGTTATGATGTAAATATAACATTAGAACTGCCTGTAAATTGGTATGCAAATACAACAAATTTCGAATGTGGAAATGTTGATATAAATAATTCTTGCTTCACTGAATTTTTAATAACAATTCCAAATAGAACTAGGTCGGGAGAATATTTGATAAATATATCTTCTGTCTGGTTTGAACCTGACAATGGTATAAAATCAAGCAAAACAACACTAACAGTTAATGTAACATCTAATGTAACGATGGTTGTTTATGAAGATTCATTTAATACAACAGCTGAACATGGAAATAGAACATATCTGGGCAATTTCACCATAAGATCATATGGAAATGATCCTATTGAAAATATTACATATGAGTTTTATCCTTCTAACTTTACATTTGAATTTGATCCAAATATTTCAACAGCATACAGTGGGGATGAAATAAAAATAGATGTAAATGCTACAATACCATATGGATTTTATCCTGGAAATTATTCTGGTTATATAATTATAAACACCAGCAATGCCGGTTATAAGAACATATCAATAGAAATAGAAGTAAAGCCTGATATGAGCTGGAACATAACACCAGCCGAATGCTATAGGTTGGAATTTCCAGAAGAAGGATTAGTATGTCAAGTTGCTATAAACAACACTGGCAATTTGGCTATCGCGTTCAATATAACACCTATTGCAGCCAACTATACATATGTAAGCGCTAACAATTTCACAATACAACCAACTCAAGTTTTCACTTTTGATGTTTATTATAATGTAACAAACATATCAAAAGGTTATTTCAATACAACATATTTGATAGATGCACTGAATTTGTCTGCTTCGCCGTCATTTGAATTTTTGAAAATATTTTTAAGCCCTTTAATTTATCCACTAACCTCATCTTTTGTTTATCCTCAAATAATACATCAAGGAGGCAACGTAAGCATTTATGCAAATATAACAGATCAATCAGGTCAAGGTTTGAATTATGTTACTGTTATAATTAATTCACCTAAAGGAAATATTTACTCAGCAAACATGAGTAAAATATGGAACAGTTCTGAAAACTCAACATGGTATATTTCATTCCCATCTATTTGGGGTTCTAGTATTGAAAGAGGCAATTATAGTATATTGATAAAGTCGTTTGATATGGCTAGTAATGAAGGCAATTCCACAAATTATATCATAGTTTATCCTAACATGTCTATAACACTTGACAGCGGGGATCACTATCAAGGTCAAGTTGCAACATATTATGTAAGAGTTCATGACATAAATGGTGATTATCTTCCTTTTAGCAATCTAACTGTTGTGATGATTAATGCAAATAACAATATAACATTTAATAGAACTCAACAAGCAAATCAATTTGGAGAAGTAAATGAAGAGCAAAGGCAGTTTACATTATCATCAGATGCGCCAATAGGGCTGTACAAAATATATGCAAACGCAACATGGTATGATTCTTTATCAAACAAGCAAATAAATGGGTCAAAAGAATCTAATTTCACTGTCTATCAAACTCTTGGAGGTGGTTTGTTTGTTGATGTAGCAACAACTGTAGTATGGTATCCGAACAATGTGATGAAATTTTCGATAACTGTGTATAATGACATAGGACTTGTTATTGATCCGGATCAGATGAATCTTACAGTTTATGATCCTGCTGATAATCTTTATTTCAGCATACCAATGTCTAGTATGACAAGACAAGACACAGGTTTCTATACATACAATTTTGCAATGCCATTAAACACTTCAACTGGTGCATACAGAGCTGTTGTTGTAGCAACAAAAAACGCTTTGATTGCAAGAGACGTATTTCCATTCAGGGTTGCTGCAGGCGGACCATACGATGTTCGTCTAGAATTGGTAGACAATCAAGTTCCTGTTGGCGATTATCTAGATTTTAATTTTATAGTTGAAAACAAAGGAGAGACATCGCAAGATGTTGATGTAGAATTCTGGGTAACTGATGAAAATGGAACTGTATGGTATTATTCATCAGAAGCTCTTTATACACCTGCTTATAGCAATCAAACTTTTCCAAGAAAAGCATTTATATTCAACAATCAAAAACCTGGTTTGCATACATTAAATGTAAGGGTTGTTTATGATATTGTTCAACAACCTATAAGAAAGAATGTAACATTTCTTGTGGTCCCTGCTTTGCCAGTAACACCACCAGCTGTTCCTCCAAGTGGACCTGGAGAAGTACCTGCAAAACCAGAAATACCACCAGCTGTTGAAAAGGAGGAAAGTAAAATAGTTATTGAATCTTATCCATCAGAAATAGGTATAGAAAGTGGTTGGGCAAGATATCCAACAATAAAAGTAAAAAACATAGGAGACACTGTTCTCAAGGATATAAGGATATTGATAAGAGGCATACCGCTTGAATGGATTAGTATTGATCCTATAAGCATTGAAAAATTAAATCCTCAAGAAGTCGGGATATTCTCATTAAGGATAACTATACCACCAAATGAAAAAACAAAGCAATACCCATTCAAGATAATAGCAATTTCAAATGAAACAACAGACGAAAAAGTCGGAATATTGTTTGTGTTTTCTTCAAGAGAAGAATTGCTTAGATATGAATTAGAGAAAGTCAAAAAACAATATCAAGACGTGTTGAATAAAACAGATCAAGCTGAAAAAGATGGAAAAGATGTTTCTGCTGTTAGAAGTTTGCTAAATGAAGCTGAAAAGAATATTATTGAAGCTGAAGATTTAATTAACAAGAAAGATTATGAAAACGTGCTTGAGAAAATAATAAATGCTGCTACACTGATTGATAGAGCAAAAGAGCTGCTAATTAAAGCACCTAAAGCACAGGTGATGGTTTTACCTGGATTGCCTTTGTCAACTTTCATAATAATTTTGATAATTTTATTACTCGTGACAGCAATATTAGTGTTTATGATTAAGAAAAAGGTTATTGACTTTGGAAAATTGTTCAGAAAATCTGATGTGCAAGAAGCAGAACAAGTAGCAGAATCTTTAAAGAAAGAGTCGGGTGAAAGACAAGCTTTAATCGAAGAGAAAGAAAAAATAAACAAAGTCATAGCATTATTAGATGCTGAAGTTAAAGAAGGTATAATATCAAAAGAAGCTTATGATGAATTAAAGAAGAGAAATATGGACAAGCTTGAAGAGATTGAAAGAAAATTACAAAATTTAAAATAATACTTTTTCTTTAGCTTTTTCGCATAAAGTATCAACGTAATTTAATAACTCATCATAAGATTTGAATGCCTTTGGTTCTGGCGCTCCATCACCAACAAGAGTATATCCTTGATATGGATCTTTTAATGCAATTATCCTAAACTTTTTAAATTCCATAAAAAATGAATGATAATAAGCTATTTAAATTTTACTATTTTATAGAAATTACTCTATATAAATTCCTGGTTTACCAAATTTTGCTCTTTTGGCCTTTCCTTCAGGGTCATAACTAGCTTTATTGCTTGATTCAATTGATACTGATTCAAAACCAAATTGTTTTTTCAAAAAGTCTGCAGCTGTCTTAAAATGATCAAGTTCTTTCGGTGAAGCTACATATAAGTAAAGCCTATTCTTCTTTCCAGCCAATTTTATTACTTGAGATAGATCATCACATAAATTCTTGACAAAATCCTCTAACTGAATTATCTCATTTTCAATTGATTCGGCGACAGGCCAAGAAGAAGTTGAAACAAACCCTTTCTCTCCTATAAAATGCCACATTTCTTCAGCAATAAAAGGTGAAAATGGTGCTAAACATTTTATCAAAACTTTTATAGCATAATTCATTTCTTTTTTGTTTGGTTTATCAACCCTTTTCAAATACCAATTAATATCATTTAGCATCAAATGCAACACTGTTACAGCAGATTTGTTTTGCACTTTTTCAAGGTGTTCTGTCATTTTTCTTATGTGCATTTGCATTCTTGAATGAAGCCATTTATCCATGTTTGTAGTCTTGTCAACACCTTTGTTATAGCTTTCTTTGACTAGATTAAATATATTGTCAAGTTTTTCCCTCCATGCCTTTGTCGCTTTCTCTGTCCAATCAGGATCGTCCATACCTTCAGTTGAATCCATTAAAGTTATTCTGATTGCATCAGCACTGTATTTTTCTATTGCCTCTTTTATTGTAATGTAATTGCCTTTGCTCTTGGACATTTTTTGCCCATTCATTTGCTGCATGCCATTTATAGTATAAGCCTTAGGCCACCTTTTCGGTTCGTTAGGCCACACAGCAACATGATGAAATATAGAAAATGTAAAATGATTTGGTATGAGCTCTTTGGCAGATGAACGCATATCCTGTCCATACCAATAATCAAATTCGCTTCTCATTTCTTTAAGCATTTTTTCACTTAGTCCTTTACAAGCTAGTTCTTTAGGATCACCTTTACCAAGCATTATATAATCAAATATTTCATCCTTCAAATAATGCGGTTCTATACCATTCTCATTTATATATTTAGCTATTGTGTAAAATGCCATATAAATAACACTGTCAGAAAGTGTTTCAACTATCCACTCATTATCCCAAGGCAATCTTGTTCCCAAGCCAGATTTGCGTGCACATGCTTTATCTTCAAGCCATTCTATTATTTCTTCAAATTGTTTGCGAGCATCGTCTGGATAGAATTTCATGCTGTCAACACATTTTCTAGCAAGTTTTTTCCATTCTGGATCAGAAAATTTCAAAAACCATTGATTTTCTAGAATTTTTACATGTGCTTGAGTTGTGCATCTGCAAACGACCTTACCTGTCAACTCCCAAATTGATGATGCATAGCCTTTTTGCTTAAAATCTGCTGACAAAGATTTTTTACATTTTGAAACTTCCATGCCTTTGTATTTTCCTGCATTCTCATTCAAAACACCTTGATGAAATTCTTTTTTGTAAACTTCATTTGTGGCTTTTTCAAGCATTTCTTTGTCTAGCTGAGAATTGACACCAAAATCACGGCAAGCTTGCTCAGCAGGTATGCCGGCAAAACCTGGTGTATCTATAAGTTTTATTGGTTTCAAATCTATTTTTATACCATATTTCTTCATTATAGCACCCGGGGTCCTCGCCGTCCATGACGATCTGG
>JAHLMM010000013.1 GCA_018920365.1 Candidatus Aenigmatarchaeota archaeon | reverse complement strand
TGGATGATGATGTTGGGGATGGTGTTGGGGTGGATGATGATGTTGGGGATGGTGTTGGGGTGGATGATGATGTTGGGGATGGTGTTGGGGTGGATGATGATGTTGGGGATGGTGTATTAGATGGTTTTACTGGAACTTGTCTGTTTCCATATTTAACTTCAACTAAACTTTCAGATTTTATATCAACTTCAACCTCTTCTGGTGTAGTAACTTCCCATCCATCGGGTAATAATTCTCTTATTCTATATTTTCCAAAAGGCAAAGATTTCAAAAGAACATATCCGTCTTCACCTGTGTAAAATTTTTCTTTATGCCCATCGGGATATTGAATTTCAAATCCAATTCCTGGGAAAGGTTCTTCGCCTTCTTCCCATACACCGTTTCCATTTGAATCATAAAATTTGAAAATTTTCAAATAACCGCATGAAGCTGTTGGGGATGGCGTGGTTGTAATAACAGTTGTGATTGTTGGGGTGGTTGTGCTAGTGGTTGTTGGGTTTGGGGATGGTGTGGATGGCGTCATACATAAAGTAAGAGAAAGACCAATCGCAGCTACAACACTTAAAACAGAAATAGCTCTGTAAAATTGTTCTTTATGCTCATTAAAGTAATTATTTGCTCTTCTAGCAAGATTATAAATTCCGCTTTGCAAATCTCTTAAATAATGCAATACAACCCCCTGTTAGTAAAAATATCACAAGAAAATTATTTATACTATTTTATATCTAGAAAATATCAGTTTTTTTTCTACAAAAATTATTTTTTCTTTTTGATTTTCTTTGATTTTTTTCTTTTATGCCTATAGATAAAATATAAAATTAAAATAAAAGCTAGAACTATTAAACTCAAAGAAAAACCAACAAAAAGACTATAATCTTTTTCTATAGTTTGCCTTACAGGTATGTTTAATATTTCTCCTGTAGGCTGAGCTAATACAGATTTGAAATCAAATATTCCCATTTTAAACACTTGGTAAATTTGGCTGTTTTCTAAACAAACTCATTACTCTATCCAAAAACCCTGGAGATGATGCTACTGTTTCGCCTGTCAATAAACCAGCAATTCTTGTATATTCTTTTACTGTTCTTGAATTTTGGTTATAAAATATCAAAGGTGTTTTTATTGTCAAACTCTTCAGAATATCATGATCATATCCTATGCTGCCAAGCACTGGTATTTGTGTAAAATTCTCAATCTCTTTTGCAGTCAATTCATAAAAAGTACCATGTTTCATGTTAACTACAATTCCTGTTATCTGTTTTTCCAATTCATTAGCAACTTTTTTTGTCCTTAAAATATCTGAGATTGCAATGGTGTATGGTGTTGTGACAAAGATCAGCTCATCACTTGCTTGAATTGCACTTACAGCTTCTTTGCCCAAACCTGGTGCGGCATCTAACAAAACTATATCAAAATTCTCCATTGTTTTTTTCAACAAACTTCCTAATTTCTCAAGTTTTATTCCTTTTAAATCGCTTAAAGACAGGGATGCCGGAATTATACTCAAACCAAGCGAATATGGGTGAACAACATCCATTATATCCTTTTTCCCTCTTAACACATCATTTAAAGTGCTATAAGAGTCATGTAAAATGCCTAGAGACAAACCAAGATGCGGTGTCGTGACGTTGCAATCAACTATAGCAACACTTTTAGAATATTTTTGGGCCAAGACAGATCCTAGATTTATCGCTGTTGTAGTTTTACCGACGCCTCCTTTACCAGACATTACACCTATTATTCTTACCATGATAAAACCTATTATTTTTCTTTAATATAAAATTTATTGTTTAAACTTAATAAATGTAAATTATGCAGGGATCGGATAGCCTGGTCAATTCCGCCAGCTTGAGGTGCTGGTCTCTTAGTGAGTTCGGGAGTTCAAATCTCCCTCCCTGCATTGAAAAGCTTAAAATTGTTGAAATAGATTAAATAAAATATGAAAAAATCAAAGTTTGATATAAAAGCTGTTTTTAGCATTATATCCTATATTTTCATAGGTGTTGGTATTGGATTAATTGTATATCCTTATCTTATTGAATGGTTGCCTTTTTTAGCAGCTTTGCTTATCTTTGCAGGCGTAATAATAAAATTACTTGCTAAAAACTGATGTGTTTACTATTTAAGCGTTAACTTTTTTAGATGATATATGAAAATAATATATCTTTATGGCTCAAATCAAGACCACTTAGATATCCTCTATCAAGAACAATGGAAGGTTTAACAAGCAGCTGATTTTATAGCAAGAAATCCTTAACCATTTTATTTTATTCTATCAATAATTATTTGTTGACATGGCCCGGTTGGCGTAGTCTGGTTAGCGTAGGAGCCTGTGGAGCTCTTGGGCGGAGTTCAAATCTCCGGCCGGGCCCTCAAAACTATTCATTTATTTTTGCCAATGTTAAAAACAAACCTTACAAGTAAAACTATTAACAGTATCACAACACTCCCAACTAAAAATGTCAAAAATGTATGCTTTACTATATCAACAAAATTCTCTATGATTGGATATGTCATTTCAAGATTGTCTGTCATTTGCTCTTGTAAATTTGCTGTTATAAAATCAATTAGCAACACCGGCAAACAAATAAAGATTACTGAAACTAAAACAGCTGTTAATCTTGATAGAAAATCACCTTTTGATAATGCTATTATTGCTAGAGCAGAAATAATGCTTAAAATAAGAGAAATGTTTCTTGCATATATAATGATAGATCTAAAACTTTCTGTTATTGTGTAAGTAGGATTGTAGCTAATGCAAGACAAAAAATCACAATCTGGTTTTGCATAATAAATTGAATTCGCTATATTTTTGGCTAGAGAAAATGTGAAATTGCTATCAATTTGACTACAATCAAATTCTATATTATATCCAAATGCGTTTTGCTGAACCTTGCTACTGTTTTGGCATGCAATTTCAAAGCTTTCTTTCACTGATTGCAAGCTGGTGTTGTCAATTTGATTTATTCTTGTTTGAAAAACATTTGTAAGCAGAGGCAACAAATTATCTTTATCTGTAAAATTCAAAATAGCTAGAGAAGTTATGAATGCAGAAAAGGATAAGACAAAAACAAAGCCTGCCAATAATTTGAAAAGGTTTCTAAAAAAATCTTGTATAAAACTCATACAATCACTTTAAAAACAAAAGCAAGAAACTTTCAGGCTGAACTGATAATTTTGACCCGTTTTCAATTCTTTCATCATTAAACAAATCAATTGCATATGCTGCTTCCACACCCATTGATTTAAAGTCTAATGCAAATTTTATTTCAACATTATCAGGATTTAATATAAGCATGATCTTTTGTTTGTTATATTCCTTTAACAAAGCCATAAACCGGCTTGACGAATCAAGATAAATTGGCTTCAGCTCACCATATTTCATCACATCTAATTTTTTTCTAAGCATGCACAATCTTTTATAATGATCAAGCATATCTTTATCCACATCATCCCACATCATTGCCCTTCTAGCTTGAACATCGCCGTTTTCTTTTATTTCTGCTATATCAATAGCCTGGCTTAGGCCAATTTCATTGCCATAATAAATTATCACAGGCTGGCTTTGAATGAACTGAAAAACAGCAGCCATTTTAGCAATATTCTTGTTGTTCTTCACTTCAAAAATAAATCTATTCATGTCATGATTGTCAATAAAATTAGGCAAACATTTTTCAATCTTGTAATGCTCTCTCAATTTATTGAAAAATTTTTCTGATGTTAATTCTGACTTGAAATATTTTTTTACAAGATCATTAAATGTAAAGTCAAGAAAACAATCATATGATTCTAGCTGTTTTATGGCTTCATCTTCTAATGATGAACCTTCTAGCTTTTCTATGTCAATAGCCTTAATTGTCTCTTTATGATTTTTGTTAACACCAAAAAACCACACTTCTGCTATTAAAATTGGGTTTTTATGTTTTTTTACTGATTGGCAGAATTCTTTTATAAAATCCTTACTTGGTCCTATTGCATGATCTATTCTAAAACCATCCAAGCCAATATTTAGCCAATGCAAAGCAGCATCTATGATGTATTTTCTTGCTTCCTTGTTATCCAAATTAAATTTAGGCAAATGCTTGAAATCCAAAAAACTGAGATAGTCAAAAGGCCATTGCTTGAAATAAAACCAGTTTTTGTATTTGCTATTTGGATTGTTTACAGCGTCAAGAAAAAATGGATGTTTTTCAGAACAGTGGTTTGGGACAAAATCTGCAATTATTTTGATTCCTGATTCATGCGCTTTTTTTACAAGCTGTTTCAAATCACTTTCGCTGCCGACATTTGCATCAACTGCCAAAAAATCTTCTATTGAATAGCCGTGATAATCTGTAGATTTGTAAAAAGGTGAAAGCCATATACAATTTACTCCAAGCTTCTTCAAATAAGGAATTTTTTTTTCTATTGCTTTTAGATTGCCGCCTATTCTTATAGGTTGAGAATCATCTGCATTTTCATCAAAACCAGCAAACCTATCTATGAAAATGTGATATATTATCAAATCGTTACAGTCCATAAATTATAATTTGTTTAGCTTAAATTTAGCTTTTTTTAGCAAGAGATATATAGCTAACAGAAAAGGTGTTATGACTAGTAAAAATATCAGCCATTTATTTGACTTTTTCTGCTCAGTTTGCACTGGTTCTGTATATATACTTGTAAACTCCAAAGAATAATTTCTGTTGTTATAGCTTACGTCAATTCTATGGTTGCCTTGCTCTGTAAAAATGATGAAATTCAAAGTTTTTCCTGGATAAATAGATGCATCTAGTTTTTGATAGAGCTGACCATCAAGATATATTTCTGGGTTTGTTATTGGTTGGCTGCCAATGTTTGTCAATGAGAACAATATCTCTTTTTGCGTTTGGCCAAATCCTATTTGCTTTAAATCAATTGTCTGTGCTGCAACAATTGGTATAAGCAGCAGCAATATCAATCTTTTCATTCATTCACCTTAATTACCGCAATTTGAAAACCATGTATGACATGCATAATTTGCATCCTCACATATTGATTCTTCTGCATTAACGCAATAATTTGGGTTGCAACTGCCATATTGACTACAGCAATTTGCATCTCCTCTGCATGCATCATAATAATTGCAACCTCTCATCCAGGATCTGAAATCAACACATGTGTTTGTCTGTCTGTTGCAATATTCATAGCAAGCGCAGCCGTCATCGTTTCTGCATTGGACAACTGTAAATGATACTGATGCAGTTGCTTGATTATAGCCAGATCTTGTAGCAGTGCCTCTCACACTCCATGTGCCTAGCTGCCCGTTGACTGTGTAAGAAACTGTGCATATGCCTTGATTGTTTGTTTGACAACTTCCACTATAGACTTGTTGATTGGATGGGTTTGTTATTGTAATTGAAACTTGAACATTTGCCACATTTGACGAAGAACTGGTCGCATGTGCTGTTATAATTTGAACATCTCCGTTTTGGGCTATTGGGAGGTTTAAAGATATTTGCAGTGATAAAGGCAAAGGTTGTTGACTACCGCCACCGCTTGAGCTTGAACATGTATCATCACATACCCAGCCTACATTTCTAACACATCTCAGCCAACCTGATGGACAAATTGATGTTGATGTTGTGACACAATCACCTGCTCTATATACATCCCCAGTACTATCTGTACATGAATAAGTATAATCATCACAATAGCTATGTATGGTTTGACCTGGTTGATCTGCACAATATGCTGTTTGTCCTGAAGGGCAGCATACATAATATCCTACACAACCTTGCAAACAACTACCTCTAACCCAATCACCTCCAGCATTAACACAGGGGCTATACGACGTTAAAGAATTGCAATTTCTAGTACAGCACCAAGAAAAAACTTTTGGTATTATTAAAAGAATTAAAATAAATAGGAAAATTTTTTTCATAATATTTATATGGTTTTTTGTTTTTAAAGTGTTGATACAAAATATTTAAAGTTTGTATTTATTCTCTAAATTATGAAAGTTTTAGCCAAAACACTATTAAATTTTGCTTTATCTGCAGTTTTAGCTTTTGAGCTTATAACTGGATGCTCTGTAAATCCTAATGCTCAAAGCATACATACCTCGCAACCAACAGTTCAAACTAATACATTAACTCCAGAACCGACATCAACAGCTACTATGACGCCAACAGCTACAGTTACACAGACTCCAACAGCTACTATGACGCCAACAGCTACAGTTACACCAACAAGCACTCAAACACCAGCTGACTCTTACATAATATACTCCATAAAATCATTTTCAAAAGGGTTTATAGCTGAGAAAAAAGGTATACTGTATCACATATGGCAAGACAATCAAGAATTATGGATTTCTACATTTTCAGACCATCAAGAGATTTCAAGAGTTAATAAAAATACTCTAGAATTTGCTTCAGACATAAAATGTGAATATGTGCTTCCATATGGAGATAAATTGGTAACAAGAAAAGGCTTGTGCGGCGAGGCAGTTTCCAACAATAAAGATTTGCTAACTAATTTAAGTTTGACTAAGATTTTGACTGAAGGTGAAATAACAAAGCCTACAATAGAGGGTAGGATTTTTAGCATTTATTTTGAAGCATTAACACTTGGAAAAGAAGATTTTGGAACATCTGATGATGAAATGAAAGAAATGATTGAATATGTTTCAAATCACAAATATTTTAAAAAAGACGCTGACACTTTGGGCATACCTGAACAAATTGGATTAAACGTTAACGATCAAGTTACAATAAAAATAACTGTAAAAGGCAAAAAATATGAAATTACAACATGGATATATAACATTATACAAGGATTATATATTTTGTATAAGATTTCTGATAGTTTTGAACAATCTTATCAGGCTGCAATTGAATTAGATTTTAACAAGATTGTAATACCGAATATAAAAGAAATTTACAAATATCCTTATAATGAAGAAGAGAATGCTTTTATTGATTATTGCGAAAAAAGATGCGAAGTCAAATTGCCACCTGAGTTAAGCCATTATATATGCGAATCACCAGAAAGATTGATAAAAATGATTATAAGAGATCCGCCCCCAGAAATAACTTATGAAGATAAATGCGCTGATCATTCAATAGGACGCGCTATGGCTGAATTTTTAGTAAAATATGGAATTAGCAAGGTTAGTGATATGAAAAATGCAAAATACTGTAGTAAAGATTGTTTGCCCACAGTAGAATTAAAATAAGTACAAAGCAATTAAATATTTATGAAAGATTTTATTGTAACCCCATGGGAAGTTAAAGGAAATATAGATTATGACAAACTTGTAAACCAATTTGGCGTAAAGTTGCTAAAAGATAATGACTTGAAGAAATTAAAAAAGATAACAGGAGAATTGCATTATTTTTTGACAAGAAAAATATTTTTCGCACACATGTATTTTGACAATGTACTTGAAAGTTATGAAAAAGGCGAAAAGATATATCTTTACACAGGCAGAGCCCCATCAGGCCCTGTTCATCTCGGTCACATAATACCGTGGATGTTTACAAAATGGTTACAAGATAAATTCAAAGCTAGTTTGCTGTTTCAAATACCTGATGAAGAGAAATTTTTGTTTAAAGATAATTTGACACTAGAACAGACAAGAAAATGGGCATATGAAAATATACTTGACATAATTGCAATTGGTTTTGATCATAAAAAAACAAAAATATTTCTGGATACTGATTATGCTAAGACGCTTTACAAACATGCATGCATGATTGCAAAAAAAATAACAGTTTCAACTGCAAAAGCAACATTTGGTTTCAATGATTCGAACAACATAGGCGAATATTTCTATACATCAATGCAGTCTGTGCCTGCATTTTTGCCTACAATATTTGAAGGCAAACCAACTCAATGTTTGATACCATGTGCTATTGATCAGGATGTGCATTTCAGGTTGACAAGAGATGTTGCTGATAAGATTGGATATCCAAAACCTTCTACAATTTTGTGCAGATTTCTCCCAGGCTTGCAAGGCATGCAATCAGAAGGCAAAATGTCTTCATCTGTACAGCAAACAGCAATATTCACAACTGATTCGCCAAAATCAGTAAAAGAAAAAATAATGAAATATGCATTTTCAGGAGGGCAGCCAACAATAGAAGAGCACAGAAAAAAGGGAGGAAATCCTGATATAGATGTTGCTTACCAATGGCTTACATTTTTTGAAGAAGACGACAAAAAACTTGAAAAGATTTATAACGAATATAAAAGCGGGCAGATGCTTACAGGTGAATTGAAACAAATATTAATAGACAAACTGAATGTGTTTTTGGCAAGACATCAAGAAAGAAGGGAAAAGGCAAAGGATTTGATAGACAAATTTATTGTTGAATAGTCTGGTTGAAATTTTCATAAATTATTTTCTTTAGCATTTCATTCTCTTTCTTTAACTCATTTATTTGTTGTTGCTGTTCTTGTATTGCTTTTACCAATTTCCAGCTAGATACTTCTGAAACTAAGTAATAACCTTTATCATCTTTTGATATCAATTCAGGATGCGTCTCTAATATATCTTGGGCTATTACTCCTATTTTTGTTTCATTAGTTGAGTTGACTTCAAACTGTTTTATTGGTATGGTTAACAGCTCATTCAAAACAGGCGGTGCATCACGTATATTTCTTTTCAATCTAGCATCAGATGAACACGCAAAAGATGTTGCTGATGATTCTGGGTTGAATGTACACAGGCCGTCGCTATCTTGGAAAGCTATTATTGGTATGTCAGAGTTGTTGTATACATGAAATTCATATGAGGGGTTTACATTAATTCCAACCCTGCCTCTGCCGTTTGCTTGAAATATATTAATAGCGTTAATTCTCAAAACAAAATCTCTGTTAGGGCCTTCGTTTCCAGGAAATCCTAATAGTATAATTGGGTTTGGATCTATGCTAACAATACTACCATTTGCTAAACCTATCGAGAATTTTGAATAGCTATAATCTGATATTTTACCTTCAAACCAAACACTTGCATTCGTGCTATTTAAGTGAAGAATGCTTTGAGGTTTCTCTGTGCCTATACCGACATATCCTGTACCATTAACAAAAAAACTATTTGATACATTTAATGTTATACCGGTACTTCCATTACCCATTATATCAAGTTTTGAAGTTGGTTTTAATGTTTCTATACCAACATTATTTACTTTGTAAAACACTACATCAGAAGTTGAGTTTGTATTTATTTGCAAATGATCAAAAGTTGCATTCCACATAATAAAACCTTTCTTTGAACTAAGTCGGCCTATTTGAATTATAGCATCACCTGCATTTCTACCAATAGAAAATGTGTAAAGTGGGTTTGGTGAACTGCCTATATCATCACCAATTTGAAGTACATTATTTGGGTTTATACTTTGAATTCCAACATACGTATTATTGTGAATCCTTAATATCTCGGTTCCAGAAAGCATCAATATAAGTTTACCATCTTTATAAGATTCAAAATAATAACTATCATTTAACATAAGACGTTCGAAATAAAGATTTTTTAAATTAACTGATCCTGAGTTTGTTATATTAAACTCTGTTTTAACGGAAAAGTTTCCATTTATATGTAATGTGCTGTTAGGATTAGTTGTATTTATGCCGACGTTGCTATTGTGTATTCTCATCCTCTCACTGCCGCCTGATGTAAAGCTTATCACATTATCAGTTGCGCCAATACTGATGGATTCAGAGTTTGCTCCTGTTAGCGTGCCTGATGCTACTTGCAAATTATTGACGATGCTTGTTGCTGATGGATCTAAATAATATTGACTGCTTTGCCTGTCATAATATGCTGAAGCATTGATATTGCCTGCGACTTCTAATTCAGTTGATGGATTGGTTAAGCCTATGCCTACTCTGACACCGGCTGTGTTGTTGTAAAGATAACTTGAAGACATTGTCCAACCAGATGATGAGCCAGATGGAGTGCCGCATGTCAAAGTATCT
>JAHLMM010000012.1 GCA_018920365.1 Candidatus Aenigmatarchaeota archaeon | reverse complement strand
TGATTCCAAATCTCTATCCGATCCGTGTTCATCCGTCCAAATCCGTATGTGCAGGCAAAGGACAAAAACAAGATGCTGGCGGCAAAGTAGTCCACTTAGCTTCTAACACAAGCTCTTTGATAACTTCAAAATCAATAAGCAAAGATGGTGGGCGAACGATTTACAGAGGATTGGTAAAAGTCGCTAAAAGGGCAAAACACACAAAGTCAAATGTGAGATGCGATGCTTTGATATTGGATGAAAGATCGGCATCTGATACTATCCCTTACATGGAGATAAATGAGAAATCAACAATAACACATGAAGCAACTGTTGGCAAAGTTGGTGAAGAGCAGCTTTTCTATTTAATGTCTCGTGGTTTGAGTGAAGCAGAGGCAAACGCATTAATTGTTCGCGGTTTTGTTGAACCTGTTGCAAAAGAGCTGCCGCTAGAATTTGCTGTTGAATTGAATAGGCTGATAGAGCTTGAGATGGAGGGATCTGTAGGATGATTGATAAGATAGAAGAGCTATCAAAATCCAACAAAGAACCTTTGGAAATTTTGAAATATAGAAAAGAATCATGGAATCGTTTCCTTCACACAGATATGCCTAAAGATGATGAGTGGAAATATACTGATTTATCTTCAATAGATTTCAACAAAATTTCTTTTGAAAATTTTATCAAGATAAAAACTGAAGGATGTGTGAAAAAATCAGATCATGATTTTCTTGTTAAACATTTGCAGCCAGGAAAAAATAAAATAGAACTATTTAATGATGCTTTATTTTCCTCCTCCATTATTTTTTTCATACCAAAAAACGCCAATGCAAAAATAGACTTGAAAATAACAAAACAAAACTTTGCAAAAATATTTTTTATTGTTAATGGCAATGCTGTCGTCAATGAGCTTACAGCAGCATCTGATTTTACGATTTTACAAACAGAAATATTCTTGTCTGAAAATGCAAGCTTGCAATACAACATTCTTGACAATTCGGGAAAGGCAAACATAATAAATGAAAAGAAATGTCATTTGAACGCAAACTCCAATGCATCTTTTAATTTTGCATTGTTTGGCGGCAAAATAAACAGATTAAAGATAGAAAATTTTATCAAGGAAAACGCAAGCGGCAAAATAAAAGGCATGTTTTTTGGCAACAGCAACCAACATTTTAACATTTCAACATCTGCTATTCATCTTTCCCAATCAAGTGTAAACGACATTCTAATAAAAGGCGCATTAAAAGATTACGCCACTTCATCATATTATGGTGCAATTGAAATAACAAAGGAAGCACAAAAAGCAGATTCTTATTTGGCAGATCATGTCCTGCTTTTAAGTGAAGAAGCAAAAGCCAACAGCATACCTTCGCTGAAAATAGATGCAAATGATGTGAGAGCGACACATGGCGCAACTGTTACTGAAATAGATGAAGAGCAACTTTTTTATTTGATGTCAAGAGGCATTGATCATAAGCAATCAGAGTATTTAACGCTGAATGCATTTTTCAATGAGACAATGAATAATAATAAGGAAATACAAAATTTATTAGAAAAAAAGATGATTAAATGAGCATGCAAAAATACATCAAAGATTTTCCAATTTTAAAAAGGAAGGTGAACGGAAAAAAACTTGTTTATCTTGATTCTGCCGCAACATCGCAAAAGCCTATCCAAGTCATTAAAGCAATTACAGACTTTTACATGAATCATAATGCAAATATACACAGGGCCTTGCATACATTAAGCGAGGAAGCAACCATAGCATATGAGCAAGCAAGAGAAAAGGTGGCAGCGTTCATAAACGCTGAAAGTACAGAAGAAATAATTTTTGTCCGGAATACAACCGAAGCATTGAATTTTGCTAGTTTTGGCTTAAGGGATATGATAAAAAAAGATGATAAGATATTGACAACAACAATGGAGCATCACAGCAATTTAATCCCATGGCAGCAGTTGGCAAAAATGAAAAAAGCTAAACTTGATTTTGTTGATTTTGACAAAAACGGATATTTGGATATGAAAATGTTTGACAAAAAAGTAAACGATGCTAAAATTGTTGCAGTGACTCAAGCTTCAAACGTCCTCGGAACAATCAATCCAATAAAAAAAATAGCAGAGAAAGCAAAACAATCAGGTAGCATAATTGTTGTTGATGGTGCGCAATCAGTTCCTCATATGACTGTTGATGTGCAAGAGTTGCAAATAGATATGTTAGGTTTTTCAGGTCACAAGATGCTTGGTCCAACTGGTATAGGTGTTTTATATGCTAGAAAAGAGTTGCTTGAAAAAATGCAGCCTGTTTTGTTTGGTAGCGACATGATCAAGTATGTTAGCTTGTCTGATGCTGAATGGAATGACTTGCCATACAAGTTTGAATATGGTACATCACACATAGCAGGTGCGATTGGTTTAGGAGCTGCAATTGATTATTTAACACAAATAAGAATGAAAGAAATAAGGAAGCATGACATTGAGCTGACGAGATATGCCTTGAAAAAAGTTGGAAAAATAGCAACAATATATGGTCCTAAAAAAGCAGAAGACAGAAGCGGCTTAATAGCATTTAATCTAGCTAATATACATCCTCATGACATAGCAGCTATTTTAAATCAAGATGGCATAGCAATAAGATCAGGCCATCATTGCGCAATGCCTTTGCATGAAAGACTAAAAATATCTGCTTCTGCAAGAGCAAGCTTTTATCTGTATAACACAAAGAAAGAAATTGATTTATTGCTAAAATCTTTGCAAAGAGTCAAAGAGATTTTCAGTTGATATTATGGATAAAGAAATTTATACTGAGTTGATTATGGAGCATTACAAAAAACCTAGAAATTTTGGCAAGATTTTAAAGGCTGATGCAGAATATTCTGATGCAAACCCTTTATGTGGAGATGAAATAAAAGTTTATATCAACTTTTCAAACAAAAAAATTAAAGAAATAAAATTCATTGGTAATGGCTGTGCAATATCTCAAGCATCTGCATCAATGTTAACAGATTACGTCAAAGGAAAAGATTTGGAATTTGTGAAGAAGCTTGACAAAGATGATGTTTTGAAATTGCTTGGCATTGATCTAAGTTTTAATAGATTAAAATGTGCATTATTGCCATTAAAAGCCATAAAAATGGCAGTTTATTCATACTTTTCCAAATAAAATATCCATCCGTTATAACCGTCTTTGCTAATAGGATCATGTTTTTTGTCGACATTGCTGTAAAGAGATTTCAAAAATGTTTCTGCATCAATCCGTCTCACGCCACTATACAAAAATCTTATGTTTGTCGCTGTTTGTGGATCAAACCCATTCAAATACCAAGTGTGCTCACTTGGATATGGATCAGAAACATAAAGGAATATTTTTTCATTTACCTTTTCATACCCAACTACAACAACAAAATGCCCAAAACCTTCAGCACCATTTGGATATCTGACTATTCTGTCCAAAAAATTCGTCCTTACTAATGCTAAAACAGGAATATCTTTATCTATAAATGCTAGTATATCTTCCAATTTTGCATTTTCCAATGCAATACCTTTATAGCCTATATTAAGACTTTGAATAATTTCAGGAATAACAGATGATGATAGGCAAGCAGGATTTCTGAAAATACTTCCGTCAGGATTTTTCAGCGGTTGATATGGTATACCTCTTCTTTCAAATTTTTCTCTTTCATTACCACAATAAGGATCCCAGTACCCTTTTATCGTCTTTCTTGCCGCATTTGCAACTTCTTCAAAACTAATTTTTTTGCCTTCTCTGTCAAGCATTATAGTAAGTTGAATCCACAATGCATTTATGCCGCAAGAATTTGGCCAATTTTTCCAGTTTTCAACATGCTGTTCATCACGCCAGAAAACATTTTCATCAACATCTTTTTTAAGTTGACTTTGAAACTTGAGTAGATTTAATTTATCTTCTCTATCAACATGACCTTTGAATTCATCGTATAATGATATACCAGATGCCCATCCAAACCATCTCTCTAAATCCAAATAATTTGAAATGTTTTGATAATAATTGGAAATTAAAAAAACATTTTCATTTGAATGTTTGATATTGCCATAAAATTGATCAACTGTTATTTCTGGTTGAAATGGTTCTGAGATTTTATATAAAAAATATGATGCAGCATTTTCAATTTTTTCTGATATTTCAGCTTTTGACATGTTTTCAATGCTAACGCTAGATATTGTTAATTGAATAAGCATTGATAATGCTAGCAATGCACGTATAATTCTTGAAATCATCAGCCAATTATACAAGCAAACATTTAAATATTGATAGGTTCAGCCAGAAAACCTTTTTATTTAGAAATTTAAATAAAGATTAGATATGACAAGATTAATTTGCTGTGCTTCTGCCAAAGGTGGTGTAGGTAAGACAACTATAGTATCAAACTTAGCAGCAGCTTTGGCCGATTTTGGCGAAACAACAATAGCTTTGGACGCTAACTTGACAACACCTAATTTAGCATTGCATACAGGAATGCATTTGGCACCAAGGACAATTCACAATGTTTTGAGAGGAGATTTTCCTTTGAGATACGCAATTTATTCACATCCATATGGTTTTAAAGTGATACCTGGCAGTATGAAGCTGAATGAAATAGCTAATGTTGATGTGGGAAGGTTGCCAGAGATAACTTTTAGTTTGCTTGGCAAGGCTAAATATATACTTATAGACAGCGCTGCTGGTTTGGGAAGAGAATCAATTTCAGCATTGACATCTTCAGATGAAATCTTGATTGTAACAAACCCGACAATAACAGCTGTTGCAGACGCTTTGAGACTTTTAAAAATTGCACAAAAAACCCAGATAAAGACAATAGGTGTTGTTTTGAACAGAGTTAAAAGAACAGATGCAGAATTGACAAGAAAAGATGTTGAAAATATTTTGGAAATTCCTGTTGTTTCTGAAATTCCTGAAGATCCAAACATAGAAGCAGCAATAAATCAGAAAAAACTTATTTATGAGCTATATCCAAATTCTCCTGCTGCAATTGAAATCAAAAAATTGGCTGCATTTCTTTCAAACAGAAAATATACACCTCCTGTTGAAAAGCAAAATTTATTTTCAAGAATATTTAGAATTTTTTCATAAATTATTTTGTTTTTCTTCCTGGGAATTTCCTTTTTGTAGGATAAATTAATTTTTCATACATTTCTTGAGATATTGATTTGTAAGAATGATCTTTTGGATCTTCTATTGCATAAGTTCCATGCGGTTTATAAAATAAAACAGCAATGGTAACACTTTCTGGTGGTTTGCCTCTGAATTCAAAATAAGCTGCATAAGATGAATCAAATAACCCACATTCAATCGCATGTGCAAGGCTAACTCTTTTACACATTTGCACCAACCGACAGAAAGGTCATCTGTTGAGAAACAGAATCATCCCCTATTGCCCCAAAGGCAAGAGGATGTTAATAATAAATTGATTTAGGTAAGACTTGAAATAATTTTGAAAAACAAAACTCATAATAATATTTTTGTAAGAAAATTATTTAAAAATTTCTTCAAACAACCAGTTTACATTCATTTCACAAGCAGCAACAGGCATTTCCAAACCCCATTTCTCCAAAACTATTGGATGTATTTCACCAAACAAAGCTATCTCCCTTCCTTTAATGATTAACTTTGCTGTTCTTCCTGGTATGAAGCTGTCGTGATTATCTTCCTCTATTGCATAATCTTCAATTCCAATGTTTTTCATAAAACTTTCTACAATTGATTTTATTTCAGAAAAGCTCGCTTTTGCATGACACAAAACAATACACATTTTTTTCACTGTTGCAGCACCTATATCGTTGCTTGCTAACTCAACACAATCGCCAACTTCAAAAATATTTTGCGGATAATCGTTATGCTTATTTCTGGCTAAAACATCCATCATGCTTGGCAACAGCCAATTTCTGACAACATTGTATTCACTTGTTTTAGAATTTGCTGTTTCAGCAATATCTTGCTCTTTCAAATTCATTTTTTCAAACAATGCATTTTTGTTGCTCAATATAAATGTCAAAACTTCTTGCAACCCAAAACCAACTAATAATGATCTTATTTTTGTTGCAAAAGCTTCTAGTTGATCTTCGCCGCCTATTGTAGAAATGTTTGGAATTTCAGCGTCAAAATTTTCATACCCATATGCTATTGCTATATCCTCTACTATGTCAAATTCATGCATTATATCTGTTCTATAACACGGTATCTGAACTTTCAACACATCTTTTCTCAATTCTATAGCATCATAACCCATTCTTTTCAAAAATTCAATTGCTTGCTCAGTATCTAAATTTAAACCAAGAATTTTGTTTGCATATTTCAAATCAACATTTATTTCTCTTGTTGACAAATCAGGTGTATATATCAAACTATCAGGGTATTTTATTTTTACTCTGAATATTCTTCCTCCTCTGTCAGCTAAATTTGTTGCAATTATGTTCAAAACTTCCATTGCAGCCTTTGCATCCAATGCAGTGATATCAACAAAAATATTTTTTGTATTTTCATTTATTTTTGTATGTTCTGAGTTTATTATTGGCGGAAATGAAATTATTCTACCAACAGCATCGATTATTACAGGATAATTTTGACTTCCTTGTAAAATATGCGCGTACTCCTTTCCTTTAGGATGTGTTTCTAATATCTGCTTTATGCTCATCTCTTCATTGAATTCTAAAGGAATGAATCTTACATTGTCATTAACAGTTGTATAAGTGAGTGGGAAGTTAATTTTATCAAGATCATGCAAGCCAATAGCAACTTTTTTTCTCTTTCTTCCATGCGTCAGCATTAATTTTTCTTGTAATTGCATCACTGATTTAATGAGATCATCATTAAAATCTAAACCTTTAATGACGCATGAAACAATTATTGGTCTTACTTTTGAGACAGATCCATCAACAGTAATCATATATTCTGATTGTTCGGCTGAATATTTTTTCAAACCTTTTTTAAAACCAAGAAAAGATGAAAAAGATCTTGCTAAACCTTCAACAGAAAGCATGTCAGGCCTATTCGGGAATACTTCTACTTCAAACTCATCATTGGTATGGCCTTCCCATGCAACACCTAGCATTGGTATTCTTTCAGCAATTTCATCAACACTCATGTTTTTTCCTACAAAATTGCAAAATTCTCGTGTGTTTACTTTGATTGTCGGCATTTTAATTTACCTCCAGAATTTTTTTAAATTTTAAAAAATATTTGTTGTATTTCTTAGCATCTTTTGGATTTACCCATAAATAATCGGTGTTTTCCCAGTTAAGTCTTACTTTGTATGATTTTGCTTCAAATAAAATTGGCAATATATGCCATTCTATACCAAGTTTTTCATCATAAAAATTAATTTCCTTGAATTTCTTCAGCAATTTCACATCAAGTCCTGTCTCTTCTTTTATTTCTATTTCAGCTCTTTTTTCTGGTGCTTCACCATTTTCTATTCTCCCATGAACAAACGACCATTGATTTGGATATGTTGCGACTTTGTCAGACCTTTTCATTAACAATATCTTGCCATCATATTTCACTATTGCTGTTATGCTTTTTCTTACAAACACCAATCTTCCTTTCTTGAAATGATTAGGCAATTCTCCTATATCTTTTACAACATAAATGACATTATTGCTCAGAAACTCTTCAATCATTGTCACGCCTGATAACGCACCTATGAAATTAATACCAGCAGATTTTGCAGCTCTAAAGTCGAGCAGACTATCACCAACATATACAGCCTGTTCTGGTTTGACTTTTAATTTTTTTAATGCTAGCAATAAAGGATCAGGGTCAGGCTTGTGCTTTATTGTGTCTTCAGCATTGACTCTTACATCAAAAATTTTCAAATCAACTTTCAATCTTGTTAATTGCTCCAAAGAATAAGATTTGTTACTTCCTGAAACAAGGCCAATTTTAAATCCCATTTTTTTTAGCTTTTTCAAAACATTTTTTGCATCCCCTAAAAGGTTTACTTTTTTGTATATCCTTCTTGATATATCATTTACAGTTTTCTTAAACAATTCAATGTCAGCATCAGGTATTAATACAGCTATCAAATCATCCCACTTCATTCCAATCAATCTGTATATATCCTCTCTTTTACAAGTTGGATAACCAAGTTTTTTTGCAGCCAAATTGTGTGCTTTCCAGATAGAATCAGGACTGTCAATTAGAACGCCATCCAAATCAAACAATATTGCTTTTATCTTCATTTTAACCACAATTTTGCTTCTCTCAACTGCTTTAAATCATTCCAATAAAGCTCTCTTATATCTTTTATTTTATAATTGAGCATTACAATTCTATCAAAACCAGGACCCCATGCCAAAACAGGTATATCTTTACCTAGCAAAGGCTTTACGACTTCTGGCCTGAATATTCCAGCGCCACCTATTTCAATCCATGATTTATGCTCAGGATGCCACACTTCTATTTCTGTTGATAATTCTGTATACGGGAAGTAAGCAGGTCTAAATCTTGCTTTATCAAATCCTAATTTTGCAAAAAATCTTTTCAAATAAAATAAGAAATGTCTAAAGTTGACATCTTCACCGACAACTATGCCATCTGTTTGATAAAATTCAGCCAAATGTTTCCAGTCCAGTGTTTCATTTCTGAAGACTCTACCAACAGAAAAATATTTTGCAGGCAATGCGTCTTTAGCTATATCTTCTCTTAATTTTGCCAATGTTCTTGCAGAAAGGATTGTTGTATGTGTTCTTAATATACATTTCTTTGCAACATTTTCATCCCATTTATATTGCCAGCCTGTTGAATTACAAGTCCATCCATTTTCATGCGTTGCTTTAACAGCTTGTACAATTTCTTTGTCAGGTAGTATGCCATAATCAGGTTGTTTCATGTAAAATGTGTCTGCCAAATCTCTCGCAGGATGATCTTGTGGCTGGAATAATGCATCAAAATTCCAGAAAGATATATCAACCATTGGACCAGTCATTTCTTTAAAGCCCAATTCTATCCATATTTTTCTTATATATTCTATTATCTGCATCATGTAATGCCTTTTGGCTGGAAAGATTTTTGGTGTTGGCAGATTTACATCATAAGCTCTTATAACAGCTTTTTTCCATTCACCTTTTTTGATTATTTCAGGAGTGATTTGTGAAATTTCTTTTGTCAGTTTTATTGTTTTTGCTATTTCCTTTCCCTTTTCTGTTAAAGATATATCTCTTTTTACGTCTTGCTTTACTTTGACAAGGCCTCTTTTTATTAAAGTGTCAACAACTTCTTTATCTAATTCCTTTTTAGATTTTGTTATATCATTCAATACAGATTCATCTTTTGTTTTTTTGAACAAAGCTTCTTTTCCTTTGTTTGTTATTGCTATTTTGCCGTTAGCAATCTCTACCCACTCATTCTTTTTTGCCCATACAAGACCGATTGAAAAATAGCTAACTTTATTCTTCAATTCATCAATAGAATTTGTGCCTTCTTGAATTGTCTTTAGCAATCTCTTTTCTGGCAATCCTGTTTTTAGATATTCTTCACCCTCCAAAGTTAATACATAATAATCTTTTGATTTTTCTGTTATCTCTATCAAACCTTTTAACTTTAACCATAAAATTGCTCTTTCAATAGAATCTTTGTTTAATTTTGTTTCTTTTTGAATATCTTCCACAGATGATTTGGGATTTTTTTCCAAAAACTTAATTATCCTTTTTTCATGTTCATGCAATTGTGTCAAATCCATAAAATCATCTTAAAATATAGTGTCAATTAAATTTTAAGTAATTTAGGTTTATATATAAAATTTTATATAAATATTTTTGAAGAAAATGAAATTATTTGTAATATTATTGCTATTATCCTTTAGTGTTGTCCACGCACAACAATCCCACCCTCTTTCTCAAATAACTCCAATAGATGCTAACTTGAACATGAATAGCAATTCAATCATCAATGCAAATTGGATGAATGCAACAAACATGAATGCAAATACCATATGCCTGTCAAACTCATGCCAATCATCCTGGCCATCTAATTCTGGCTGGGCAATGTCATCAAATGCAGTTTACAACAACACAGCAAATGTGAGAGTCGGTATAGGCACGTCAACTCCTGTAAAAAATTTGGATGTTGTTGGCGATGCAAATGCAACTGGAAATCTATATGCAAACCAGCTTATCATCAACAACGGTTTTCCATCAGCATTAACAATTGACTCTGCTGGAAATATCTTGACAAAAGGCAATCTTACCTATTCTGGCTATACTTATATCATTGATACATTGCGTTATAACGGCTCATTAGAAGCACCGTATGAAATAAAAGGCGGTTATATCTATCCAGGTACATGCAATACAGGTGTAGCATGTTTGCAATCAAGCTATTATCTCTACACATCAGGATCAACAATAACTGCCAACACAAATCTGGCAGCATCTGCTTTGTATGATAACGGCAATCGCGTCTTAACATCAGTATCAGCAGGCTCTGGGCTTGCTTCATCTGGTTCTGCTCCATCCATTACACTGTCTTTGGCTTACAATGACAACTTGCTTGGCTGGACAAACTTGACAGGTTATCCATCAGCTTGTCCAGGCGGCCAATTTGTTTCAGCTATTGGAGATACTTTGACATGCGGCACTCCATCTGGCTCATCATCTGGTTGGACAATGTCTTCAAGTTATCTTTACAACAACACAGCCGGTGTCAGAGTAGGCATAGGCTTAACCAATCCATCAACTGAATT
>JAHLMM010000011.1 GCA_018920365.1 Candidatus Aenigmatarchaeota archaeon | reverse complement strand
GCACCTCTTTTGCAGCCAAGGCGTCCTCGCCCAGGGCGTCGTGCCAGGCCCGAAGCAGCGCGCCGGCCGCCTCCAGGCCTGGGTCTTCGCGGCGCAGCGCCTCCATGCCGTCGCAGCAGTCTTGCTTGGTCAGCCAATGCAGCGCGCTTCGGACAGAATCGCTCCACCCTTCGAAGCTCGCCAACGGCGGCCGTCAAGCCATCCGAGTGGATCTCAAACGAGGCCTTGCCCTAGTGGCCTGGTCGAGTTTGGTTTCTACAAGGGGGGCTAAGTCGCAACAAGGTAGCCGTACGGGAACGTGCGGCTGGATCACCTCCTTTTATATTTTACTGACAAACACCAAGGATTAGGGCTTCAATTTTTAATTAAAACTAATTTGGATAAATTATCAAGTCTTTATTCTTTAAATTAATCCTCATTCCACTTTCAGTAATGAAATACAATCTTCCAATATACCAATCTATAGTTCCCTCGTAGATATTTCCCTTATATATTGCTGTGTATCTACCGCCTAGCATAAAACCTCCTAATTTTTCAAAAAATAATTCTGTAACTAATTCATTGCATCCTTCTGTGGGACAATAAATTATTTTTCCTGCTTCAAATTTTCTTTTAATCCTTTTAACTTCATTATCATTGCATCCTTTATGAGGATTGTATGGGCAAATTTTTGTTCCTTCAAATAAACTTTCAAATATATTATCTGGTGACTCTGTTACTAGAAAAACATTCTTAGGTATTTCATAAACTGTAATTGTTGAACCATCTTCTCTCTGTACAACATATCTTGTTAACTGATCTTCTGTAACAAGATGAACACCTTTAACACATTCTTTCGGCGGCTTACCTATCCAAGATCGATTTTCAATAAAAGATTTAAGATTGTCATTGTCGCAATCTCTATAAGGACTCGACTCTGGAATGTCGCCTTTATTTAAATCTTCTATAGGAAAACTTCCTTTCCTTACATCAATAGTCTGTTGCATTTCTCGTTGCGTATATTCATCATATGCTTTTAATGAATGTATAACATATCCACAAAATGATGTTACTAATGAAAATATTATAATTCCTCTTAAAATACCCCTTATTCTGCCTCGCCTTTTTTGAATTCTTTCTTCTTCTAATTCTTCATTCGGAATAACTCTTATTCTTGGCGTTATTCCCAATTCTTGTTGTGCTGATAAAATTTCATAATCTTCTTCGTTATCATAATTCTGAATTCCATACGTTTTGGGGTCAAAAGGGTCTCTATTAAACATAATTTATTATTTTATAGTAAAGTTTTTAAACTATAAATTGAACTCTTTCCTCGTACTTTTCATCTATATAATTTTCAGCTCTTCTTGCAGCATCTAATTTTGCTTGCTGGGTTATTGCTTCTAAATCTTTTTCTAATTGCTCAACTATTTGTCCAAATACTCCTGTTAATGCTTGAGAATAAGACATAATTATTTTCTCTACCGTTTCATTTGGAAATAGTAATTTACTGACTATTTGTCCATAATTATGACTAAAATTTTTAAATGCACCCAACAGTTTTTCAGGTCTCAAATTTTCAACACCTTTCAAAAGTGCTGAATACATTGAATTCACTCCTTCTTGAAAACCTTCATAACCGCTTGCTACACCCCAACACCACATAGGATCGGGCGGCTTCATCGTACGATCGAATTCTGATGGATGAGTTATAATAGGTAAGTAGTGTTCATTTTTTAAATCCAATTCAGTTGGTTCGTGTGGATCTCTTGGACGAGGTAATTTTTCGAATGTTTTTAAGCAACAATTGAATGTTTTTTCCTCAATCTTTCTATAATGGGATTCTTTCAAACCAATGATTAATTCTCTTAGGTGTTGTGCTTCTTCATGTGGAAAGATATGAAAACTTAAAATGGTTTCCCTGTCTGCATAAACTCCAATCAATGGTCCTTTTTCATAAAGATATCTTATTAAATATTCTGGAATTGGTTCACCATCTTTAATAAAAGAAACAATTTTAGCCAAAGCTGGGTTTGATCTTACAATCTCAACAGAAGGTTTATTTGAACAAATTACAATTTCACGACCTTCAAAACTAATAATATGCTGTTCAATTGAATTAGAATTAGGAATATATGGAAATATTTGGTTTCTGTTATATGGAACTATTTGGTTTCTGTTATACATAAAATATAAATAAACAGTAAAATTTATTTGCTTTTCGTTAAATTTTATATTTTTGAATATTTGAATAACTGTATATTATGGGCCGGTAGATCAATGGCTAGATCGCTTGCCCTGCAAGCAAGAGGCTCTGGGTTCAAGTCCCAGCCGGTCCATTGAACGAAATAAATTTAAAGATTAACATTTAGTTTTAGATAATGTCAAATTATGATGATGAATTAATTTACTATCAACCAATTGAAATAGAACCTCAACCAACTAGATATCCTAATTCACCTAGAAATACCGCTATAGCTACTAGAAAAGAAGGAACATATGGAATTATAACCCCTGATGTAGTTCAAAATATGCCACCAGGAACAACAGTTGAATTTCGTTCAACATATTCAGAAAGAAGAATAGGTGGTTTTTATAATAGCAATTATGCAGATTCTTATGTTATTGTAAGAAGAAGCCCTGATTATTCAAATATGACACCGGAACAAATGGAATTTTTGAGACAACAACAAGAAATGGAAATTAAACGTGCAGACGCTATAATTTCAATATTTTTTGGTGGTTTAGGTATTGCTTTCCTCGCAAGTTCGATATTTTTTGTTGGAGTGTTATTATACTTGCTAAATAAATAAAACCTAATTAACTCAAATCCAATTATAATATATGCCAAATGAGATTGTAGTAGGTAGATTAAAGGAAGATTTTGAAAAATTTGGCTCAGAAGCAACTGCTTATTTGGGAAAGCATATTGTAGGCAAAGGTGATGAAGCTTATTTAGCAAACAAGATAATGATGGATCTGTTAAGGCCGCATTTAATATTGATATGCGGCAAGAGAGGTACAGGTAAAAGCTATTTTGGTGGTGTTATAGCAGAAGAGATAGCAATGCTCCCTGAAAAACACAGAAACAATTTGACAACAGTGATGATAGATACAATGGGTATATATTGGTCAATGAAGCTACCAAACGAAGAGCAAGTCGTCCTTCTTGACCAATGGGGATTAAAGCCTACTGGATTGAAGGACAGAGTAAAAGTTTACGTGCCTTTTCAACAGAAAAAAGATTATGAAGACGCTGGCATACCTGTTGATTTTGGAATTTCTGTTCCGCCACATATGTTCTCAGCAGAAGAATGGTCTACTGCTTTTAATCTACCGCAAACAAATCCTCTAGCTATTGGCTTGCAAAAAGCTGTTAATTCTTTGCAAAAAAGGGATGAAAAATTTTCAATAGATGATTTGATTTACAAAATAAAAGATGATTCATCAATTGATACTCACACAAAATCTGCTTTAGAAAGCATGCTTACAGTAGCAAACAGCTGGGGTGTTTTTGGTGATGAAGGAGTTAAAACAGAAGAGATAATGAAGCCTGGAATGATAAATGTGTTTGATGTTTCTAGGCTAAGATCAACAGAAGCATGGTCTGTGAGAAATTTGCTTGTTGCATTGATAGCTAAAGATGTCTATTACAAAAGGGTCATGGCAAGAAAGCAAGAAGAGTTGGCAAGAGTAGGCGAAATAAAGCTAAAACAAAGATTTCCAATGGTGTGGATGCTGATAGATGAAGCACACAATTTCATACCAGCTGATAAAGAAACAGTTTCAACTGCACCTTTGCTAACAATTGTCAAGCAAGGTAGAGAGCCAGGCGTTAGTCTTGTACCAATGACACAAATGCCAAACAAGATTCATCCAGAAGTTGTTTCACAAGCTGATATGATTATATCACATAGATTGACATCTAAAAATGATTTGGATGCTTTACATGCAAGCATGCAGACTTATTTAATGGAGGATGTTTGGAAATACATAGAAGGTTTGCCAAAATGGAGAGGAAGCTCGATCATACTTGACGACAACTCTGAAAGGATATTTCAAATGCAGACTCGTCCTAGGTTGACATGGCATGCAGGTGAGTCGGCTAGTGCTGTAAATACTTGAAAGTAACGAAAATTTTAAATATTAGGATTTCTATTTAATATTAAAAAGTGGTGAAAATGAGAAAGCCAGAACCTGGAATGTATATGCCAAAAGATAAAATAAAATGTTTAAGGACAACACCTCATTTGCCTCAACTAATCCCAGGTAAAGTTTACAAGATCCAAATTGTCCAAAAGTCAAAAGGAGTTTATATGATAATGACAGACAATCAAAGACCATTCAAAATAAGTTCAAGTATAGTAGAAGATGTTAATTTTTTCAAAAAAGTAAATTAAAAAAAATTAAACGAGGAAGAAATTCTTCCCCTTTTTTCCAATCTTTTTTGTCTCTATTAGATATTCTAATGTTTTCTGATATCTTTCTGGATGAATATTCATCAAACTTGCAATCTTTGCCAATCTTAGCTCATCTGTAAAACCATTGATCTCACAGTCTTTCTTTATTAAACTTAACAGTATTTGTTCATCATTCATCTAATCTCCTCTTTATTTTTCCCCAAAAAAAGAAAAAAAGGGGAAAAGGGTATAGGGGGTGACTCCAAAAGGAGCGTTATCTTAGGACATCAATGCCTAAGCCCAGGTCTACTTCTCTTGTTGTTGGTCTTTCTTTTGAAACACTTCCCAAGATGTAAGGTGATTGCACACCTGTTACTATTGTTATTACTTGTATTTTGCTTCCAAATTCTGGCACTATCCTAGCACCCCAAATTACTTGTGCTTGGGGATCTAGATATTGTGCAACTGTTTCACCTATTTGGTTTACTTCATCTAGTCTTAGATCTTCGCCACCTGTTATGTGGATCAAAGCACCTGTTGCACCTGTGTAATCCACATCCAATAGTGGGTTTGTCAAAGCTTTTGTTACTGCATCTAATGCTCTATCACTGCTGCTACTTTCACCAACACCCAAAGCAGCTACACCACCAGAATGCATTATTGCTTTTACATCTGCATAGTCTACATTTACAAGCGATGGTAAAGTAATTGTTTCTGTTATACCTTTTACCATGCTTGCTACTAGTTCATCTGCTACTGCAAAGGCTTGTTGTAAAGGCAAATTGCCAGCATACTTTAGCAGCCTATCGTTTTCTATTACTATAACAGTATCTGCGGCTGCCCTTAGTCTTGCCAAGCCTTCTTCTGCCTTGCCCATTCTTGCACCTTCTATTTTAAATGGCATTGTTGCAACACCAATTACGATTGCTCCCATTGATTTTGCAATTTCAGCCACAACTGGTGCGGAGCCTGTACCTGTACCGCCTCCTAGGCCAACTGTTACAAATGCTAAATCAACTCCTTCAAGTGCTGCTTTTATTTCATTTCTGCTTTCTTCAGCTGCTTTTCTACCAATTTCAGGATAACCACCTGCGCCTAGACCTCTTGTCAATTCTTTACCAATCAAAATTTTCTTGTCAGCTTTAGCAACAGCTAAGTGTTTAGCATCTGTGTTTACAGAAATAGTTATTGCACCCTGAACACCCATTTCTGTCAACCTTGTTATTGTGTTTGTACCACCGCCACCGCAACCAAAGCACACTATTCTGGCTTTTTTCACATCAAAACCGAATTCTTCTGATGCAACTTTAAAGTAATCTATGTTTTTGTGTGTTGCACCTGAAGCTGACTGTAGTTTAAATCTTGTTGCTTGGTCAACTTCTTGACCTGTACCAAAGCTTCTTTTCAAAGCGTTTTGGACAAACGAATCCATTCTTCTCATCCTCCTCCATATTTATTTTTTAATCTATATTTTGAGTTGCCGAAATCATTTTTAATTCAATCGTCCAACTTTTATTAGACATTTTCGAGAATTAGTCCCAAACTCGAAATTGATCTAGTCCCAATAGATTAGTCCCGAAAGAATTAGTCCCAATTTATATTTTCTTAGATGTATTTAAAATATTTTCTACTCTATATTATATAATTTTCCTATGGAATTTCATGTGGAGAAACCTTTGTTTCTTGTGGACTTCATGTGGAACTAATCATACATTGTGTATTTTTTTGCTATAGAATTGACCAAATTCACATAATTTCTAGTCGCAATTGCAGCACTGCTTGTACAATCAACACCATCTACTATTCTTTGGCAGCAACCCCATCCATTATAACCTCGTAAAGCCAAATCCCAACCTGTATATGTTTCTGAGAATCCATATTGAGAACAATCATAAATACAGCTCACGCTGCCTGAATCGCAACTTCCGCTACCTGTACATTTGAATCCAGCTGATCTTGCAAGAGATAAAACACTTTCACATTTTTTTCTTAAAAGACTCAATCCACATTCTATGTTTCTATTCACATCAAAAGGATTATCACAAACACCTGGCATTAATTGCATCAAACCAACTCCGCCAATTGAATTAACTCTAACTCTACCACTCGGAGTACAATGATTAAGATTTGATTCAACTGTTGCTATGGCCAAGGCTATGCTTGGTTTTATACCTTGCCTTTTTGCTTCTGCAACAATTTTATCAATAGCCTCATCCTTAGTAGGACAATTTCCACCGCTGCTGCCACTGCTACCAGGATCTTTATGTTCTTCAGCTAGCTCTGCATAGCATTCTGATTCAAACAATTTACCGCATCTTTCAGCTTTGATAAATATTACACTATCTGGTGAATTACACACCTTGATCTTTTCAAAACAAATAAACTCGCTATCTTTTATAGCAACATCATCTATTTTCAAATCAGAATATATTACAGTTGACCTTTTAGAAATAGAATCATATACTGTTATTTGATTATTTTCTGCTGTAATTTCATATTTTTTTATCACAGGAGAGTATTCAAAATTAACATTACCAGAAATTTGTCCTGATTTTTCAAGCATATCATAAATGTCTCTTTCAAACTGTTTTAGCAATTCGCCTTGAGCCAATTTTTGTTGATAATTAAAATAATTTTTTAGTTGTAATAATAGAATAAAAACTGATAACAGTACACCAACAGTCAATATTATCTCTGAAACAGACGCTTTCAATTAATCACTATATAAATATATCGAAAAGTTTAGATAAAATATTTAAGTTTTAACATATGTTTTAAATAAATCAAAAAATTTAAATATAGATAAAATAAAAGTAAAGAGTGTGTTATAATGAGTGATAGACCAATTGACGCATTGGATAAAGCAAAAGGGAAAAGGGTATATATAAGGTTGAAAAATGGCGAGGAAATAACAGGGATGCTTAAAGCCTTGGATTTGCACTTGAATCTATGGCTAGAAGATGTAGAGATAACAGCAGGTCAGACAAAAAGAAAATCAAATGTGTTGTTAATAAGAGGAGACAACATACTATACGCATCTCCGGTTTAAATTCCCCTTTCTTTAGGTGAAGTTTTATGAAACTGTTTATAATTAGACATGGTCAGACAGATGCAAATGTCAAAGGGTTGATGCAAGGCTGGCTGGACTATAAGCTTAACGAAAATGGTGTCAAACAAGCAAAACTTTTGGCAAAAAGATTGAAAAAGGAAAAAATTGATGTTTTTTATTCAAGCGATCTTAAAAGAGCTGTTATGACAGCTGAGGAAATTTTAAAATACCATAAAAAGCATCTTGTTAAAACAAGTCTTTTGAGGGAATTGAATTTTGGTGAGCTTGAAGGTGTTACATATGAAAAATATGTTGAGATTCTGAGGTGCTATTGTTTGAAAAAACATGAATTTAGAAACCCAAAAGGAGAATCTTATCAAGACATAAAAAGAAGGGTTAATCTTTTTTTAAGAGATGTCATGAGAAAACACAAAAATCAGAATGTTGCAATAATTGCTCATGGTATTACAAATAGGACAATAATTGCTGAACTGCTTGGTATAGGTCCCGAAAAAGCGGCTGAAATAAAACAAGAAAACACATGTATAAACATAATAGAGATTTCAAGCAAACCAAAGTTGTTAATGCTGAATGATTACTCGCATTTAAATAATAATGCTTTTTAATATATTACACAAATTAATAAAGTGATTATATGGTTGGGAAAGGAACACCATCAATGGGTAAGAAACAAAAAAGATCACATGTTTTGTGTAGGCGTTGCGGCAACAGATCATACAATATAAGACTAAGAAAATGCGCAAAATGTGGTTATGGTGCTTCTGCCAAAATAAAAAGATATGCATGGCAGAACAAAACATTGTCTGGTAAAAAAATTAAATAGAGGTTGTTTGTATTAAACAATTACAAATTACCTGAAGAGTTGAGAAAAGAGTTTAAAATTGCATACGGCCAAATCTATTCCTCTGTTGAAACAGCCAAAAAGCAACTTGAAGGCAAAACAATCATATGTGTTGGTGACAGGATAAGCTATAATGCAATTTCTCATGGAATAAAACCTAAAATGATAATATTTGACAAAAAAGAGCAGAGAAAGGAAACTGAGATAAAGATGAGAAGTGTGTTGGAAACTTTTAGCGGAAAAACAATCAAAGCAAGAAACCCGGCTTCGCATATAACAGCTGAACTGTGGAATGCTGTGAAAAAAGGATTTGAAGATGTTCAGCCTGTAAAAATAATGGTTGATGGTGAAGAAGATCTTGCGTTTTTGCCTGTTGTATTGGAAGCTGAAGTAAATGATGTTGTGCTATATGGATTTTTTGACAAAGGTTTTGTGCTTACAATTGTAGATAACAATTTAAAGAAAAGGTGTAAAGAATTATTATCAAAATTTCAAGTATTGGGCTCGTAGCTCAGCTTGGTAGAGCAGCTGGCTTTTAACCAGTTGGTCAAGGGTTCAAATCCCTTCGGGCCCATTCTTTAGTCTTTCTAATTTATCCAGCATGTCTATATCATATCTATATCTTCCTTTTTTGTGTTTATCCCATTCTGGGTTTGCTCTCAGTCTATCTTTTCTAGATAAAATTTGATAAAGAGTATGTGCTGGATAAAAGTTCAAACTTCCGAAAAAGCTGGTAAAAACATCTACCAAATAAACAAAAAAACCAATATATTCAGAATAGTCTTCATTGCCACAAGCATCGCTTATTATCTCCTTGCTGCTCGGTAAACCTTTGTATCTTTGTAAAAGAATTTTGTCAGATGAATGCAATTTTGGGTGTAAGTTGAAGCATAAACACGCTAAAAAAGCACGCGGTAAATGAAAAGAGTTTGTTACCAAATGCAAGTTATAATCAGCAAATTGCTCTAAAGCATGTTTGAAATCTTCTGCGTTCTCAAAAGTATCTAATGCTCGCTCAACTTTTATTATTCTTTCTTTTGGTATACCTTTTTCAATTAGATAACTTTCACCGGCAGCTGCTTCTGAAACTTGATAAACACCACCTGAAAGAATTATGAATGGGTCGTTCAATTGTTGGTATAATGCTAAAGCTGACAATAATCTAGATTTGTATCTTGGATCTGGTTCTATTGAATCGTTGTATAAAACAGCTGCAGATCCTGGTACAAGAATGATGTTTGCCGTCATCGCAAAAATTAGTAATAGTTAAATATAAAAAAACAAAATATAACAGTGTTATAAAAGAGGTGATTTGATGAAAGTAGGCGACCCTGTACCAGACATAAAAGTAAAAGACATGAACGGCAAAGACATAAACTTGAAAGACTTCAAAGGAAAAAAGCTTGTTGTCTATTTTTACCCAAAAGATGATACGCCCGGTTGTACAGTTGAAGCTTGCAGTTTCAGAGACAATAATGAAAAGATAGAAAAAATGGGAGCAAAGGTTATTGGTATAAGTGCTGACAGCATTGACAGCCATAAAAAATTTTCGTCTAAACATAAACTGTCTTTCATGCTATTGAGCGATAGTGAGCATAAATTAGCAGAAGCATTTGGTGTATGGAAGCAAAAATCATTTATGGGCAAGAAATTCTTTGGCATTGAAAGAAGCACTTTTATAATAGACGAAAAGGGAAAAATAGCATATATATTCCAAAAAGTGAAACCGCAAGGGCATGCAGAAGAAGTTATCAAAGTTTTGGAAAGCTTGTAGCAATAAAAAAGTTTTTTTATGGGTTGCTGCCTTTTTTTTCCTTTTTTAATGAAATTAAAAAACTCTGAAAACGTTTTTTTTAAAAATAATTCTTAAAATTTAACTTTTAATCTAATTAAAGGCGATTTTTTGAAAAGAAAAATAGTTGTGTTTGGTGGTGGTGGCGGAATAAAGCCAATAATTGAAGGCCTGAAGTATTTGTATGATGTTACTGCAATAGTTGCTGCATCTGATGATGGCAAAAGCACTGGTATTTTGAAAAATCATTCTGGCGTAGCGGTAGGTGATTTCAGAAATGCTCTAATTTCCATGGCAGAGCAAGGACCTGAGACAAGCATATTGGGTTACAGGTTTAAAGAAACTGACATAGGTGTGTATTATGCAACTCCAAGAACCATAATATCAGCTGCGCTTGACGAAGGGAGATATGGAAAAATTGAAAGGGAAAATGTAATTTCATCATTTGAGGAAAGATTCAAGGAATTGGGGCTTGGCATTGATCAAGAGATGAAAATACCAGTAACAACAAAGGGTCATCCTGTTGGCAATTTAATATTGACATGGTTAATTAGGCAAAACAAAGACTGGGTTGACTATGCCAATAAGTTGGCAAGATCGCAAGGCTTTGTATTACCAAACACCCTGCATCCATGTAACCTTTATGCAATTTATGATAGTGCCACACATCTAATCGGAGAAAGTTATTTTGACAATCCTAATTTGAGAATACCGCCAATACAAAAAATAGGCTTGTGGCCAAATGACAATTCAATCAAGGCTTATGAAAAAGCTCTTCAAGCAGTCAGAGAAGCTGATATAATAATAATACCACCTGGCAGCTTTTATGCAAGCACAATAGCTTCTGTTTTGCCTGAAGGGTTTAAGCATGAATTGTCTGAAAAAATAATAATATGGTTTGCAAACTTCTTTTATGATTTAAACCAAACCTTGTATAGAATACCATCAAATGATGGAGAGAAAATAATAACCATTCCTCCTGAAAGACAAATTGAGATAATAGAAGAACATTTTGGAAAAAAACCGGATTTAATTATAGCACAAAACCCAGAAAGTTTGCCAAAAGAGCCGGATTTGATGAAAAGATATAACAAAGAACTTGGCACTGAAGATCCTATACCCGACTATAAAAGTTGCGGTCAAGTTTATTTGTCGGATTTAGCTTTTATTGATTACATAGAATCCCAAGGCAGGCAAATATATGTTTTAAGGCACAACCCAAGAAAAGTAGAAGAAACATTTAGATATGTTTTATCTGAATATAATTTATGAATTTTTTTGAAATTTATGAAAAATTGTTTGATAAATTTGGCGAGCAGCATTGGTGGCCTGGTGATACTGCTTTTGAAATAATAGTTGGTGCTATACTGACGCAGCAAGCATCATGGAAAAATGTTGAAGCAGCAATAAAAAACTTGAAAAATAACAAGGTATTGGATGAAAAAACTATTTACAAAATTGAATTGAAAAACTTAGAAGAGCTTGTGAGGCCTTCTGGTTTTTATAGGATAAAGGCTAAAAGGCTAAAGAATTTTGTGAATTTTCTTTTTGAGAAGTATGATGGAAGTCTTGAAAAATTGTTCAGCTTGAAAAAAAATGAATTAAGAAAGGAGCTTTTATCTGTTAATGGAATCGGTAAAGAAACTGCTGATTCTATTGTACTTTATGCTGCTAACAAACCTAGCTTTGTTGTAGATGCTTATACAATAAGGATATTTAACAGACTTGGTATTTTGAAAGAAAAGGAATATGATAAAGTCAAAGCAGCATTTGAAAACAATCTACCGCAAGATGTTCAATTGTATAAAGAATATCATGCTTTAATAGTCAATTTAGGAAAAAATATTTGTAAGACTAAACCTTTATGTGATATTTGTCCGCTAAAGGAGATGTGTGAACATGCAGCTACTAATAACAACCATCTCAAAGAAAAAAGTAAAAGAAGTGAAAAAGGCTTTAAGTGAAAAATTGGCTGCATGCATACTTGAAATTGATTCTAACAGCAGTTTTTTATGGCAAGGCAAAATAGAGGAGGAAAAGGAAAGCATTCTTGTATTCAAGACATCTGACGAAAAGATTGAAGAGCTTAAGAGATTTGTTGAAAAAAACCATCCTTACACTACACCTTTTATAGCTTGCTTTGATCTAAAGAATGTGAATGAAAAATACAGAAAATGGCTGAAGGGTGTCCTATAAATTTTTCCTTT
>JAHLMM010000010.1 GCA_018920365.1 Candidatus Aenigmatarchaeota archaeon | reverse complement strand
TTTTTCAATCAAAAATTTATCTATAGTGAAGAAGTGATGATAAAACGCTTCTATAAAGCTCTTCCCTGATTTAATCGAATATAGCAAGCCCCCTAAACTAGAATTTTTCTCTATTATAGCTGTCTTCAAACCTTTTTTGGATAATTCGTAAGCAGTTGAAACTCCTGTTATGCCTCCGCCAATGACCACAACATCATAATCCATAAAATTCAATAATCAATTAGATTTATAAACTATTCAAAATTTATTTCTGCATCCACCTTTAATATTTTACTCGCTAGCAGGCTAAAAAAACTAGGATCTATCTTCATTATCTTTTTATCTGATTCAGGAACTCTGACTACATATTTGTTTTTATCGCCATCATATACGACATTAACTCCTATTATATTTATTGGCCTTAAAATCTCTTTTGAAAACTGCAATACATCGGCATTATATGGTGCTATTATTATCTTTCTAGATAAGGATTTTTCTATTTTTTTGGCAATTATACCATTTTTACCTATTATTTTTGATATATCCTCTTTGTTACAAAAAATTATAGAAAAATTATCGTTTGTTATGGCTCTTTTTATCTCAACATCCTTTAAATGTTCCATATTCTTTGTTGATTTGTGAATTTTTTTATACACTTCTAGCTCCTGCTTTGTAATCCCTTTTGAAGCGCTTTTGCATTTATCGCAAAACTCGCCGCTTTTTACGCATAAATTACATACAGGGAACTTCATAACCATCACTTGAATACATTAATAAAAAAATTAAAATTTAACTATTTTGTATGGAAATAGGGTTGATAGGCAAGCCTTCTAGCGGAAAAAGCAGCTTTTTCAAGGCTGCTACAATGAATGATGTTGACATAGATGCTAGACCTTTTACTACGATAAAACCTAATGTTGGAATAGCATATGTAACTGTCGATTGTATAGAAAAGGAATTTAATGTTAAATGCAACCCAAAACATGGAAAATGTGTAAATGGTAAGAGATATATACCTGTAAAATTGTGGGATATAGCTGGACTTGTACCAGATGCGCATCTAGGCAAAGGTTTGGGATTGAAATTCCTTGATGACATAAGACAAGCTGATGTGCTTATACATGTTGTTGACATCTCGGGGAAAACAGATGCAGAAGGTAACCCTACAAATAATTATGACCCGTCAAAAGATATAGAGTTTGTTGAAAATGAGATTGATGAGTGGTTTTATGAAATAATTAAAAGGGCCATAGAAAAGTATAATACAAAGATAAGAACATCTAAAATAGATTTAAAAGATGTGCTGCACGAGCAACTATCTGGATTAAATATATCAAAAGAAGTTATAGCTGAAACAATTGAAAAAGTTGGGTTTGATGATCTGAGAAAATTGGCTGTTGAAATAAGAAAAATGTCAAAACCAATTATAATCGCAGCAAACAAGATTGATGTAAATGGCTCTGAAAAAAATTATGATGCTTTGAAGCAAAAACACCAAAATATTATTCCTGTATCTAGCCTTGCCGAAATAATATTAAGCAAGCTGTCATTTGAAGGTAAAATAGATTATAATGGCAAGGATTTCAAAATAATAGGCAATATTGATGAAAATATGAGAAAGGCTTTAGACATAATAAAAAATATGATAGGTAAATACGGTTCAACAGGGGTTCAGGATTGCCTTAACAAAGCTGTTTTTGATTTGTTGGGATATATAGTGGTCTATCCTGTAGCAGATGCAAATAAGCTCACAGACAACAAAAATAATATATTACCTGATGCATTTATTGTAAAAAGAGGGATAAAACTAAAAGAATTTGCCTATATAATACATACAGATATAGGAGACAAATTCATAGGTGGAATAGATGCTAGAAAAAAGATAAAATTGTCAGGTGATTATGAATTGAAAAATAATGATGTAATTGAAATTCTTGTGAAAAGGTGATTTTTTGAGGATAGCTCTCGTGAGTTCAAATTCCTTCAAATCTTATGGTGGTATACAGAATCATGTAATGGGATTGTACAGTTATCTTAAAAGTAAAGGGCATTATGTTAAAATAATTTCACCCAAATTTAAAAATGAAAAAGAAATTAATCAGGATCATATTTTATTGGGTAAATCAATAAAATTGAATGTAAACGGAAGTATGACAGATATAGTAACTTTTGGAAAAAATGATAACATAAAAAAACTTTTGGAAAAAGAGAATTTTGATATAATTCACATCCATAATCCTGGTATAATTATATCTATACATTTTCTTAAAAATTCAAGTACAAAAAATATAATAACATTTCATTTATTGCCAGACAATAGCAATATGTACAAAATTTTAAAATCACCGTTAAATAGGTTAAAAAAAACAAATATTTACAATAAAATCAATGGTATAATATTTGTTTCAAATCCGGTAAAAAAATATTTTTCAAGATATTTCAGATGCAAAAAAGAAGTAATACCGAATGGTATTGATTTAAGTAAGTATTGTTCTGAAGATAAAATTGACAAATATGTTGACGGTAAAAAAAACATACTATTTGTTGGTAGAATAGAAGAAAGAAAAGGGTTAATATACTTGATAAAAGCATTTGAAATTTTGAAAAAAACTAACAAAAATATAAGATTGATAGTTGTCGGTGAAGGAAATCTTGAAAAATCATGCAAAAATTATGTTAAAAAGAAGAAAATAGAAGATGTAGAGTTTGTTGGTAGTGTCAGTGAAGAGGACAAGGTGAAATACTTTAACACATGTGACATATTTTGTGCGCCATCAATATTTGGAGAAAGTTTTGGTATTGTTTTGTTAGAGGCTATGGCAAAGGGAAAACCAATAACAGGTTTTGCAAATAATGGTTATAAAAATCTCTTGAAAGGAAAGATGAAAAAGTTTTTAGCTAAGCCAAAAAATTATTCAAGTTTAGCAAAGAAAATAAAAATCCTGCTTAAAAACGAAGAGTTAAGAAAAGAATTAGGCGAATATGGAAAAGAGGAAGTAAAGAAATATTCATGGGATATAGTCGGTGAGCAAATAGAAAATTTTTACAAGAGGATTTTAAATGAAAAATAAAATATTATTCATAGCTGATTTTATTTTCTTATTTCATGTATTTTGGGTATTGTATGTTTTAGGCGGTTTACTTTTTAAATATCCTGGTTTTCTTTGGGATTTGCATTTGCTGATGTCATTGGGTTTGCTAATAGGTGTAATATTGAATGAATGCCCTTTAACAAGTTTGGAAAGGTATGTAAGAAAGAAAGGCGGTCAAAAACTAGTAAACAGGGGATCAAGATTTTTAGAAGTTTTTGAAAAAATGACAGGTATAAAATTACCAAACAATCTTATGAGAATATTGGGTTTTTTGTATTTTCTAATTGGAATTATGCCTCACTTAGTTAAATATTAAAGAATTGAATGACATAATATGTGTTTATATGAAGGAAATAAAAGTATTGTGTTTTATAGACGAGCAAGGACCTTCTCAGCTACAAAACTCAATAATTGAAGAAATGAGAAAGGACTTGAAAAATATAGATTTCAAAATAATAAACTCAAAAGAAGATGGAGAAAGCGTAAAAAAATATAATATAAAAGAATATCCAAGTATAATAATAGAAGATGGAAAGAATCAAATGAAATTTTCTGGGTTAACTCAACAAATTTTTTTAGAAAGAGCAATAGATAAATTACTCAAATAATTATTATTTTTATGAAAAGTTTATTATTCATCAATTATGAAAAGTTTCAGCCTAGACTTTATCAAGAATTAATAGCCCAAACAGCAATAAAGAAAAATACACTCTGTATACTTCCTACTGGTTTAGGAAAAACATACATAGCAGTTTTAACAGCAGCATGGATACTTGAAAATACAAAGGGAAAGATTTTAATGATTGCTCCTACAAGACCTCTTGTCAATCAACATTTAAAGACATTTTTATCAGTTACAAATATAGACAAAAACTTGATGATAGCTTTAACTGGTAAAATTAGACAGGATGATAGAAAGGAATTATACAAAATTGGCAGAGTTTTTTTTGCAACACCACAAATAATAAAAAATGATTTTGACAGTGGTTTGCTTGATTTAAGTGATTTTAGTCTTTTGATAGTCGATGAATGTCATAGATCTGTTAAGAAATATGCATATACAGAAGTTGTTGATAGATTTGCATCTAGTTCAAATCATCCTCTCATACTTGGTTTAACAGCATCACCTGGCGGAATGCAGGATAAAATAGAAGAAGTAAAAAAGAATCTTAGAATAGATGCCATAGAAGTTAGAACGGAAAAGGACATAGATGTTCAACCCTATGTCAAGCAGACCAGAGTCGAGCAAATATATGTTGACATGCCTGAAGATTTTATATGGATAAGAAATTTGCTGGAGGATTACTATAGACAAAAATTGAACGAGCTGCTGATGGCTAATTTGATATTTTCAATGAGAACCACCAAAAAAGAGTTGTTGGATTTACAGAAAAGAATTGGAAAATTGTATGACGAGACAAGAGATAGAAATGCTGCAAAATATCTTGTGATATGCTCTCAAGCAATAAAGATAGAGCATGCTTTAAGCTTGCTTGAAACTCAAGGGATATTTCCATTGCACAAATATTTTTTAGAAATGAAAAAAAACAAATCATCTTCATCAAAATCGATTTTAAATGATAAAAGGATAATTGAAGCAATAAAAAGAATTGATGAGCTTTACATAAAAGGCGTTGAACATCCAAAAATATCAAAACTTGTGGAGATAATAAAAGACGAAATAAAAATAAAGAAAAATGTTAAGATAATAGTATTCGCCAACTTTAGAGATACTGTAAGTCAAATAAAATCTTATTTGGACAAGAATGGTATAGAATCAAGAGAGTTTATTGGCCAAGCCAGAAAAAGTGGTAAAGGATTATCACAAAAAGAACAAATACAAACAATAAATGAATTTGAATATGAATTGTTTAATGTGCTTATAGCGACAAGTATTGGTGAAGAAGGTTTGTCTATACCTGCTGTTGATCTTGTAATATTTTATGAACCTGTACCAAGTGAAATAAGGACTATACAAAGAAGGGGGAGAACTGGAAGAACAGAGTTTGGAAGAGTTGTTTTTTTAATTACAAAAGGCACAAGAGATGAATGGTATTACTGGAGTGCTTTTAATAAAGAAAAAAGAATGAAAAATATTATAAATGAATTAAAGAAAAAGTGAGTTGATGCAGTCAACATTAAAAACAGAAAACGTCTTTATTTTGGCAGATGACAGAGAAAGCAAGAGCAATGTTTGCTTTTATCTGAAAGAATTTGGAGCAACTGTAAATTTCAAAAGGATAGAAATAGGTGATTTTATTGTTTCAGAAGATATATGTATTGAAAGAAAATCTTCTAATGACTTTATTAATTCTATAATTGACGGCAGATTATTTGAGCAAGCTGAAAACATGAAAAGTAATTTCAAGAAAAATATAATTTTGGTTGAAGGTAATAACTTGGACGGAAGAATAACTGAAAATGCTCTTAAAGCTAGTATAGCAACATTAGTTATAAAGTATGATGTGAATGTGATTAGAACTGAAAATGAGAAAGAGACTGCCAGAATGATTTATTATATAGCTAAAAAGGAGCAAGATCAGGGAAAAGGTGTTGTGATTAAAGGAAAGAAAAAACCTAAGGAAATTAGCGAACTGCAGTTACATTTATTATGTTCTCTTCCTGGTGTATCAGGTGCATTATCAAAAAAAATAACCAGCCAGTTTTCAAGTATAAAAGAATTTGTTAATTCAAGCGAGGATGAAATAAGGAAAATAAAAGGTTTAGGAAAGGGCAATGCAAAAAAAATATATGAAATCTTCAATAAAGGTTGGGATAAATGAAAGTATTAATAGTAGGTTTTGATCCGGGAACAAGAGCTGGTATAGCAATAATCGATACTTTTGGAAGAATAGTTTTCCTTTCAAGCAAGAGCAATGTCGGTTTGTCATATTTTTCAAAAATAATAAGTAGTCATGGCAAAGCATTGGTAATAGCTACAGATAGAAATCCTTCGCCTAAAAGTGTTGAAAAATTGTCAAAATCAATTGGTGCAAAATTGTTTGTTCCAGAAGAATCATTGAGTGTAAGAGAAAAAGAAGAACTTGTGAAAAGATTTGATATAAAAATAAAAAATGATCATGAAAGAGATGCGCTTTCTGCCGCTGTAAAGGCGTATAAAAGTTATGCTAATTTATTGAGAAAGGTATATCTATCCATAAGCAGTTTAGGGTTGAATGAAAGATATAATGAAATCGTGGAAAATCTTATAATGGGAAAGGCAGACAATATAGATGAAGCTATTAATTTGGCTCTTTCAAACAAAAAAGAGATTTCCAAAATCAAGCCAACTTTAAAGGTTGATGTAAAGCCAAAAGAGATTGATAAATCAAGGCTTGAAAAGGATATAGAAATCTTGAAAAGATTTAATCAAAATTTGATTAAAGAAAACGCGCAGCTAGTAGAAATGTTAAACAAAAGCAAAAAATCAGATGATAATTCTATTAGAATTCAGCTTGAAAAATTAAGAAAATTTGTCAATGATTTAATCAAGTACAGAAGGATGGAAATAAAAGGATATGTGCCTGTTATTGAAATAGAAAAACCTGATTTAAATCTACTTGACAAATTAAACGAGAATATGGATTTGTACGAAAGGGTTATTTTGGTAAAAACACCTTCAAATTTGCAAACACTGAATGAATATGGAATAAAAGCTGCGCTAGTATTTTCAAATGTTGATAGATCAAAACTTGACTTTCCTGTAATTGTTGTCAAAGAATCTGATATAAAAGAAAAAGATGGAATAAAATATATTGACAAGGATTGTTTTGAACAAAAAATAAAAGATGCGAGAAAAGAGGGACTAAAAGAATGGGTAAAAGAGTACAAAAAAAGAAGGATTTAAAGCAAATTTTGATTTTTTTACTCAAAGTAAACTTGCTTCTTATACCATTTTATGCCATAATATATTTTGATTTAAGTTATTACCCTGCTCAAAAGTTGTTTGCTTTAATAATATTCGATATAATCAAATTTTTTGGGTTTTATATAAAAATAGACGAAACAATGCTTTTACTTGGAGATCAGAATTATCCTGTGAACATATCATTTGATTGCATAGGATGGAAGTCAAGCTACTCGCTTATCGCACTTGTAATTGCATCTTCGGGAATTATGAAAGAAAAGCTTATATTTCTGGCAAAATGGCTGCCGGCAATGGTAGCAATAAACATATTAAGGGTGATAATTGCCATATTAACAGGTTTTTTGCTTGGTTTTGAATCAATAAAAATAATCCATGATTATATTTTGCAGCCTGCTATGATTTTAGTTGTATTGACTGTGTGGTGGCTGTATGCAAAAGACAAAATTTATAGTATTAAAAAGTAAAATATTATAAGGTGATTTTTTATCAAAGAAGTTGAGATAAAGACAAGAATTCTTGAAATAGAAAGAAGGTTGGCAGAATTAAGTCTTGATACTGAAAAACTTAGAAGAGATTTTGATGATGTTTGGGGTGTTGTGCCTCATATAAAGGGCAAAGTAGAGGATATTGAACTGAATACTGATGTATTGATTCTTGGTGTTAATGACATAAAAGATCAGATAAAGGAGTTGAGCGAGAGGGAAAGGGATATTGAAAAGAATTTCAAAGATGCATCAAACGACTATTCTGACAGATTTCAAACAATAAGAGCTGATATTGGCAAGTTAACAGCAACAGTTGAAAGCAATAGACAAACATATGAGTCTTTGTTAAAATCAACAGAAGACAAGGTTGAGAAAGAAGTCAACATGTTAAGGGATATAATAAATAAAACTAGTTCTCAGGTTGAGCTTTTGCAGAAAAATATAGATTCTATGGCAGCAAATGTCAAATCTCTTCAAAAAGTAGTTGAAATGACAGATAATAACGCTTTGCTAAAGCAAGTTGATGCTTTGAACCTAAAAATAGTTAATTTGAATGTTGCTCTTGAGCAATTAAGAGGTGCCATGCCTGACACCAGCTCTCTAGCAAATGATATAAACTTGTTGAATGGAAAGATACAAAACATACAAATGAATGTAATGGATGTTAAAAATGATTTAGCTGAAAAAGAGAAAAGACTGACTTTGAGCGAAGTTGAAATTGAAAAGATTAAAACAGCCAGTCGTAATTCTTTTGATCAGATAAATGAAAGGCTGAAAGAGCAAGAAGAAAAGTTTATAAAAGCCAAAAATTTGGATGTGCTTGCAACCTTTGGCGTTGAAGCTAGGAAAAGAACAAAAGAAATTGAATCGGCCAAATTGCAGGTGGAAGCAATGTTCAAAAGCATGCAAAAAATGTATTATGAGTTTAACAGGAAAATGTATGAGCTTGCAAGTCTGCGTACAGAGGTAATAAAGATTAAAGAAGAGTTGGGAAAGCTAAAATTTGCTGCTGAAAAACCCAGAAAAGACAGTCAGATGGATGCGTTTACACAATTAATAGAAGAAACCAGAAAATCTATAGCAATACCAGACAAGTCTCTTGTTGATATTTTGGAAAGGATAAAGCTTATAGAAGAAAAGATTGCTTTAATGGATGTATCAGGAAAGATGAAAACACCTGTTGTAATAGAATAATAATTTGAATACTAAATAATGTTTATGTCTGATTATATTTTGTTGATATCTGAAAAACCTCAAGCAGCAATGAAAATTTCACTTGCTCTTTCAGAAGGAAATGTTAAAAGGAAGTATAGAAATAACTCTTATTGGTTTGAGTTTGAGAGAAATGGAGTAAAACACATTTGCATACCAGCAGTTGGTCATTTGTTTGTGCTTGATACACCATCAAAAAAATGGGATTATCCTATTTTTGAAATGAAATGGATACCGTCTTTTAAGAAAAAGCAAACCAAATTTACAGAAACATATTATAAAAACCTTGAGAATTTCAAAGATTCTAAAGATGTAATAGTATGCTGCGATTATGATACAGAAGGTGAGGTTATAGGATATAATATATTAAGATTTATTTTTGATAAAAAAGATGCAAAAAGAATGAAATTTTCTACATTGACTAAGCAAGATATTATTGAATCTTATGAAAATATTATGAATCACATAGATTTTGGTCAGGCAAATGCTGGACTAGCAAGACATTATTTAGATTTTCTCTGGGGTATAAACACTACAAGAGCGCTGAGCATGTCAATGAAAAAAGTAAGCAAGGGATTCAAAGTTGTTTCAACAGGAAGAGTGCAAGGACCTATGTTAGCAATATTGGCAAAAAGAGAAAAAGAGATAGCACAATTCAAACCACAACCTTTTTGGGAATTGAGACTTGTTGCTTTGAAAGATCAAACCGAAATAAATGCTGAGTATGAAAAAACTATTTGGATTGAAGGCGAAGCAAAAAAAATATATAATGAATGTAAAGGCAAAGATGCAAGAGTTGATGATATAAACAAAAAGCAACAAAAATTAATGCCACCTGTACCATTTGATACAACTACGCTGCAAACAGAAAGTTATAGAATTTTTGGATTATCGCCAATTCAAACTTTAAGTATCGCTGAATCTCTTTATACTCAAGGTTATATTTCATATCCAAGAACAAGCAGTCAAAAACTTCCTGAAAAAATAGGTTATAAACAAATAATAGAATCTATATCAAAAATGCCTAAATTCAAAATAGCATCTCAACTTTTAAACAAGCAATTAAAACCAAGAGAAGGTGAAAAAACTGACCCTGCACATCCAGCTATTTATCCAACAGCTCAAACACCTGATTTAAATAAATTGAGTACACAAGAAAAAAGAATTTACGAACTAATAGTAAGTAGATTTCTGGCAGTTTTTGGTGATAATGCTGAACGCCAAGTAATAAAAGTAGTGCTTGATGTGAATGGTTATAAATTTATTACAAATGGATATAAAACTCTAAAACTTGGCTGGATCATATTTTATCCTTACCAACAGCTAAAAGAGATTGAATTGCCTGAATTGGTTTTAGGGGAAATATTGAAAGTTAAAAAATTGGAATTAATAGAAAAAGAGACAAAACCTCCTGATAGATATACTCAGGCATCGATATTAAAAGAAGCTGAAAAGCATAATCTAGGAACAAAAGCAACACGCGCACAAATACTTCAAACTTTGTATGACAGAGGATATATAGAAGGCAAAAGCATTAAAGTAACGGATTTTGGTATGGCTGTCATTGAAGCTCTGGAAAAATATTGTCCTGAGATAATTGATGTAAAATTAACAGCTGATTTTGAGAAAGAAATGGAAATGATAAGAGAGGAAAAGAAAAAGGTTGACGAAGTTATAGAAGAAGCAAAAAAGTATTTGATCAAAATATTTGATGAATTCAAAAAAAATGAGGAAAATATAGGAAGCGAGCTTGTTAAAGCAAATAAAATTTCCGAAGATCAAAAAAGAACTGTTGGAGATTGTCCTTTATGCAAAAATAAACTTAAAATAATAGTTTCGAGAAAAACTGGGAAAAGATTTATCGGCTGTTCTAATTATGGTAAAGGCTGCACATTTTCAGCGCCGCTTCCTCAAAAAGGAGAAGTTTCAGTTAGCGATAAAATTTGCAAGGAATGCTCTTATCCTATGATAATACTAAAGTTTAGGGGAAGAAAACCAATTTACTCATGCATAAATATGAAATGTAAAACAAAATCAGCATGAGAATTCAGTTGATCCTGAAACTGAATTGTTAAAACATGCAACAATGTTATTGCTAAAGGTATAATAAGTCTTTGATGTTGTAGTATTTCTAAATCTTAAACAGCAAAAATCTCTGACATAATTTGTTATATAGTTTGATTTTAACTGATCAAAATTAGATTGTATGTTATTTCTATCATTTGTAACTTTGTTTAATTCATCTTTGCATTTGTCATATTTATCTGCAGTGGATGAATATTTTGACTCTAAATCGCTATATTGATCCTCACATTTTGCCAAATCTCTTGTACAAATAGTCAATTTGCTATCGAGGTTTGTTCTATCTGTCTGACATGAATTTAAGCTAGAAACTTTGTTTTGCAAGTTCAAATTACATGTTTCAAGATCAGAATTAAACTGCTGCTTATCGTTCAAGCAATTTTGCAAGTTTGATGATAAAACAGTAACATTATTTTCTAGGACTTTAGCATAATTACCTGTTTTTACAGAAACTCCAACTAGTCCTATTATTAAAAGAATTAAAGCTGTTACCAAAACCCACACATTCATAAATCTTGATATTGGATTATCACTACTATACATGCCCCAGTAATTCTTCCATTGTCTCAGCATTTAATCACTTCTATTTTATATTAATTTTTTTCTGATTTAAAACTAATTTTTACTTCTGGTGGATGTGGTGGTGTGTTCATGATGTCCATAGCATATTCTATTGCTTTGGAGCCTCTTAATGTTAACACATAAGAGTTTCCTTTTTTGGTTATAAAACCGTTTTCCAGCAAACAATTTATATGTTTGTAGACCTCACTGCTGCCTATTGGTATTCCTGCTCTATCAAACCATTTTGTTATCATTGTATATCCCATTGGTTCGCTTTGTAAAATAAACAACAACAAAAGTCTTTTTCCTGAGGCAAATGTTTGACTCACATCAAAAATGTCCTGGATTGTTTTTTCGTTCATCATAATAATTACTTTTATGTAAATAAAGTTTATAACCTTTTAGTAGAAAAGAATTTAAATTAATTATATCTCATTTTCAGGAGGGGCAGCACATGTATAACATCTTAATGTACCGCAATAAACAGTTATAACACCATATGTACATGTTATTGACGGTGATGACGAATAACCACATGAAGCACATGTAATAACTGTGGTTGTTGTAACCAAAGCTGTTGTCGCTTGTGTGGTTGTTGGTAATGAAGTTGTTGTAACCAAAGCTGTTGTCGCTTGTGTGGTTGTTGGTAATGAAGTTGTTGTAACCAAAGCTGTTGTCGCTTGTGATGGTGTTGTTGTTGGTGTGAATGATGAATAATCGTCTGGATAATGATAAAAGCTGAGAGTAGCAGAAGATGATTTACCGACAACAATTATTCTATGATTTCCCTCTGTTAGACTTGTCAGATCAACATAAACAACACCTGTCTTGAATGCATCTATTCTGCCACCATCTATGCCTGAAACTGGGTATTGCTGATTGTCAACTATTATTTTTATATCATTTGCTGACAAAGGTTTGTTGCCATTGTTTGAAATTATAACTCTGTCAGGCAATACTTCAAGAATTTCAATATTGTTTGTTTGTGTGTCAGAAATATTTCTGATAAAATTATAGCTTACACCTATTAAACCAAGAGTAATTGTTACAAGAAGTAATGTTGCAATAACACTTGAAACTCCTTTCATCAAGAAATAAATTTGTTTCTGAATATTTAATTTTTTGTAGAAGAAAAAATGCTATTTCTAAGTGATAAATATTTAAAATTAACATTTAAATATTTGTTATCAAATTAAAAGTGATTGTATGGCTATAAGATATGATACAAAACAGTCAAGGACAAAAAAAATTGATGAAGAGTTAAAACAACTTTTGGATTCTAAATTGAGCAAAATAAAAATAATTGGTTGCGGTGGCTCTGGCAATAATACTATAACAAGATTGATGGAAGCTGGAGTTGATGGCGCTGAAACAATTATAATAAATACAGATGCACAAGATTTGCTTTATTCTGACGCTCATACAAAGATTTTGATTGGAAAAAATCTGACAAAAGGTTTAGGTGCAGGTGGTGATCCTCAAGTTGGTATGGAAGCTGCAAAAGAAAACAGAGAGGACATAAAAAAAGCTTTGGAAGGAAGCGACATGATATTCATAACATGCGGTTTAGGAGGCGGTACAGGTACAGGATCTGCACCAGTTGTGGCTGAAATTGCAAAATCAATGAACATTCTAACAGTCGGTGTCGTCACATTGCCTTTCAGCATGGAAGGTCAAGTTAGAATGAGAAACGCTTTGCAAGGTTTGAAGCAGTTAAGAAACAACGTTGACACTCTTGTAATAATTCCTAACGACAAACTGCTTGAAGTTTTGCCTGATGTTTCAATCCACAAGGCATTTTATGCACTTGACGAAATTTTGGTGAATGCAGTTAAAGGAACAGTTGAGTTGATAACAAAGCCTGGTTTAGTCAACCTTGACTTTGCTGATGTTAAAAGTGTCATGAGAAATGCTGGTTTGGCAATGATCGGCTTGGGCGAAAGTCATTCAGAGTCAAGAGCAATTGAATCTGTTACAAAAGCTATGAATTCGCCTTTCTTGCCTGTTGAAATAAACGGGGCATCAGGCGCTTTGATCAGCATAGTTGGCGGCCCTAACTTGACATTAAGCGAAGCAAATGAAATTGTAAAAGAAGTTGCTGAAAAGCTTGAAGAAGATGCAAAGATCATATGGGGCGCAAAACTTGAGGATGCAATGAAAGAGAAAGTAAGAACAATGATAATAATAACAGGAGTGAAGGAAAAAGAAGTATACGGACAAATAAACATGGTTCAAACTTTGACAAAAACAAACAGGCTTCAAGAGATTTTGGATATAAAGTTTGTTAGTTGATTATATAATAACCATTTGATTCAAGAAATTCTTTGAATTCATCAAAGTTAAATTTGTAAACTCTTACTTTTCCATCCCCAACACAATACCCTGGCTTTAAATCTCTGTTACAGTTTGCGTCTGTGAATATTATTTCTCCATATTCTTTGAAAAACGCACCTACGTGTCTTTTTCCGATAGTCAAGCCTTTTTGAGGGATGTCTTCAATAGTGCCATATCTTCTTGGATTTGAGATAATATATCCCCCTATATTTGAGACGTATTTTTCATTCGAAGATATTTCACTTGGAATTATTTCACCAGGGAAGAAAAATTTGTAACCTAAAATGAACGGTAAACCTTCTAAATCTGAAAGCATACTAACATAACCAACACATTGTATTTGTTGTGTCAATTTAATCCTTTTACCGTTAATGTAAATATTTTCATAAAATCTTTCTGTGTTTCTATCCAAATGTCTTTGAACATCGGGAGTGACATTGACGCCTTTGTTTTTAATCCATGTCCCTATTCCTATTTTAGCTTTTTCTAAACCAGGATATTAGTTTATTATTTCAGCTATTTTTTCAATGTGGTCATAAACGGTTCCATCATTAATATCAAAGTCAAGAACATATACTGATTTTTTGTCTTCTGATGGTTGATATGCCTTTACATGTGTATAATTAATGTTATTAAAGACAAGAAATGCTATTGCAGCAAATGTCAATATTTTTCTTAGCATAATTATAAAAAATATATTATTTTTTATGACATCCTCTGCGGACTAAAGTCCGCAGTTTCCTATTAATTTCGTGAAGTGATCTAATTGCATCTGCTGTTCACGAACATATTTCTTTGCAACTTCTATCGTCACTCTGCCAATAGTATCCTTGA